>CAMUBZ010000001.1 GCA_947087275.1 uncultured Candidatus Saccharibacteria bacterium
TGACTGTACGGTAAAGCAAGTGCCCGCCTGTGAGTAAAATGGAGCCTTGGGGCTCCATTTTACATTCCAAAAAGTTGTCGGAATCGGTAAACTGGCGTACATCAAAATCCCCGCGGTGAGCGTGCCGATCGGAATCCAGAACGGTGGATACGAAAGCACGTAAAAATTGGAATGCAGAAAAGTATTTATTTTTGGCTTCGGTGAAAACCGGAGGAATAGGCAGTCGGAAGAAGGCGCGGCGTAGCCGCCCTTTCCGACTGCCGTTAAGAGTCGGCGTGCCTTGCGCACGCCGACGATACACCCTCTCCTTGCCTTTTGGCAAGGAGAGGGTACTAGATGTTTGAACTTGTAACGTCGTTACAAGTTCAAAAGTTATTTGTCTCTGTTTGCAAAATGATTTTGATGTTTTATCGTGCTTGTGATTGTAAGTTTAACTTAAAATATGCTACACTCTGGGAATAACTAAAAATGGGAGTAAAGGTGGAAGAGAAACATTTTGATGAATGGATGGATTTAAAGAAAAGTTTACATAATATGAATCGGTTGCGGTTGGTTCATGAAGGTGAAATTTGGTGGTGTGCGATGGGCGAAAATGTTGGTATAGAAATTAATGGCAAACATAAGGTGTATTCACGTCCAGTGTTAGTATTCAAGAAGTTAAGTCGTTTTGGCTTTATGGGTATTCCGTTAACATCGCAGTTTCATGAGGGCAATTGGTATGCACCATTTGTTTTTCAGGATAAAAGGGAAATTGCTGCACTTGCACAAGCGAGAGTACTAAGCGTAGCGAGACTTTACAAGAGAATGGGGACGATGTCCGATTCGGACTTCAAACTAATTAAAAGTGCTTTCGCGCGACTTTATTTGGGGTAAGTATTATAATAAAAATGTCCCCCAGTCAGCCTCTGCTGCTGGGGTTGGACGGGTATCCCCGAATATACTTCTATTATAGCAAAAATTTCACTGAAGTCAAGATTTTTGTTGGCGGGGATGTTGCTTACGATATTCCTCCTCTGGTACCCAATCGAATTCCCAACCAAAAGTATCAAAAACTTGTTTGAGAAACTTGCGACTATTGATATGTTTCATATTGCCCATGCGCGCCACAAAACCATCAATGTCGCCTTCGCCGTTGGTGGCAAGTTTATAGGCGGCTTTGTAACAGTTATTACGTACACGCTTGCCAGGAATGATGAAACGTGGGTAAACCACGGCACCAATGAACGGGATGCCTTTGTCGGCGGGTTGTTTGTATTGTTTCTTGGGGTGCAAGGTAAGTTTGAGTTCGCGCCGGAGATATTTTTCAATGACTTTAACGTCGCGCAAAAGTTGCTCGCGCTTCCATATGGGGACGAGGATAAAAAAGTCATCCACGTAGCGCCCGTAATGTTTGTAACCGAGGTCAAATTGGATAAAACGGTCCAGTTGGTCGAGGAAAATATTTGATAAGAGTTGGCTGGTGAGGTTACCAATTACAATTCCGCTGCCCTTGGGCTGGTTGAAGAGGCTTTTGCTAGGCGGCAACTGTTTCCAATCGGAGCGTTTTCCACGAATGGCAATATCGCGCATCGGTTCGTCAAAAATCACCTCATGCCAGAGATATTTGAGTGTGCCGTAGAGGCGATCCCGGTCATCGGGGTGACAGCGGATGCCATTTTCTTTGTCTGGGCGCGTGTTATGATAGAATTGTTGCTCTAGACCCCAGAGGATGCGTTCGTATAATAATTTGTGGTCTAGACTCATAAAATACCCTTGAATATCGAGTTTGACGGTATAAGCGGGAATGGTATAGTTTTCGGTAACTTGGCGGAGGTGGTGAGCAAGGCGCTTTTGGCCATAAAGCGTGCCTTTGCCCTTGCGACAAGAATAAGAATCCGGGATAAAACGGCGATCCCACCAGTCAGCGCAGATGTTATAAAGAAAATGGTGTACTACGCGGTCGCGGAAGGGGGCTGCGACGATTTCTCGAATCACTGGGTCGCGCACGATAAAGGCGACGCCACGGCTAGGTTTATAATAGCGACGCATAATGCTATCGCGGAGGTCGATGGTGTCTTCCATGGCGTTAAGCTCATAGCGGTGTTCATCGACGGTGTGACGTTTGCCTTTGCGCGCGGTATCATAAGCCATCCAGAGTTCTTTGAGCAAAAATCGTTCAAAGCGTCGGTCGTCATAACTACTCATGGTCAGCGGCCTTTTGTTGGTCTTTGCGACGCTGTTTAGCGTATTCGCGAGCAGTGATGCGTTCGATTTCGACTAACCTTTCTAGAATATCACAAAGTTCACGGTGGTGGATGAGGCGGAGGTTCTCGATATTGGCCAGATTGTTGCGTAAATTGCGTGTATAGAGCAAAAGATTCAGGAGATTCTGGGCCTGGGTGGATTGCGGCTTGGTGGGGTGGCCGGTGGAAGAATAGGTAGAATTGGCGGGTTGATGCACAATACCAGAACTGGGTTTGGCGTTGGCGAAGTTGAGGTAGCTCACGAGCATCTCGTTAGCGTCCATAATCATGGGGCGAACAAGGGTTTCACGAGCGAGAGTATCAGAAATCCGCTTGCAATTATGATAAAGCAAGCGGTTCATTTCCAAAATCAGCGTATAAAGTTCGGGAATGGGCGAAAGGGGAAGAATGATTGAAGTAATACGTTCAATATCTTGGTGGGAGCGGTCGCGCAGTTTGGCGATTTGCTCGTCATTATAAACCTTTGGGAGTTTGTAAAAGTGAAGTTCGTCGGTCGAGAGTTTGCGATCAGGGAAGATGTTGATTTCGGCGAGCTGCAACTCTAGTTGCTCGATAGCGCGAATTGACACGACGCCGTCTTCGGAGCGGGAATAATCATCGGTATCATTCTTGACACTATAACGGCGGTGGATGCGGTCAGCGATAGTCAAAGTATAAAATAACACCGAGCGCCCAGCGATTTTTGAGAAATTGTCGGTTGAATCAAAAACTAAGAGGTGGTGATCGTTGGTTTGCTCAAATTCCATCACTTGAGCCTTGATGATACGTTGGCGTTGACGTAGGGCTTGACGAGCGGCGCGAGCAGCGGCTTTACTAGTGGAAGAAGGAGGGTCTTGTTGAATTTTTTTGAGGACAATTTCGAGTTGATGTAGATCGAGATCGGCGTATTTGTCAATTTCGGCGGTCTTGATCGACGGCGGTTTTGTCATTTGCTTTTAATTTCTCCAGATTTTTTGTGCTTATGTTTATTATAACATGCTATAATGTTAGAAAGGAGAAAACTATGGCGCTGATTGACGAAGAATTTATGACCGAAGTTGGTTTGGGCGAGATGCCAGCAGCAGAGAAGCAAGCCTTTATGGAACAAGCAACGGAAGAGTTGGAAGTGCGAGTGGGGCAGCAAATTAGTGCTGGTTTGACGCCAGAACAAATGCAGGAGTTTAATCAAATTGAAGATAGCGCCGAAGTGGCAAACTGGTTAGATCAGAACGTGCCCGGGTTCCGGGAAGAGGTTTTGCAAGTGTTTCGGCAGTTCAAACAGGAGCTGATGCAGAACCGTCAACAGATTTTGGCTTGACAAGTTTTGCAATGTGTGCTAAGATAAAAGTATAAGGGCTTTGCTTAGCCCTGTCTTGTGGTGCTTTGACTAGTTTTTGGCGTAGCCGTTGAGGAAAGATTTGACGTCCATGGGCTTTTTGCCTTCGGGTTGCAAACGGTCGATGGCGACAAAATTGCGATCAGCGCATTTGAGCATGAGTGGAGTGCTGAGCTCGGGTGCCAGGGAAGGATCACAGATGATGTCGTTGGTGTTGACGGTATGAGCGTCTAGAATGATGCAAGTTTTGCCATAAAATTCGTATTTGGGCTTAGGGAAGCCTTGATAAGCGACGATTTGGCGGAAAATTTCGTTGGCGGTGTGTTTTTCGGGGTGCAACAAAGAATCGTTTTTGCTGAGTTTGGTGGTGAAAGTGGCTTGAGAATTATCTTGGTCTACAGGGCTCATCTTGCGGATTTGAGAAAGATTAGCTACGAGCCAATCGGCGCCAGCAGTAGCCAGAGCGTGATAAATTTCGGTCTTGTTGATAGGTAAGTCGGATAAGGCGGCTTGATGATAAATCGGCCCCGCATCCATGGCTTTGACTAAACGCATAATAGAATAACTAAAATCGGTGTCACCAGCGAGGATAGCAGATTCAATAGGCGAAGCGCCGCGATATTTGGGCAGTAATGAGGGGTGCAGATTGAGGATACCTTCGGGGGCAAAAGCGTCAAGGACATCGCTTTTGATCATAACGCCAAAAGAGGCCAAGACACCAAAGGCTTCGGGGTATTGTTGTTTGAAGGTGACTGCTGTGGTGAGGTCGTCCTTGGTGCGGGCGTGAAAGAGAATTTCGCAATGTGCTTGTAGTACTTCTAGTGTAAAATCGGCTAGTGGGCCGTTGCCGAAGAAGATTATTTTGGGAGATTTTGCCATTTCGTCTTCTCGGGCGACGCGTCGCTCAGGCCCGTCGTTACGGGCTTCGCGCGCTGCATGCTTGGCTGTAGCCTCTGCACCCGCCCTCAAAGACGTAGTAGCAAAATCTCCCATACTAATCCTCAGGGAATAAGTTAGCGTTATCTTTGATTTCAGAATCGTAGTCGACGGGTTGGAGATCGCCCTTGTCGTCAAGACGATAGAAAGCGTCCTGATCATCGCGAATGTGATCGATAAAGAGGATACCATTGAGGTGATCGATTTCATGCATCAGGGTGCGGGCGAGGTAGCCATCCGCTTTGATGCGGACCTCGGTGCCGTCTTCAAGCTGAGCTTTTACTTTGACCTTGTGCGGTCGGCCGACCAAGCCATAAATTTCGGGTACAGAGAGGCAGCCTTCGTGTTCTTTGATGATTTTGCCTTCGGTTTTGATAACTTCGGGGTTGATGAGGGCGGTGAAAGAATTGTTCTTCTTGTCGTCAAAATCATCGCGCACGATGATAATGCGCTGGTTGACGCCCATCTGCGGGGCGGCCATGGCGGCGGATAGCTCATATGGGTGGGCCTTTTCCCAATCCAGCGAGAGCCGTACCATATCGGCGATAATTGCGTGAGTATCGTCGGTGATGTGGTTGACTTTGGTGGATTTTTGCCTGAGACGTGGGTCAGGGGTAGTGATGATTGATCTCATATCTTATAATTATAGCACATTTTTGCCTAAATAAGATGCTTGTGGTAGGTAAAAGTGTTTGAAATATGCTACAATGCTTGGCATGATAAAATCAAGAGGTGTTTTAACTGATAATGGTGTACGCCTGCAACCGCATGAAAGGCTAACAGTGGACTTTTTCTTGGATCGAGGCGATAATGTATAAACATGCGGTTAAACAATCACCGAATCTGATTATTGATTTACGCAGACTGGAGTTTTCTTTACAAGGGCGAGTGAAAAGAATGTTCGAAAAGCGATTCCGAGAATCGGCACGGATAGAACGCATGCTAATCATAACAAATCGGAATTTGACAAAATTCACAAAAGGTTCTTGTAAAATTTGATGAACTGATTTATACTAAATGCAGATGAGGGCGGCATAACTCCAGTGGGAGTTATGCCGAGCCCTCGTTTTTTGTTAGAGAATGGATGGCGGGTCAAGTTCAAGGTGGAACTTTTGGAAGGGGACAAGGGCTTTTTGTAAGCGGGCGCGAGAGGTGGACTTGACGATGAGCTGCCAGGTGAACCCGCGGTTGCCGCGTTCGTGGAAGGCAGGCATCGGGGGTGAAACTTGAATACCAGGCGTGTTATTAAGTTGTTGATAGGCTTGTTGGATCTTGGCTAGAGTGGTTTTTTCGGTTTTGTAGGTGATAGTGAGGCGAGCGAGGTAGGTAAAGGGGGGGAGTTGCTGACTGTGGCGCTTTTTGAGAAGATATTGGGCAAAAGCAGGGTAATCGGCCTTCATAGCGGTTTGGATGGCGGGGTGGTCGGGTTGATAGGTTTGAACCACGACACTAGCAGTGTCAAGGTGCCCACGGCCGACGCGCCCAATTACTTGAGTCAGGAGTTCAAAACTGCGCTCCTCGGCAGCAAAATCAGGCAAAGAGAGTCCAGAATCGGCTTGAACGACGCCGACAGTGGCGAGGTGCGGTAAATCTAGGCCGCGCGCAAGGGTTTGTGTGCCAATGAGGATGTTAATTTCGCCAGATTTGACGGCTTGATAAAGCTGGGCTAGGCTGGTATCTTTTTTGTTGTCACCATCAAAACGGGTGATTTTGGCTTGAGGAAAGAGACGACTGAGTTCAGTTTCGAGCAATTTGGTGCCAAAACCTTTATGAATAATGCCGGGGTGGTGGCAATTGGGGCAAGATGAGGGGACCTTTTCTTCGTGGCCACAGATATGACAAGTGAGGAGGTAACCGTCAGCATGCAGGGTCATGTGGAGATAGCATTCGGGGCAAAGCGCCTGCCAGCCACATTCTTCACAGATGGTGAGGGGTGATGAACCGCGACGATTATGGAAAATTAGGGTTTGGTGGTGATTGTGCAGATTTTCGGTGATTTTGGCTAGCAGTTGGTTAGAAAAATAGCGGTTTTTGAGGAAATTAGCGCGGTCTTTGAGGTCGACGATGGTGATTTCGGGGTCAATAGCGGTGGATTTGGCTTTTTGGTTGAGCTCAACGAGGGAATTATGAGTTTTGGCGAGGTGATAATCGACGATATTAGGGGTGGCGGTGCCGGCAATACAAGGGATTTTGAGTTGACCAGCAATAAAACTGGCGAGACGGAGAGCAGAATAGCGAGGGGAGTTTTCTTGATAATAGGCACCCTCATGGGCTTCGTCGATGATGATTAGCCCAAGGTTACCAAGGGGTGAGAGCAGGGCGGAACGTGGCCCGATGACGATTTGCGGTTGGTTGGTATTGCAAGTGTTTTCGAGCAAGGTGAGCCAAGTTTTACGGCGTTCGGTCATGGTTTGGTTGGAATGGATGAGAGTGACAAGATTGCCAAAAGTTTGCTCAAAAATGTGGACTAATTGACTGGTGAGAGCTATTTCTGGCACTAAGAGGATAACCGATTTTTGCTGTTTAAGGGTATCAGCAGCCATTTTGAGGTAGATATTGGTTTTACCGCTACCAGTAACGCCTCTGAGCAAACGAGTGGCTCCTGGGGCTTCCTGGAGGGCTCTGAGAGCCTTTTGTTGGGCGGGATTGAGCACTACTATAGGCAACTTCCCCTGCTGGTACGGACTCAGGTTAATATTAGATCCACCTCTAGCACGCTTGTCAGTGGCGGGTGAAGTCTTCGACGTGTTGTCCTGCGGACTTGTAACACGTCTCTGGACTTCAGCCCTGTTTATACTGACGCACGCACTAGAGGTGGTCTTATTATTTGATTTCGTATCAGCAGAGCGAATTACCCCTCTAGCTGCCAGCCCGGCAGGGAGCATAAGGTTGGCGCAGGCTGGGAGTGGGGAAAGATAATATTGTGAGAGCCACGGAATCGCCGCAAGAAGGTGCCGCGGGATTGGAGTGGCGGTGATAACGCGGTTGATAGGTTTGGTGGCAAATTTGGCCTCCTGGACTGGTTTAAGCACAATTCCGGTGATGAGACGCCGCCCTAAGGGGACCAAAACTACTTGACCGGGGAGGAGCTTTTGGTCGGATTGGTAGGTCAACGCGCCGCCATTTTCCCGAAAGACTTCGGTTGGTATCACCTCATAATACATAGGGATATTATAGCACAGGGCAATTTTGGGTTTGTAAAAAACACAACAAAGGCGTATAATAGAGGTAGAGGAGAGGTAAAATGTTAGATATCTTCATTACATCACGAGTGCGGCGTAAGATTGTCGTAGTTTTTGCGAAATATCCCGATTTTAAGACACATGTGCGGGCGCTGTCGAAGTTGATTAAGGAAGATCCGGGCAATATTCAGCGCGAGTTGCAGCGGTTGGAGCGCGGTGGGTTTTTGTTGGTGACACAAAAGGGTAATACCAAGATCTATCAGATGAATAAGCAATTCCCGTTGCTCAAGGAGTTGCAAAGTATGGTGATAAAGTCACAACAGATGTCCAAGACCAATAAAGCCGACAAATCTCTAGGGTAATTTGCAGGCGTGAGTGCGCTGTTTGAGGAGTTGTTGCGGATACGCGAGGTGGAGCCGGGTTTTTTGAACCCCAAATATGAAGAATGCGTGAACCCGATGATGTTGCCAGATATGCAAAAGGCGGTGGCGCGGATTCGTTTAGCGGTGGAGCGGCGCGAGAAGGTGATAATTTATGGCGACTATGATGCCGATGGCGTAACGGCGAGTACGGTGTTGCATGATACCTTGGTGCTTGCAGGGGTTCTGGCGGAAAATCTGGAAATTATGTTGCCAAACCGGTTTGCGGATGGTTATGGTATGAGCACAAAAGTTGTGAAGCGAGCTACCGAAACGGGGGTGAAGTTAGTGATGACGGTAGACTGTGGAAGCCGTAATCACGAAATTGTGGAACAGTTGAATGCGCAAGGGGTGGACGTGATTATTACGGATCACCACGAATGTGCGGAGACGCTGCCTCAGGCAGTAGCCGTAGTTAACCCAAAACGGAGAGATTTGAGTGTGTATGGGAGCGAACTTGCTGGTGGCGAGCAATCTCTCGGCGCGCGCGGGTCGGATTCTTTAGATGACGAGAGCGCGCCTGTGCTCGCAGAAGCAAGTTTGCAACTATGTGGGCTACGAGATCTGGCAGGGGTGGGTGTGGTGTTTAAGTTGGCGCAAGCCTTGGTGCGGGCGGGGATGATTCCGGAAGGGCAAGAAAAATGGTTGTTGGATTTGGTGCTGATTGGTACAGTGTGCGATAGCATGCGCCTCCGAGGAGAGAATCGACGGCTATGTTATTATGGATTTAAGGTTCTAGAAAAGACGCGGCGCGCAGGGTTGAAGGAACTGATGTTAGCCGCAGGGGTAAAACGGTTGAACAGTGAAGCGGTGGGGTTTCAGGTCGGGCCGCGTCTGAACGCCGCGGGTCGCATGGAAAGTGCCGATCAGGCGTTGCAACTGCTGCTGGCTGAGAGTCGGCCACAGGCGGCGGCGTTAGCGTTGCAACTAGAGAATTTGAATAAGTCACGCAAAACCCAGCAGCAGGCAGCGCTAAAAGAGATTACGACCCGCGGCGTAGAGGGCGGGGCGGTGATGGTCGAATGTGGGGATTGGCATGAGGGCATTTTGGGGATTGTGGCCGGGAAACTAGTGGAGCAATATCACCGCCCCGCCATAGTGCTCGCCGAAACCGGCGAGGAATATAAAGGCTCAGGCCGCAGCTTCGGTGAGTTTAATCTGGCAGAGGCCCTGACGGTTTGTAAAGATTACATTATTTCTGGTGGTGGCCACGCCGAAGCCTGCGGCCTGAAAGTAGCTAAAGACAAAATTGCCGATTTTCGGCGAGCCATTAATGCCTATTATGATGGATTACAACTCAAGAACCAGGAGCGGTTTTTGGACGTGAAGGAAGATTTGGCGGTAACGGATTTTGAGCAGCTATCTCTAGAACTAGTGGCGGAATTACAAAAGTTGGAACCGTATGGTATAGGTAATGAGGAGCCGATTTTTCTCTTGCCAGAGGTGCGCGTGATCGAAGCAGCAAAACTCGGCGTCGACGGTAAGCATCTGCGTTTGACGGTTTGGGATCAAAATGGTAAAAGTTTGAAGTTAATCCAGTTTTATGCACCAGAAGAATACCTCAAATTACGGGGTGGGGAAGTCATAAATGCCTGGATTACGCTGGGAGAAAATGAGTTTCGGGGGTTGCGCAGCGTGGAGGGGAGAATTGTGAAGTTAGCCGTATTGTAGACAATCTTGAGGCGTCTACCATTGACATTTTTGGAATTCTGTGCTATTATGAAATCATAAGCCCTATGTAGGGCGCTATCTGTAGTGGTGTATAACAAAAAATAACCCCTTGCGAGGTTATTTTTGGATTATTTCAGCCCAAGGCGCATACGCTCGGCCTTCTCAGCGCGACGAATCTCGCGGATGATAGCCTTGCTGCGGCGCTCACGCTTGGAAATTGGCTTAGAGAAGCGCATCTGCGACTTCTTGAGGGGCATAATCCCGCTCTGCAAAACCTTGCGGTTGAACCGACGGATGAGGTTTTCATTAGCCTCGTTCTGATCTTTACGTGTAACTTTGATTGCCATACTATCTGCATTATATCAAATATATCTTTATTATGCAACCCCTTTACATCTTTATTAACGATATCCGGTGGGCCTCTCCTCATCTAAAGAAACCCTCCGGGCGGGCTCTGCCATACGGAACCGGCTCAGCCGAGAAATGATGTCTTATAACAAAGATATAAAGGGTGTATAATATAAGGCATGATTATTTTGATGGGCTTAGCAGGTAGCGGCAAAAGTACACAGGGGCAGTTGTTAGCGCAAGAGACAGGGCGCGTGTGGTTGTCGACAGGGCAGATTTTGCGGGATTTGGGGGATGCAGAACTCCAGGCCGCTCTTAAACGAGGGGAGTTGGCGCCAGATAGTGTAATAATACCGTTACTAGAGGCCGAATTGCAGGATTTGGCAGCAAAGGGGAAAGATTGCGTATTGGACGGTTTTCCGCGTACCGCGCCACAGGCACAGTGGGTGGTGGAGAGTATAGCGGATCGGATAGAGATGGTGGTACGGATTATAGTACCAAAAGATGAATTGGTGCGACGGATGCAGCTGAGGGGGCGAGCAGACGACCAAAGTTTGGAAGCGATAACAGAGAGGTTTCGATTGGCTGAACAAAATATTTATTCAATTTGTGAGATTTTGCAGAGCAAGGGAATTAAGATTGTAGATGTGGATGGAATAGGTACGGTAGAGGAGGTGCAAGCACGAATGAAACAGGTAATAACAGAGGTAGAAAATGAATAAAAAATTTATACATCCTGTGGAAAACTCCCAGGAACTAGAGAAGAAAATTGCAGCAATGCGCAAGGGTGGCAAAATTTTGGGGAATTTGCTGCGTGATTTGAAGGCATATGTGCAACCCGGGATGACAGGAAGGGAAATTGACGCCTGGGTGCGGGCAGAGATCGTGAAGCGGGGGGCGAAGGTGGCGTATGATTATCTAGAAGAGAGTTTCCCTGGGGCGATTTGCATTTCGGTGAATGATGAGTTGGTGCATGGTGCGCCGACGGATGAAGTGTTGGAAGAAGGAGATAAGGTGAGTTTTGATCTTGATGTGTTATATGACGGATATTATACCGATTCGGCTTTTACGATGATTGTAGGCAAAAAAGGTTCTCCTGCGGTGAAACAGATGATTGTGACGACGGAGCGCGCAATGTGGGCGGGAATTGATGTGGTCAAAGCGGGCACCAAAATTGGTGATATTGGCTATGCGGTAGAGAAAGTACTACGACAAGGTAAACTAGGGGTGATCGAGAATTATATTGGCCATGGGATTGGCAAAGAGATGCATATGAAGCCCGATGTGCCAAATTATGGGGTGCGGGGGCATGGTTATATTCTAAAAGTGGGGGATACGATTTGTATTGAACCGATGTCGTCCTTGGGAAAACCGGCTAATTATGTGGATCGAGAGAGTAATTGGACGGTCAAGATGAAGGATGGATCAATCGGTTGTCACTGCGAGCACACGATTTTGGTAACAGAGGATGGTTGCGAAGTATTGACCTTGGCGGATTAGTTTCTTGAGGTTTTTGGCGGTTGTAATTTGTTAAGAATTACGCTATAATGAGCTTATGGATGAAATTTCGCGCTATGCAGTTGGACTAGATGTTGGCACAAATAATGTGCGGACCGTGGTGGCGAGCGTGACACATGGTGGGGCTTTGAATGTGATTGGCTATGCCGAGGTGCCAAATTCTGGGATGCGCCGCGGTGTGGTGGCGAATCTTTCGGGTCCAGCGCAAGCGATTGACCGAGCCCTGGGCGAAGCGGAGCGGATGAGTGGTCATGAGGTGAATAGTGCGACGATTTCGATTAACGGTGCACAGATTGTGTCAACGCGCACTGAGGGGATGATTGCCGTCGGTGGCATGGAACACGAGATTACAGAGAGTGACTTAGCGCGGGTAGAAGATGTGGCATTGCAGGGTAGAATTCCGGCCAATCAAGCCGTGCTGAAGGTAATTCCGTTACAATTTGTGCTTGATGGTCAAGGTGGAATCAAAGACCCACTTGGGATGACGGGTTCAAGATTGGAAATGAAGGCCAATGTGGTGTCAACAATGACGCCAAATTATGAAAATTTGCGTAAGACGGCTGAGCAAGCAAATGTGACGGCTGAACAGGTGGTACCGAGTGTAGAAGCGGCCGCACGAGCAGTATTGACCGAGCGTCAACGTGAAAACGGTGTGGCGGTAGTGGATATTGGTGCAGCGACGACGGGCGTAGCGGTTTATGAAGAGAATGATTTGCAATATATTGGGGTAGTGCCAGTTGGGTCAAATAATATTACCAATGATTTGGCCGTGATGTTGGCGATTGATACGGAGGTGGCAGAGGAAATTAAACGACGATTTGCCACAGGTAGTTTTGGCTCGGTGGATGCGCCAGTAGTGATAAGGTGGCGGGGCAAAGAATTGCGGTTTGAGCGGAGTCAGATTGACGAAGTGGTGCAAGCCCGAATTGAGGAAATTTTGGATTTGGTGCGCAAAGAACTCAAGAAAGCGCATTATGATCAGCGGTTACCTGAGGGTGTGGTGCTGACGGGTGGTGGGGCTAAGATGCGTGACATTGATAAATTTGTGCGTGAGGTTCTCCAGACTTCAGTCAAGGTGGGCGTGCCGGCGGGGCTGTCTGGCATGACTGACGTGCTTGGCAAGCCCGAGTACGCAACTGCTGTTGGATTGATGCTGGCTAGCCTAGATGGTGGGTCGTTGGTTCAGGGCAAGAAAGTCCGTGGTAAGGCCAAAAAAGATAAGAAACCGGGTGTAATCAAGCGTTTCTTGAGTAAATTTTAATAATTCTAGTAGATGTGTGGTATACTAGAGAAAGATAAGAGAGGATAAGCGAGGTACGAAAACTATGCCTGAGATTAAGCCAACAGAGGTAGAGAGTTCAGCAAGTATTAAGGTTGTCGGTGTAGGTGGCGCAGGCGGCTCAGCAATAGATAGAATGAAAGAAGTCGGGTTGTCCGGCGTGGAGTTTGTGGCAGTTAATACGGATGCCCAGGCTTTACACCACTCATCGGCTGAGACCAAAGTGCATATTGGCCGTGGTTTGGGTGCTGGCGGTGATCCAGAAAAAGGTCGCGATGCGGCTGATAGCGCTCGGGAAGCGATTGGCAAATCGCTTGAGGGTGCAGATATGGTGTTTATTACGCTTGGTGCTGGTGGTGGTACTGGTTCCGGTGCGGGACCGATCGTGGCAGAAGAGGCTAAGAATCGTGATATTTTGACAGTTGGCGTAGCAACGAAACCATTTACGTTCGAAGGGGCTAAGCGTCGTGAGAATGCTGATGTAGCAATTGAAAATTTGTCCAAGAATGTTGACGCTTTGATTACAATTCCGAATGACCGGTTATTGCAGACAATTGATCCTAGGACGCCACTTCTTGAGACATTCAAGATTGCGGATGACGTTTTGCGCCAAGGTGTGCAGGGAATCTCTGAACTGATTACTGAGCATAGTTTGATTAACCTTGACTTTGCTGACGTAAAAGCAGTAATGAAGAATGCTGGTAGCGCTTTGATGGGGATTGGCCGGGCTTCTGGTGATAATCGTGCCGTACTGGCAGCACAGCAGGCGATTGAGAGCCCGTTGATTGAGGTCAAGATTGATGGCGCACGTGGCGTGCTCTTCTCAGTGGCGGGTGGTTATGATATGGCCATGAGTGAAGTGCAGGATGCGGCCGAAGTAATTACTGCGGCAGTGGCTCCAGATGCTAATATTATCTTTGGGGCTAGCATTCGTCCAGAATTAGAAGATGAAATTGTGGTGACAGTAGTAGCAACGGGTTTTGATTCGGAGTACTATCGCAAGTTAGATGCTGAACGGGGTGGTAATGATCAGCAGGTCTTGAGTAGCCAGACGGTGGCTGATGTGTTGCCTCAGCAGCCTCAGAATAATGTTGTTGATATGAATTCTGGTAGTAGCAATTATTACGGTAGTAGTTATGGTAGTTACAGTAGCCAGAGTGTGGTGCAACCACCAGTGAATAATCAACCGGTTGAACCGGCGACGTCTGACTTTACGGCAGAGAATCGCTCAAATATGTGGGATAGTATCCGGAATGATAACTCAGAAGATGATTTGGATGTGCCACCGTCTTTGCGGGATCGTCTGCGGGGCAAGGGTAAGGAGTAGACCGTGGTGACGGCTCCGAGAATTGGCGATAGTAAGGTGCTCGAGAGTCGGGAAACTGACGACGGTACGACGATTCGCCGTCGGCGCGTGAGCGCCGACGGCCATCGGTTCACGACTTATGAGCGGATTGAGTTGCCGCAGTTGATTGTGCGTAAACGGAGCGGGAATCGTGAGGTGTTTGATCGCGATAAGTTGATCAACTCCGTACGGCGTAGCGTGGGTAAGTTTATGAACTCCGAATTAGAAGTTGAAGAAGTCGTGAACCGAGTCGAAAATCACCTCCGCCAGTGCAGTGAGGAAGAGGTGACGTCGGAGCAAGTGGGAAATGCAGTCCTCGATGTGCTGGCGGAGAAGAATGAAGTGGCTTATGTGCGTTTTGCAAGTGTGTTTTTGAAGTTTACAACATTAGACGATTTTGAGCGTATCCTTCGTGAACGAAGGAAGAAAGGGTGTGATATATGCGCATAATATGTGTGTGGCGGCGAGAAAGTGATTACGGTCGCACGGTAGAAGAATGGCTTACCGAGTTTGAACGGCGAACGGGGGTAGAGATTGAAAGCCTTGATCCAGATACACGAGAGGGGGAGAGCATTTGTCGAGCGTATGATGTGGTAGAATATCCGACGATTATCGCCATAGATAATAATGGTGGGGTTTTGTCGGTGTGGAAAGGTCGGAATTTGCCGACTTTTGACGAAGTGAATTATTGGGTGATGAAATAGTCAATAGCGTGTAACGCTATTGACGAAATTTGTCAGCCTTTTTTGCGTGAATTATGATATAATCGAAATAGAAAAGCGTTTGAGCGGCTATCACCCGCGAGTTGGCGAAAGAACAGGGAAACCTTAGTAGAATCGCTCGTGAGTCTGCGTGAAAGATGGAAGTAAGAGTTTAGCGTTTAGCTAAGAAGTTAGATGGTACCGCCCGCTTGGGTTCTAACGGTTTATATAATCGTAGAAACCAACGGGATTTTTTATTAAAACAAAGGAGCATTATGAAATACAAAGCAGGACAGAGACGACGTGCGAGCGAGTATGAACCCGCGCTAGTAGAGTGGTGGAAGAAAAATAAGACTTTTGAGAAATCAGTCGAGCAACGGCCAGAGGATGATTCGTATGTCTTCTATGACGGACCTCCGTTTATCACAGGGATGCCACATCACGGGACGTTGCTTAGTAGCATCGTCAAGGATGCGGTGCCGCGGTATTGGACGATGCGGGGTAAGCGTGTGGAACGGCGCTGGGGTTGGGATTGCCATGGTTTGCCAGCCGAGAATTTTGTGGAAAAGCAGTTAGGAATCACTGATCGGCGCGAAATTGGCACCAAGTGGAGCCTGGAGGATTATATCCTGAAGGCGCGCGAGAGCATGGTGGCGAATTCGGAAACTTGGGAGGGAACGATTGACCGGATTGGGCGCTGGGTGGACTTTAAGGGGGCGTATCGCACGATGGACAAGAACTTTATGGAGTCGGTCTGGTGGGCGTTCAAGACTTTGTATGAGAAAGGGAAGATCTACGAAGGCCGCAAGGTGTTGATGTATGATACGAAGTTTGCCACGCCGGTGTCGAAGTCTGAGGTGACAATGGATAACGATGCGTATCAGACGGTAACAGATCCGAGTGCGTATGTACGTTTCAAGATTACGGATCAAGCATGGCCAGATACGTGTTTGCTGGCTTGGACCACGACGCCCTGGACGTTGCCAGCGAATATGGCGTTGGCGGTGAACCCAGAGATGGAATATATTGCCGTGCGGGTGACCGGGATGCACGAAACTATGATTTTAGCAAAGAGTCGGGCAGAGAAGGTACTAGAAGGCCGCGATTGGGAAGAGATTAAAAACTTTCAGGGTAAAGATTTGCTTGGCTTGACATATGAGCCAATCTGTGCTACAATAGAGGCAGAATCTAAGTTGAAAGACACTTGGACGGTTCTTAGTGGGGATTTTGTCTCAGATGTGGACGGCACAGGTATCGTGCACATTGCGCCGGCGTATGGTGAGGATGATTACTTGTTGGCGCAGGTACACGAGGTGGACTTTGTGGATGTCTTGGACGAATACGGCTACTATTTGCCAGAGGTGGCCGAGAAATTGCATGCGCTAGGTGTGCGTGATACTGACGAAAAAGGAATTGAGATTTGGGCGGGGAATAAATTCATTGCCAAATACTTGGAAGAGGCGGGGATTGTTTGGAAAATCGAATACATCAAGCATGAATATCCGTTTAACCCTCGCAGTAAGCAACGGATTATGTATCGTGCGTTTCCGAGTTGGTTCTTTGATATTCAGGGTAGCAAGCCGCTGATGATTGAGAAGAATGAGCAGGTAAACTGGTTCCCAGAGTATCTGAAGCATGGGCGGTTTGAGAAGAACATTGAGCAGGCGCCGGATTGGAATCTTTCTCGTGACCGGTTCTGGGCGACAGCGATGCCGGTGTGGAAAGGTGATAAAGGCACGGTGAAAGTGGTGGGGAGTTACGCCGAGCTGAAGGAACTTTCTGGGGTGGAGTTGGAAGATTATCACCGGCCTTGGGTAGATGAGATTGAATTTGACATTGATGGTGAGCACTTCAAGCGAATCGAAAAGGTGTTGGACTGTTGGTTTGAGAGTGGTTCGATGCCCTTTGCGCAACTACACTATCCGTTTGAGAATAAGGAGAAATTTGAGCGGAACTATCCGGCGGATTTTATCGTAGAGTATGTGGGCCAGGTGCGGGCGTGGTTCTACTATGTGCACGCGGTCAACACGGCACTGTTTGGTGAAAACGCCTTCAAAAATGTGATTACGACAGGGACGTTGGCAGGGAATGATGGTCGCAAGATGAGCAAGTCGCTGGGGAATTATACCGACCCGAACGTCTTGATGGATCAATATTCGGCGGATGCACTTAGGTTTTTGCTACTCTCGAGTCCAGTGCTCTCTGGTGAAGATTTTGCCTTGACCGATAAAGATGTGAGTGATGTGCAGCGGAAACTTGCGATGATTTGGAATGTGTATGATTTCTTTACTACTTATGCTGAGGTGGATGGATGGGATTTTGAAACGGCCTGGAAACCAGAAGGCAAGGCGGTGACTGATTTAGTGAATCCGCTCGACCGTTGGGTGATGAGTCGTTGGCATGAAACGAAGAAGCAGATTATTGAAGGGATGGAAGAATACAATATTCCGAAGGCGCTAGCCGGAGTATTGCCGTTTGTGGATGACCTCTCGAACTGGTTTGTACGGCGCAGTCGGCGGCGTTTTTGGAAGAGTGAAGATGATAGTGATAAAAATGAGGCGTATTTCACGCTGTATATTGTGCTAGTGAAGATGGCTGAGGCGCTGGCACCATTTGTCCCATTTTTGGCGGAGGAGTTGTATCAGAATATGACGGGTAGTGGCGAGAGCGTGCATCTTAGGAATTATCCAATGACTTGCGATGTGGATCAGGAGATTTTGGACCAGATGGCGCGCGTGCGGGCAGTCATCAACGAAGGTTTGGCGCTCCGGATGCAAAAGTCGGATACGGAGGCGCAGATCAAGGTGCGGCAGCCGCTGAACAAATTTGTGTATGCGGGTGAACAATTGTCGGACTGGGGCGAAGAAATCGTGCGTGACGAGGTGAATGTAAAGTCGGTGGAACATGGTGCGGAAACGTGGCTGGACAAAAACATTACTGAAGAGTTGGCGCGTGAAGGGTTTGTGCGCGAGCTGATTCGGGCGGTGCAGGCGGCACGCAAGAAGGCTGGCCTCCAGGTGGACGATCGGATTAAACTGAGTGTGAGCTGCGTGGTGCCAGAAGAATGGGCGGAGACGTTGAAAGCGGAAGTGTTGGCAACTGGCTTGGCAGAGAACGAGAACTATGCTTATGACGAAATCGCCAAGGTTAGTGGTGAGAACGTGACGATTAGCTTGGAAAAGGCTTGAGCATATTGACTTTTTCCATCAGGTGTGCTATAATTGAAGTATGAGGTGGTTTTTGACGCTTTCAAATTTTTGTGTCAAAGATTAAAACTTGGTTTCTACCTCAGCATATTAGAATTGAGGTAGAAACGAACAAATTTATTTTCTGTACACAGAAATGTCGCCAAGATGGCGACATCGGCAGAGTTAGGAGGGAACGTAGCGATGAAGGAACAGGAAATGATGGATTTTGCTCCGGGAGAGCAGGAAGCGGTACGGGTTGCGCAGGACTTTTTAGGAGATTCGGTGACGTTGAGAAAGGGGCGGCGACGGAAGAATATATACCGTTGCGCGATAATTTTTTTGACGTGGATGACCTATTTTTCTTGTTTGTTACCTTATCTGGTGAACTGGATAATTAGTTGGACTTTTGGCGTAACGGTGGGTGTGCCGCAAGAGGTATATAGTCTGGGTAAATGGTCTGGAGTGCTGATCGGCCTGCCAATATATGTCGGCGTTCATCATGCGTGGTGTTTGGAGACTGGTTGGCATTTCAAGATTCGACGTGCAACAATCCCCGGTAAGTTAGTTGCGGCGTTGACGGTGCTCTTTGGACTGTGGCAGTCGGTCTTGCTAACTATACGTGTGTGGCCGTTGCCAGCTAAAACAAGATGGAGCGATGTTTTGTGGGTGATAAATTTGACGGGGTTTGTTTTGGCATTGTTGGGGTATTTGGCGGCAGTTTTTTCCATTGAGGCTTTTACTACTGCGTGGCGTGAGAAGAGTGCAAATGCAGAATAGACATTAGCTATTGTTGGCTAGTAACATCACAAAATCTTCATATTTCTACCGTAATAATCAAAAAGGCTCTCTGTAATGGGAGCCTTTTTTCGTTGCAAAATATGGTTTACATATTGACTTTTTGGCCAAAGTGTGCTACAATGGAAGCATGAGGGGTTTGCGAAATAAGCATAAACTCTTCAGGCACCTTGAAAACTAGCTGTAAAGGTAGATTTCAGGTGAGATTTTGGTAACTCGACAATATAGCATTCAGATAAGACTGACAAACAGACAAAAGATGACAAATGTAGAAAAGGAGAGGAGAACTATGTGCACGAAAATTCCAACTTGTAATGAAATGGTGAGTTTTACGAACTTGCCGTGTTTTTCCACGATGAGGCGCTTTGGTATACCCATTTTGAAAGGTGCAGAACCGGAGGAGTCTTTGGTAGTTTATACCAAAACGAATGAGTTCCGGGTGGACCGAACAGGAAAGCGTATTACGGAGCGCAACCCAATGGAACCTCTGCAGTGCGAGAATATGCTGGATAGCATGGAACTTGGCTTGACGCAATCCGCGACTGTGTTGTGGGTGAAGGTGCCTAGCACCTTCTCATGTAGCATGCTACATGAGGGCGAAGATAGTCCTGTTACCGAGGAGATTGATAAGGCCAAGATGGCGGAGTTAATGCGCGGGCAATGGGACTTTGCTAAGATGCCGAGTGTCGAATTGGCGCCACCAGCGGAGGCAACTCATTGGCTGGTTTGTCAACCGCTGAATGAGGATACAACTATCGACTTGTACTTGGGCATATTGCAACAAAAAGCTAAGGGTATCTGGAAGACAAAAGATAAGATATATTTTATCGTGCCAGTAGGGTACAAGAATGTGGTTTGTGTGCAGGAGGAAAATGCTGAATCGGATGGATTGATGGATGAGGCGACATTCTTTGAAGCTAACGTCAAACCTTATCGCGAAACGTGCCAAAAGATATTGGATGATTGGACTGATGCTGAACGGAAGAAAAAAGAGGCTTTTCCTGAGCTGCAACGTAAAGCCCGGGAATTAGTGCAATCTTATGCTAATTCCGTTGAGGCTATGCGCGAAATGGACCCCAAATTTGAGGCAACTGCGTTGATGTTGGACGCTGCTGAAGAAAACTTTATATATGACGAGGTGTTTGAGCCATTAACTCAAGAAACTATGGAAAAGTTTTTAGGCATATCAAACCAGTTGCAGCAGCAACAAGAGCAGCTGGCGCAAGAACAGCAACAGCAGGCAAATGAGGAAGAAAAGCGGTTGTCGCGAATTGAGAGTTTCCGGAATGTATTGCGGGACTTAGACGTCAAAATAACCGTCCGGGATTTTGCTGGAATTTTGGTGCAGGAAGTCCCGCCAAGGTGTTTTGGTAAGACTGTGGAAGCGGATTTGTTGGAAAGTGAGATTGTGATTACAGTCTTAAAATCTGGTAAAAAATGTGAAGAAAGACATTTTTCTTACACTGAACCCGGTGAAGCGGATGAGCTGCATGCAATGTTGGTGAAGTTAGGGTTAGATTATTTTAGCGATGATTTGGATGAAAAACCTAAAAAGTGTAGATTTTTAGAAAAATTTCTTAATGGCACAAAAGCGTAACACTGGACCTACCAGAACAGTTAGGAAAGCCCTCCGGCTCACTAAGAGTTGGAGGGAATTTTCTTTGGATTTTTAGTGATTTATAGATGTGGGAGTGGGGAATGTTGCGGATTTTGCAAAAATAAAGCATAAAAGGTATTGACATTTTGGGGCATGTGTGCTAAGATGAAGATAGTTAGATAATAAATAAAAACAATAAACAAACAATATCTAACCATAAAATCAACGCTAAGGCGAGAGTGTAAGCCAAAGCAAAAACAAAAAGGAAAAATCATGCGTAAAACTAAAATTAAAACTAAACAAGGAGATACCGATATAAAGAATGATATCATCGACTTTAGTACATTGGATACTGAAGGTCGAGAAGATGATAGAGATACGTGGAATTCAATGCAGTTTCTGTGTGAAACCGATGGAAAGGAGGCGGGCTATAAATCACCAATTATGGTGAGCGAAGAAACTGTACGACGAATTAAGAATGCAAAGGTAATGGTGCGTGCGTTTGAAGCGCTAAGTGCTGACTTTGTTTGAGAAAGGAATTATTTACACGATAGATTACTCATAGTATAGCGATCAAAATATAACCCGTGAAAACCCGAACTTAAGTTCGGGTTTTTGCATTGTGGTTGTGTTTTGGGTGTGTTGGTGCTAGAATTAAGATAAGGATAATGCTGAGAGGTAGTGCTGGATAATGAGGTCGTTTGAGCGAGATGGGAGCGATGTACTCAATACAGAGGAGTATTGGGAGCAGTTGATGCAATTGGCGGATAAGATGCCACGCGAGGGCGAGATTGACGTTGAAGCGGAACGAACTGATGACGCTGGTGGACCGAGTCGAGCTGAGCTGGGCACGATTGGCAGTAAGGCAGCTGCGTCAGTTATAAAGCCAGATGAGGTGATGCAGGCAGGACCGGAAGCGCGCCAGGAATTGGATGCGTGGCTGGAAACCATGAAGGGGAGTCCGGAAGAGTATTGGCATAAATTAGAAGATAAGTGGTGGTTTGACGAAGAGGCGCCGCTGGATCGGTATGCGATGCCGAAACTTGATGTGTTGATGAATGAGGCGAGTAAAATGTTGCGGGAGCAGGTGCCTGGGTTGAGTGACGAAGGAGTGCGAACGCGGGCAGAGATGGCGACGAAAGTTGTGTTGCAGGACTTGGCGAAACGAGAAGCAGAAATGCTGATTGCAACAAAAGATAAATTGGACCGCAAAGGTAATCGCAAATTGGATAAAGGGTGGGATGAAAAATTGTTGCATCGGGCTTTTTATGAGATGCGCAATCACTTGACGAATTTTTATAAGAGTTATGATTGGGTGAGAGATGGTGTGGCGGGGGATGATTTGACGGAGAATGAGCAGATTGCGTGGCGGACGGTGGTGGAGCCACAAAAGCCAGGAACTCTCAATATGCGAATTCTGTTGGATAAGTACCCACGACGTGAGGAAGAGGGGGCGGATGAATATTTTGCGCGACTCAAGAATTATACAAGGCAAGACAAGACGCGTGAAGATCAACTAGCGGCGGATGCGAAGTATGAAGCGGAACACCCGCAGCCTGTGGTGGAAACAGTCAAAAAACAGGAAGTGGAGAGACCTACAGAGAAGCAAGAAACGATACGTAAATTGAGGCCGGATGAGGCGGAAATTGTGTATGCTCCAGTTCCATTACAGAGTGAAATGGAACAACAAGGCACACGTGGGGTGCGGCAGGATGTGGAAGCATTGCCCTTGGTTGAAGATGTGGTAGAGGTAGGCCCTGTGCTGAAAACGGAAACTAAGACGGAACCAGTAGATGAGATGACTATGGTAGAACAGACACTTGATATGGCGCAGCAGGTGGCGCGGGTGATGAAACAGGATAATGATGTACTGGAGGAATATAATCCGGCCAAGGCGGAGATGGCGGGAATGCTGGATGAATTGGCTGTATTGTTGGTTAATATCCAAGCGGCGCATGAGGCCTCAAAAGACGATATTGCAGAAGGAAAGCGCCAGAAGGATTTGGGCTTGGTGCCAGATCGTGTGTCGGTAGGTGAATCGGACGATATTCGTCGTGGAGAGCTGGCCTTGCAGAGTTTGTATGACCGAGGTTACCTTGACCGAGAAACTCCGGCAAGGGCAAATCTGGCATTTTTGCAGGAATTTCAACAACGTGCTGAGGCTGGAATTAAGAGTGAGAAGATTGAGTTGGAACGAGCAACGCGGGAGGCAGCGAGGGTAGTTGGTAATGATGAAGTTAATACGAAACGGCGAGAAAAAGCACGGGATATGGCACAAGAGGCGCGCATGCGGCAGATGGCATACAGTGAATTACTTGAAAAAATTTTACCAGCATTAAGGTATTTGCAGAAAGTAGTACAGGAGGAAGTGCCAGCGGATGATGCAGAACATATCGTTGAGTTCCCATCGGAGGAGGTGTTGGAAGGTTGACAGGTAAAAGTGCTTGTGGTAAATTTAAGAAAAGTCATGTAGAAAGGTATTTGGATGCCAGAAATAAAACCGACGCAAACTAGAATTATCAATACGTTCGTAGATAAAATGATGGCGGACAAAGGTTTGGATGCGATGAGTGCTGAAGAACAGGCAGAGTTGAAGAAGAATTTGCGGGTGAAAGTGGAAGAGCAGATTGAGCAGGCGATGTTGCGGGCCTTGAGTGATGCGCAGTTATTGGAATTGGAGAAGTTAGTGGATGATGGCGTGAGCGACGAGGAATTAGATCGGTTTTTTGCGGATTCGGGTGTGGATTTTACCAAAGCGGCAGAGCAAGCAATGATTGAATTTCGTAAGGCGTTTTTGGCCAGTGCAGCGGGGGAGATGTAGATGGCGGGAGAGAGTACGGGGCCAAATACTGGGGACATCACTGCGCAGATTGAGCAGGCGCGGCAAGCGATTCAGCAGTTTCAAGAATCTGGGAAGATGATGCTAGCGGGGTTGGAGGAATGGATTAAAGCGGTCGAGAGCGAATCCGGGAAGAAGCCTGAGACTTTGTCGGAAGAAGAAATTAACCGGATGCTTGATGAAGTAAGTAAGATAAATGTTGATAGATATGGCAATGGGTTCTCTAAGGAGACATGGCAGCGTTTGCAGGATTTGGCGGAAAAAGATTCTGAAGAGTTTTTAAAAGTATGCGCAGAGTTGTTACAGGGCGCACAAAGTAGTGGTGTCGAGGCAGGGTATCAACATGCGCAGAAAGAGATTGCGCAGCTTCTAGATGGTAAGTCGGCGGAAGAATTTTTGGCTGAACAACAGGAAGTGATAGATAGACTGAAAGCTGATGCGGCTATGGAAGAAGGAAGTATTGTTGCTCAAATTCAAGATTTGCCACAGCAAGATAGAGGTGAAGCAGAGAAACAACTGAGGACTAAAAATTTGGACAAAATTGAAGCGGAACTGGCCGAAGCGCAGCGCAAGTATAATCTGATTGCAAATTTACAGAAAGGCAACAATGTTGAGCTGGTTTTGCCAAAAGCGTCCGATGAGGTTGTGGGTTCTGCAAAAAATAGTGAGCAAGAGTCTCCTATGGCTTATAATATAGAGCTGCCAAAATTAGATCCTTTGAGTGCTTCTTATAACACTGAAAAACAGGCTCGACGTTCAAGGGCCGAGAAGTTCGTGATGGATTCGAAGGGGATTATGTCGGCTAATTTTGGTGAGGAAATACTGAGGCGACTGAATGAACTTGAAGAACTTGAGAAACAAGAAGTTGAAAAGAGCCGAGATGATTTTGAATCTTCTACTAGTGGAGGCTCGGATGACGATATACGGAAGACTGCGGAAGAGGCAGGTAAGTCATCATTCCGGACTAGGCCGACACGCACTGAGGAGCAAGCAAAGCGCGAGTATCGAGAAGGGCTTAGTAAGTGGGCGCGTGAGGTGACTCCAGGTAGATTAGACCCAGAGGTGGCCAAGATTTATGCCGAAGAGCAGGCTAAGAAAGAATATGATGAGAATTTAGCAAAATGGGCGGAAGAAGAATCAAAGAATCCGAACAAGAATCGGTTTGGTGACCCAGAGTTACCACCCGAAGAGAAAGAACGGTTGGTCGGGAAGATTTTTGGGGCTTTGCGAGGCAGAAAGCCTTTGAAACGAAGAGCATTTAAGGCGACTATGGGGCTTGCGTTGGCTTTGACCTTGTTTGGCGCGCGCGCCAATACGATTGTGGCGCAAGGTGATGGTGATGTGACTTCTGTTACGTCTGTGTCTACTACGCTTGAAGACTTTGGGGCTGAGGCTCCTGGTACTGGTGACATAGTAAAAATTTTTGAAGATGCCGGCGTAGCCGGAGATTCTGCTGTGGAACTAGCAGAATCTCTTGGAATGTCAGCAGAAGATTTATATGGTGGAGAGATCGATTACTCGCAGCATGATTTGTTGGCGGAAGGTACGGCATTGTATGAAGGGATTGCGGATCGAGAATCGAGTTTTGTGACGTCTAGCGGAATGATTATGGATATGGCGAAGTATAATGACAAAGCACGCCACGGTAATCATTTTGCGGCGAGCATTGTGGATTTGCGAGACGACAAAGAAGCACTGATCAATGCTTTGATGGAAAATAATATTGAGTTGCCATATCAGTTAGCCGCAACAACGGCAGCAATGCCAGAATTATTGCGGGCTTGTGGGGTGGACGAATCGATTATTACAAATGAGAACGTGGCGGAACGAGCGCAGGCCGTGATGGATGCGATGTTGGCTGATGGCGGTGGTGATTTGCAAAAGAAGTTAGCAGCGGCGTTGAACATCGCGATACGTAACGAAAATACAGACATTAAAGTGTATCAAGAATATGGTTTGGAGCGGACGTTCTATGTCAAGCCATTCGAGGCACAAAATGTGGATAAATCTGGTGATATCCAGCTGGCGACTGACGTCAAGCAGCGTGATGGTGATTGGCAGATACAAATCACCGTCGTGTATAAAGATGAGGCACAAGATAAAATTACGCGTGAAGTGGTTGATTTGAGTGGGCTTTGTGGTGGGCAGGTGAATCTGTATGCTGAAAGTTATGTGGTACGTAAGGTAATTACGGACGAAGCAGGTAAAGAACATGAAGATGTTGGCGTGGTGACATTTGTGACGACAGAACACAATGATGGGACGACGGAGCAAGAGGTAATTTATACTGATTTAAACACCGGCAAGCCGGATGGCGAACAGCCTGAAGGTGAGAAAACGCCTGAGGAGGGAGAGGGCGAGGACCAAGAAACGATAAAAGCAAAGAATGCAGCGAATTTGGTTGCAGGTATGGATCATGGCTTGCATGGGGAAGGGGTTAATAATCCTGCGAATTCTACTGCGAATGTGGTACCGGAGTTGAAGGACAATGGTGACGGTACGTTCACCTACGTTTCCAATGATGGCACAACGGCGACTGTTAAGGATGGTCAAGTTGTGAGTGTGGCGGATGGTGCTGGAACTGTTGAGGTGGCGAGTGGGAATACAGATGCGGTAGGTACGGTGACTGGAAACCCGTTGGAAGTCAAGACTGAAGAAGGTAAGTCGGCGGAAGTGAAGACTGAAGAAGGTAAGCCTGCAGAGGTTAAGATTGACGAGAGCAAGCCCGCAGAAGTCAAGGTCGAAGAGGGCAAGACATATACTCAGGCTGATTATGATAGTGCATTATAAAAACTAAAAAAGGAGAAAATAATGAAAAAGCAAAGAAAATGGTTTATGGGATTAGTAGCGGCAGTGATGTCGTTAGGATTGATGTTGAGCGGAGTGCCGGTAAGCGCTTGGGGGCCAGAACGTCCGACCTATACGATGGCCCATCCGGCCGAAAAGGCGGTGTTTAATTCCATTACGGATAACGCTGCGATTGGGGATGAGCGTGATTTTGTGCGGATTGCGGAGGTTGATTCCGGCAAGGCTTTTACGAGTGAGCTAATTATAGAGCCAGATAAAGATTATATTGTGATGATTTATTATCACAATGATGCTTCGGCTACTTTTAACGATGTGGCGCATAATCGTGTGGGTTTTGCTGAAAATGTGCGCATGTCATCATTCTTTCCGAGTAAGCTGGACAAGGGTGAGCGTGGCAAAGTGGATGGCGTGATTACCGCATCAAATACTGACCCAGCGTCGGTATGGGATGAGGCTTATATCACTGCGAGGGAAGCAGTAACTTTGGAATATATTGAGGGCAGTGCGGTAATTAGGAATCAGAAAGGCTCTGATGGGACCTTGTTAAGTGCGGCATTATTTACGAATGAAGGTGTATTGCTTGGAACAAATAGTCTGAATGGGCTAGTGCCTGGTTGTGATGAATATGCCGGGCAGGTGTTTTATCGTTTCCACACAACTGGCATAACAGCGGCGGAACCAGAAACTCCTGAGACTCCAGAGGAGCCAGACGTACCGGTCGTGCCGGATGAACCAACGCCGGAAGTTCCGGAAGAATTGCCGACGACAGGTCCGGCAGAAGTGGCCTTGGCGGTGGTGATTATCTTGGCGATTGCGGCTGGTGGATTCTACTGGTATAAGACACACAAGGCTGTGCGCAGAGTCACCAAGCGAGCTAAAGGCCGGAAATAAACGTAAATAGTATTGACTTTTTAGACAAAGTGTGATACAATAGAAAGATAGGGATGTAAATATCCCTATCTTTTGGCTTGTTTTTTGCGTAAAAGTATGATAAAATGGCAAAAGATAATAATTTTAAGGGAAAATTATGAAGAAAGCAGTTGTACTCATCGGCGGGAAGCAATATCTGGTCGAAGAGAAAGAGACCCTACGGGTGGACCTCCTCCCGGCAGGCACAAAAGAGCTCGAAACTGGTGCTTTGCTTGTAATTGATGGCGACAAGGTTTCTGTTGGTACGCCAGAAGTGAAAGGCGTGAAAGTTTCGGCAAAAGTAGTAGAAGAGAAGGTTGCCGGGGACAAGATCCGGGTGATTCGCTACCACTCCAAGAAACGTGTCCACAAAGAGACGGGTCATCGTCAAAAATATTCGATGATTCAAATCGAAAAGATTGGCTAATAGCTAGTAAAAAATCGCTCCGGTAGGGGCGATTTTTGTGCTATACTGAGGATAATGACTCGGAGGATGAAATTAGGTTTGGTATTGGCTATTGTGGTGCAGACAATAGTTTATCTTCTGGCGGGCGTGAGTAAAGCCTATATCCATATGGATGAGGCGTATTCGCTAGCGTTGGCGCAATATGACAAGATTGACATTACTGAGAATGCAGATTTTTACAATACTTGGCATACCGATGAATATTATCAAGATTATTTGGCTGTACAGGAAAAGGATCATGAGAATTGGCGACCGGTGTATGAGAATCAGAAGAATGATGTGCATCCGCCGCTGTATTATCTCTTGTTGCGTACTGTCATGGGGCTGGCGCCAGGGCGGTTTTCCAAATGGCCGGGAATAATTTTGAATATTATAATTATGGCGGGGTGTACGGTATTCTTGTATTTGATTTTATGTAAGTTACTGGCAAAAGAGAAAAATGCGGCGTGGAAAGCACTAGCAGTGGCACTGATAGCCGGGTTGACGGTGGCGGGGGTGAGTACGGCGGTGTATATTCGGATGTATGCTTTGCTGGAGTTGATGGTGCTCGCGACATTGTGGCTACATTTGAAGTGGCGAGAACAGAAGAACCCTGGAATTGGCTGGTATGTAGCGATTGGCGTGATGGCGGTTTTGGGTGTACTGACGCAATATTATTATTTGTTCTTTTTGGCGGGGTTAGTTTTGGTGGTGATGGTGCAGGATATAAGACGGAAAAATTGGCGAGATTTGGCAAAATATTTAGGAAGTTTGGCTGTGGCAGGTGGGTTGGTATTGCTAATTTGGCCGCATATTTTGCAACATATGTTTTTTGGCTACCGCGGACAAGGGGTACTAAGCAACTTGGTTAACTTGCCGGTGTTAGTCGGGCATTTGTGGGACTACTTTTGGATTGTGGATTATAATGTGTTCCATCGGACATTGCCATTTCTTTTACTTGTATGTGCTGTTTGTATCTTTTTTGCAGGCACTTGGCTCGGCCCGTCGTTACGGGCGAGCCGGCGTTCGTCTCGCTCCCCGTTGGTCGCGAATGCTGCTAAAAAGACACAACCCACGCAAGACGTACAAAACATGGTATTATGGCCGACGGTGATATATTTTGTGCTAGCGGCAGTGGCCTCGCCGTTTATTGAATTGCGTTATATTATGCCGGTTTGCGGGTTGATTTTTGCGCTTGTAATTTATGGAATGTATAAATTGCTGAAGGATATTTTGGCAGAAAAGTGGCGAAATGTTGTAATTTTTACAACAATGTTTGTGGTGATTGTGGCGGCGCCAGTGCAGATTGGCTTGGGGTGGATGCGCGTGGAGTTGTTATACCGTGACCGTCAGGCGGTAATGACAGCTGTGACAGAGAACCCAGATGTGCCGATTTTGTATTTTATTACCACTGAGAATAACCGATTTTTGGATAATATTTTACCATTCGCAGAGGCTAAGGAATCATATTTGGCGTTGGACTTGTTGGAGCCGACAAAACGGAATGTAGAGCAGATTTTGGCAGGGAAGGACTTGGGGCAAGGATTATTGGTTTTTGTGAGTAGCAGTCAAGATCAGGAAAAGGCTTTGGTGGCAGTCTCGCAAGCCACTGGGTTAGCCGAGGTGGAATATGTGCAAGGGGTAAATACGTGTGATGTATACTATTTGCATTAAAGTTGTGATATAATTGAAAGTAGTTATGGCTAAGGTGATTTGTATTACGAACCAAAAGGGTGGTGTCGGCAAGACGACGACGTCGGTAAACTTGGCGTATTTCTTGGCAAAGGATAAGTTTCGGGTGCTCTTGGTGGATGTGGATCCACAAGGGAATGCTTCAAGCGGTCTGGGTTTGGAGAAGACGGGACTTGAGACGAGTATGACAGAAGTGATGTTGGGAGTATCAAAATTCTCGGATATTATTGTGCGGACGGCGTTTAAGAACTTTGATTTGGCGCCAACCACACCGCAGTTAGCCAATGCAGAAGTTGAGATGGCGGGCATGAAACAGAAATTTGCAGTGCTAAAGAAGGCGATTGCGACGGTGGCTGACGATTATGATTATGTAATTATTGATTCGCCACCGAGTTTATCACTGCTTACGGTGAATGGGATGATCGCAGCGGATTATTTGATTTTGCCAGTTCAGACGGAGTTTTATGCACTTGAAGGAGTGGCGCAGTTATTAGAGAGTATGGCGATGGTGAAGAAGGCGATGAATCCAGATTTGAAATTGTTGGGTGTGCTGGCGACAATGTATGATAAGCGCACGTCATTGTCGGCGGAAGTTTTGGCAGAAGTGCGCAAATACTTTAAGGAAAAGGTGTTTCGGACGAGTATTCCACGCAATGTGCGCGTGGCGGAGGCTCCGAGCCATGGTGTGCCAGTAGGGGCATATGACAAGTTTAGTAAGGGGGCAAAGGCGTACAAAGAATTTGCGCGTGAGGTAGAGGAAAGGACAGAGCAATAATCATGGCGAAGAAGAGCATGGGTTTGGGACGTGGGTTTGAAAGTCTGATTCCAACGAATTTGGTAGAAGAGGAGTTTGATCCTACACTTAAAGAAGACCAAAAAATGAGTCAGTTGGTGGAGTTGGACATCGAAACGGTGGTGCGCGATGAAGAGCAACCACGCAAGAATTTTACCAAAGAGAGCCTAAATGAACTAGCGGCGTCGATCAAAGAACATGGCGTGTTGCAGCCGATTGTGGTGGTGAAGGTAGGGAAGAATTATCAGATTGTGGCGGGTGAGCGGCGTTGGCGGGCATCGCAGATTGCAGGGCTTGAGAAGATCCCGGCAATTGTGCGGACTTTGAATGCTCAGAATAAGTTGGAACTTTCGATTATTGAGAATGCACAGCGTGAGGATTTGAATCCGATTGAGCTGGCGACGGCATATGCAAAGTTAAAAAATCAGTTTAACCTTTCGAATGAAGAGATTGGGCAACGTGTAGGTAAGAGTGCCGGTAGCGTGGTAAACACCATGCGGCTTTTGAAGTTGCCAGAGGAAGCCAAAAAGGCGATGCAGGAGCATAATCTGATGGAGGGTCCGATGCGACCGTTGATTTCGGCAGAGCCGGAGATGGTGCATGAGATTTTGCCCAAGATGATTGAAGAGGGCTGGTCGGCGCGTAAAGTGGAACGCTATATTGCGGATCATAAGAAGAAGAGTTCGACCAATGTGATTAAAAATACACCGTATGTCAAAGAGGAAGCCAAACTTTGCAAGAAATATGACGCAGAAGTGCGAGTGCGGGGGCGTAGCGTGACTTTTAGCGCCAAGAATGATGAAGAATTTCGAGCATTGCTAGAGAAGTTTTAGGGGTTGTAATATATCATCGTTGTTATGTTATTCTTCTCTCATCTCCTACATACCTAATACAGTACTAAGGCAGCGGAGGGGGAAAGCGAACCAACGTTCAAAGGGTCCTTCTGACGGATCAACAGTAGAGATATTGAAGCTCAGGTGATAGGCAGTCGCAGATAATATGGATGTATAACTTATCGCTCTTGACGGCCATTCATAACCTGCTTGACCAGCTAGATTAAAAGTAGTTCCGTTGTTTATTCCTGGAAGATAGAGTTGCCCGCTGCGCACGATAAATCTTTACTTCGTGCGCAGCGGGAACGTTTTTCTAGCTACTGGTATTATGTGGACTACTGGCTCTAATATGGCAATATGGTCAACATTTACAACATCAGCTAATTGGGCTCATGAGGCCATTCCAAGTGCATATCTACTTTCAGTTGATGGCAATAAAAGTGTAGCACCATCAGGTGGCCCGGTAGAGCGTAGCAATGGTCTCCCCCTCCGCTGCCTTAGTACTGTATTAGGTATGTAGGAAAGAAATTATATAAAAACCTTGTGATTTGGTGGATTTTTGTTATAATAGAGATATCTAGAAGAACTTCGGGGGTTAAATTAACGGAAAAGGAAATATGGTTAATAAGCAGGAAAGTGAGCGTCGTGCGCGCCTGATGAAGATGCGTGATGAACGTTTACCAGATATCAAGAAACAGTTTGAAGAGGCGCAAAAGCGCAATTTTAACAGTAATTTTGCGGATGGGGGTAAGGATGCGAAGTTGGTGCGTAAATCTAGTGCTAAAACTACCCCAAGAGCAACAGAGAAGGGGCCTAAGGCGTCTACGCAAAGAAAGAGCGGTGGTAAGGCGCTTCAGGCCAAAAGTGGTGCTAAGGGGCAAAGAACGGCCTCTGCGGCGCAAAATAAGAAGGCCGGTTTGGGTGTTTCGGTGCGTAAGGGGGAAATGGTACATCATCAGCGCATGCTCTCGCAAGATGTGAATGCGCAGGCGACACAGCATATTATCGGGATTCCGGTGAACAAGAGCCGGTACAATGGCTATAATGGCGCTCAGGTGACGGCCGCACAACTAAAGGCGGCGCGTCCCGACCCAGAAGCAGTACGGATTATCCCGATGGGTGGTGTGGGCGAGTTTGGCATTGGTAAGAACATGACCATCATCGAGTATAAGGGTGAAATTGTTTTGGTGGATATGGGGTCGCTGTTTGCGGGCGCGGATTATCCGGGTGTGAACTACATGGTGCCGGATATCCAGTATCTTGAAGATAATAAGGATAAAGTGAAGGCGATTTGTTTTACGCATGCGCACTTGGATCATATTGGGGCGTGTCGGCATTTGTTGCCAAAGTTTAACCCGTTGACGCCGATTTATGCTACTCCGTTTACGATTGGAATGATTCAGAAGCAAATGTCGGAGTTGGACGATGTGCCGGAGCTGAATTATCAGTCAACGGATCCATTTAAGCATGAACAAATCAAAGTTAGTGAGCATCTGAGCATTGAATTTATTCATACTTTGCACTCGATTCCAGGGAACGCGGCGATTGTGGTGCGGACGCCAAATGGAGCGATTTACCTTTCCGGTGACTGGCGTCATGAGAATAATCCGCTAGGCACACAAACGGATTACGAGCGGATTGACGAGATTGTGAAGAAGGAAGGCATCGCTTTGATGCTGAACGAAAGCACGAACATTGACTCTCCAGGGCGGCATCCGCATTCGGAATACGATGTGGGTGAAAACTTAGGCCGGGTAATGGATCATTACGCTAATGGTCGAGTGATTGTGAGCTGTTTTTCGAGTCAGATTAAGCGGATTGAGCTGATTTTGAACGAAGCGGCTAAGCGGGGTCGCAAAGTAGCGTTTGCTGGTTTCTCGATGATTAATAACATTGAAGTAGCGCTTCGCGCGGGTGTGATTAAGATTCCAAAGAATACCATTATGAAGATGGAAGATATCGTTAAGCTGCCAGATGATAAAATTACCGTGGTGTGTACTGGCTCGCAGGGTGAGATGAATGCAGTACTGAACCGGATGGTGACGGGTGCGCACAAATATATCAAGATTAAATCAAGCGATGTGATTGTCTTTTCGAGCAACCCGATTCCAGGGAATGAGCCGCATGTGGTGGGGGTGGTAGATGGACTGTTGCGTGAGGGCGCGCAAGTGATGCAAAATGGCAAAACGCATATTACAAATCTTGGACCGTTGCACCTTTCGGGCCATGCGTATTATGAAGATCATGTGGACTTTTTGGAGCGCACTAAACCATTAAATTATTTGCCATATCACGGTGAGTTCTATATGCTAGAGCATAATGCGGAGATGGCAGAGAATGTAATTGGGATTGCGCATGATCGGATTCTGGTGGCAGATGATGGCGATGTAATTGAGCTGACGCCAGATAAGAAGATCCGCAAGAATGGTCGAATCCCGGTGGGAAATAAACTGTTTGACGACGCGGATAAACCGGTGCATGAAGCGGTGGTGAAGGATCGAATTCATATCTCTAGGGAGGGTATCTTTGTGATTGTGCTGACGCTGAGTAAGAAGAATAATCGTTTGGTAAAGACGCCAGACATTGTAAGTCGGGCATTTATCTATTTGGATAATTCGGAAGAATTGGTGGCGAAGATTCGGCATTATTTGCGCGTGCGCACGGAGAAGTTGACTGGTGACGATATGAAAGCGTTCAAAGAGGAAGTGAAGGAGGATGTGACCCACATCTTGTTTGATGCGACTGGGCATACGCCGATCGTGATTCCGGTGATTAACCGAGTGTAGATGGAGTAGCATCTGTTGCTACCTGGTTTACATAATTTCTTTGAACCCGGTGTCATCTCTCAAAAAAGGGCCTTGCTAGGCTCTTTTTTGACCCCGATGCCAGCCGTTTTATATGTTTATAGAAATTAGTAAACCTGACAGTTACAAATATAGTTTTCCACTCTCTACATACCTAATACAGTACTAAGGCAGCGGGTGGGTTTACTTATTTAATACAAATACTCTTCGATATATGGGAGGTGGAGGGGTTTGGTGGTCTTCACGTGCAAATTCTAATTATGCCTATTATTTTTATCTGACTAATAGCGTTAGTCCATCAAGTAATGATAATGACCGTTATTATGGTCGCTCCCTCCGCTGCCTTAGTACTGTATTAGGTATGTAGGAGGTGCTGCACGTATTTAGCGACGCCGGTGTTGCCGTTTATTAACTTAGTGTGAGGAAAGAATTCTTGGATGAGTTCGGCGATGAGAACGTAATGCGTACACCCCAAAACGACACAATCGAATTGATTGTCTGGTAAGTTATTGAATAAATCTTGAAGTTTGGTGTTGATGGTTGGCGTGGCGGTAGTTGGGACATGAAAATTTGGCAACGAATCTTGCGGTGATAGTTGAACTTCTTTGGGATTCGCGAGCGTATTTTCGATAGCGTCAGCCAAACCAACGCAAGGTAAAATTGTGACCTGCTTATCATTAAGTGGTGTAGCTGGCGGATACGGTGAATTTGCGCCAATAAAAAGTGGGGAATTGGGGTAATTTTGAGTAACCAAGCGCTTAACGGAATTGGCACGGGCGGTGGCGGGGGTACACAGAAGTAGGGGATGCCGAAAATTACAATCATGAGCAACTTTGAGAGCGGGCTCGGTACCGACAAAAGTGATGTCGGGGAAACGTTGGCGCAACTGATGGATACAGCGTGTGGTGGCGGTATTGCAAGCAATTACAATAATTTGCGCGCCCCAATTTTGGAGACGAGAGACGACGGCAGAATTAATCTCAAGTAATTCTGCGGGAGTTTTGGTGCCATAGGGGCAGTGTGCAACATCGCCAATATAATAATATTCGGCATCAGGCGAGAGTTCACGAATGGCGGCGAGCGTCGAAAGTCCGCCGCTACCAGAGTCAAAAATGCCGATTTTGGTAGCCATTATTCCATTATAGCATACGTGAAAATGTGGATTTTAGCACTCTTGACTTTTGAGTGCTAATCAAGTACAATAGAGGTACTATGGACAACGATTTTAGCGAAATGATGAATAAACTATCGGAAAATGCGCGGTTCGCCTTGCAAAAGGCGGATATGTTTAGCAAAAAATATAATGGTGGCTATATGGGGACGGAGCATATTTTGTTGGGGATTTTGGCGCAAGATATGTCGACGGGTGCGCGAATCCTGAGCCGGTTTGGAGTAGATTTGGATAAGGCGGAGAAGGCTTTGGGGCAAGAAGCGACAGAAGTGAACACTGATTCGCCAATGGCAATGATGTCGTTGTCCGAATCGGCCGTATTGACGATTCGGATGGCGGGCCATTTTGCGACGGAACGGAATGTGGGTGCGATTGGTACGGAATATTTGCTATACGCGTTGCTTACGCAGCAGAATTCGCGAGGTGCCGTACTGTTGCAAAAAATGGGCGTGGAGCATAACGATCTGGTGAAGGCCTTGGAAGCCGAAATGGATACGCGGATGCAACGCGAGCAAAACCAGAAAAAGAAGAAGGAGTTTAAGAAAGCACCACTCAAATGGTTGAAGCGGTTTGGTACAGACTTGACGGAACTTGCGAAGGAAGACAAGTTGGATACCGTGATTGGGCGTGATCGCGAAATCGAGCGTGTGGTGACGGTTTTGAGCCGGCGCACCAAGTCTAATCCAGTGCTGATTGGTGAGGCTGGAGTGGGTAAGACTGCAATCGTAGAAGGTTTGGCAGAGCGCATGGTGAAGAATGATGTGTCGGGGGTTTTGATTGGCAAGCGCATTATCCAAGTTGATCTTTCGACGATGGTGGCGGGGACAAAGTTTCGTGGGGAATTTGAGGAACGTATCAAGGGTGTGATTGACGAAGCGGTTGAGAATGATGATGTGATTTTGTTTATTGATGAGTTGCACCTTTTGACGGGTGCGGGTGCGGGTGAAGGCTCGATGGACGCGGCAAATATTCTTAAGCCGGCTTTGGCGCGTGGTCAACTGCAACTAATTGGTGCGACGACTTTGGATGAATATCGTAAAAATATCGAAAAAGATAAAGCGCTTTCGCGGCGCTTCCAGACGGTGATGGTGGAGGAGCCGAGCCCAGAAGTGACGTTTAAGATTCTTAAAGGTGTGAAAGGTCATTACGAAAAACATCACGGCGTGGAGATCCCAGACGAGATGTTGGAGGTGGCGATTAATATGTCAGGGCGCTATATTAACGATCGGTTTATGCCAGATAAAGTTATTGACGTGATTGACGAAGCAGCGGCGATTGCAAAAGTTGCAGCGGACAAAAACGGTGGTTCGGAGTATAAGAAGTTGCGGGTGCAGTTGAAGGATGCCGAGGATAAAATGGCGGAAATGGCTGAAAAAGAGGATTTTGAAGCGGCGGCGTTGTGCAAGACTAAGGCTGAACAACTGAAAGCCGAACTGAAGAAATTCAAGAAAAAGGGTGTAGAGAAGATGCCGGTCCTAGCGGAAGATGATTTGGCGTTGGCGGTGAGTTTAAAGACTGGGATTCCGGTGTCGAAGGTGCATGGTTCAGAATTGCAGCTCTTGAGCAAGTTGGAGGACCATCTGAAAAAGGCGGTGATTGGCCAGAATGAAGCAATTACGGTAGTGTCGCGCGCGATTCGTCGTGGGCGGAGCGGGATTGCTAATCCGAATCGGCCAATTGGGTCGTTCCTCTTTATGGGGCCGACGGGCGTAGGTAAGACGGAACTAGCGCGAGTAATTGCGCGCGAGGTATTTGGCGGCGAGAATGCTTTAATCAAGATTGACATGAGTGAGTTTGGCGAGAAACATAATGTTTCGCGGCTCGTTGGCGCGCCAGCAGGTTATGTGGGTTATGAGGACGGAGGCAAGTTGACTGAAGCCGTGCGGCGGCGGCCATATAGTGTGATCTTGTTTGACGAGATTGAAAAGGCGCATCCGGATGTGTTTAACATGCTGCTGCAGATTTTGGAAGATGGTGTGTTGACAGACGGACAAGGGAATAAGGTCAAGTTTAATAACAGTGTGGTGATTTTGACTTCCAACTTGGGTGCCGGTGAGATGTATCGTGAGAGCGAGTTGGGTTTTGTGGCGAAAGATGCGAAGCAAAAGCACGAATTGAATGAAGAATACGAAGCTAGCAAAGAAACTGCGATGCGTGAGTTGAAGAAAGTGATGAAGCCGGAGTTGATTAATCGTTTGGATAGTATTACGGTGTTCCATCCTTTGACCCATGATAATGTGGAACGCATCTTTGATAATCTTTTGGAAGAATTGCGCAAACGTTTGGCGGCGAAGAAATTAGGCCTAAAGATTACGCCCGAAGTGAAAAAATATTTGATTGAGCAGGGTTATGACCCAAAGAATGGGGCGCGGCCACTGAGGCGAGTGATTGAGGATGAAGTTGAGTCGCTGATTGCAGAGCAGATTATTGACGGAGTGTTGCAACCGGGTGATATTGCGGCGGTGGGACTGAGCAAGAGCAACAAAGCCGGGAAGCGTCAGTTGACATTTAAGGTGGTGCATGAGTAAACCGCAGACTTTTTGGCAGAAGTATGCTTGGGTTGGGGTGGCGATGCTGTGTTTGGCGGTATATGCAGTTTTGCAATCATCGTGGTTGCTGGATACGCTGAAGGGAATTGGTTATGAACCAGATGCAACGGTGGCGGCGATTGAAGCGGACTTGGAACTGACGGATACGGGGCGACGCATTTTTGCGGCGACCCGCCCGACCGTCGAGGGCAGTGAGGAATTTAATGAACATTGTGATAGTCATGATGCGGAAGTTTCGCTGTTGGGTTGTTATGCAGACGGTCGGATTTATATTTATGAAATAGCGCTCGCGCAATTGGCTCCAGCGAATAAAGTGACTGCGGCGCACGAGTTGTTGCATGCGGCTTGGGAACGGATGGGTGCAAGCGAGCGCCGGCAGGTGTCGGAGTGGTTGCAGCAATTATATGCAGAGCAGCGGGAGTGGTTTGATGATGAACTGGAAATTTATGATGATGCTGACCGGATTGAAGAAATGTACACGCGGGCGGGGACAAAATTAGCGGAACTGCCAGCAGAGTTAGAGCAACATTATGCAAAATATTTCCGGAATCGCGCAGTGATTGTGCAATTTTACCAGGATTATGAAGCGCCGTTTTTGGTTTTGCAACTAGAAATGGAAGAGTTGGCAGAGCAGATTAATGTGATTGGCGAACAAATCGAAGCTGAGCGCAAGACTTATATGCAGGATTTGGAAGATTTGGATGCGCGCATTGACAAGTTTAACACTTGTGCTGAAACGGCGGGCTGTTTTACGACAGAAGCGGAGTTTGCGCGTCAGCGTCAAGCCTTACTGGCGGAGCGGACGAATTTGGAGAATGTGCGGGCGGACTTGAATGCCAAAATTGCCGAAAACAATCAACGCATTCAGGATTATCGTGAGCGGCAGTTGCAACTTGGAGAATTAAATGATGCCATGAATTCAAATATTGAACTCATGGAAACGGTAAGATAATAAGTAAAGGAGAATTATGCAAAATTATTTAGTACCAACGGTGGTGGAAGAAACCAACAAAGGGGAACGGGCGTTTGATATTTACTCACGCTTGCTCAAGGAACGGATTGTGTTCTTGGGTGATCAAGTAACGCCCGAGACGGCGAATTTGGTGGTGGCGCAGTTGCTGTTTTTGGCAAGTGAAGATCCAAAGCGTGACATTAAACTTTATATCAACTCTCCTGGGGGTTCGGTGTACGATGGTTTGGCGATTATTGATACGATGAATTATGTCAAACCAGACGTGCAAACGATTGGGATTGGTCTGCAAGCATCGATGGGGGCGATGTTGCTGAGTTGTGGCGCAAAAGGGAAACGTTTTGTGTTGCCTAATGCGCGTGTGATGATCCATCAACCATCTTATGGTACAGGCCAGGCTAAGGTGACGGATCAAGAGATTGAACTGCGCGAGGGTCTGTTCTTGAAGAAGCGCTTGGTGGAAATTTTGGCTAAGCAGACTGGGAAGAGTGCCGCGCAAGTCGAGAAAGACATGGATCGTGATAATTGGATGAGCGCCGAAGAAGCCAAAGAGTATGGCATCGTCGATGAGATTATTGACAAAATAGCATAAGCGTGATAGAATAGAGGTAGACTGGTGGATTCCGGCGGGTTTTTGGGGATGTGCTGCTGGAATTGCTAAAGAACTGACAAGCGCCCGCCTATGAGCGGGCGCTTCAGTACTACTGAAATTTGCTGAGATTATCCCAAATGATTTAGTATTGTATCGACCGATGTTTGAGGAGTTGGGGTATGTGCTGGTGAACATGACCAACCAATTCGACGGCTTCGGCGAGTTTTTCAAAGCCGGCGCCGAGGAGGGCTTGATGGGTCATGTCGCGTTGGTCGTTGCGTAAGTTGTGGAAAAATGCCTGTTCTGGTAGGGTGGGTTGGAGGAAGCGGTAATAACGATAATGTTTCAGAGAGTTGGCTAACTCACAGTTCTCCAGATAGACATTATAGATACTATTGCGCTGTGTGGGGTTGAGTACGGGATGATGACCGGCAAAATTCTGGTTGAAGGTGTGCCCCATGAACTGCATAAAGTTGGCTTGACCGTAGTCGATGGCTTCGCTGACTAAAAAACTGCGGACCCAATAATTATATTCTGTTTCGGCTGGATTATCCCGACAAAAACGACGGTGACACCATAATGGCCAAGGTTGCTCCAGATCTTGCAGATCCTCCTGAATTGCGATGCGTAACTGATGGCTTTCATGAATATAATTTTCTAAGCAGAAATTATAAACATGTAAACTATCGAGAATCAAATGCAACGCATAGATCTGGCTGAAATGCAATAAAAAAGGATTACGAATATTGCGATCAAATCGGAAGATCTTGGTGGAGTCCACATTTTGGCTGCGCAGTTCTTTGACGGTAGACTTGACTAAGTTGCGCAGATATTTACGCTCGTAGTTGGTGAGTCGTGGGTGAATGCGGAACTTGGCGCGCTTGAGCCAACGGTAAAAGACGGAAAACGGATTGATGGTGAGTTCGTAGGGGAACGCCAAGACGTTGTGCGCCGAATGTGAGGATGAGATCTCGAGGCAAAGTTGCAAGTATCTCTGAACATCATCTGGTGTACATGCGGTTAAGGCGGAAATCTTTTGGGGTGTTTCAGCTTCATAGGTTAACTGTCTCATAAAACAAACCTCCTTAGGACTAGACTCAGATGAGATAAAAAACAAATTTCAAAAGAGCCTGAATTTGTGATAATTCACCTGTTTATTATAGCACACATGCTATAATAGGGAGAATGAAGGAGGCACAATGAAAGTTTTGTGGACAGATGGTAGCGCGAGCCCAAATCCGGGGCCGGGCGGATTTGCGGTGCTAGACAATGGTAAACCGGTGGCTTTGGGGCGGGAGCCGCAGACGACGAATATTCGGATGGAGGGCCGAGCGATGATTGCAGCGATTGAATATGCCAAGGGAGAACCATGCGAGATTCACAGTGACTCGGAATTTTGGATTAATGTGTTGACGAAGTGGGCCCCGGGCTGGGCACGTAATGGCTGGCGCAAGAAGTCTGGAGAAATTGCGAATTTGGACTTGGTACAAAAGTTATATGCTTTATACCAAGAGAATCCGGTTGAGTTGGTGTGGGTGCGGGGGCATGTGGGCACAGCCGAGAATGAATTGGCGGACGAATGGGCGAATCGTGCGCGTCAAGGTGAAAGTTTGTAAGCCTATCTAGATTAGCGGCGACGGCGTGTGGTGCGTTGGGTGTGACGAGGTTCGTGGCGAATGATTACTGCGATAATGACGGAAGCCACGATGGCACCAGTGATAACCACAGCGATGACGGCAGGCCAAGCAACTTGACGTGGCGTGGGTTCGGTGATGCCGGTGGCGGGGACAGCAATGTCGTTGTTGATGCTACTGGTGTTGTTGGTGTCAATAGTATCACTAGCATCACTGGCTGAAGACTCGGTGGAGTCTGGTGTTGCGTTAGCAGTGGGTGCGGATATTTTTGTGGTTGTAGCAGTAACTTGGTTTGTGCTAGAGTCGGCAGTTTTGGCTGTGCTAACAGCGTGCGTATTGTTGGCATTGGTTTTGGCTGCGGGTGTGGCGGTTGAAGTGCTGGCTGGAGCCGTGGTGGATGAAGTGGCTGATGCGGCTGGAGATGTGGCTGGGGCTGTGCGGTTGAGCCCAAAGAGTAAGATGCAGCTTTGGTAGGCATGCTCCATGGCGGTCAGGGCATCCTGAAAAGTCTCATCTGAGACTTTGTGACGCGCAAGATAGTCGGCATCATCGTAGTGGTCGAATAGGGTCTGCACAGAATTGACGAGATTGTAGAGGTAAAGATATTCTTGGTAGTGAGGAACGCTAGGGCTGAGAACGGCGCTGGAATCGGGACCAAAATATGTGGGGTAGTCGCCAAGAGTTTCGAGCTGATGGATGGCAGATTGGAGTTCGGCTTGGGTGGGGCGAGTGGTGTTAGCATCGGTGGCAGAAGCATTAGAAACGCCAAGTAGGCTAGCACTTAAAGTTAATACCACGGCGCCGATTAGGGAAAGACGTCCCAACATAGATTACACTCCAATTAATTTATTCCATTCTAACAAACAGATTTTGAAGTGGCAAGCATGAGGGGATTGGCTGTGATTGCGGGGAGCAGGCTAGTAGGCTCTAAAAATTGGTGTTATAATAGAGATATGAAGAAGATTGTGCTAAAAAGTCAGGTGCCAGATCGGGCGAAGTTGGAGAAGAAAGTGGCTAATATCGGCATGGAGTTCTCGCCAGCGGTGTGGCAGAGTGAGCGGATTTATTGGCCGAGCGATTTTCGGCCAGGCACTAATCAACCACGGTTGATTTTGCGGACTGAGGTAGCACAGACTGACCAGCCGGCGACATATTATTTATATTTGAAGCGACATATTGAAGATAGTGGCTTGGATTTTGTGCATATGACGACAGTAGGAGATTATGCGGAAGCGATTGAGATTATTAAACAGCTGGGGTATCGTGAGGCAGCAGACGTGAGTCGCCAACGGCAAACTCTACAATTAGATGGTCATACGACTTTGTATTTGGATACGGTTGAGGGGATTGATGGGACTTTTCTGAAACTAGAGGTGGAAATGGCAGATGATACTGTGCCGGTGGATGCAGTGCGGGCGACGCTATTTGAGACGTTGGCACTTATGGGTTTAAAGACTTTTATGATGCAGACTTATGCAGAACTGTTGGCGGGGAATGTGTTGCAGCCGTATTATTTGCCAGAGAAGTAGGATTATCTCCCACTCCTACATACCTAATACAGTACTAAGGCAGCGGAGGGGGAAACTATGCCAACGGTGGTCTGGACCAGCTGATGGGACAACTGTAATATTATTGAACACAATATAATACGCACTAGGCGTAGTCGAACCATCAACACGCGTAGATGAGCCTCGTGAGGACCACATATAACTATGCAAGCCAGCATTCCAGGCCTTACCGTTATTTGGGCTTATATCCCCGCTGCGCACGAAGATGAAACTGTATTGAATTTATCCTCGTGGTGGTTCTCCTTCGGGCTCGGAGAGTAATTTCTTGGATTTGATTTCGTAGCGGCGGCCGTTGACAGGGGAAATGTAATAATCTTCGGCGAGCAAATTGACAAACATGGTGAGGTCTTTGTCATCCATGATGATAATTGAACCATCATCATCGGTCATGAGCTCAAGCTGCATGTCGTCGGCGTAGTCGATCAACTTGTCCTGGGGCATTTCCTCGGCAATATCGAGCGATTGAAGTTTTTTCACTAATGGTTTTTTGTCTTGCAATAAACCATTGAGGGTGAGACCTTCGGCAAAAGAGAGTTTGTATTTGTCGGTCAGCTCTTTGGCCTTGGCGTCGGCGATCACTTGAGATTTGTAATCGTATTGGAAGAGGTTCTCGAATTTGGTTTGGTTGAAAATAATGACAGTGTCGTCAACGATGGCAACTTGGTTGTCGTCGGGGACTTTGAGAGCGACTTCGGCAGAAAACGGCTCAAAACCTTCGCCATTGAGTTCCCAGGATGAACCGCCTTTGAGGGCGGCACTGGCAGAAATGCCTTTGGCAATGTAGAAAGTCTTGCTGCCACCCTCGGCACCGGGGTAGGTGAAACGGGCGATAATGCCTTTGATTTTTTTGAACTCGTCGAGGTGGTCACTCATGGAGTCGATGTCGCGGTATTCGTGTTCGATCAGGTGGATGAGCGTCTCAGCGCGACCGACATTGCTGAGATTGGTGCGGTAGATGACCTTGTCTTCACCATCGGATTTCTCGTATTCGCGACATTCAAGGCCTTTGTCGGCTTCTTTGATAATATAGCCGGTGGCCTCTTGCATAAAGAGGGCCTTGACGGAAGTAGTGAGGCTTTCGGAATAGCGTACACGATAAGGGGTATAGTTTTTGTTGAAGAGAAAAAGTTCGACTGAAACGTTGTTTTTGATTTCGTCGACTTCATTGGCCCAATGAAAAACGTCGAAAGTGTTACCTGTGTTAGTAGTAACAGGGGTGGACACAGGGGCCTGGGTCTCCGGCTGTGCAGATGAATCCATAGTTTACCTCGCTTATTTGCTCCATTATAGCATAAAAAATCGCTCAAAGTAAGGAAAATTTATGTTACTGCTATTGACTTTTTGAGTAAAGTGTGCTACAATGGAAGGTGACGAGATAATCAAATGTGGATTATTGCAAGATGATTGTTTCGCCAATAACTGATTGTTGGGGCAAATTTTGCAGGCCCCGAGCACCTTAACAAATTACTCATGTTAGAGGTGCTTTTTATTTTTCTGTCAAAGGAGGAGAAGATTATGACAGTAGAGAAAATGCGCTACAAGTATTCGTCGGCAATGGTGGCAATTGTTGCTCATATTTTGCTGCTGGTGGTTTGCATCTTGCAGCTGCGGGCAATTGCGGTAGTATCTACGGCGGAAGCGAAAAATGGCATTACGATTGACACTGGAGGGTTGACGAGAAGAGAAGAACATACGGTAGTTTCTGACTCCGAGAAAGCCTTGAGGGCGTATATTGATGATGAATTCGTTGACCCAGTAGCGTTTGCTTTTAAGTATGAGGCCAGTTCGCTCCATTTGGATACTAAAGGTTGGAGCCCTTCGACTGTCAAGAACAAGCTGATATGGTGGAATTGGACAATCGTATTTGTGATTGGGCTTGCGGTTGCTATCCGGACACGCTGGAAGATGTATAAGGCATTAGACGCCGAAAAGAATCACGGTACGATTATCATGGAAAAAGTCAGTAGCTATGATGAGGCTTTCGACAAGCGCAGTGTGGCGTATCTGTTGACCTTGCTGATTCTTTGGGCGTTTGGTATTGTGACTTATCACCCGATTTTCTTTGGACTGCTTGGGCTGGTCATCGTCGAATGGCTGGAAGCAGCACGTTTCAAGAGCTACGGTGGCATTATCTTTGGTAATAAAGAAGACGGGAGCACGATATCCAACGAAGGCTCGTTGAAGAGGAAAATTGCTGAAACTCTGGGTTTTGGTAATGTGAATACTTCTAACGGGCGGCGAACCCGCGGTAAAGGCAATAGAATTGAGCCTAGCGGTTGGGGCGATGACCAGTGAGTAATTTGGAAACGGGCGCTGCGATAATAGAAATATTATCAAAACAGCGCCCGAGTTCTGTTTCTGGGATGTGGAAAACTTGGCAAAAATGGCTGGGTTTTCCACATTGTGGAAAAGAGAACAGGGAATCATGGCGAGAAAATTGCCAAAAATTGAAAAAACTGAAAAATTTTGCGAAAAACCGCTTGCGTTTTTTGAAAAAGTCGGGTAAACTTAAATCAGTGGACGAACACCCACACAAACACAGCAAAAAACTACAAAAATAAACATAATAAAAATGACTTGTAGGAAATGTGACTGAGCGAGGGGTTGCCACAAAACAAAATTAAAGTAACTTAACAGCGTTTGAGATCGACCAACTAGGAGTTTTTGCGCGCGTTTGGGATACGCGACACCGAATCCAATAAGCACTTCCAAACAAACACCTCCCAATTAACTCTATGGTATTCATCTTTTGATGAAACCAACCCACTTTTACACTTTAAGTCTCTCAACGGCCACAGATATGGTGTACTTCGGTACAGCGTTTGTGGTAGATAACAGTGTAACGATAAACAAAAATTTTACGCAAAGACAAAAACGCGGAAATTTCTAGTTGAACGGTCTCAAACAAAGAGTGTATAATATACACATGGAAGAACTTCATCAGCCTGTATTATTATCGGAAGTACTTGAAGTTTTGCAGCCGAAGCCCGGGGAATCATATATGGATCTCACGGCGGGGTATGCAGGGCATGCGAGTAGGATTTTGGATGTAACACAGAACTATAAAGACGCGGTCTTGGTAGACCGGGATGAAAATGCGATTAAGGTTTTGCAGGAGAAATTTGCGAATTTTCCGGTGAAACTGAGGCATCAAGATTTTTATAGTGCGGTGCTACAGGAAATTGAGTGTGGAAACTGTTTCGATATGATATTAACGGATTTTGGGGTTTCTTCTCCGCAGCTAGACAGAGCGGAGCGGGGGTTTTCCTTTGCTAAAGATGGTCCGTTGGATATGCGAATGGACCAAGCGCAAGAGTTGAATGCTAGTGTGATAGTGAACAAATGGCGAGAAAGCGACATTGTAGACATACTAGAACGATATGGCGAGGAAAAACCGGGATTTGCAAAGTTGATTGCGCGGACGATTGTACATGGGCGACCGTGGACTTCGACGCAGCAGTTGGGTGAAGCTTTGGCAAAATTTGGCCGAGGTGGCCGAGTGCATCCTGCAACGCGAACATTTCAGGCAATTCGAATTGCCGTTAATGATGAACTAGGTGAGATTGAGCGGACTTTGCCGTTGATACCGAAACTTTTGAAGTCGGGTGGCAGAGTAGCCATGATTACGTTTCATAGTCTAGAAGACCGATTGGTAAAAGATTTTTTGAAGGCCGAAAGTAGCCTGGGTGAGGAATCACCCCTAGAAGTATTGACTAAAAAACCAATAACTGCGGAAAATGAGGAGTTGTTTATCAACCCAAGAGCGAGGAGCGCTAAACTACGCGCAGCCAAAAAGAAGTAGAGTGTGGAGATTCTAATTCTGTCAGCTGAAGTAGGGAAGTGAGTGAGGTTTCGCGAGGTAAGAGTGAAAGCGAGATTTTGCTATCTAGACTTTTGGTTAGATAAAAATAAAAACAAAATATAAAAAAGGAGGCAAAATTATGCCACGTCAAATTATTGTAACCAGCAACCGTTCTCGCGCGCAAAAAGTGCAAGTGCACTTCCGCTAAAACGGTAAGAAGCTTATCCGTGGGTCTTCGGAACTGCGGGTAAGGTCTTCGACATGTTGCCCTGCGGGCTTATAACATGTCTCTGGACCTTAGCCCTGTTGATGTTCCGAATACCTCACGGATAAGCCCTACGGTTTGAGTGAAACTTTCGGGCGGAGTTTGGAGGATTTTTGATGCCTGCTATGGGCCGCAAGGCTCACCAAAAATGGTTAGAGTTAACCAAGAGATGAAGTGTTTACCCAATATACATGACCTTCCCGGAGAGTCGCTAGATTACTTATGGCTCTGTCTAGCGCTCCTCTCCGGTCTAAGATTGAAATTTATACATTTATTAAATTAAACAAAAACAGCGAGGAAAATAAACTAATGAGACCACAAGCAACTTACACGACAAGGCGTGGAACGACGATGTCGACGAGTTGGTCGCGGAACCAAAATACGGTGCGACATAAATCGAAGTCACTCGGGACGATTTCGAATACGATGATTGTGGGGATGTTGGTTTTGATTGTGGGTTTGATTTATGTGGCACAGGGAACGCAAGCCACAAACTATGATTATGAACTTTCGGCGATTGATGATGAGATTGCGGAACTTGAAGCGCGCAAAGAGGATTTGGCGGTAGAAAAGGCGCGTTTGACATCGATTGCAGCCACCGAGAATAGCGAAGTGGCGAATAATATGGAGACGGCGAATAACAGCGGGTTTGTGACGGAATAAACAATAACATTATTATCTCAGAGACCCGCTCCAGCGCCCGTCCGCACGGAGCTGTCGCTCTTCGCTGCGCGCGTGCTCGCTCTTTTAGTCTCTTCGATTATAACGTTATTGCTTAATATGATATAATATTGTTATGAGTCGTAACCGTTTTCTCAAGTTTGGACTTTTGGCTGTGGTGGCAGTGATTGTAGCGCGGCTGTTTTTTATTCAGATTGTGCAGCATGATTATTGGGTAGAAAAGGCAGCAGCGCAGCAGATGATGCAATATACTTTGCGGGCGGAACGAGGGGAGATTTACATGATGGATGGGGATGAGCCGGTGGCGGTGGCAATGAACGCGACGGTTTATACGGTGATTGTGGACCCGATGTTGACGGATCCAGACGAGGCGAAGCAGGTGTTGACGCCGATTCTGGGAGATAAGCGGGTGGCGGAGTGGGATGATGTGTTTGCGAACCGGTCACTAAGGTATTATATTGTGGGGAAGAATGTGGAGCGCAAGGCAGCAGAAAAGGTGGCCGAGGCGGAACTTCCTGGGGTGTGGTTGCAGGCGAATACTAAGCGTGTGTATCCGGAGGGGAGTTTGGCGGCGACGGTGCTGGGGTTTGTAAATGCGGACGGCGTGGGACAATATGGGATTGAGGGGGCGCTGAATGAGCGACTAATAGGGAAAGACGGTTTATTGAAGACGGTGAAGGATGTTAACAACGTGGCGCTGTCGATTGGAGATGATAATATTAAAGTGCCAGCAGAAGATGGTGATGATGTGGTGCTGACGATTGATCGGAATTTGCAATATGGGGTGGAGAAGATCCTGACAGAACAGACGGGGAAGATTGGCTTTAAGAACATTAGTGCACTAGTGATGAACCCGAATAATGGGGAGATTTTGGCGATGGCAAATATTCCGGGGTATGATCCAGCGGATTTTGGTAATGTGGAAAGTGCGGCGGATTACGTGAATCACGTGGTGGAAGATCCATACGAGCCGGCGAGTGTCTGCAAGACGTTTGCCTTCGCGACAGGCATGGAATATGGGGTGATGACGGCAGAAACGACGTTTAATAATGAGAATGTGACATATGTGGATGATTGGCCGATTAAAAATTCTACCCAAAAGACGGAACTATTAGGGATGGTAGATATGCAAACGGCGCTGAATTGGTCGTTGAATACTGGTTCGACGCAGGTATTACGCTGGCTTGGAGGGAGCGAGACGGATATTAATGCGCAGGGGCGTGAGCGGTTGTATGACTATTATTACAATCATTTTGGACTGGGGCAGGCAACAGGGGTTGAACTTTTTGAAGCGACGGGGATTGTGTATGAACCACATGCAGATATTTATGGCATTGATTCGACTTATGCCAATATGACTTTTGGGCAAAATATGCAGGTGACGATGCTACAGGTGGCGGCGGCGTTTGCGTCGGTGATTAATGGTGGAGAATTTTATACGCCGACGGTAGTGAAAGGCGTATTGAAGGACGGTGAGATTGTGGATGCAGTGCCGCGAAAGGTAGTACGGAGGACGGTTTCGCAAGAGACAAGTGCAGCGATGCGTGAGATGCTGTATAATACGCGGCGAGCGTATCGTGCGAATGGGGCGGATAAAGCGGGGTATTATATTGGCGGGAAAACCGGCACAGCGCAGGTGATTAAGGATGGGGAGTATTCGTTTGATGAGACGGTGGCGACGTATATTGGTTTTGGGGGTACAGAAGGGGAATTACCGCAGTATTTGATTATGGTGCGAGTGTGGGAAGATGGTAAGACGGCTGGAGGTGAGGCACAGGCTTTGCCGGTGTTTAATGTGCTGAATAGCTATGTGCAGGATTATTTGAAGATCAAGCCAGCAGGGATGTAGGTGTTTTTACCCAACTAATTTTTCCTCTAATAACCTTAGACCCTCAGCACGACTTCCTCGCGTCCGATGCTTGAGCCAGAATCTCCGGCTATGCCGTCGCAAAAGTTCCGCGAACTATCGCGCTGACTTTTGCTAGATTCTGTCTCCTTCATCGGGTTCGTCACTATGTGCTGAGGGTCTAAGGTTATTAGTGTAACAATCAGTCGACCTATATCTACTCTCATCTCCTATATACCTAATACAGTACTAAGGCAGCGGAGGGGGAAAGCGTGCAGGCGGTAAGAAGGGCCGTTAGATGGAGAAATAACATTACTATATATAGATAAATTATACCTATACCCAGCATTAGCAGCACGCGATGCAACGATTCCGCCGTCGCTAGCAGGTGCTTCTATAATACCCCAGTCGGTACGGATATTCCCGCTGCGCACGGGAAACTGGTACAAAAATGTAAAACTGTACCACTTGGCTACGAATTGTAACAGGGATAAAAGACAAATCATACTGGTACAAAAGTTAAAAAGTGTATCAGTATAGTTATGTCAAAAACTAAACTGAACTATTTTAGTGTTTTTATTCACTTGGTTATAGATCCTACCTCTGTAACCTTAAAGTAGAAATTGAATAAAACTGCTCTTTTTATTCAGTTGGCGTGCGCAGCGGGTATGTTAATCTAGCTGTAGTTGATGGTACGTCTGGGTTTGCTAGTCGGAACGGCTATGGTTGGTCATCGCGAGCAGTGGCTACTAATGCTTATCTCCTTGAATTTTATACTGCAGCACGTCCATCCTCAACAGGTAACCACTTCTTCGCTTTCCCCCTCCGCTGCCTTAGTACTGTATTAGGTATGTAGGAGAGGGGAAATGTGCTATAATAGTAATGTATGGCTGATACTCTGAACAACGAAGCGTTTTATGGGTTGATTTTGGCTTTGGCGGCATTCTTTTTGGCGACTTTTTTGACGCCGATTTATACTTATTTTGCTTATAAATATAAGTTCTGGAAAAAGCAGAAAAAGACTACGATGACAGGCGAAGCATTGCCAGTGATGACGAAGTTGCATGCCAAGAAATTTACACGGCATTTCCCAACTATGGCGGGAGTGATTGGCGTGGTAACGGTCTTGGTAGTTACATGGATTTGCAACCTCAATCGAGAGCAGACTTGGTTGCCATTAGCTGGGTTTGTAGGTGGTAGTATTGTGGGACTGATTGATGATTTGATTAACGTTTTTGGCAGTGGTAAGGGTGCAGCTGGGCTTAGAGCGCCGGTAAAGTTTGCAATGATCACGGCGATTGGCGCCATCTTGGGTTGGTGGTTTGCGGTGAAGTTGGGCTGGACGGATATTATGGTGCCGTTTATTGGCGATATTGAGGTGGGGGTGATTGGTATGATTGTGATTTTTACTTTTGCCGTGGTAGCGACGAGCAATGCTGTGAATATTTCGGATGGTTTGGATGGTTTGGCAGGGGGATTAGCGATGTTGGCTTATGGGGCATATGCGGTGATTGCTCTGTTCCAAGGGCAGTGGATGCTGACTGGGTTTTGTTTGACGGTGGTAGGTTGGCTGTTGTCGTATATCTGGTTTAACGTGCCACCAGCGCGTTTTATGATGGGTGACGTGGGGTCGTTTGCGATTGGCGCTGGTCTCGGTGTAGTAGCAATGATGACAAACGCCTTCTTCCTATTGCCGATCATTGGGATTTTGTTTGTGGTGGAAGCGGGTTCAAGCCTAATTCAGATTTTTTGGAAAAAAGTGTTCCACAAGAAGTTGTTAATCTCAGCGCCAATTCATCATCATTTGGAGGCAAAGGGTTGGGGTGAAGCCAAAATTGTGATGCGGTTTTGGGTGATTGCTGGGGTGTTTGCTTTGATTGGTGTATTCTTGGCGGTGCAAGGGGGAATTATTTAGGTGGGCCTGTTGGATGCGTAAACACAAAAGTGATCGAATTATTGGTGCGCTGACGGTGGTTTTGCTAGGCGTGGGCTTGATTATGATTTATGCGATTGGCCCAATGCGGGCAAATGTGGTGAATGCAGCATATGGTTCAAATGTAGGTGAAAATTCTTTCTTTTTTCATCAGGTAGCATGCGTTTTGGTGTCGCTTTTGGCGCTGATTTTAGCCTTCAAAATGCCGTATAGTTTTATTCGGAAATTTGGTAAAGTAATCCTAATTTTAGGGCTGGTAATGTGTGGCCTATTGGCGTTACTGGCGTTAGCGGGCAGCGGTTTGGCAAAGTGCGAACTTGGAGCGTGTCGATGGTTTAATCTCGGGACACTGCTTAGTTTTCAGCCGGCTGAGGTTTTGAAATTAGGCTTGATTTTGTATTTAGCTGGCCTGATGGCAGAGCGCAAAAAGGAAGGAAAGTTAGAAAGTTGGCCGGATTTTTGGTTGCCGTTTGCGGTGGTGTGTGGCTTGGCGTTACTCTTTGTGGTGGTGATTCAGCGCGATTTGGGTACGGGTGTGACATTGATGGCGATTATTTTGGGGATGCTCTTTATGAGTGGTGTAAAGTTGCGCTATTTTATGATGGTACTAGGTATAATTTTGGTGGCAGGGGTGTTGGCAATCGTATCGTCGCCGCATCGGATTGAACGACTTTTGACTTTTAGTAGCGAGGAATCAAGCGACTCTTATCATATTGAAAATGCAATGATAGCGATTGGTAGTGGTGGTTTGATGGGCGTGGGCCCAGGGAATAGTGTCCAGGCAACGGGATATTTGCCGGAGTCGATCAATGACTCGGTGTTTGCAGTCCTGGGTGAGACGTTTGGTTTTGTAGGCTTGCTCGCGATTGTAGCATGTTTCACAACTTTGTTGCTTAGATTACTGCGCACGGCGAACTTTTTGCATGATGACGAGCAGGAATTGGTAGTAGTGGGAATTTTTGCCTGGATTACAGCGCATGTGGTGGTGAATATTGCGGCAATGACAGGTCTGTTGCCGTTGACTGGAATTACATTGCCGCTTTTGAGTTATGGTGGCACGAGTATGATGTTTACGGCGGTGGCCTTGGGGCTGGCGTTGCAACTTTCGTGTTATACTAGTAGGGAACCAAGGAATGAAAGGACGGTAAAGCGTGCAGAAAACGTGAGTCGTCGGCAGGGAAGCATGAATAGGAGATTGGATTGATGAAAGTTTTGGTGGTAGGCGGTGGTTCTGGTGGGCATATTACGCCAGCCGTGGCAGTGATTCGGGAAATGTTAGAAATGAAACCACGAACACGAGTGGAATTTTGGACGGACCGGAAGTACTACAAGAATGTTGTAAAAATTACAACAGAAATTGGTGTGAGTTGGGGATCAAGCGTGCAAGAGACAAACCGGCGACAACCATATATTCGGGTGCGTAAGTTGTGGGCAGGGAAGTTTCATCGCTATGCGGGTTGGACATTCAAAGATTATTTTGTGAACTTTGGGATTACACTCAAAGATTTGGCATGGGGTAATATTGTGGGCTTTGTGGGATTTGTAGCGGGAACGGTACAAAGTTTTGGGCGGTTACTTTTGCCAGGGAAGCGCCCAGATGTGATTTTCTTGAAAGGGGGATTTGTAGGTTTGCCGGTGGGCTTGGTGGCGCGTCTGTTTAGAATTCCGTATATTGTGCATGAGTCAGATGCGGTGCCGGGTTTAGCTAATCGTTTATTGATGAAGCATGCAGCGGTAATCGCGACGGGTTGGAGCGAATTAAGGGGCGTGACGGATTACGTGCAAGTTGGTATTCCGGTGGCAGCGGAATTTAAGTTGGTAAGTGATTCCCAACAAAAGAACCTAAAGAAAGCATTTGGCTTTGATCCGGAGCGGCCGCTGGTGGTGGTGACGGGTGGAAGTCAGGGGTCGCTGAATATTGATAATGCAATGAAAGAAATTTTGCCAGAAATGCTCAAGTTTACGAGTGTAGGATTGGTAGCGGGACGTAAGCACTATGAAGATATGGTGGAATTAAAGAAATATGAAGAGTGGGACAAGGCAAAACTACAGTCGAACTTTCGGATGTGGGAATTTAATTCGGCGATGCATGAGTTGATGGGGGCAGCGGATGTGGTGGTAAGTCGTGCGGGAGCAACGACGATTGCCGAGTTGGCGGCGCTGGGTAAGGCGGTGGTGTTGGTGCCATTTGAGCAGTTGCCAGGTGGGCATCAGACCAAGAATGCAGAGCGATTGTATGAAAAAGGGGCGGTAGCAATGGTGACAGACGAACGCATGCAACAGCAGCCAGGAATTTTACTGGAAGAGGTGCGGCATTTGGTGCGTGCGCCCAAGGAACGGGCGACGTTGGCCGAGAAACTACATGCCGAGGCAAGGCCGGATGCAGCCAAGAGTTTGGCAGAGATCGTACTAAAAGTTGGTGAAGAGGGTGTGTCAAAGCAAGATCAGAAACAGGTGGGTGGAGATGAGAAACAAGAGTAAACGTACCCGCATGCGGCTCGGTCAGACGATTGTGGCTGAGCGGGAACATGTGGAATCAGAATCGGAACGTATGTTGGCGCGCAAAAAGGCGCATCGGCGACAAACGACTTCGATTTTGATTGTGACGTTGATGCTGCTGATTTTGGGACTAGCCTTCTATTTAGGGATGAAAGAACTAGCGATTACGCCAGAAATCACGGATGAGAACACGGCGAGCTATCAGATTCGAGCAGAGGTAGTTGATGAAGATCGACGCGGGCAGATTTCTAGTCGGGTGCGCGCCTATATCGCGGATTTGGAACAGGATTTGCGTGATTTGGGCTTGACTGTCATCAAGGTGACTTTGCCGACTGGTGCGAGCCGGGCACTATATGTTGATATTGAGGGGCAGGAGGCTTATTATAAAGTAGATATTGATCGTGACGCTGCGACGACGGCAGAAGATATTGAGCGGATGTCACGTTATTTGGCGGAAAAAGATTTGCACCCAGAATACGTGGATGTGAGAGTTGAGGGCAGGGCTTATTATAAGTAGTTACCATTGACTTTTTCGATAATGTATGCTATAGTGGTAGTGAGGGACTGATTTTGGTGCCCTCAATTTTGTAGCTTAACAGGGAAAATTACTGAAGCCAGACCATAAGGAGGGAATGAAAATGAAAAAATGGCGAGTGGTAATGATAGTAATATTGGCTGTATTGTTGAGCGGTTGTGGCATGGAAGACGAGGTGCCGGCATTTGTAGCTAAGCACGATGAGGGAATCGTGCCTTGGACGATGCAAGAAGCAATGACGCCTTCTGAGGTTGCTGCTATGGAAGAGGAACAGGGAATGAAGCCAGAACCTTTGGATGTTGAACTGGAAGCGGATATTTTGGGGATTTATGAAATCTCTGAGAGCGCGGAAGGGGAACGGATGACGGCAACTTCGCGACTGACAGCGGGGAAAGAATACGAGATTACCGCGAGGATTTTATTGTCCGCAGAAGCGGAGGCAGTTCTTGACCAAGAACTGGACTTTTTGCTGACTTGCCCGACAGTAGTGGAGCAGGGCAAAAAGTCCGAATTTACGGTAAGTGTTTTTGCGAACGGAGCTGAAGTAGTCGTGAATGAATTTGCAGCAACGAGTACAGCATGTAATTTGAATGTTAGTTATGTGCCGGAGAGCTATTGTGTCAAGAAGGGTGATTCGACTGTGAAGTTGGCGGCTGGTGATGTGCTTTGGAATGAGGATGTTGGGCGGCAAACGCTGGACTATTTAACCAAAGTGAATCAGCAACTTGGTGTATATGAATATACTCTGAGTTATCGCGTGCGGGTTGAAATGCTGGACACGCAGCGCAAAGAAGTAGCCGAACAGGCGGCAAGCCCAATTAGCGTGCGACTGGAGGGAATATCACAGCAATATGCTGACGACCGCGATAAGACGTCGGCGCTGATGGCACTGAACGATTGCTTGCGGGATAATTACTTTATGCGCGAGTCCATGCTGTGTGAGGGGACAGCGTATCTGACCGTGGAAGTGTTTTTGCCGGACTGGGCGAGGGAATATGCCGAGCAATATGGCTTGGTGCTGACATGGTATAACTATCAGGATGCTCCTGGGTGCGGTATCGGCGTCAGTTTGCCGGCGTTCCCGGATAATTTGGGACACGCGGAGGCGAGTTTGGAAAACATAGCGTTGACTGTTGCTCCAACGGTGAATGGGAAGGTGATGGATGATTTAACCGGAGCGCTCACACCTTGTCCGACGACGCCGATATCTATATGGTCCAAGAAAGCCGATGAAGTGTTTGCGCTGGAGTGTTTGACGTTGTTGGAAGCACCGAGTGATGCGGACGTAATAGATGATTTACGGATAAATCGCAGTACGGTGACGCAGATATTGGGCGGGGAAATAATCGAGAAATTGCCGGCCACGAATAGGTTTTATGTTGTGGCAGGTGCAGATTTAGTCTGTGTAGAAGACGATGGTGAGTAAGTAACCCCTGTAAAAGAAAAATGTCCCGAAATTTGGGGCATTTTTTGATGTGGTAGTTCTCTGCTTTTTGTTCGGGTTTTGTTCTGATTTTGGAAATGATGAAAAGTTGGATGCGTGGATGAGTTTTTTGAAGCGGATGTTGTGTGAAGCAGTGTGCAACTTTTTCACCCAAAAAACGAGGAAATTTGAAAAAAATGAAAAATCGGCGGCGGCCGGATTGGTGCAGGCGGTTTATAGGGGTGGCCTGGGATGATACTCATATTAACAGATTAAACCGCTTATGCTTGTCGCAAAAGATGTATTGTGCGACATTACGTTTATGCTAAAAAGATGAGTATTCATGCGTCCTTTCCTATTCTTTCTCGATCTAATTTTGGGAATTTGTGCGAATATTGTTGCCGTAATTCCCCAGCTAGGTAGTTCTGGCTTTGTAACGTGGTGCGGTGTGGTTTTGTTGCTGTTGGTATGTCTTATAACGTGGTTAGCTAGCCTGGAATAGCGTCGATGCCTCGTTCTATAGAAGTAACAGGGAGGGAATGATAGAGTATTTAAAATGGTTGTGGCACGGTAGATCTATAATTGAAAATTGCGTAATTCCCCTACTGTGTTAACAGAGGTGGAACTGAGGTAAAACAGGGGAACGAGAGCATAAAAAAGCACTCGCAATATTGCGAGTGCTTAATTCCCCATCTGCTTTAGTGCTGAATACTGATTCCGGTTTCAGAATTGCTCTGAGAGGCGCCAGATTGCCCATTTTGGGGCTTTTGGTTGCGATCCTTGCTGTGATTGCGGTTGTTGTTGAAAGGTCGTTTCTTGAAGGTCTTAGCGCCCAAATCGGGCTTTTTGGATTTTTCTGTTGACTGCTTCCCCGTCTCTGGGAGGATAATTTGAGGTTTTTCGTTTCCCTGGGGCTTTTCTGGAGGGTTGGATTGACTTTGTGCGCTCTGCTGTACTAGTTGGCCAAGGTCTTTGAGACTGAGGCGTTCTTTGCCTTCGGCGGCATTAGGGGACATCTTGAGTTTGCGGAAGTCGCTTTGGGGAGTGGGGACATATTGAAAGTTCGGTTTTTGTTCGGATTTAGGACGATTGACGCCGTAATTCCCCGCCGGTTGCACGGAAAAACTGGTTTGCCCCTCAGCGCCAGCACTACCGGCGGCGCGGCCGCTATCAGAGAGTTCTTTCTTATATTTCTCAGATTGCTCGATGGTGGCGCGAATTTCATTCTCGACTTCCTCGCGGGGGCGAGCATAGCCACGACGGGAGATTTCGACGATTTTATCAAAATTGTCTTGCGGGGTGGTGGGTAAAGCCAAAGTGGTGGCGGAGAAGGCTGGAACCTTCTCGCCGTTGATAATCATTGAGATAACAAAGTGGCGGTTATTGAGCTGGAGAAGGTCGGTAGCCTCAAAAGTGGGTTCAAACTGCTTGGCGAGAATCGGGGCGTCGTCGGCCGAAACGCGGAAGCTGATTGTGGTGCCAACGTTACCGAAGACAGCGTCACGGACAGATTCAGTCATCTGGGAGGTGTATTGGTTAGCGACGGTAAGGTTAAGGCCGTATTTGCGAGCCTCAGAGAGGATGACGGCAAAGGAATCGGTAGCAAAGTTCTGGAACTCGTCGACGTAGAGATAGAACGGGCGTCGGTCGGCGACATCAGGGATATCAGAACGGCTCATAGCGGCGAGCTGGACCTTAGTAACGAGGAAGGCGCCCAGAATGCCGGCGTTGTCTTCGCCAATCAAGCCCTTGGAAAGGTTGACGACGAGAATTTTGCCCTCGTCCATGATTTTGCGGACGTCAAAACTAGATTTTGGCTGACCGATAATATTACGAATGATTGGGTTGGCCGTGAAGGCGCCGACCTTGTTGAGCACTGGGGCGATGCTCTCGTTGACCTGTTTTTCGTTCCATTGACCGAACTCGTGTTTCCAGAATTGCAGAACGGTGACATCAGTACAATAATCGAGGGTCTCTTTGCGGAAGTCCTTGTCTGTGAGCAAGCGTGAAATATCAAGCAAAGTGGCCTCAGGACGGTCAAGTAAGGCGAGAATCGTGTGGCGCAAGATGTGTTCGAGACGTGGACCCCAAGAATCGCCGAACATACGCTTGAGCACGCCGATGACTTCAGAACAAATATTGGGCTTGCGACTAGGGTCGCTCACTTCAAGCGGGTTGAAGGCTACAGGGTAAGCAGTGTCGGCTGGGTTGAAATAAATGACATCGTTAATGCGGCTCTCGGGGACAAAGCGAAGGTTGTTAATCGCAAAGTCGCCGTGAGGATCGATGATACAATAGCCCTGGTTATAAAACACATCGGAGAGTGCAAAGAGCTCGAGCATACCAGATTTGCCGGCGCCAGTTTGGCCAATGATATAAACGTGACGAGAACGGTCACGCCGCAACATGCCGAATTGGTGGTTGATGCCACGGAAGTTGGTCAGACCAAAGGCAGAAATATTTTCGTCATGGGCGGGGTCGCCAGTAATCAGTGGTAGTTTAGCTGGGGGCTCGGCGGTTTTGGAACTTGCCCAGACAATATTTGGAGTTTCTACGGAAGTGTGCGGTAAGTGATAAACCGAGGCCAGCTCAGAAACGTTGAGGATAAAACCGCGGTCTTGGAACTGACGCATTTTGTAGGCATCGAGATCTTCGGTCTTAAAACTGCCTCCAGTGAGCCGGAAACCGTTGAGGTTGGTGGAATTATATTGTTTGAATGTACCGACGAGGGCTTGCATATTGAGTTTGGCATTAGTTTGGTCGTTGCCAAGATAGGCGAGGCGGATTTTGACTTCATAGCCAAGTTTGGTGGCCTTTTCTTCGGCTTTGGCGATACGAGTTTTGTCGCGTTCGGATAACTCGGGGGCCTTGTCGCCGTTGGTTCCCCCAGTGGGAGGTCGGAAAAAAGCACCAAGAATCTCAATAATCCAAGTCCAATCAATACCAGAACTGCTACTGCCGCCAAAGAACTTGCGTCCAGACTTGATTTTGCGAATCCATTTGTCGGTGGTGGTTTTGCGCCAGTCGTCGGCGATTGGGCGAGTAAGAATCTGAATCCAAAGTTCTTCGGAATTATCTGGATTGAGTTTGGCCAGAGTACCAGTGATACCAGCGAGAGGGTCAACTTCGAAGTTTTCGAAAGTTTTGATTGGAAGAGCCTCATTTTCGGTGAGAGTCAGCTCGGCGGAATAAGCAACGGGATATTTGGAACGATCATCAACGTAATCATCGGGCATCTTGTAGATTTGCACGGTGGGGTATTGGGCATAAATCTGGCCCTCAACGAAGTTTTGGAGGATTTTGGGCACCCAAACATAGAAGCGGATTTGTCCGCCAGTAGAGACGATTTCGAAACTGAGGTGTTCTTGGATGCCACCAGAATTTTTGAGTTCGGCTTTGTCGCGCAAAATACCATGCAGACTGGCAAAAAGTTGCTCGGCAGCGAGTTCCTTTTTATCGTTCGTGCGCGGGATTTCAAGCATCAAGAGGACGGAATCGATGTTGAGTACTTTGAGGCGATTGAGTTTTTTGTAATTGCGGTAGCCCAAAAAAACAAGAATGGCAACAATTGGAATCCAAACGATTGGCTGAATGATGAATTGAATAATTTGCGCAAACATAAGTATATTATACCATAGTCCCACCCACTATGGGATACTTATTCTGCTGGAGCGAGAGTGTAGGAATCTTTGTCGACCTTGGAGAAGAGTTGCTTGTTTTGAAGGTTAAGCAACACGGTGGTTTCTTTGACCTTGCGGGCGCGCAAAACGCGTTTGACAATTTCTTCACGCGTGAGTGGTTCGCCAGCTTCTTTGAGAATATTAGTAATAATGTCAGCGACAGTTCCCTTGGCATAGCCCCAAGAACTGAGAGCGTAGATACCGCGACCAATCAGAATGAAGCGCGAATCTTTGATTAATTCGTTATGAATAGCTTGAATGGTGACATTCTTGCGGCGGAACTCAGATTTAGAGATGGCGTCGGCAATATCGGAGAAGTGCATCGGTTCCTTTTTGGTCTCGAGCACGACAAAAATCTTGTCGCGAATATTGCGTGGGTTCACGGTAGGCCACTTAGCCAATCCCCAAAGACCATTCAAAGAGGCCAGGAGTTTGGAAATTGAAGCCACCGCGCGGATATGATCTGGATGTTCGTAATCCAGAGCCTCGTCAAGTTGATCGATTGTCATTGGCTCTTTGTGCTTCTTGATGACATCGACGACTTCGTCAACACGGGTATGCACGGTCTTGGCATCACCATACTCAGCGATACCAATCGCAGCATAGTAGAGGTCATTCTCATCTAGAGCAGTCAAGTTGCTAGAAATTGCTGCAATAAAGGTGAGTTTGGCGCGTTCGGCCGGTGTAGACTTGTGGCCATAAAGACGCTCGGCAAGATCAGACGTGCGAGCTACGCGACCGAGTTCAGTAAGATTACGAATAATAAGCTTTTCGGCGGCGGCAAGGTCTTGAATTTGGCCTTCATCGGCGCCAATGCGGAGACGTACGAGAATGGCTTTCTCGAGCTGACGTACGCGTTCGCGTGTAATATTTAATAGTTCGCCAATCTGCTCAAGTGTTTCTTTTTGCCCTGACAAGCCAAAACGGCGTGAGATGATTTCGCGTTCGCGATCTTGCTCAATAATGTCTAGACTACCCTTAATGGCGTTTTCGATAGTGCTGGTGTGCTGATCCATCCGATTCCCTTCGTTCCCCCTCACCCTATGTAATAGTTAATATTAATTCTTTGATTTTATGATAGCATATTTTCGTATTGGCGTCAACAGGTATTTTTACCTTTTTGTTGACTTTCTAGGGCTATTATATCACTTTTTTGCCTAAAATGTGGAAAAATTATGAGAAAATTAGGCTTTTTTGGGGCTTTTGGCGGCTTTGGTAGCGGTTTTAGCCTTGACCTTGGTGCTACGGCTGGTGGACTTTTTGGTGGTCTTCTTGGCGCTGCTAGAGGCCTTTTTGGAAGCCTTGGTAGCAGTTTTGCGGCTAAAACGGCCTTTTCCGCCTGATTTTTTGGTTTCGAGCATCTCTTTGGCTTGTTCGAGGGTAATCTTTTTGGGGTCTTGCTCCTTGGGGATTTTGACATTATTAAAGCGTCCAGGACCCTTGACATAAGGTCCATAGGCACCGTTGATAATCATAATATCACCCCAATCGGCAAAAATTGAGTCAACTTTCTCTTGATAGAGTTTGGCGGCAGTTTTGAAGTCGATTGTATAGGGGTCGTGATCTTTGAGTTGAATATTATATTTTCCGGCTTTGAGGTAAGGACCAAATGGACCACTGGAGGCGATGATGGTAGCGCCGTCCTTAGTAGTGCCAAGTTCGCGGGGGAGAGCCGGTAAATCAAGTTGCTTGAGGGCTGCTGCCAACGTAACGGTTTTTTCGGTCATTCCCTTGGGAAGAGGCGCAAAGCGGGGTTTCTCGCCGGTAGATTTTTCGTTGTCTCCAAGTTGGATAAAACCACCGTTGCGACCAATTTTGGCATAAATTGGCTGGCCGGTCTTGGGATGTTTGCCTAGTTCCCTGGCATTGTTGTAGCGGGCGGCGTCGTCGGATTTGATGACTTCTTTTTGGAATGGCCCATAGAAGTCACGTAGCATCTGGACGCGTTCGAGCTGATGTTCGGCGATTTTGTCTAAATCCTCTTCGATATTGGCAGTAAACTGATAGTCAACGATGTTGTTAAAATTGTCGGTCAAAAAGCCGGCTAAGAGTTCGCCAATTGGGGTGGGAATGAGTTTCCCCTTGGTGGAACCAGTTTTTTCGGTGACGATTTCGCGTTTGACTTGGTGCTTTTCGAGAGTGAGTTGGATGACATCGCGGGGTTCGCCTTCCGACTCGCCTTTGACTACGTAACCACGGGACTGAATAGCCTGCATAATCGAAGCATAGGTGGATGGGCGACCGATACCGAGCTCTTCGAGTTTCTTCACTAAGGAACCTTCGGTGTAGCGGGCAGGTGGTTTGGCAAAGTTTTGCCGGGCGACGATTTTGCTGGCTTTAAGGGGGTCATCTACAGTGAGCGTTGGCAATTCGTCTTCCTTGGTGCGGCCAGTAACTTTGAGGAATCCGTCAAAGATAATCACTTCACCTTTGGCTTCAAAGAAATATTTTTTCTCTACATCTGTTGTAATTTTCTTGGCTTTGCCAAGAAAATCCTGCGTATCCTCAGTCATGAAAACTTCGTTTTCGCGACTTTCGGATGCTTGGATTTTTACAACAGTTTTCTCGGTTTTGGCTTCAGCCATTTGGGTGGCAAGGGTGCGGTTACGGATTAATTTATATAATTTGCGCTCGTAATCGTTCTTGCCAGCGACTTCTTGTTCAATATGGGTAGGGCGAATGGCTTCGTGAGCCTCTTGGGCACCAGCGGACTTGGTTTTGAAGTTGCGCACTTGCAAATATTCCTTGCCGTAATGTTCTTCTACGAAACTGGCGGTTTGAGCGATGGCCTGCTTGGAAAGATTGAGACTGTCGGTGCGGTGATAAGTAATTAGACCTGCTTGATAGAGGGCTTGAGCCGCAGTCATAGTAGTGCGAGTGGAAAAACCAAGACGCGAGTTGGCTTCGATTTGCATTGAAGCGGTCGTGAACGGTGGTGCTGGGCGGCGTACCCCGGGGCTAGTGACGATGTCAGCAACGGCGAACTGTGCATCAGTAACTTTCTCAAGATAGTTTTGGGCGGTTTTTTCGGTATCAAAGGTGTGATCAAGCGTGGCGGAGAGTTCGTCTTTCGCCTTGGTGAGAAAATTCCCCGTGACTTTGAATTTGGCGCTGGAAGCAAATTTTTCGATCTCTTGTTCCCTCTCGACGACAAGCCGGAGGGCCGGCGACTGTACACGCCCAGCAGAAATCGCGCCAGGAACTTTGCGCCGGACGACGCCAGAAAGATCGTAACCCACTAGCATATCGAGCGTTTGGCGGGCTTGCTGGGAATGTACCATATCCATGTCCACTCTGCGCGGGTGCTGGATGGCGTTTTCGAGGGCGGGTTTGGTAATTTCATGAAAAGTAATGCGGTTAGTGTTCTTGGGGAGTTTCAGAACTTCCATCAAGTGCCAAGAAATCGCCTCACCTTCGCGGTCTTCATCCGTTGCGAGCCAGATGGTGTCGGCCTCGGCGGCGGCTTTTTTGAGCTCGTTGATGATTTTGGTGTGGCCAGGGTCAATTTCATAAGTGACATCAAAAGTCTCTTTGTCGACTTTGGTGTCCTTGCGAATATGACCGACGGATGCCAAAACATGAAAATCCTTACCGAGATATTTCTCGATAGTGTGGGCTTTGGCTGGAGACTCGACGATCACTAGATTTTTTGGCATATATTATCTAGTATAACATGAGTGTCAATATGTACCGCTTAATCTTTTTGATAAAATTGCGATTTTAACGAGGATATGCTTGCTAATTTTTTTGATTTTGATATATGCTGAGGGCAGAGTAATGGGTGATGACGCCTTTTTCGTAAATTAAGATGGAGGAAGGGAGGAAAGGTTTATGGTGATACACTTTAATTTGAAGCGGATCCATGTCTGCGTAACAATTATGCAGATAAAAATTATGCAGATAAAAATTACTTTCGCCCGTAAAAGACGAAAGTAGACAAACCTGATAATTCTACTTTAGCACTGATTTGAAAGTTTGGCAAGCAGGTTTGCATTGCCGGGGCTGCCCATTACTCGCAACGGTATTTAATAAATCATGAAAAGTTGAGGCCGTGACGGGCTTTTTGGCACTTGGGCGCCAAAAAGCCCCAGACAAGTAGGTAAGGGTGGGCATCACCTACGGGCATCAGGTTTCCCTGACGGTCTGGGGCTATTTGGCCCTATAACGCATCGTCGTCCGACTCCGGAAGGGTGTCCCGGAAGCGCGACCCACCTCACACAAACACGGGGCCCGCCGGTTATAGGGATTGCTATGCCTTCGAACTTGCCCTAAAAGTGGAGGTAATACTTACAGCCGGTAACCTTAGAAGAAATTATCGGCCCTAGGGATTTCAAAAGCACGCAATTTCGGTCAGCCTTGAGCAAGCTCTTAGCTAACGGAAATTATGATTTATTTAGGTACAGTTGGAGTTAATAACCCTAACTGATAAGCATTATAGCACACGAGGAAATAAATGTCAATACTTTTTTCAAACTTTTTTCAAAAAATCAACAGAATTGCACCTCAAGAGGCCGATTTTACAGAGGTGTTAGAGTCTATTGCGGTTAAGCCAAAAATATTATATTTTTATGGAAAAATGCCCGAAAATCGGTTAAAATCGGGATGCAAACAGGCAACAGAGAGACCAAAAACGATTGCAATTGTGGGGTCGCGTAAGCCAACCAAATATGGTGAAAATATTGCTTATAAATTGGCTTATGAAGCGGTAAAACGGGGTGCGGTGGTGGTTTCGGGGCTGGCATTTGGGATTGATTCGGTAGCACATCGGGCGGCGTTGGATGCGGGTGGAGTGACTGTGGCGGTGCTAGGCACGCCGATTGATCAAGTGTATCCTAAGACACATCTTGGACTGGCAGAAAAGATTATTGCGTCGGGTGGATGCGTGATGAGCGAACTTGCACCAGGGGCGGAATTCTATCCGAAAACCAGCTTTTTGGAGCGGAATCGGTTGATTTCGGGATTGGCGGATGTGGTGGTGATTCCGGAAGCCGCTGAGCGGAGTGGATCGCTGAATACCGCGGCGCACGCTTTGGAGCAGGGGCGTGAGGTGTTTGCGGTGCCTGCAGATATTACTCGGCCATTGTCAATGGGGTGCAATCGTCTGATCCGCCAGGGAGCAACGCCACTATTGGGGATAAATGATGTGTTGGATATCCTATTCCCGCCGAAACGTAAGGTAAAATTGCATCAAGATTCCCTGCCATTGGGTGATTCGCCAGTAGAAACGGTAATTTTGCAACTGTTAGCGACAGGGTTGCAGGAGGGTGAGCAGATTATGCAGCGTGGCTCCCTAGTGGTAGCGGAGTTTAATCAAGCGATGACGATGCTAGAGATCAAAAATCGGGTGGTGGCGCTTGGGGCAAATCGCTGGATGTTGAAATACAAATAGCGCCCCTCACCAGAAATTGGTTTGGGACGCATAAGGAGTCGCTAGGCGCGACTAGGAGCGGCGACAGCGGCGTCGATTGTGCAGAGAATGCAATAATAAGGGTCGTCGCGTAATAATTCTGCGATGAGCCGTAAATCAGATTCACGCTTGCTGTCCTGCATGTTGTGGGGTTGTGATACGGTGGTTTGCTGATTGGCCATGGTAACCTCCTTTAGGCTGCGGGTTGACGGTTTAGGCAAAGTTTGCCAGAGGTGCAAGTACAATAATTATAACGTAATTGTACTTGCGAGCAAAAATCTTTTGCTCGCTGCAATACCTTACGGACTTTCTTATTGGTCTTCCCATGTACTTGTAGATTGGTAATTTCGCCATTGAGAATGACATGTTCGCTGCTGTAGCGGTCGTATCTGCAACCATCGAACGAGATTTCTACTTCCATAGGGACGTTATTGAACTTCACGATAAAGGTACTGGCTTGGCGTGCAGCGCGATTAGGTATGCTCGTAGACTCTAAGATGTTTGCCCATTCTGGGCCGTGAGTGATTTTCAAGAAAATCGGGCTACGGGTAGCATGCGCCGAATTGTTAGGTGCTGCACTGGTAACTATCGTATCCATCGGTCTCCCCCTCCTTTCTTCTAAAATGTGCTGCAATAAGAAAAACCTCCACAGAGGTGTTCTTATTCTGTGTGAGATAAAATTACAATCATCTCACTCTTCTATTGTAGCACAGATTTGCGTAAAAGTCAAGAGAAATCGTCGATTTTGGTGGTAATTTCGGATAAAATTTGGGGTAACTCGGCCTTTTCTTCAGGGGTGAACTTACCCAGAACAAAGTCGACATCTCCAATCTTTTGACGGACGGCAGGATTGTTACTACCAATGCGTAGGCGGGGAAATTCGGTGGTGCCAAGGCGTTCGCTAATGGACTTGAGCCCGTTATTACCGCCAGATGAGCCTTTGGCACGGTAGCGTAAAGTGCCAAAAGGGAGGTCGAAATCGTCGCAAATGGCAAGGATATTCTCTGGTGGGATTTTGTAGAAGTGCATGAAAGCCTGGACGGCTTCGCCGGAATTATTGTAATAGTTTTGGGGTTTGATAAAAAGGCGGTTGTTATCTTTGAACCAGAGGGCGCCCATTTTGGGCTTTTGCCAATCAATATTATGGATTTTGGCGTAAAAGTCGAGCGCAAGGAAGCCAAAATTATGCCGGGTGAAATTGTATTTGCTTTCGGGGTTGCCGAGACCGACGATGAGTTGCATGATGGTTAGTCTCGGCTATTATCTGAGTGTGCTTGTGAAAGTTGATCGATTTGTTCTGCAAGTTGTTGCTGTTTGAGGGTAATGGAGCGGAGTGCATGAATATTGCCGGTAGCGGAGCAATATACAGGCATGAAACGAAGCAGAAAACGTTTGATGCGGACGGGGCTGATGTAAAAATGGTTGGCGCTGATGCGTTTGATCCCTTCGGCGATAGTGGGGCTGGCATAAGCGAACTCTGAGGTGTGTTGCTGAATAAAATTGGTTGCCTTGGTGCGAGCAAGTTTGGCATTGGCACGAGTTTTGCTATTGTTGATAGCAAGGTTTTCGTAACTTTCAAATAAACGCCAAAACAGCTGAGCGTGTTCGGCGAATATGTGATGCTTTTGCAGAAACTCGAAGTAATTAAACATGATATAGAGATGATCGATGGAATAGTCTTGGGCGGTTTTGGACGACCAAGTAGTAGACATGATACTCCCGCTGCGACGGATGTAATTATAGACGATTTCGTTGAGATAAAAAACGGTTTTGATCACGCTGAAATAGGCGCAACAAAAGAAAGCGTCTTCGTAGCGTAGCCCAACTGGGAATTGAATGTCATATTGGTCAATGATAGATTTGCGAAAGATTTTGTTGACGGTGGCATAGTCAGTGTTGGTGACCAGGTCGTCGTTGATAGCGTGTAGACCAGAATATTTGAGTGCATAGTAGCCGTCGTCGCTGATTTTCATCTCTGGGTGGGCATGATAAATGGTTTTGATACCACCAATGGCGAGGTCGGCGTTGCTGGTAGTGATAGCGTCGTAGAGGTGTGCGCAAGCCTCAGGTTCGTAATAATCGTCACTATCACAAAACATGAGGTATGGAGCGAGGGCTTGAGCCATGCCGCGATTGCGTGAACCCGAAAGGCCGATATTCTCGGTGTTATGCAAGACGACAAAACGCTTGTCTTTTTTGGCGTATTCGTCCAATAATTGTGGTGTTTGGTCGGTGGATTTGTCATCAACGCAAATCACTTGGATGTCGGTAAGAGTCTGTTGGGCGAGTGAATTGAGACATTGCTCGAGATATTTCTCAACATTGTAGGCAGTAACAATGATACTAATTTTGGGCTTTGTCATGGTGTTGCTCCTGGGTGGTTTTTGAGTTAGGAATTTGATAGAGGCGGGCGATTTTGATTTCCAAAAGGGTGTTTTGGATGTCTAGATCGCGGATCACTTGTGCGAGTTCAAATTGTTTGCGATACATTGGGCGAATGCGCATGAGGATTTTTTTGCCAATTTGGCGGAATTTTTGCTTGGAAGTGATTCTCTTGATGTGACAGATGACAGCAAAGTTGCCTTTGTGCAGGATGGTTTGGAGAAACTTCCATTTGTAAGGCTCAAAATAGGATTCGATCAAGAGATTGTCGCGAGCGGCTTGTTGATATTCGGTGCGGACCTGGTTGATAAATTCTGGCAAGAGTTTGGTTTTGAGGCGGAAAAAGTTCCAGCAATAGGCGCCAAACTTGGAAACCTCCATCGTTGGGGCTAGTTCGGTAAATTTATGGTGCTTCTTGAGGAATTTTTCGATTTCTGCATATTCGTAACAAACATTCAGGACTTTACCCGGGTTGTTGATGGAGGAAGATTCATTATCGGTGCGGTAATGCAGGAATGCTTCGGGAGTAAGAAAGACTTTTTCCGCGCAAGCAAGAACCTTAAAATTAAAACCTGTGTCTTGATAGGAGGCGCCGGGTGTAGTCAGAAAATCGATCTGATTCTTGCGCAAAAAATCACGTTTGTAAATGGCTGCCCAAATGGATGGTGCTTGGTAGAAGAGCCACGAACGTTGGCGCGGGTTGATAATCCTGCCAGTGTCTGGGGTATATAAGTAGACGTTTTTCTGATCCTTGCCGGCTTGGTTAAAATAATAGTTAGCGCGCACTACTTCGGCATCATAGGTGGAGGCGTAATCGTACATTTTTTCGAAGGCGTCGAGGTCAATATAATCATCTGGCTCGACGATAGCAATATATTCACCAGTGGCTTTTTTGAGGCCACGGTTCATACTGTCGCCATAGCCGGTGTTTTTCTTGTCGATAACTTTGATGCGACTATCGGATTTTTGAAACTCCTGGATAATAGCAGCAGAGCCATCGGAGGATCCGTCGTTGATGCAGATGATTTCAATATCGGTGAAAGTTTGATGGACGAGACTATCTAAACATTGACGGAGATAAGTTTCGACATTATAGATGGGTACGAGTACGGAAATTTTGGGGGCTTTGCTCACAATTACTCCTCTTTAGGTTTGACAGTCACTAAAAAACCTTAGTAATCAGATGATGGTGGTCCCTGCTGGGCTCGAACCAGCGACCTTACGAATGTGAATCGTACGCTCTAGCCAACTGAGCTAAGGGACCAAGACAATCTGATTATTAAGGTCTATGTATGATATAATAGCATAGATGAAGATAGATTTCCAGAAATTTGCAGACGAAAAAGCCGAAATTGAGGCGTTTTTGGCTGAGCCAGAGGCTTATATGGACCCGGATTTTGCAGCGAAGTCGCGACGGCTCTCTGAGATCAACGAGATTATGGATTTAGCAAAACAGATTGATCAGGCCAAGCAGAATCTTGAAGAAACAACCGAGTTGATCAATGACCCAGAGTTAGGTGAGATGGCGCAAGAGGATGTGCGTGTACTGGGACTAAAGATAGACAGTTTGAATGCGGAATTGGAAGAAAAGTTGCTACCGCATGATCCAGCAGATGACAGGTCAGCGATTATGGAAATTCGTGCTGGAGCGGGTGGCGATGAAGCCAGTTTGTTTGCGGGTGAGTTGTATCGAATGTACGCACGCTATGCTGAGCGCCATGGTCTGAAGGTAGAACTTTTGAGCCAGAACGAGAATGAAGCTGGTGGGATGAAGGAAGTCGTGATTCGGGTGAGTGGTGAGAAACCTTATGGACAGTTGAAATTTGAAGGCGGAGTGCATCGGGTACAACGGGTGCCAGTGACAGAAAGTCAGGGGCGGATTCATACTTCGACGGCCACAGTGGCGGTGCTACCGGAAGCGGCTGAAAGCGATATCGAAATTAAACCAGATGATCTCAGGATTGATATTTATCGTTCGGGTGGCCATGGCGGTCAGGGCGTGAATACGACGGATTCGGCAGTGCGAATTACGCATTTACCGACTGGAATTATGGTAGCGATGCAGGATGAACGTAGTCAGCAACAGAATCGCGTGAAGGCAATGGCGGTGCTCAGAAGTCGTTTGATGGAAAAAAAGAAGCAGGAAGAGATGGCGGCGGCAAGTGATGCGCGCAAATCTTTGATTGGTTCGGGTGACCGAAGTGAAAAGATTCGAACTTATAATTTTCCGCAGGACCGGATTACGGACCATCGGGTGCACTATTCGCGTTCTAATGTGAGCGCGGCGATGGACGGGGATATTGAGGATTTAATCAAAGAATTGACGCAGGCTGAACGCAAATTGCCAGAAGAATAGTATGGTATAATTGAAGGCGAGAAAATAGCCTAGTATTGGGGGTGGGACAATGAATAAAATAGCACATTTTGCAAGAAGTGAGTTGGGCAATATCCGAAGTGCAGTGACCATGGTGCAAGTAATCCGGTCTTTAGGCGAGTTGTCTTGGAATATGGGGCTGCTTTTGCTGACGATTGTTTGCATAGTCGTTATGATACTGATTGTGGTGTTATCGCCTTTGATAAGGATAATGCAAAGAATATCAGAATGGCGTGAAGCTCTTTCGTTGATAGCTGTCTATACTTTGGTACTGTTGCTTGCACTATTGTTTTCGCCAGTGATTATCGTCGTGCTGGCAGTGGCACAAATTGTGCATTGGTGTAAATACGGCAAAAACGATGATAACGGTATTAACGCTTGGCTTGACTATTATTAACCTATAATTTTGGCTATTTTTCTCCCTGGAATCCTCGTCGTAGTTTGACGGGGATTTTGCCTGATAAGCATTGACTTTTTGACGCAGGTGTGCTATAATGAGAGGACAGGGGGTGATATGAATGATGAAAGCCATAGCAATAATTGTTGGTATGCTCATCGGTAGTTTTATAGTAAGTTTTGTGTTTTATATTTGTCGAGAGGCGAGAATTAGTCGGCGGATTTACCTAGACCAGCTGTATAGGTTGGAATGGCAGATGCAAGGTGAGAGGAATAAGGAAAAACAATGGGCTATGTATTCCAAACTCAGAGAATACAAGAAACAGCCATATTGTGACTGGCTCCAAGTTTGCATGGGAGCAATATACTCGTCAACTAACCTGTTGGTCGACATCTTAATGATTATCGCGGTTGTAATTGTGACCATTATCGTGTTGGCGCTTGCGGGTATTCCACTGCTACTCATTAATTTGCTTCTTAGAATAGCAAGTAAGCATGAAACTGAAGATGACCGTCACTGAATATCGTGGCGGTTATTTTATGTTATAATATGGTGAATATGATGATTGAAGAGTGGCTGAAATGGGCAAAAAAACAAATTGCGGCGCTGGACGCTGAACTAATTGCTTTGGCAGTTTTTACACCAAAAGAGGCGGACCGAAGTTGGCTGGCGACGCATGATGTTGTAAAAATTACAACAAAAATGCAAGAAAAAGCCGATGAAATGGTACAAAAACGCGCCTCTGGTGTGCCACTGGCTTATATCTTGGGAGAAAAGGAGTTTTATGGGCGCCGGTTTGAGGTAAACTCAGATGTGTTAATTCCCCGCCCAGAGACGGAGACATTGATTGATTTGATTTGTGAACTACCTTTGCCAAAACAGCCGAGTTTTTTGGAAATTGGCACAGGTAGTGGATGTATTGCTGTGACGTTGGCTTTGGAATATCCGCAAAGTTATGTGTTGGCGACCGACGTGAGTGTAAAGGCGCTGGATGTGGCATACCAGAATGATATTATTCACGAGGGGCGGGTGGAATTTATCCAGTCGAATTTGTTGCGGGAAGTGCAGCCAGATGAAGGGCATTTTGATGTTTTGGTGGCGAATTTGCCATATGTGGATCCAGCGTGGGAGTGGTTGGACCAAAAGAGTCTGAGCCATGAGCCGAGCCGGGCACTGTATGTCAAACAAGATGGCGGCTTGGCATTGTATCATCGGCTATTTAAGGAACTGCGTTTGCGTCAGGGGCGAGGTGGTTTTGGGGTGGATTATGTGGTGGTGGAGGCTGACCCATGCCAGCATGCGGCTTTGATTCAGATGGCGGAGCGACAAGGATTGATTGCGCTCAAGACGCAAGGTTTTGGTATAACTTTTGAACGGCGCCAACGTTATCAGGCGTGGCAGCGCATGCGAAAATTAGTGGATGTTGAAACGCGGTTGGCTGAAGCCAATAATCAAGACAATAATCACTAAAAGACTAAATAATACTGGTAAAGCCACATTGGCAAACTTGAGTTTGTTACCGTGTTTGTCGAGTTCGACATGGATTTGCAAATAGGCATAAGTGAGGACAGACAAAACTAGGCTGAGTTGTGATAAACAAATGCCGGTACTGCCGATGGTGTAAATGATGAGCCAAGAATAAGATAGCCAAGATACTTCGGCAAAAACTAAGCCACAGACTAGTGAGATGAAGGCGGCGTCGTGATCGCCGTTTTGGACAAGGACGTGGTTGGAAGCGGCATAGCCAATAAGGAAGCCGGCGATGACAAGGATGGCGGAATCGGTGATGGCGGCAAAAATGCTGGCGGCTGTGGTGCCGAGCAAGACAGCAATGACCGATTGCAGAATATTGGAATTAAGCGATGAGCGGGGCTTGATAAAGATTAGCCAGACAGCATAAGCAATCATGAGGGCAATATGCACGGGGAGTAGTGTGGTGCCGGCAGCATAAGCTAGAAGTACGAAGCTGACGCCAACGATAAAATCAACTAGACTGGAGCGGATATTGAGGAGCCAATAGCGATGGTTGACGGCAAAAATACGCCATTTGGAAATGACAACAAGCACAAGACCAATGATGCAGTTGCCAGTAATAAGGGTGGCACCAATCGAAGCGACCGCTAGCAAAAGGTTAAGAATGACATGCAAAAATGAACTGACAATGTTGCGGCTTTTGCGGATGAAAATATAATCAGCCATATGTGACAATTATAGCAAAAGTTTTGTGTGTAGTAAAATAATTGTGCTATAATGAAAGAATGGAATCAAAACCAAAATTTTTTCAAAAACATCCACTACTAAAAGATATCTTGAGTTTGGCGGTCTTTGTGGCCTGTGTGATTGGTGGGACGGTGGTGCTGAATGCTTTTGTCTTCCGTTCATATAATGTGGTGGGGCAGAGTATGGAAAATACTTTTCATAATGATGATCGTGTGATTGTGAATCGGCTGCCGGTGACTTGGGCGCATTTCTTGGGACAAGAATATGTGCCGGAGCGTGGCGACGTGATTGTGTTTGCGAATGGAGCAGCAGATGGCCCGTTGACTTGTGGTGTGCCAGACGGCAAGGTGGACCAGTATATCATCAAGCGGGTGATTGCATTTCCGGGCGAGCGCGTAACGGTAAAAGACGGTGTGTTGATGGTCTATAATGATGAGCACCCAGAGGGTTTCTCGCCAGATGATGACACCCGGGTAGATGAGAATAATGGACCCAAGAAATATAGTTCGGGCGAGGTAGACATGGTAGTCCCGGAAGGTGAGTTGTTTGTGGCGGGTGACAACCGTGAAGGTTCGCATTCGTTTGACTCGCGTTCTGGGCTCGGGACAGTGCCATATTGTCGCATTATTGGGCCAGTGGCACTACGGATTTATCCGTTTGACCAAGTGCGGTTGTTCTAGTATAATTCTCACAGTTGTGGGCCGTACTTTTGAGAGAAGGGAGATGGTGAATGTATGTATGGACAAGCAATACGGTGGAAGATACCGGGGCGGCAGCGAAAGATTTTGGCGTTTTCGGATTTACACTTTTGCGATAAGGTAGCAGGGCGCAGAACTAAAGTTATTTTGTCGATTTTGAAGCGGGTGTGTCAAACCGAAAGGATTGATTATATTTTCTTTTTGGGAGATTTGATTAACTCGTTGGATGTATTGAATGATACGGTTTTGAGGGCGGAACTACGCGAGTTTTTGGAGGCCTTGGCGGAAATAGCGCCGCTGATTATCGTGACGGGTAATCATGATTTGAGTTATTATACGGCCGGTGCTACCAAAGGTATAATGTTCCCAGATCAGTGGTATCGGTGGGTGAGTACGTTGATGTATAACGAGCGCATCCATGTTTTAGATGCGATGTTGGGAAGTGAACGGATGATCTTTGATGATGGTGTGATGCGTGTGTTGGGAATGAGTTTGCCGGACGTATGTTATCCAACAACGGTATGTCAGGGGCATGATTCGGTTAAAGCGTTTCGGGAATATGCAGAACAAGTACTACCAGAGTTGACGAAGGTGAAAGACCGAGAATATTATCTGCTGTTACATAATCCGCAGTTCTTGGAGGATGTAGACCTAGACTCGCAGATTGCAGTATTGGCGGGGCATATGCACAATGGCTTGGTGCCACCGGTTTTGGATGAGGCGACACGGTTTACGAGTCGGGGGCTTGTGGGTCCAGGCTATTATGACCGCAAAGGGCGTAAGCATAGTTATGTGCCTTTTTCTAAGGGCGCAAGGTACTATCCGCGGATGGGGCGACCATGGTTGACACTGAATGCCTGTACGCATCTGCCACCAGAGAGTTGGCTGTGGAACTTTGACTGGATCTTCCCTGCGCTGAGTTATGCTGTAATTACTGGTGACGGGGCAGAAATGGAGTGGTCGAGTCGGTATTTCCGGTGTTGAGTGATGTTCTCTGTTGTAATTTATCTGTAGACAGATAAGACCGCATGTTGGTGCGGTCTTATAAAATAGTCATTAAACTATTGACAAAAAGTAAGTTCTGTGATACAATGGTGGTGAGAAGTAATTTTCTATGTTTATAGGAGGGATAAAGATGGATGTTAGATCTTTACAAGAACAAATGGTGCAAAAATATCATGAACGGCTGAGGCAATTAGTGGTTGCCGAATATCGACGGGATGTGAATGATGCGGTGCTTTGCGGGTTGGATGAGGCAGTTATAATCCTCTCTGAGGAACAAAAAGTATCTGTTATAGCACAGTCGATTGTGGTGCAACTGGAATGGTTGGGTACCACGAGATACCTTGTTGGTAATGTATTAGATTTGGATACGATACCTTATACGCGCAGGGCGACCGATGCTTTACTTGGTACTTTGAGTTCGCAGGACGATGCCTTGTTTCGCAAGGTGGTGGGGCTCTTAGACCAGTTGGCGCATGTTCGCAATATTCAACAAGAGTTGACTGAGATGAAAAAATCGTGTGTCAGTAAACTGTACTGGGAGATATTTCGGGACAGGGACCATCATTCGCCATCTGTGAAAGGAGTACTTCTACAACAGTTAGAGTGTACGGTTTCTCTGATACCCGGGACGTTGGGGTATACATTAGTGCAACAGCGTAGGCAGTTAGGTGATCTGTTTCCGGAAATGAACAATGAGGAGCTGAGGCGTAAGTTGGCTGGATGTCGTTGCAACTTGCTTGCGGATGTGAGTCCATCTCAGATGGACGATTTTAAGGATAAAATCGTCCGGATAGCACGTCATGTAATGGCAGATAGTTCAGCAGATGAATTGATAAGTGGGACTAGGGAAACTGTTTTACGTAATGCCGACGCAGTGGCGAAAGAGACGTTCACGCAGATATGATATGAAGCACAAAAAGCACGGATTAGATAAGATTGTCCGTGCTTTTTACATACCTAATACAGTACTAAGGCAGCGGAGGGGGAAAGCGTAGTAACGTCCACCATACCCATTCGTATCTGACGGATTGACGTTGGTACTCCCAAAATTAAAATCGTACATAAGAGTACTAATATAAGCACGCGCAGATAAATAAAAGCCACCTTGGCTGGGTGCATTGAGACGTCCAGCAATAAGATATAAGAACCCGCTGCGCACGAAAAGAAGCGATCTTTACCTTATCACTTTTTATTTTTCGATAAGGCAAGATGATTCAAATAACAGAGGTAGAGCAAAAATTTTACCTTATCAAATTTTAAAAAACGATAAGGTCTTCGTGCGCAGCGGGCGTATATTCTTGACCGGTGTCGATGGTGTCTTAGAATACACTACGGTACGTGGTTACGGCTGGTCTTCGCGCAGTGCTACGTATGCATCTTCCATTTCTGCTGGTGCTTATTATCTTAGAGTTGAGCCAGCAGTTGTCATACCATCAAACGGACCATACGATCGCTACAACGCTTTTCCCCTCCGCTGCCTTAGTACTGTATTAGGTATGTAGGAGTATGATAATCTGCCCCTAGTTTTATGCGTTGAATTGTGTTATAATTACAGAATGGACAATATCTGGAATAAGTTACTGCATGGCTTTACGATTTTGGCGCCGATGGAAGGTGTGACGGATGTGATTTTTCGTCAGGTAGTGGCGAAGGCGGGGCGGCCAGATTTATTCTTTACAGAGTTTACGAATGTTTCGAGTTTTGCTTCAGAAAAAGGGCGGGCGAACGCCTTGGAGCGGTTGGAAGTGGTAGAATCGGACGCGCCCATAGTAGCTCAGATTTGGGGGAAAAATCCGGAACATTTTGCGGAATTGGCGGGGGCGTTGGAAGGTTTGGGCTTTGCTGGATTAGATATTAACATGGGCTGCCCGGATCGACACGTGAATGCGGCTGGAGGGGGCGCGGCGATGATTCGGACGCCGGAGTTGGCGGTGGAATGTTTGAACCAAGCACGGCAGGCGACGAAGTTGCCGGTTTCGGTTAAAACGCGGCTGGGGTATACCTATGTGGATGAATATCGCACTTGGTTGCCGACTCTACTCAAAGAACATCCAGCGGCACTCACGGTACATCTTAGAACGCGCAAAGAAATGTCAAAAGTCCCGGCGCATTTTGAGTTGATCCCGGAGATTGCGGGGCTGCGTAAAGCATTCTCTCCAGAGACGAAGTTGGTGATTAATGGTGATATTAAAGGTTTGGCGCAGGCGCGCGAGTTGACTGTGAAACATCCGCAAGTGGATGGCTGGATGATTGGGCGGGGCGTGTTTGAGAATCCGTATTGTTTTACAGATCATCAGGCGACGCGGGCAGAGTTGTTAAACTTATTAAATTATCATTTGGATTTGTTTGACGCAAAAGATGCGGAGTTGAAGTTGCAGCGGGCGCAGGCTTTGAGTGAAGGCGGAGATATGGAGGTACGTGGGTTGGCGTTTGAGCCGCTGAAGCGATTTTTCAAGGTATATCTACACTCGTTCCCTGGCGCCAGTGACCTTAGGACAAAGTTGATGGAATGCAAAAATACGGTTGAGGTACGGCGAATCTTGGCAGAGAGATAATTATTTGCCTTTGCGCTCGGCTTGAGGTTGGTCGTTGCGATAGCTAAACATAATTGGTGTTCCAACAAAAGGATATTTTTCGCGGATTTTGCGTTCAAGGAAGCGTTTGTAGGACCAGTGCAAAAGCCCCAGATCGCGGCCATGCACGACGAACCAAGGTGGGCAAGTGTCGGTCTGGACGATGTATTTGAGTTTGGGCTTGGTGTTTTTGAGCCCGGCAGGTGGATGCTCGATGACGGCTTCGCTAAGGATTTTGTTGAGATCAGAAGTTTTGATTTCTAAATGACGTGTGGTGTCGATTTCGGTGGCGAGTTCAAAGAGTTTGGTGACGTTTTGGCCGGTTTCACTGCTGGTGATAAGTACTGGAGCGTAGGGCAAGAAATTGAAGTCGTATTCAAGTTTATCGAGAATTTCGTCGGTGCTATCGACCAAGTCGGTCTTGGTGAGTACGACAATGATTCCCTTGCCAGCTTCAATGATTTGTCCGGCGAGAGTTTGGTCGAGTTTGGAATGTGGCTCGGTGGCGTCGACGAGCAGGGCGCAAATGTCGGCTTCCTCGATGGCGGCTAGCGTGCGGAGGGCGGAGAATTTCTCGATGCCAACTTCGCGTTTGCCGGGTTTGCGCAGACCGGCGGTGTCGAGAATTTCTAGCGTGCGGCCATGATAACGAACTTCAACGCGATTGATGTCGCGAGTGGTGCCTTGGCGCGAGCTGACAATGGCTTGTTGTTTTTGACCTAAAGAATTAAACAGGCTGGATTTGCCAACATTTGGGCGACCAATGAGGGCGATTTTTAAATTATCTTGTGCCGGCGATCGGGTTTCACTCTTTTCAAGAGGCGCGTTCGTGACGCCCGTCGTTACGGGGTCACGCCGCTCTTCCTCGGCCGAGCCTCCGGATCCTCTTGAGAAAGAGTGAATCCCACTCCCAGTGCGGAGATTTTTTAAAATCGCGCTTTTGAGGTCTTTGATTCCTTGGCCAGTGGTGGCAGAAATGCGAAAAGTGGCATCAGGCTTGATACCAAGGCGGAGAAATTCCTCATCGGGAAGGCTTTCGCCAAGGTCGGACTTATTGAGCAGTAGAAAAACCGGCTTACGAGATTTGAGGGCGTTTTTGGCAATTTGTTTGTCTTTGTCATCAAGATATTTAGAAGAATCCAGGGTGAGCAAAATCAGATCTGCACTTTCGATGGCGTCGGCAATTTGGTCTTGAATACCGGCTTCAAAATCGTCGTCTGGGTCTTTGAGGCCAGCCGTATCAATCAACAAAAAACGATCGTCGATGCGCGCCATGACGTTATCGCGGGTGGTGCCCTCTTCACGGGCGACGATAGCGATATTTTTGTGCGCAAAACGATTAAGTAGGCTGGATTTTCCAGCATTAGTTTGACCAATGAGTGCAACAATCGGAAGTTTTTTCATAATAAATATACCTTATCTTTCCATTATATCACAGATTTGTCAAAAAGTCAATAGATTTTGGCAGAATCTGACAAAATTATCACAGAAATATGCTATAATTATGACATGACAGGTCAGAAACGCAAAAAGCGTGAAATTGTAATTGATTTTAATAAATTTTTCTCGAGAAATTGGCATTTTATTGTGGTGCTGATTTTTGGGGCAATTTTGAGCGTGGGGGTGTGGGCAATGTCGTCACAGATTATGACGGGCTATGATTATGCGTTTCATGTGACGCGATTACAAAGTGCGTCCAAAGGTTGGGCAAACGGTCAGATTGTGCCACAGGTGGATCCAGATACTTTGGGTGGTTTTGGCTATGCTTATAATCTGTTCTATGGGCCGCTCTTGACGTATGTGGCAGCGGGGTTACAGGCCTTGATTGGATTATGGCCAGTGGCGATTAATTTGGTATTGGTGATTTGCTTGATTGGCTCTGGCCTGACGATGTGTTATGCGATGACCAAGATTAGCAAGAACAAGGTGCTGGCGGCAATGGTGTCAGTGTTCTATATGGCGGCGCCATATGTGCTAAACAACCTTTATGCGCGGATGGCTTTGGGCGAGGTGGCGGCTTCTGTGGTGGCACCGATTTTGCTTTTGGGGCTATACCAGTTAACGGTAGGTGAGAAACATGCCGCGCGCAGTATTGCTTTGTCGGCAGCGATGTTGGTGCTATCGCATAGTTTGTCGGCAATGCTGTTTGCGTTGATGGCAGCGCTCTATGTGTTGTTTAATTTGCGCAAGATTGTGAATTGGGAAAATATCTGGCGGATGGTGTTAGGGGTGATGGTGGCGCTTGGTCTGACGGCGTTCTTTACTTTGCCGCTGCTAGAGGCAAAGATGACGGATAGTTATGGGGTATTTGATGCGGGGTATTCGGATGTGTACTTTGGAGCAAATGCACGCAGTATGAATGATCACCGGATTTGGCCACAGCAACTGCTAGTTATGGATTATACAGGAAAAGTGAATGCTGAGGGCTTAGGTGGTGAATTTGGGGTGACACTAGGCGTGATTGCGTTGGTAGGGTTGTTGGGCTTTTGGTTTGTGCGTCGCCGGATTGAAGATGAAAATCAAAGGCGCTTTGCGACGTCGCTATATATTATAGCGGTGCTAGCGATTTTGCTAGCACTTCCGATTGTGAATTGGTATTATATGCCGGGAATTATGTGGCAGATGCAGTTTCCGTGGCGGTCACTTTCGGTGTCGGCGCTGTGCTTGGCGGTGGTATCAGGATATACGATTTATGGTTTGATACGTGGATTATCGGACGAAAAGCAGCGAGTGGCAATGGTGCTTATGAGTTTGCTGGCGGTATACTTTGTGATGCCTCTGATTTTGCCGCGGGCAGATCGTCATAAGGACCTGGAACAAGTGGCAGAAGATCCGGTGGTGATGGGTTGGGAGGCGGAATATGCGCCGATGCAGTTATTGTGCTCACCGGATGTAGAAGAGGATACAGCGCAAGGATATGCTTGTAGTTTGAGCCGGATCCGGGAGATTTTGGCGGAGCGGGGTGATGAGATTCGAGTGGTATCTGGCGACGTGATGCTACAACAAGCCAACAAGAATGGTCTGAAAGTTAATATGACTTTGATTAATTCGGACGATGAAGATGCAATGGTGGAGCTGCCAATGATTTATTATCCGGGTTATCAGGCAGAATTGGATGGGATGGCTTTGCAAGTGAATCCGTCGCATGAATATGGCTTGGTGACGGTGACAGTGCCGGCAGGAGCAACGGGTGAGATTAAAGTGTGGTATGGGTTAAGTTTGGCAACGCAAGTTGGCGGGTTGATTTCTGTGACAACGCTGGGGCTAAGTGTCATTTGGCTTATAACATCTGGGATTATTGATCATAACAAGCGTAAGAAGCAGGCAGAAATGTCGCGATTAATGGATTCGGTGCGTGAGGTGGTGGAAGATGACATCTTGGAAGCGGAGTTTAACCGTGAGGCAGATAAGGAAGCAATTTTGGCTAGTCTGGGTGAGCCAGTAGCACCAGCGATGCCGGTGATGACCCCGCCAGACTTGCCAGTGCCACAGCCGGTTGCGCCAGAGATGACTTCAAGTGCCATGGAGGATGAGGTGGTAGCTGAGGCGGCACCAAAACCAAAACGTACACGTAAAACCGCGGCAAAAGCTAAATCTGCGAGTACCCGCAGTACAAAGTCGGCGAGCGCTACTACCAAGGCGGCTAAAGCCAAAACTACGCGTGCGACGACCAAAAAGACCACGGCAAAGTCAGCCAAGACGAAGGCTAGTGGTGACGCTCCACGGCGAACAACGACCACGCGAGTGCGAACGGTAAAAAGTGATGAATTGGAGGACTAATGAAAAAGTTGATTTCGATTGTAGCTCCCTGTTATAACGAAGAGCCTGCCTTGAAACCGTTTTATGAAGCGGTGAATAAGGTGAGTCAAGAAATGTCGAGCGTAGACTTTGAGTTTGTCTTTGTAGACGACGGCAGTCGTGACGGTACACTGTGCGAAATTGAAAGATTGCGCGCTCAAGATGAACGAGTAAAATTCGTGAGTTTTTCGCGGAATTTTGGTAAAGAAGCAGCGATCTTGGCGGGGTTGGACTATGCGCAAGGCGATTATGTAGCAACGATGGATGCGGACTTGCAGGATCCACCAGCACTTTTGCCGGCAATGTATGATGCGGTGAAGACGGGCGAATATGATTGTGTGGCTACGCGTCGAGTAAACCGCGAAGGCGAGCCGCCAATCCGCAGTTTCTTTGCGCGGATGTTCTATCGTTTAATCAATAAGATGTCGAAAATCGAAATGGTGGATGGCGCGCGCGATTATCGTCTAATGACGCGACAAATGGTGGATGCGGTGGTTTCGATGCGAGAGTACAACCGTTATTCCAAGGGTTTGTTTAGCTTTGTCGGGTTTAAGACGAAGTGGATTGAGTACAAGAACGTACAGCGGGTGGCCGGAGAGACACATTGGTCATTTTGGAAGTTGTTTGTGTATGCGATTGACGGGATTTGTGCTTTTTCTACCGTGCCTTTGGTGATGGCGGCGGTGTTGGGTTTGATTTTCTGTGTACTGGCGTTTATTTTGATAATTGTGATTGTGATTAAGACTTTGTTGTATGGCGATCCGGTGGGCGGCTGGCCGAGCACGATTTGCGTGATCTTGATGGTAGGAGGCTTGCAACTGTTGGCACTGGGGATTATCGGTGAATACTTAGCCAAGACTTATCTTGAGACTAAACATCGCCCAATTTATATCGTGAAGTGTACTGAAAAAGACAAAAAATAGTCAGTTTAGTATATAATGGTGAATGACAGTTTGTACTGTAGAAAATGTAAAGGGGGTGATGTTTTGAGAAAAAAGATTATAATGATATTCTCGGCAATTTTGATGTTGGCGACGCTGGTGGCAATCTGGCGGTTCTCGGCGCAAAGTGCGGCTGATTCAAGTGCTTTGAGTGGATATCTGGCAGAGATAATTAACGACAATCCGTGGCTGAATCAGGTGATGGATGTGGATATCCTAGAAGCGATTTTGCGGAAACTAGCGCATGGTTTTGTCTACCTGATTTTGGGCATTGGCATGACGGGCGTGATGGTTATGCAGCCGATGAGGTTGACGTTGCTACTGGTGCCACTGACGGGAATATTCTTTGCGGCACTTGATGAATTGCATCAGAGTTTTGTGCCAGGCCGCGGGCCGGCAGTGCGTGATGTGCTGATTGATGCTGTGGGTGTGTGCCTTGGGATGTTCCTAATGATGCTGCTACGTCAAATTTATCGTCATTTTTCTCGAAAAAGAATCCTGGCAAGATAAAATTGCCGGGATTTTTGAGTTTTTACAAAAATTTGTGTTATAATAATAGTATTGGTTCCGTCGTCTAGTGGTCTAGGACGTCTGGTTCTCATCCAGAAAATCGCGGGTTCGACTCCCGCCGGAATCACCAGGCCATTTTATCTTTGATTTGTCAAGGGTAAGGTGGCTTGGTTTTTTTGTGCGTAAAAGAACTCCAGGCTTTTGTGTAAACAAGCCTGGAGTATGCTCTTAAATCGGTTACCATACAGATGGTAAGAAAATGCCTAGGCATTTTCTGTGTAGGTTTTACGTGCGGCTGTTCTGAGTTCTTCCCATTTTTCTTTGGCGTGTCTGGGATAGTCCCAATTGCTGAACGGCACATAGAAACTGTCTTCATGGTAGCCGTAGTCGGCCAGAGTCTTCACTACATCATCAGTATAAGGCGTGACGTACATCTGGTCGCCACAAATGAACGCAACAGTAGAGTTATTGATGGCAAAGCGGCTATCAAACTCTGATACAATATGGGACACATGTAAGGTTGCGCTTTCGCAGAACTGCGGAAAATAGGTAATCATTCCGTCGCACACCGCTATACTATTGGATAATAAAGTTGAGTGATCCATACTTCCTCCTCGTTTAAAGTCCGTCGACTATAAGATAAGGCCACGGGTTTCGCGGCTGGCTCTAGCGATAAGTTTTACAGCCAAAGCAAGCCGCGAAAATGCGAGGAGGAATGTATAAGAAAACCGATTTATTACGAATTGCGAACCTAATTTGTAGGTTATACTACCATTGTAGCATACTTATTGAATTTTGTCAATGCTCTTTGTGATCTTAGTACTCGATGCGGCCATATTGAGGAATGGCGGCAATCCAAACTTGGCCGGGGACAAATTGGATGGTGCTGCCTTCGGCGTCACGGAAGACAATCTGGCTGGATTGGGCAGATTTGGTCCAAGTGCCCTCAATGGCTTGGCCGTTTTGGAAAATAGTGGCTGGGCCAGTACCGATGGTGGTGATGGCTTCGTGATAGCCGTCGGTGTCGGTGCGCTCTTGGACGACCATGGCGATCACTACGCTCGGTGCGAGCTGGACTGGGTCACCACACTGGGTTTTAGTGTTAGGCTCGGCGATATTGGCTGGGCATTCGTAGGAAGTGTGGGGCTCACCGCTAGCATAGAATCGGAAGTATTTGTTGGTGGCAGGATCATAGTTGTAAACGGTGTTGAAAGTTTGGGAAGCGCCAAATTGCAAGTTGATGGTGTCGACGATTTCGACAATACAATCTTCGCTGTCGGCGCAGGCGTCACGTTCGGCGATGATATCTGCGGTTTCGTCTGGCGTAAGACGTGGGAAGACTTTGGGGTTAGAAGTGGTGTAACCCTGAGTTTCGTTGAACTGGGCAAGGTTGGCTGGAGAAGTGAAGAGATTGTTCCACATACGGCCACTGCCCTCTTCGCGCCACATGTAGACATTGCTTTCGTCGAGATCGCGTTGTCCGCCGCGACGGATGTCGGCTAAGGCTTCATCGGAGCCACCAGAGTGTACGACGGTACAATCAAATGGTGTGTCCCAGTCGAGGTAATAGGAGCGCAAAGAGCGGATAGGCCCAATAACGCCGACGGTGGGGTTTTGGAAGACGGCGGCGAAGCGAGTGATTCCACGTTCGGCGATGGCTTCAAAGACAACTGCCGCTTGGCCGAGGCCAGCTTGCGGGCGGCCGCCGTCGGTGCCGTTGGGGATTTGCACACAGTAGGTTGGACTATTATTGAGGCTGGCGTCGGAAATTTCTTCGCCGGTGAGGAGGCTGTAGACTGGCTCAGGGAAATCTGGGCTACCTACACTCACAGAATTATTAGGGTCGGTTTGGAAGAAAGTGAAGTAAATAAAAACTCCAGCGCCGGCAGCGATAAAAATAAAGAGTAAAATCAGAACCCAGAGAAAGACTTTTTGACCGGTGGTGCGAGGCTTGCGGGCTTTTTTGTGCGGTTTTGTTTGAGTCTTGGTTGTGGGCTCTGGTGTTGTGTCAATAGCGTCTTTGGTGGCTGACTTGGTAGCGGGCGTAGGTTTATCTTTGGTGGTTTCCGGCCGCGGTGTTTTTGGGCTCATAGAAATAACTCCTCTTAGTTCCCTCTATTTTAGCATAAAGGTTATAAAAAAGATACCCAGCCGAGGGCTGGGCGGAGATTAGGCCGGGACATTGTTTGCCTTGGCCGTTTGAGATGTGGGAAAAGATGTGGTTGTTTTGAGAAGTATATCGGAATTTTCGATGATGATCTGGCGCTGATAAATGCATTCCCGCCAGAGTTCGGGAATGGCAGCCTCGGAGATATTGAGAATCCAAATGTCTTGCCCGGCGCCATTATCACATTGGTTTTTACTGAATGCGATAGCCTGGCGGGCACGCAAAATGTCACCATCAACTCCTCGTCGAAACCAGTTTTGGGTTTGGTCCCAATACGCCACGGCTAGCATATGCTGCGCCTGTGTAATATCGCCAAAGGCAAAATAAGCCTCTGCTCTTTTGTTGGCACTATAAAAATCACCAAACCATGCTTGCACGTGCAAGCAATCGGCACCGGTGCCGATTGCGACGGAAAACCGTGTATCGGTGATGCAGAATGGTTGCGTGGGTAATATAGGGTTGCCGTTTTTGAAGAGTGGTAAACTTTTTCGCACTTTAGCCGAAAGTTTGAAATCGCCGTACTGGTAATAGTCTTTAACTAAAAAATGATGACCAGTATCAGTGATTTTGTGCTTGGGATAAAACTTTTGGATTTCTTCCAATGTAAAATCTTTTTCCATGTAAGGTGCTCCTTTTGCAAAATTTGAGGTTTGGATACCTCGGACTAGGTCTTTTACGTACAAAAAGACCCCATATTATCCATTATAGCACAGATTTGTCAAAAAGTCAATGGTTATCTAGGCGTTTTCGATGGCGGTGACGGTTTGGCGGAGGCGGGCTAAACTAACATCTTTGCCGAGAACCTCGAGAGTGAGGTGTAAAGCAGGGCTAAAGGGCGCATAAGACAACGCGATGCGTATTAGTGAGAAGAGTTCGGCGGGCTTGCGACCGGTTTCGGTTAGAAGTTGGTTGAGCGCATCTTGCAGGGCGTCAGCATTCCAAGGAGTGTTTTCGAGTTTCTCGGCAGTAAGTTGGAGCCAGGCGCTGAGGTCTTCTTCGGCAAATTTTTTGAGGAATTTGTTACCAGTGATCATGCTGAGATCAATTTCTGGGTCAGCAAAGAAATAGGTGGTCATCGTGCGCAAATCGGAAAGAGTTTTGAGGCGGTCATAGATAATGGCAAGCACCTGCTGGCGATAACTATCTTCATATGGCGCGGCGGATTCGGGCCAGTAGCCGAGTGTGCGGGGATAAAAAGTGTCAATTCCCTGTTCGTCGATGAGTTTGCGAATCCATTGGCCATTCATCCAAAGGATCTTGGTTTCGTCGAAGCGAGCACCAGAAGTTTGGATGCGGTCGGTTGAGAAGGCTTGGATGAGTTGGTTTTTGGAGTAGATTTCCTCTTCGGTGCCGTCGTTCCAACCGAGGCAGGCGAGATAATTGAGCAAAGCCTCGGGCAAGATACCGTCGTCGCGATATTCGGTGACGGATTTGGCGCCATCGCGTTTGCCGAGCTTTTTGTTGCCGGTGGGGGCAAGAATGTGGGGCAAGGAGATGAGTTTGGGAATTTCTAGATCGAGTGCTTCGTAAAGCGCAAGATAATTAGGTGTGCTGGAAAGGTATTCGACACCACGACAAATGTGGGTAACGCCCATGGTGGCGTCATCGACGATGTGGGCAAAATTGTAAGTGGGCAAGCCGTCGGCCTTGATGAGGATAATGTCGTCTTGGACTTCGGGACCGGCGGTCATATCGCCCATGACTTCGTCGTGCCAGTGGCGGACTTTGGGATCAGCCTTGAAACGTAGTGGCAGGCCTTCGTGCCACTCTGGAGGATTTGCGGGACGGAAATTGCGATAGAGATAAGGGATTTTCTTAGCAGTGCATTCGTCGCGGTAAGATTGAATTTGCTCGCTGCTAGTGTCGTCAGCGTAGGCGCGCCCCATAGTGATGAGTTTGTTAGCCCATTCGTGGTAAATGGCTTTGCGTTCGCTCTGGAAATAAGGCTCGGATGGACCACCGACAATGGGGCCTTCGTCCCATTCTAGACCGAGCCATTTGAGGGTATCTTCGATGAGTTCGGTGGCTCCCTCGACATAGCGGGCTTGGTCGGTGTCTTCGATGCGAAGGATAAAATTACCGCCGTTTTGGCGCGCTAAAAGATAAGGGTAAATAGCGCTACGGACATTACCAATATGAATATAGCCCGTAGGACTAGGAGCAAAACGTGTTTTCATGAATCTATTATAACACTTTTAGAGAGAAGTGACGATACTGCGGACTTGTTTCTTGGTGAGGACGGCACTACTGGAAGTGATTTTGTAGAGGACGCCGCCGTTGACCCACGCTGCGTTGGAAGTGGCGTCAGAAATGTAGATGGTAATTCCCTGTTCGTGGGTGGTAGTGTAATCGTCATCCCAAGTTGGTTCGACATAGTTGCGGAGTAAAGCGGCGCTGTCCCAGGAGGATTTTTCTTCGACGAGCGTAAAAGAAGCGCCGTCGGGGCCGTCAAACGTGAGAGTGATTTTGCCGTTTTCGGAAGTGATGTCACCAAGTGAATAGTCACGTGGAATATATGAGGGGTAGGAGGCTTGGATTCCGGTTTGCATAGCGGCGACACGGACGGAGATGTCAGGGATGTTGGAGCCAACAACGTAGATAATTGCAGCGACGCAAGCAGCGGCACAAGTGAAGGCGACGGCAAAATGGCGGGCGCGGAAGCGTTTGCGTGGCATGGCGGCAGCGCGAGCCTTGGTTTTGCGGTTTTGTTCTTCGTCCATGGTGGCGACGGAATGTAAGGCTTGCTCAATAGCGCGGTTTTTGAGTTCTTCGGGGCTGGCGCTACGGGAGACATTGCGACGGGCCATGGCAGGTCTCTGCATATTGTTTGTGTTGCGTACCATGGGGCGGACAGTGGCTGGACGCTTGGCGGCTGGGGTGGCAGCTTTTTTGCGGCTGGCGGCCATAACTTTGGCAGATGATTTGGTGACTTTGGCGGCAGCGCGATTAGCCTTGGCGGGGAGAGAGACTTTGACAGCGGTATTGGCCTTTTTGGCGTTCTCTTCCTGGACCTTGGTGGATTTCATGGCGATATTAACGAACTTTTCGATGGTATCGCCGAGTTCTTTCATTTCGGGGGAGTCGTGATTGGTTTTGATGTTCTCGGCAAAGGCTTTGAGGGAGGCGACTTGCTCGGAGACTTGAGCGGGGTCGGTCGCGACGCGAATGGAAGCGATGGCTTCGGAGGCGGCAGTAGCAATCGCATCGACGGATGCACCCACCGAAGCGTCGAGCGTCGCGACCGCAGGCGCTTCGGTCATGGTGGAGGAATCGGCTGGCATGGTCTCGGAGGCAATGGCATAGTTAGCATAATTGTCGCCATATTCCTTGACCGAAGCGCCTAAACTGGCGGCAGCGTAGTCGGCAGCAATGTTCATGGCGAGAGCATCCATATCAACTGGTGTGGCTGGTGATTCTGGCATGGTTGGCATATCGGTGGCTGCCGACGGCTCAGGCATATTGCTCTGAGCGGGCACGCCAGACATCATGCTGGCTGGATTGTAAATGGATTGCGTGTTGGAGAAAGGATTAAAGGCGGTGGAACTATTGTAGTTATCTGGCGTGCCTAACGCTGCCGCCAGAGCCTCAGTTTCACTAAGGGAAGGTGTAGGGTTGGACATCATCGGTTGTGTAGTATACGCTTCAGGATTAGACATTGCTGGTTGAGCAATATTAGCATCGGCTGGTGCCATACCGAATTCTACAACATTAGGATAAAGCGTAACCTGGTTGGACTCGGCAAGGATACGAGCCGCTTCGGCCTCTTCCTTGGCAAGACGTTCGGCTTCGGCTGCACGAGCGGCCTCAAAATCGGCAGCATGCACTCGTAAGTTAACTAAGCGTGAAGGAGTGGAAACGGTATCATTGCGAGAAGTATGCGCGTTACGCGCTGCTTCTTCGACGGCGGCGTTCATGGGACGGCGGACATAGCGACGATTGAGCGTAGTAGAAGATTGAGTAAGACGATGAGTGGACGCACTGGACCGCCCAGCAGACTCAACTTGAATTTTACTCATTAACAATAACTCCTCATCGTACTTTTGCTTATATCTATTATAACTTCAAGCGGGATAAAAAAGCAAGAGCAAAATTATGTGTAAAATATGCTATAATATACAATGATATGGATTTTGAAGAACGTGAAAAACAACGACGTCGACAACTGATTAAGGTAATTATTGCTGAGGTGGGCATGGCGATTTCGGTGCTTGCGATTGTGGTGGTGGCGACTTTGGCGGCAATGGGTTTTTTTGTTACTAGTAGTGGCAAAATTGAGCAGTCTGGATTGGTGCAAATTCACTCGATGCCGAATGGAGCGACGGTAGAGATTGATGGTAGTACGGTATTTTCGCGTACGAATTTGAGTCGGAGTTTGACCCCGGGGGAGCATAGTATTAAGCTGTCACGTGATGGCTATGATTCTTGGCAAAGAACAATCAAAATGTCTTCTGGTATGCTTTTGCGCTTGTATTATCCGCGTTTGTTTTTGCTAAACCGGAAACCAGAAGTTGCTTTGCACTTAGAAAAAAGTCTAGAATTTTATTTGCCATCAAATGATCAAACCTATATATTATATGCCGCAGCAGATAGTGCGGTGTGGAATGTGATTAATATTCGAGACGATGAGCCCAAAGTGACGCAGCTGGATTTGAGTACGATTTTGCCAGGAGTGACGGAGGGTAAGTTTTTGGGCAAAGTAGAAAGTTTGAAATGGAACAATAATAGTGATAGTGTGTTGGCGAAAATTGCTTACGAAGATCAAGCAGAATGGATTTTGATTAACTTGAAGGATACCAAACAGAGTTTGAACTTGACACGAACGTTTGGCTTGGAGTTTACGCAGGTAGAGATGATTGATGATGGGGCGGCGCAGCTGTTTGCTTTAGAAAATCAGCATCTTAGGCGGATTAACACCGGGGATCAGTCGATTTCGCGGGTGTTGCTGCATAATGTGCTGAGTTTTGCGAACAGCAAGACGAATGTGATTTATGTAATGTCGCAAGTTACTGAGGAAGAGACGGAAAAAGTGGTTGGCGTGTATCGTGATGGCGAGAAAGGTGGCACCACGCTAGTAAAGGCCTCCAATAATGCCGTCGTGACAGTGGCATTGACACGATATTATGACGAAGATTACTTAGCTTACGCGATTAATAATGAGCTAAGTGTGTATTATGGGGCGTTGCCAACATATCGGGAAGATGCTCAGAACACAGACTTTTCGAGCCTCAAAACTTTGATGGACAAAGTGAAGTTGCAGACTGCGCCAACGCAGTTTAGTTTGAGCCCAGAAGGTGAATATATTATCGCTTCACGAGGGCGGCAATTTACGGTAGTGGATTTGGAGATGGGAGAACTGATTGAGTATGAAGCCATGGCTTCGGATTTGGCCTGGTTAGACGAAGCGATGTTGACGGCGGTGGTGGACGATGCGCTATGGGTGTGGGATTTTGATGATGGTAATCGACGCGAAATGGTGCGTTATGTGGCGGATACCGATGATACGGATGATGAGAATATTGTTGAGCATGAAGCGATTACGACGATTTCTCGTACAAAATTAGCGAATTATCCGGCGGTGATTTCTGACAATAATAAATGGATGTATTATTTGACCGAAACTAAGACTGGTTTGGCGTTGACGCGTGAGCGGATTCGCGATTAGCACTTAATTACCAAAGATGCCATTCCAGAGGTTTTCGAAGAAGGATGGTTCGTTGGCAGGCATAGCATCGTCGCTGGTGCTAGGAGTTTCTTCTGGGAGACTTGGCTCGGCAACATTGTCGCTGCTATAGGCAGGGCTGATTTGTTCGGCGCTAATGAGTAGGCGGTAGCGCGAAGTGCCAAGCGGGGTGCAGGTGATTAAGGTGAGCATGGGGCGATCGGTATCGTAAATTAGGGCGGCAACATCAGTTGGCTCTACGACTTTGCTGCTGGTCATTTGATAAGTGTAGCGGACAGATTCGTAGTTGATGTAAATAAGGTCGCCAACTTCAAGACGTTCTAGTCCGGAGAAGATAAACTTGTAGGGATTACTACTATAAATATCGCCGGCAGAGTGACCGGAGATGGCAAGATTGCCAATTTGCCCGGGTAAGGCATTAGCCCCAGGAATGGAAAACTGGGCAACGCCTTGGTTCATGGCAGTGTTGACTTCGGATGTACTGATGCCAAAGGCGACGGGTACGTCAACATTGAGTTTGGGAATAATTAGGCGGGGTTCTGGTGAGACAGGCTGTGTGATACTAGGATCAACGGCTGTTAGGCTGGTATTGACAGAGCCAGTGTCGGGGGAAATGTAGGCCATAATTGGCGCAAAGATACGGCGATTGTATTGTAAAAATAGCGCTACTAGAACAATAATGGCAAAGATAATGATGGGTGTAAGATGTCGCAAGTTGCGTTTGCGCTCGGTGGCGCCTGTAGCGATGCGCTCAGTCTTCATTTTTTCGGTTTCGAGATAGGTTTGGGCGGCTTTGGCATAGTATTCACTATAATAGTTTTTGTAGTAATCTTGCCAAGCCGAATGATATTTTTGCCATTCTTCAGAAATGGCTTCTTGGTTGACTGGCGTATCTTTGAGCGCACTGGGTGTTTCCGCTACGTTGTAATTGGTTTCGCCAACATAAGTTTGTGGTTCGGCAGGGGCAGTATAAGAAGTTTCAGTTGGTGTGGCGTAATCTTGCTGGTAGTTGGTAGAGCTGGCTGGAGTTGATCCCTGACTATAGACTGGAGTGCGTTGATATTCGGCGGTGGGATAGTTGATATTGCTATGTGACCAGTCGGGCTGGACTGGTTGAGGCTGAGAAGTGGTTTCGTTGAAACGATTGGTGTGGCGCTCGCGGTTTTTGATTAAGCGCTCGCGAGAACTAGCGGGAAGATTGCGCAGATTTTCAACGGTTGAAGAATAGACCGCAAGTACTTTCTTGCGGGCAATTTCGGCTGCAGTCTGACGTTGCCGATCTGAGGAAGATAGCCCACCGTTTTCTGAATCCATATAATTTTTATTATATCACATAAAAGTGTGTTATAATAGAATTACAAACGGGCGAGTGGCGGAATTGGTAGACGCGCTAGACTCAAAATCTGGTTCTCGCAAGGGAGTGAGGGTTCGATTCCCTCCCCGCCCACCAATAAAATAACCTTGATTATATGTCAAGGTTATTTTATTGGTATAATTAGGCAGGTACAAACCCGATTTCAACGGAAGAGTTGGACGGCATAAGTGGCGCCTTGGAAACGGTAGAAACCGATACCAATTTTGGTGAATGCGGTATCAATCATATTAGCGTAATGCCCGGCGGAATTGCGCCAGATTTTGGCCATTGCGGTACCATTGGCAGAAGAACTATAAGCGATATTTTCACCGTAGAATCCAGAAATCCCAAGTTCGCTGGTGATTCCCCAGATACTATTACCATTGGGACGCTGATGCGCAAAGACATTAGACCAAGCCATTTCGATAGCGCGGATTTCGGCTGCAGTGGTGAGATCTTCGTCTAGGGTGAGTGGTGTGGCGCCGACTTCAGTACGGTAACTGTTTGTAGCAGTAAGGATTTGGTTAATATTGGTACGCTCGGCAGATTTTTGCTGAATAGCCTCAGATTTGATTTGGGCGGTGGTGCCGTTGTAACCGGAATAATCACATTTGTTGTAGGTGCTGGTACTATTGAGCTTTTTGCTGCCGTCGCTATACAAATCGTAAATGACTTTTTTCTCGGTCCAGCACGATGTCCCATACTTACTGACGACATTAGACTTGGTGACATCTTCAATATATTTAACAAAAGTGGGTGCAGGAGTGTTGGTCGTGGGTTGCGTAGTGTTGGTATTGGTGTTTGACGTGGAGGAGTTAGTAGTTGGCTTTTTGGTGGAGACGCTTGGCACTGTGGTATTGGTGGATTGATTGGTGCTAGTGGTTTTGTTGGAAGTTGAAGTAGAATTATTAGCAGTGTCTTTGCTACCTTCCGTGCTTGTTTCAGTTGTGTCCGTTTTACTCTCAGAGTTTTCTGTCGTCTGGGCGATTTCGACTGGCTTATAAACTGTCACTTCGTCCGCAGAGTTATTTGTTGCAACGTCAGTGCTAGACTCGCTAATCTTTGGTAAACACAGAATACTGATGGCGGTGGTACCGGCAATGATTAGTAAGCCAATGATGATGGCAGTAATGATCGCAATTTGATTACGGTGTGATGTATGTTGCTTTGTAGCCTGAGGTGGGCTTACGGCTTGAGTTTTTGTAGATTTAGTAGTATTGGTTTTGGAATTACTTTTGCTCTTATTTGCCATTTTGGCTCCTCGCATAGTAGAGTTAATTTTCTTTATTATACCACAAATCTACGAATATAAAAATCCCCTCGTTTGAGGGGATTTTTGGTAACCGAATAAATTATTGGTTGATGACGAGAGATTTCATGATTTCTTCGCCAACTTTACCCCATTCGCCGCGCATGTCATCAAGACAGTTGAAGGAAATAACAGCAAGTTTGCCGTCATAGGAGAAGAAGATCATGTGATTGAAGATGTCTTCGTCGGTATAGTCGGTAACCATTTTGATTTCGCCAACTTTGTGGCCGTTGACTTCGTAAGATCGGGTCTTGATGTCTTTGGCTTCGGCAGCATCAAAGACTTGTTCCATGGCGTCGAGGTAGGTTTCGATCTGCTCGTTGCTCAGGGCATTTTCTGGTTTGCTGAGAGCAAGGTTGACAGTGTTGTCTTTGTTGGTGAGAACTAGATCTGGAGCATCGCTAGTACCGTAGTCTTCGGCGATTTGCTCAGCGCTCATTGTAGTGAATTCGGCTGGAGCCAAAAGTTTGTAATTGAAACCATCAAGAGAGACATATTTGGCGTCAATTTTGTTACCTTTGCCGTTTTCGAGGACTTGGGCAGTTTCGGTCTTATCGTCTTCCTTCTTGCCTTCGTCGTCTTTGTTGCCGGTGAGCTGGATAATGCAAAAGATAGCGCCAGCGATAATTACGGCGGCGACGATAATGCCGATGATAACTTTCCATGGGAAATTATTGGTTGATTTTGCAGTTGCTTTGGCTGGTTTGGTATCTTGAGCCTTAGCAGTGGTTGTTTTGCGTGCTTCTGCCACGATAAACTCCTTTTACTTAACTTATGTTTATTGTAGCAGTTATTTGGATTTGTGACAATGCTGATGTGCGTGAGTATGTGGAAGTGAGGTTTCTAATTTGCAAGTTTCTTCGTTGCAATGTTCTGTAGGGCTTTCCATTTCTATAGTGCTGTGTGCGATGTGGTGTTCTGCGAGTTCGGCTTTGATTTGCTGCTTTAATTTTGCATTAGGCGTTGCGGTAACGACGTGTAATGTAGCGTAATTATGAAAGCCGTCGAGGCTCCAGACATGTAGGTGATGAATATCCTTGACATCAGGTACCATCAGAAGATGTTCTTTGATGTCGCCCAGCGAAATTCCGGTTGGAGTCTTTTCTAGGAACACGTTGAGGATAGAAAGGAAGTTACTAAAAGCCTGTTTGAGGATAAAGAGTGCAACCAAAATTGAGAGGATTGGGTCGATGTAGGTAATATCGGTGAAGCGCATAATGATGGCTCCAATCAAAACCACAGCCCAGCCAAGAACATCTTCGAGCATATGTAAGTTGACGGATTTTTGATTGAGCGAGCCTTTGTCGCGGGTGATGTAGGCGGCGAGAAAGTTGATTACAACGCCGATAATGGCGAGAACGATCATACCGTTATAGTTGATTTCTGCTGGGTTAAAAATTCGTATAATGGCGCTAGCGATGACGAATACTGAGCCAAAAAGTAAGATGAGTGTCGTAATCATACCGCCAACGAGGGAGTAGCGAATGTAGCCATAAGTATAGTTGGCGTCGGGGTGTTTGGTGCTTTTCTTTTCGAGAAAATAAGAAATACCAATGCTGATGGCGTCGCCGAGGTCATGAATGGCGTCAGACATGATGGCCGTACTATTGGTGAAGGCTCCGCCGATGAATTCGTAAATTGAGAACCCAAGGTTGAGCAAAAAAGCGATTAAGATTTTATTTTTGGACATAAAAAGTTTCCTGATATTTAGGTATAAGTGTTGTAGAAATTACAACATGTTGCAAGATAGGTCCATAAAATCATTGTCGCTGACGGTGACTGACAAACTTCTAACTTAGAGTATAGCGGATTAATGTTGAGATTGCAAGTAGCGGAGGTAATAATTCCAACAAACTGGCTTGTCGGTAATGCTGGCAGTGTCGTTTGTGATGAAATTCGCAAAGTCGTCAACACTAATCCAATTGACTTCTTGGACTTCTTCGGGCTGTAATTTGATTTGCGAGGGATCTAAGTCGAGATGCGTAACGAAGTAATCGTTGAAGTGACGGTTGATGATATTTCCTTCGATGTTTTCTGAAGTTGAACTGCCGATGTGAAGCAAATCTTGAGGTTGGAGTATGATACCGAGTTCTTCTTTGGCTTCGCGTAGGGCGGCTTGGTACCCAAATTCGCCAGCGTCCACGTGCCCACCAACAGCAACATCCCACATATCGGGCCACATCTTCTTGGATTTGCTACGTTTTTGTAATAGGACCTTTTGGCCATCGGTACTTACAATAAAAACTACAATGGCGCGATGCCAGAGCCCTTGATTATGGCACTCGCTACGAGTGGCGGTTTGACCAGTAAAACCGCCGTGTTGATCCAAGACATCGAACTTTTCTTCCATACCATAATTATAGCATGGTATAATTATGGTAATGTAACTTTGGAGAGATTATGGATTTAAGGCTAGCCTTATTTTCTACAGTGGGTAGAAAATATAAGTCGTTAGGGGGCGTCAATGACTGAATTGATTGATGTTTTGGATGAAAACGGGATTAAAACCGGGCGTGTGGCGACGCGTGATGAAGTGCATCGTGAGGGGCTGTGGCACCGTTGTATTGTGGTGGCGATTATTAATGATAAGAATGAGATTTTGCTACAGCAACGTAGCCACAATAAGAAAAAGAATCCCGATATGTGGGACATATCGGCTGCTGGACATATTTCGGCGGGCCAAGATTCCCTGTCAGCAGCCGCACGAGAGATAAATGAAGAAGTCAGTGTGGATTTGGGGCGGCATGTGGACATTAGCGATTTTCGTTATATGTTTTGTTTTAGGAAAGAACAAGTAATTGACGAAGGATATATTGATCGTCAGTTTTTTGATTTCTTTATTTTGCGCCAACCGAATTTGACTTTGGAAAAAGTGAAGATGCAAGAGAGTGAAGTGCAAGCAGTAAAACTCTGTACGATGTCGGAGTTGCGGACGCTAATTGAGAATCATGAACTTGTAGAACGTGATGCGGTATATGCTGCGTTGGAAAATTATATTTTTAACATTTAGGATGGCGTGAAATGAACGAGGTAAAAATTAAGCATATTTATAAACATTTTAAGGGTGACTTGTATCTTGTGGAGGACGTTGCGATACATAGCGAGACGAAAGAAAAGTATGTTGTATATCGGGCGCTGTATGGTGACAATGAATTATATATTCGCCCGTACGACATGTTTGTTTCTGAAGTTGACCACGAAAAATATCCTGAAGTGGCGCAGCAATATCGCTTTGAATTGCAGGATATTAGAAGCGTGCATGAAGGAAGAGAGGTAAAATGAAGCGTGTAATTTTGACTGGTGCAAGTGATGGACTGGGGAGGGCTTTTGGTAAGAAATGTGTAGAATGTGGAGTTGAGGTGGTTGCGTTGTGTCGTACGGAGCCGGATTATCCATGTGTATTCTTGCCGACGGATTTGATGGACGAATCGTCGATGAAAGAGACTTGCGACAAGATTCGTAAAGAATTCTCGGGTTTTGATGCTTTGATTAATTGCGCTGGTATTCAAAAGGTGCAGGAAAATGGTGAGGTGGACTATGGGGATATGGAAGAACTATTTCGCGTTAATACATTGGCGCCGATTTTTCTGACGTCGGAATTGTTTGGGTGTATCGAAGAATCTGGTGCTGATATTTTGAATGTGGGTTCAACTTGTGGGACTAAGCCAGGTTATCAAGGTGAAGTTGCTTATACAACATCAAAGTGGGGTTTGTGTGGTACGAGTTATACTTTGCAAAGTGAACTCAAGGCGACTGATTGTCGCGTAATCCAATTTAATCCTGGCGGCATGAATACGCGGATTAAAGCGAAAGATACTGGCATCGAAGTTACTGATCCAGAGAATTGGATGAAACCAGAAGATGTCGCTGACGTGATGCTCTATGTTTTGAATTTGCCAAAGCAGTTGGAAGTAAGTGAAATAACTATAAACCGAAAGTAGGTAGAAATGCAAGAAAATTATTTTTTGATTCATGGAAGTTTTGGTAGCCCGTTTGTGAATTGGCTGCCGTGGCTACATAAAGAATTGCGTAAGCGTAGCAAAGAAGTCTATACGCCAGATTTTCCGACGGGCATTGGATTTCAGAATTATGAAAATTGGTCAAAATTATTGAAAGTATATTTAGATGCTGGCCTGATTACGGAAAACACGATTATCTTTGCACATTCGATTGCGCCGGTTTTTATTTGTAAATTCTTGGTTGAGAACAAAGTGCAGGTAAAAAAGTTGGTGTTTGTCTGTGGATTTAACAACTATCTTGGTATTGACGAAGATTATGATAGTGTGAATCGCGGAATGTATTTTGAGAATTTGGGCGATGTGAAAAAGTATTGTGATGAGATAGTTTGTTTCTATACTAAGAATGATCCATATGTGAGTTATGAAGCAGAAAAGAAATTTGCGGATGCAGTGGCGACATGGCAAATCGTGATTGATGATGGTGGGCACCTAAACTCGGAAAGTGGCTATCGGGAATTTCCGGAATTATTAGAATTTGTGGAGGAGGAATGAATTTATATGTCTATGGGCTAGAGGCCGATTTTGCTAAAGAACAAAAAGAGCTGCTAGATAGTAAGTTTACAAAAGTTATCTTTTTGGATAAAGCGGATTATGATTTGGTGATGCAAGATAATGAGCCGAAAGTGATTGCCGCTGATCCAGATATTACTGGCTGGAATATTCCGAATGAGACTATTGCGCAGATCCCAAATTTGAAGGCGATTTGTTTGCAGACGACTGGTTATGAATGGGTTGATGGTGCTTATTGTTGTGAACATGATATTGCTGTGACCAATGTGCCGCATTATGCTAGTGTGTCGGTGGCAGAGAAATGTGTGTTTATGGCGTTGGCCTTAGCTAAACGATTCCCTTTGTATTTGCGTGAGGGTGGAATGAGCTATGCGCCAGAGTTTATTGGCGATGAGATGTGGGATAAGCCGACGGATATTATTGGCTTTGGTGAAATTGGGCATGCCTTGGCGCGTCGGTTGGAAGGATTGGTTGGAAACAAGGAAATTTGTTATTATTCACACAATCAAAATGATCCGGAATTTCATTATTGGCCGTTTGAGGATATGCTAGAAAAATCGGAATTTATGTTTGTGACGATTTCTAAAAATCCGGAAAGCCTTGCGCTCTTTGACGATCTATCAAAGTTTAATAAAAAGATGAAAGTGGTTGTGATATCGAATGGCTTTGAAGAAGTGACGAAGCGTTTGGTAGAAAAGTGTGAAGCGGGCGAACTAGGTGGAGTGGCCTTTGAAAGTGATGATCCAGAAATTCTGCATCACGAGTATAAAACTAATATTTTTGTGACGCCGCATAATGCGCACTGCTCCAAAGAAGCACTGGCGAGAATGTTCGAAATTTGGACAGAGACAATGATATCTGTGGCAGATGAAAAAGTTATTAACCAAGTGAATTGAGGAGGAAAATGAAATTTACTAAATTAGAGCATTCGGGCTGTGTGATAGAAAAAGATGGTGCTAGGATTGCCTGTGACCCGGTGGAATTTGAGGTAAGTTTGCCAGAACTAGATAACGTGGTGGCGCTCGTAATTACGCATAAACATGGCGATCATTTACAGCCGGAAAAGATTGCGGCGATTTTGGATCGGAATCCGGGTGTACGGATTTTTACGCCTGTAGATACTGCATCAGACATTCCGAATGCGGAAACTGTAAAGAACGGTGACGTTATAAATGTGGGTGGATTTGAGCTGCGATTTTTTGGCGAAAATCATGCGGCGATTGTCCCGGGTAAAATTCCCTGTCAAAATATTGGCGTGGTGATTGATGGTAAGATTGCGAACCCGGGTGATTCGTTTGATATGCCAAATGGTGTGGTGCAGCCAGAGATTTTGTTGGTGCCTAGTAGTGCACCGTGGTGTAAAGTTTGTGAAGGTATGGAGTATATCAAGTTGATTCAACCTAAACTTGTGGTTCCGGTACATAATGCAGTGCTTTCGGAACTTGGTAATGGGTTTAATAACAATTGGCTTAGAGTAGCCTGTGAAGAAGTGGGTGCAGAGTTGGCGCCGCTGAAAATTGGAGAAAGTGTGGAGATATGAAGTTTGCTTTAAGGCCAGCTAAAGAAGAAGATTTAAAACCGCTGGCTATAATTTATACAGGACTATATCGTGATTCGGCTTTGGGTGAAGAGTGGACTCCAGAGACAGCATATCAGCTTTTGCGGTTTTTCTATAATGCGCATCCGGATATATTTGTAGTAGCTGAAGAGGGGCAAAAAGTGGTTGGCGCTATTATGTCATTGGTTAAGCCATGGCACGATGGTAATCGTTTGGTTGAAACTGAAGTTTTTGTTGATACTCAGTATCAACAAAATGGCATAGGTACTGCCTTGTTCTGTGAGCATTTTTGGTTAGCAATATATAATTACGATGCTAAAGTGATTGAAGCACATACTTATGAGGAGAGTGATGGTCATCCCCTGAATTGGTATAAGAAACAGGGGTATGAGGTCGTAGACGACTGGTTTGTGATTAATGGGGATATTCGTGCACTTTATGATTATCTTGTAAATTAAAAATATTGAAGGGAAAATATGCAAGAAACATTTAATTATCTAAAGTCTTTGGAAGTGAATTTTGTAGCAACGCGAATGGGTGATAGCGTAAGCTGCCGTCCATTTGGTGACCCAGTATGGTTTGATGATAAAATTTATATGTTGACGCATGCACACAAAGAAGTGGCTAAACAACTAGCGGATGATAATCGTGTATGCATTGTGGCTTATAATCCAAATAAAGAGAACTGGATGCGGATATTCTGCGAAGTGGTTGATGATAGTGAAAATGTGCCAGCAAAACAGGCAATTATCAACGAGTTCGATTGGGCGGAGGAATCTGGCTATACTCTGGATAATCCAGAGTTCAAATGTTACTATCTCGCAAATGCAAAAGTTGAAATTCGCGACAGTGAAGGTGAAATTTTGGTTAATTATACTTTCTAACTATTTCTTTAAATCATCATAAGCATTTGTAATAATTGTTTGTATTTGGCTGAGGTTATTAAAATCCGTGATGTGGTACATAGTGCGTTTGGCGCTAGCGTAGGGGATTTCTTCGGGTAGACCGCAACTTGTATTGCTATCGGATTTTTTGATGAGTAAGCGATTATCGTAGATGCCACCGACCAAGACGCCGTTATGATAGAGTAAAAATTCTCCCATCATAGGGCGCACAGTAAAGTCGCCAATGGGTGCAAGTTTTTCTAAAATTTGATTGCATTCTGCTTTGCTGGTAGTCATAGTTAACTCCTTTATTTTTGTTGAATGGTTGATTTACCCATAATATGATTACGTACGCGTACGTAATCAGTAGCCTGGACTTTGGCATCGCGGTTGACGTCGGCGGCTTGGAGACTGGCCCCGCTGAGTCGACTCTTGCCCATGATGTGATTGCGAATTTTGACATAATCGGTGGCCTGAATAGCACCGTCACCGTTGACATCGCCTAGAATTAAGACAATATATGACTACTAGAGTTTTGGAAATTAAGCAATGATACACCCTTAATGGATGCGAGAGTGGTACGCAATACACTGATGTCTGTACCAAGGCTGAATCCGGTAAGGTAACTTTGGGTTTTGGTAAGGCCGAGTTTTCGTAAGACTTCGGCTTCGGTGATGCTGGGCTCGGGGGTGGGTGTTGGTGCTGGATCGGGAGCATGGTCTGGTTGAGAAGAGCTAGTAGCAGTGATTCCCTGTAATAACTTGGTGGAAGGTTGCGTGATTTGGTTGGTGGCAAGATTGTAGGCGCCGCCAACACTAGGTATAGTGGGATTAATGTCGGCATTATAGCTAACGTTTTGTGGAACTTGATAGGTATTTTCATTGGCAATATATTGGATACCAATAAACCCACCAACATAGTTATCGCCAGTAATTTTGCCGGTGGCTTGGCTGTTGCTGATTTTGGCGTTTTGATTGCGACCAATAAACCCGCCAAGATTACTTTGGCCAGTGACGGTTAAAGCGGAAGAGCAATTATTAATAACGACAGTCTCACTAACATCACCAATAAAACCGCCCGTAGCGACGGTTGTGATGCCAAGGAATGGAGCAGCATTGGTGACGCTGCCAGACAACAAGTGCACATTAGTGACTGTGACATTCTCTGCAAATGATGCTAACCCGCCCAGTGTATTGCCGTTGGTTGGTTTAACGACTAAGTTTTTGATTTGAAGATTGGTGAGGCTGGTGGGAGAATTATAGCCGCCTAAAAAACTAAATATACCATGCCCACTAGTGGAAATATTACTTATTGTATGATTTTGTCCGTCAAGGTGACCGTAAAAATTTATTTTAGAATATTCTAAGTTGTCAAAATCTAAGTCATTTGTGAGCTGATAATATTTGCCCTTGGTGTCACCGTTCATAAGGTAGAGGAAATCGGTGGTGCTAGTGATTTGATAAGGATGACTGGCGGTACCATCGCCAGCAATTTGCGGAAAAGTTACGTCAAAGGTAATAGAATCATTAGTTTGGGCAGTAACTGTGATAACCAAGCCGGAGTTGGAACCGTCGCTATAATATATTGTTTGATTGTCGAAGTCATTACTATTGCTAAGGCTCTTGCCCAAGGTCGGACGAGAGGAATTGAGCGGGGCTTGAGCTAAATTTCCCTGGCCAGCTCCAAGCGTAGTTTCTTCTGGGCGGAAGATAAAAACGTAGTCACCGCCCATGGATGCATAATCTTTGTTGACGCGATAAACGATAATTCCTTGGTCTTGGCCGGCGAATCCCTCACGTGCGTCATGTGGGGTATAATATTCGACAACAAAGTATTCGTTCTTGGTGGTATTGGGCTGGAGCATGACGGCGCGTTGTTCGTTTCGGTCGATGAACTGTGGTGCAGTAACGGTGAGGTTGCTAGTAGACTGCGTAATAACTGGTAATGGGCTATGCCAGTTGGTATCTTGGCGATATTCGCTGGTGAAATAGGCTAAGAAATTTTGGGGATTGGAAGAGGTGGTTTGACCCATGATGTCGTAGACTCCGACTGGCTTTCCAGTGGCAGTATGTGAGCGATAGAGATCTTGAAATCCTAAGATATGCCCAAGTTCATGGGTGACAGTACCGTAACCGCCAGTATCAAGCGAAAAAGTGCCATATTTGGTGATATTCCCGTCGTGATAAATTAGGCAATAAGCAGAGATATCATGGCTGAGAATTTGTGCAGTAATATCGCCGTTGTTGGTGCGAGCGTGTGGCCAAAAAATGCTATCAGTGGGGACGGGGATATTGGTAGTGTTTTCGATAAAAAGTGTGACAGCGTCGATTTTGCCGTCGTTATCAGAATCTAGGTCGGTTAAGGTTAGGCCTTGGTTTGTAATTTGTGTAGAAACGGCAGCAATTGCATTATTAACAAGCTCGGTTTCGCGAGCAGATTTATCATTGGCGTTGTAGCCGATTGAATTATCATTACTTTTTGGCAGATAATAATCCATTGGTTGCGCATCTTGATAAACAAAAAATTTGGTGACGATCGAAAGTTGGCCATAACTTTGAGTTTCGTAATATTTTTTGATAGAGGGCACAGAAATTTCACCAGCGGAAGTTTGCATAGTGATTGGTTGGTCGGCGTTGAGTAATTTTTCGGCATTAGCAAGACTGTCGGCATCGTCGATGTGCAAAGTATTACGGGTATCGCTGTCGGCAAATTTGATAAGAATGCCGATATTGGTAATCTTGCGTTGCGTAGTGGCGAGCGTATTGCTGATGTGGGATGTAAATAAACTGTAGATTGCAAAAACAAGACTAGTTAAACAAAGAATTTTGGTAAGGGTTTTAATGTGATGTTTCATGAGATTTGGCGGAGGTTTTAGATTTAGGCTTGTCTGCTGGTTTGGCTTGTGTGTCGCGTTTGGATAGTAGATAAATTAGCGCAATAAAAGTACCAAGGAATAGGAGTGCAAAGATTCCGGCGATAATCCAGGCGATTGTATTGGAGGTGGCATATTTGGTACAAGGGTCACTTGGGATGACTTCTGATTCTTCGGTGGGATCGATAACTTCGTCAATAACTTCTGCGTCAGTGTCTTCGGAGGGTGTTTCTGGTTCGGTTTTGTTTTCGGTTTCGACATTAGCGTCATCTTCGGGCTTGGTAGTTGGCTCGGAATTTGTATTTGTAGGTTTGGTAGTAGAGTCCTGGTTGGTGGTTGGTTTGGACGTAGAAGTATTATTTGTGCTGGTGTTTGGCTGGTTGGTATTAGGTTTGGTTTCGGTGGGTTGGCTGGGCGCAACTATGTTAACAGAAGTAGTGCGTGCACCAGGTTTGTATTCATTAGCGTCGGAATCGGAGAAGCCGGTTTCGGGTGTGGCGGTGACTGTAACTGTTCCGCTATTCCCTGCCGTAATAGTGACAGTCTGGTAATTCTCTTCCACCCAAACGGCGGTTTGGGTGGCGGTACCGCCCACAACTTTGATATTGACGCGGCCAATACAATCTCCACCTACGGAAACTGAAAAAGTGTCGCCAGGTGCGACTTGTTTGACGGATGAGGTCATATTGAATGAAGTGGCAAAAGTGGGCAAAGAAAATGCAAGTGTATTGCAAATTAGGCTAAAGATAATAAAAAGTTTGGCAAAAAATTTAGTCTTCATAGTTATATTGTAATATATTTATTCTTCATATACAACTGTAATGTCATCATCGATGTTAGTTTTTTTGTGATGCCGTAACTTCGTCATCAGCGATAATATCTTTGTGTCCGACCAGGGCGGCGTAGGGTGAAAATTGAGCGGCGCGTTCTTGGGTACTCATAGGATTTTGCGCGTGTGGGCGTTTGTGGTGCAAGATGTCGGAGTAATCTTCTGGCTTGCGTATTGGAGATGAAGGATGATAGTTGGTGAGATCGGCAGTATTAGTACTCATGCCTTGTGCCCTCCGATTTGTTGATGGCGTGAACGGCCAGTAGCGCCGTCTTCAAAATTAAAACCACGTAAGATGGAATTCTTGCCGTAACGCTCGCGGATGTCTAAAATGGCTTTTTGAATGCGGTGTTCTTTTTTGAGGTTTTGTAGTTCTGTTGCTTTTTGACGTTCAAGTTCGGTATAGTTAGTGAAAAAATCGGTTTGAGTTGGAGTATGATCCTGTACTATAGCCTGGCTGGATGGCATTAAGTCGTTGGCGCAGACGGTAACTTTGCGAATTGTGTATTTTGAGTTGACCTTGGTGTCGTAAAGTTGTAAGAGCCCGGCGATGATTAACTTGGCGGAGGAGGTGGTGAGGTCGAGATGAATGGAGCCTTGCATGGGTTTGGGTACACGACGGCCATAGTGATCGGTGACGCTATGTGGAGATCGATTTTCGCGATCATAATTGATGTATAAACTCAGATGGTTGGTGAGGTAGCCTTTTTGTGCAAGTTCAAGAGCTAAGTTTTCGGCCATTTCTTTGACGATGGTGCGGGCTTTAGTAAAATTGTAAGGACACGACAGCACTTGCCCTGAACTGAGACTTTTGGTTTTGGGTGAATGTTGTTTGACGTCGGGAATAGTGACGCATTCATAGCCCCAAGCGTGGTCGATGAGTAATTCGGCGTTGATACCAAAGAGGTCATAAAGTAACTTGGGGTTTTGTAAGGAGCAACGCGCAATGTCGCCCATGGTGTGCAGATTGTGATTAGTAAGACGTTTGGCGTAGCCACGTCCAACGCGCCAAAAATCGGTGATGGGTGTATGGGCCCAAAGTTGTTCGCGAAAGGCGTGCTCATCTAAGTTTGCGATGCGGACGCCTGCGGAATTAGGTTTGGCATGTTTGGCCATAATATCCATAGCGACTTTGGCAAGAAACATATTGGTACCGATGCCGGCGGTGGCGGTGATGCCGGTGGCTTGGTAGACTTCAGTAACCATGTTGGTGACAAAATCTTCGGCGGTGCAATGCTGCATTTTGAGATAACTCGTGATGTCGCAGAAGACCTCGTCGATTGAATAAGCAAAGATATCTTCTGGTGCAACGTGACGCAAATAAACGTTGTAAATTTTGGAACTGTATTCAAGGTAATATTTCATGCGTGGCGGTGCGATGATAAAATCCAACTCGAGATTAGGGTTGTGGAGAAGTTCGGAATTATTAGTGGATTTATCAAGAAAAATTCCGAGGGGAGTTTTGGTTTTGCGTGCGGCGTTGATTTCGCGGACTTTTTCGTTAACTTGGAAAAGTCGGGCGCGTCCAGGTAAACCATAGGATTTGAGTGATGGTGAAACGGCAAGGCAAATAGTTTTGTCGGTACGTGACTGGTCGGCCACGACGAGATTGGTGGTGAGCGGATCCAAGCCGCGTTCGTTGCATTCGACGGACGCGTAGAAAGATTTGAGATCAATTGCCGCAAAAACTCGTTCCATATACATATATTATATATGGTAAAATTGGGATATGGAACAGGACACAGATTATAAATTATTTTTGGGTAAATATCCACAGGGTGGGAAGTTCAATCGTGTGCATGCGATTTTGTTGACGGCTGATGGCCGTGTACTATTGCGTTATAAAAATGGTGAGCCAAGGATTACTGGTGGTAGGATTGACGCAGATGATCAAAATCTGGAAGCGGCCCTCAGGCGTGAGATTGTGGAAGAATTAAATTGTGAAATTGATCGGTGTGACTATCTTGGATATTTGGAAGTCGACAAGCGACGGTATTATGACGCGATTGGCGTGAAAGCTGAGGAGATGGATGGTGATATGTACTGGGCGCGGATGGTGGCACGCGTGAGCAAAATTTTGCCACCAAAACCCGACCCAGATCGTGAAGGTAACTGGATTTATGGACGGGTGCTGGCGCCACGAGAAATTGCCTATGAAGAAATGGCAAAGACTCCTGTTTTTGGGCAAAGCAATGCGAAACTTTTGGACGCGGCTTATAAAGTGGCACGTGAAAAAGAATATTTTACAGAATTGCCGAGCAAAGAATACGAAACACTAAATGTGGAATCGCGCGATAAATAATTATTTTTCTTTGTAAGTTTTGATGATGTCTCCCAGACTCATTTTGGTGCCGTAATTAAGAATGGCGTTGCTATAAATTTTGATGGCGACGTGTGCGATGATGGCGCAAGTGGCAATCAAGATGACGATTGAGAGTAGAACTTCCCAGCCACTGGCGATACCCATCATAACACGAAGCGGCATGCAAAATGGTGATGAGATAGGCAAAAGTGCGGCGAAAAGGTTGAGATTGCCAGTGGGATTGGTGAGGGTGAAGTAAGCGAGATAGAAGCCAATCATGGTAATGATGGCGATGGGCGTGTTGGCGGACTGGATGTCTTCGGGTTTGCTAACGGTGGAGCCAGTGAGGGCGTACATAAGGGCATAGGCAAAATAGCCAAGAATAAAGTAGACAATCATGATGACTGCAAGATATGGCGTGAAACTAGATAGGTCGAAGAGGTTGCTCAGTAGTTCGCTATCCAAGAACGAGTAAGCACTAATAATGGCGACTACGGCGAACAAAACAATTTGCATGAGGCCGACTAGACCGATACCGATAGTTTTCCCAAGGACAATGGTACGTGGGCTGGTAGACGTAACCAAGGTCTCCATGATTTTGGATGTCTTTTCGATGGTGATAGAGCTGGAAACTTGGTAAGCGCAAAAGTAAATTGCAAAGAAAAGTACGCAGGACAACATCATCATGACAAAGATGTTGCCGCCGACTTCTTGAGTTTCGGTTTGCTCGATATTGAGCTCAAAATTCGGTGAGATTTGTGCAAGTTGATTGGCGGATAAGTCGAGTTTTTGGATTTGGAGACCAACATAGAGGCTGTTTAAAGTATCCAAGACGGCAGTGGGTGGTGTGGCGGTAGCAGAGTTCTTGACGATATAATTGAGGGTAATGTCCGTTTCTGATTCGCGGTTGATAATGATAGCCGAAGAGACTTCGTCGTTATTGACCTTGTTTTTGATGTCTTCGGCGTTCAATGTGGAAATGTCGAATTTGTAGCCAAGATTATTGTCACTTTGATTGAGGATTTCTAGTGCGCCATTATAAAGATTGTCTGGGTCGGACAGAATCATCGTGTCGCTGAGATCGCCACCACTGATGCTGTTGATAAAATTTGGAATGTTAAATCCGAGGACGATGAGGACGACGATAATGACTGTAGAAATGCGGAACGACTTGCGACTAAGAATGTCGCGCATGGTAAATTTAATAACAGTGAGAATATCGTGAAAATTATTTGATTTCATTGTTGGCTCCTACCTTTTCAATAAAGATGTCATTGAGAGTTGGTTTCATAATTTCAAATTTGTTGATTTGGACTTTATGATCGACTAATTTTTGTAATAACTCGTGCGCGGACTTTTCGTCGGTGATTTTGAGCGTGTATTGGTTGTTTTTGGAATTTTCGATTTTAAAGTTTTTGAGATGCTGGTCAATACTTTCGTTTGTGTCGATTTGGACACGATTGGCAGGGTAGGTGGATTTGATGTCTTTGAGATTCCCTTGCAAAACGGCTTTGCCGCGATTAAGAATGAGAATGTCGGTACAAAATTCTTCGATTGTGGCCATTTGGTGAGCGGACATAATCACGAATTTGCCTTGGCGTACAAGGTCGATGATAATGTTTTTGAGAATGTCAGTATTGACGGGGTCAAGCCCGCTAAATGGTTCGTCCAAAACTACTAAATCTGGATCGTGGATGACGGCGGTCATGAATTGAATTTTTTGTTGGTTGCCTTTGGAAAGTTTTTCTGCGGGTTGCTCGAGATATTCTTCGACTTTGAGGCGTTTGGCCCATTTTTGGATGGCAGAGGTGGCGGATTCGCGCGACATGCCTTTGAGTTCAGCGAAGTACATTAGCTGGTCGAAAATTTTGACTTTGGGGTAAACGCCACGTTCTTCGGGCAGGTAGCCGAAATTGACAGTTTTGCGATCGACTGGTGCGCCATTCCAGGTGATTTCACCACTGTCTTTGGTGATGATACCAAGTAGCATGCGGATGGTAGTAGTTTTGCCAGCACCGTTGGTGCCGAGTAGTCCATAGACTCCGGGTTGGTCGAGCGTAAGGGAGATTTTGTCTACCACACGTTTGCCAGCGAAGGTTTTGGAAACATCTTTGAGAATTAAACCAGACATAAAATCCTTTCTGTATTTATGTTCATTATATCATGGGGGGGGGGCGTTTTTACAAGACTAATCTAAGTCGATACCACGCTTCAGTAAATGCGCATTGAGCGTGTAGAGTCCGGCGATGTAAACTGCGTAGACAATGGCGCCGGCGGTGAGCAAGTTCTGCATAATATTGAGGTCTGGAATAATGGTGCTGCTGTCGAAAAGCCAGGATAAATTGCTGTCAAAACAGCTCCAGATAAAGGCAAGGACAATGGTAAGAACATTTGCTATGACAAAGATGCCAAAGCCAAAGACCACAGAGAGTGCAATTTTGTTGTAGTTAAATTTGTGCCCGATGATTACTCCGCTAATGCCACATTGCATGACAAAAACGATTTCGAGATAAAAGACGAGGATGATTTGAAAGGTAAGAGCGAGGCTATTGTTGATGAAATCAGGAAGATTGAGCGCTGCGCCATAAGCCAAGACGATAGCGATGACGCCAATAATGACTATGGTGAGGCTAGTGATGAGCGCAGTGAGAAATTTGGAAAGGAGTAGGGTATTGCGCGAAACTGGTAGAGTATTCATGAGATAGCCACGGTCGCCGTAAAGGTTTTGGCGGAAATAGGCCCAAATATTCATGGCATTGTTGATGATAGCACCAAGGCTAAAACCGACAGTGGTGCCGCGGAAAAACTCGCGACAGAAGAAAGTGAAACCGTTGGTGTCGATGGCGTCGAAGTAATGAGATAGAAACATGCTGACAATGACGATACCGTAGAAGATGCTTAATGGTTTGTAGATGGCTTTGAGGTCGTATTTTAATAATTTTCCTAACATAATTCCCTTTCTCATTATTTAATATTGGCTTTAAAAGTTTGGCGAAAAATTTCGTCGATGGAGGTGTGATGTTGGTCACGTAAATTATCAGCGCTGTCTTCAAGGACGATTTTGCCTTGGTCGATAAAAATGACTTCGTCCAAAATACGTTCGATGTCCGCGATGAGGTGGGTGGAAATAAGTACGCTCGAGCCAGCGCAGAAATTGGAAAGGATAGTGTCGAGAATGTAGTCACGAGTGGCGGGGTCGATGCCGCCGAGTGGTTCGTCCAAAATATAAAGTTTGGCATTGCGGCTCATGACGAGAATGAGTTGCAGTTTTTCTTGCATGCCTTTGCTCATTTTGGTGATTCTAGAATCTGGGTCAAGGTTGAGTTCTTGGACTAACTGTTCGGCTTTTGTTGGGTCGAAATCGGCATAAAATTCACTGAAGAACTTGATGGATTGACGAATAGTCATAGTTTTGTCGAGATAGGTACGTTCGGGGAGATAAGAAATGATGTTTTTGCTGTGAATACCAACAGACTGATTGTCAATTAGGATTTCGCCAGACGATGGTGTGACAAGGCCGTTAATGATTTTGATAAGGGTACTTTTGCCGGCGCCATTGCGTCCGAGTAGGCCAATGATTTTGCCCTCGGGAATAGTTAAGTTGATATTATTGAGAATGGTATGACCACTAAACGATTTGCTGAGATTCTTGCATTTGACGATGGTTTTGGTGCGAGATTTGCTCATAATTTTTTACCTCCTTTGGATAAAATTTTTAAAATTGTGGGTTGGTCGATGCCGAGGGATTGCATTTCGGCGAGAAAAGTTTGAATTTTGCTGGTGGCGAATTTCTCGCGATGTTTTTGTAGCCGTTTGCGGTCGGTGGTGACGAATTTGCCGTTGGTACGTTCGGTGTAGATGAGTTTGAGATCTTCGAGTTCGGTGAGCGCGCGTTGCATGGTGTTGGGATTGACTTTGGCTGCTAGCGCTAAATCGCGCACGGAGGGGAGACGCTCGCCGGGTGGAACCTTGCCTGAGATAATATATAGTTCAAGTTGTTCAACAAGCTGGATGTAGATGGGGCGATTGCTATCAAATTTGAAATTTATCATTGTATTATTTCCTTAATACAATGATATGGTGTAATGAACGGCTTGTCAAGGACTTTTTAGAATAAACATAAGCGTGGTATAATACAGTCATGAATGCATGGATGATAATTTTAATCGAAGGCTTGGCAATTTCGATGCTAGGCTCAATTCTGCACTTTACTTATGCGTGGAGTGGACGGAACAAATTTGTGGCGATTTTTTCGGCGGTAAATGAGAGCACTTGGGAACATATAAAGTTGGCGTTATCGGGAATTTTTGTGTGCACGCTGGTTGATGTGTGGTGGCTAGGTGATAATCCAAATTATTGGTTCGCGAAGAGTATGTCTTTCTTGGTGCCAGTGTTGGTAATCCCGGTGCTATTTTATGGTTATCGGGCGGTTTTGAAAGTAAAATCATGCTTGCCGATTGATATTACTATTTTCTTTATTGCGAGTTTTGCAAGTAGTGCGGCGTTTGTAGGGATGCTAGAGTTGGCGCCGATGGGTGAGGCGGGCGAAATTGCGAGTATGATTATTAGTGTGATTGTACTGACGATGTATCTATCTTTGACGCAGTTTCCGTTACATAATTTCTTGTTTCGCGACCCGATCACGGGTAAGTATGGCTACGATGGTCACCGTATTAGAAAGATTTGAACAAAAATGGCCGTCACGATGTTGCTGTGACGGCCGAAATATAGTTGATAGTTACATGCTGGTTATCTGATATTGTTCTCCAGCGTATAAATTTCCACCTCCGGCTCTCCCGGACGATTAAAACCGTAGCTCTTGCTGATAATTTCAAAGCCCATAGATTTGTATAATTTTAAGGCTTTGGTATTTTCAACCAGACAGTCTAACCGAATCGTGGAAATATTGTTGTTGCGCATGCGCTCAATATAACTACCGAGCAATTCTGAAGCAATACTTTTGTTTCTCAGGAGCGGGTCTACGCACAGGCCGATAATCATGGCGGTGTCTTCCGGGATGCTTTGACGCTCGGCAACTACCTTGGAAAGGTAGTTTTTGAAGACAAATTGTGACCGCTTGTCTTCAAAAACTGAGTAGTCAAACTTTACATTGGTTCTTGCGTCCAGTGATACCAAGACACCCAGAGGATTAGTATGGCCATACCTTCTTGCAACGTAAATATTGCGATGAAAGAAAATAAAGCCTTTTGCACACATCCACGGAACGATTAAGTCCGCGAATTCTTTGTCGGTATCACGCCAAGCCGGATAGATATGCTCGTCAGTACCGTAAATAAGTTGTGCTACCTGCTGAAGATGTTCGGCGCCCTTTCCTGCTCGATTAAAAGTGAGTTCAGATGCACTAAATGCCATATGGTTACCTCCATAAATAAAAGATTTGGCGCGTAAAACTATCAAAATTGATAATGTACGCACCCTGTTCTTTCATTATAGCACAGTATATCAAAAAAGTCAACTGTTTTAGTGAAAAACAGTTGACTTGAGGATGATAAGATTATTTATCCCAGTCGAAACCTTCACCAAAGTGACCGTAACGAGCGGTGGGCTCGTAGATTGGGCGTTTGAGATCAAGGGCTTTGATGATTCCCTGCGGGGTGAGGTCGTAGCCGGTGATCTCTTCGGCTTGGCCGTCGATGATGACAGTACGCTCGAGCGGGTCGGCGTGGCCAATAGCATAGGCGAGGCGAACAAAGACTTCTTTGGCCTGGCGTTTGCGGAGATAGTCGACGGCGATACGACGAGCCATGTAGGCGGCAGAACGGTCGACTTTGCTTGGGTCTTTGCCGGAGAAAGCGCCACCGCCAATTGGAATGCGTGGGCCGTAGTTATCAACGATGAGTTTGCGACCAGTGAGACCAGTGTCGGCTTCGAACCCGCCTTGGTGCCAATCGCCAGCAGGGTTGAGATGAAGTTCAATCTCGCCGACTTCTGGATCAGCTTCAAGGTGTTGGTCGGTAATAAATTGTTCGACGAGGGACTTGAGTTCGTCGCGGCTCGTGTTTTGGAAACTGGCGACGATTGAACTGACATAAGGGCCGTGCAGGGTGACTTGAGTCTTGCCGTCATAAGGATGCTTGGCATAGATAAACTGATTGAGGCGGCGCGAAAGGATAACTTCGCGGGGGAGCATTTCGGGGGTTTCGGCGGTGGCATAGCCGATCATGATGCCTTGGTCGCCAGCGCCGCCGACATCGACGCCTTGGGCGATTTCGGGGCTTTGCTGGACGAGATTGGACATAACCTTCATTTGATCGCCAGCAATGCGATGAACAATGGCGTCGATATTAATATCCGTGGCGGTGGAAGTGACTTCGCCGGTGACGAAGACTTGGCCATGACCGCCACACACTTCCACTGCCACGCGAGCGTTGGGATCTTGTGTGAGATAAGCATCTAATACGGCGTCTGAAATTTGATCACAGAGTTTATCTGGGTGCCCGGGCGAGACGCTTTCGGCCGTGCGATAAAAATTATTTTCCATAATACTAGTATAGCATATTTAGTATTTCTAACGCCATCCGGTGAGTCTCTCCTCATCTAAAGAATCGGACCCGGCTCAGCCGAGAAATGATGGCTTATAGAAACACTAAATATGCTATACTAGAATCATGAAAATCGCGATTTTTACGGATATTTATGCGCCATGGGGATCGGGCGGAATTGCGTCGTCAATCAAGGCGCAGAAAATGGAACTCGAAAAATTAGGCCACGAAGTGACGGTGTTTTGCCCAGGTTTTGACGCGCGCGAGAAAAACGTTGTGAACGTGCCGAGCCATCGCTGGTTACGGATTAATAAATCCGTAGTTTCCAAGCGTCCGACGGTAGTGGAAGAGTTTGTGTTACAGAAGTTCCCAGATTTTGCGGAATTTGATGTGGTGCATGTGCACTATGAAGCAAGTTGTAGTTTGGCGGGGGTGCGGTTGGCGCGACGGTTTGGTTTGCCACTGGTACAGACGATGCACGGGCGCGAGGATATGGCGATTGCGATTAATATTCCACATCCATGGAAATATATTACAGCGAGTTTGATGAATCACATGCACGCTAAATATTTACCACATCGGCTGAAAATTAAGCGAGATAAATTCCAGGCACTGACGCGGGCGCGAGCAAAAATGTGGGAGTTGATGGTGAATCAAGCAAATTATGCGGATGTGATGATTGTGCCGTCAAACCATTTTGCACGGAAGTTGGAACATTATGGCGTGACACGACCGTTTGTGCAGGTTTCGAATGGGGTGTCGGCGGAACTGGTGCAAGAAGAATTTGCACAACGGAAGTTGGAAGAGGGCGCGGTGCTGAAAATGATTTGGAATTCGCGCTTATCACACGAGAAGCGAATTTTGCCGTTCTTGCAGGCTGTGGCGATGTTGAAGCGACCATATTTGCTATATGTGTATGGTGACGGCAATGATATGAAAGCGGCGAAAAGGTATGCTAAAAAGCACGATTTGAAAGTGAAGTTTTATGGTATGCAGAGACGCGAGAAAATTATGCGAACGATGGCAGAGGCTCACCTAAGTATTTTGGCATCGTACAATTTTGATAACCAGCCGATGACTTTGCTGGAAGCAGAAGCCACGGGCTTGCCGGTGTTTTTCTGTGATCCAAATATGCTAGAAATTGTGCCGAGCGAAAGTTATATTATCGCGGGTGGACCAGAGCCAGTAGCAATGGCGATTGCGTTGGACAACTTTGAAAGCGCGACGATTGCCAAAATGAGCAAGCAGATGCTAAAGCATCGGGCGGAAGTGCTACAAGAGGCACAAATTGCGGATTTGCTGGGGGCTTATGAAATGGCGACGCAGAAACGTCCGCAAGATTAGTGCATGAGAATTGCAGCAGTCGTAGCAGCGAAGTTTTGTTTGGGGTTGTAGAGATTGAGAGCGGTGACACGAGCGGCAAGCTGACCGGACCATAACGAAATTGGCGAATAATCAGTATCGACAAGATGGGTGGTGGAAACTTCTCCGCCCTGAGCGACAATGATATTGTCTTGATGGAAAGTGAGCAAAGTGGCAGGATAAGTGAGAGTAAACTTGTGTAAAGTCTCGAGCGTAGGAATGAGAGGCTGAGATAAGAGAATCATGCGTGGATAATAAATTGCGCGGAAAAGTTTTTGCAGTTGCGCCATGGAAGCAATAATGATAGTGTTGGGGCGGCTCAGCCAACGGCCAGCCTCGGAGGCGAGCAAGTCGATACTGTCGCGAGCTAGGACTAATAAATTGGGCAGAGTTTCGTCTTGCGGCATAGAACTCGCGATGGCGTCGGAAAGAGCGACGGCGGTGGCGGAATTGCGAGAGAGATCGCCAATGATAAGGGTGGCACCTGGGCTGGAGACGGCAAGTTCGAGTTGACGAGATTTGGCAAAAGAGCCACTTTCGGTGGAGGGGAGAAAATCAAGGTTAGGCAGGGGCGGAAGTTTGCCACGCAAAGCATCGGGCAAAACAGTAGTGAGAGTTTTGATGGGAAAAGTTTGGTTGATGAATTCGGAAATACGTACGACGGTGGAGAAATTTTGGCTATTGCCGCCCACAACGGCGATGTGGCCAGTTTTTTGCTCTGGTATATTCCAAAGTAAATTATCAAAAAGGGGCTGAGATTGTTTGTGCCAGTAGGATAAGTCGGAACTGATATTTGCGAAGGCCATGATTATTGCTGGGGGAATTCTAGTTCTATTGATATGGGGCAGTGGTCGGAGCCCATGAGATGGTCGTGAATTTCGGCAGATTTGAGGTAAGGCAGGAGACGTGGCGAGACGAAGAAATAGTCGATACGCCACCCGATGTTACGTTCGCGGCAGTGTGACCAGTGTGACCACCAAGTGTATTTTTGCTGGCTGGGATAAAAATGACGGAAAGTGTCGACAAAACCGGCGGCGATGAGATTTTTGATTCCCTGGCGTTCTTCTTGAGTGAAGCCAGCGTTATGTTCGTTATCTTGGGGTCTGGCGAGATCGAGAGGAGTGTGGGCAGCGTTGAAATCGCCACAGACGATGACAGGTTTGTGGGCTTCGAGGGCTTGGAGAAAACGCAGAAAGGCCGGATCCCACAAATCTTCGCGGAGTTTGAGGCGGGAGAGATCGCGCTTGCTGTTGGGGGTGTAGACATTGACAAGATAAAACTGCGGAAATTCTATGGTCTGTACGCGACCCTCGGAGAGTGGGCTGCCGTAACGATCTTCGTCCCAAAGGTAGCCGCTGCGAATGTCTTCGGTGAAATTATTAAAGACATTGACAGGTTGTATTTTGGTGAAAGTGGCAGTGCCAGAATAACCGGCGCGTTCGGCGCTGTTCCAGAGTTCGAGGTAGGCGGGGTAGTCGACTTCGGCCTGGCCGGGCTTGGCCTTGGTTTCTTGGATGCAGAGGATATCGGGTTGTTCGGAATTTAGCAGTTCGTCTAGGGCGCCCTTTTTGAGGACGGAGCGGATGCCGTTGACATTCCAGGAATAAATGCGCATATTAGTATCTCCCTCTTTCTAGATCCCGTTTTTTGATGGTTTCGCGCTTGTCGTATTTTTTCTTGCTCTTGCCGGTGGCTATGACGAGTTTGATGTAGCGGCCGCCAGCGAGCAGGCGCACGGGCACGAGTTGATAGCCGTCTTGCTTGGCGCGCATGAGACTTAGGATTTGTTTGCGCGTGGCCAGGAGTTTGATGTTGCGCTCGGTATCAGCGCCGAGGGTGAGGTTGTTAAGCCATAATTCCCCGTTTTTGACGGTGACAAAAGAGCCTTTGAGCTGAACGTGATGATCGCGAATCAAGCGAACTTCGGGGCCAGAAAGCAACATACCGCAAGACAATTCCTCGCCGAGTTGATAATCATAATGCGCGCGGCGGTTGACGGTGACGGAGGCTGGCTTTTTTGGCTTCTTCATGGGTATATTATAGCATGGATGAATGAGTAATACCTACAAAAGGACGAATCGATACGACTACTATAAGAGGTTGACTATATTGGACGACACCTCCGTCAATACGACGACCAGTACAAGATTATTGAGATACGAGGCGACAGAGCTGTGCTATCTGCGAGAGTGTAAGTATGGGCGGCTATGAATGTGAAGGATATTGAAAGAGTGTAAGTTATTCTTTTTTCGAGATTTCTATTGCTACATTATAAACTTCATTCAGTAGCTTATCAGGGCAATCCACAAAATCGCATTGGCTAACAAGATCTAGAAGTTTAGTTAAGAAATAAGCGAACGCATTAGTAAGATTATGGATCGTGCTATTGACTGCGTCTTCTTGTACTTCAATCAACACCCCAGTAAAATTAGGGTGGGTATGGTAACAAAGCATGGCATACATTGGCTGTAGGTCTGGAAAAATCTTTTCAATACGCTCCGTCGTATCTACTCCGAGACGCCCTACTTTACGCATTAAATCGGCAACTTCCTTGGAGTTCTCGGGTGTATTCTCCCGGGTGTTGTAGAGCTCAATCGCCTTACAATAATTCTTTTGTCCACCAAAGAATTGCTTGGCACCCTTAGGCCGGCTGGAAATATAAGCCAAATCTGCCACGCCTTCCATACAGAAACGAGCTTGATAATAAAGTGGTTTTTGACAGTTTAATATAGTGTGGTCGTCGCTAGTTACTACACAGTTGAGGCAAGCTAGAGCCTCATGAGAGATAATAGGAAACATACCAGCAAGAGCACGTCCGTATGTTTTACCTTCTGGTATTTTGGATACATTTTGTTCAATACTATTGTATATTTTGATTGCGGCCGTTTCGTAAGCTTTATATAACTTGAGTGCTAGGTTACGATATTTTTCATTATTCTTTTCTGTCATAACTACAAAGTCCTTTCAAAACCATTATATCATTTCAGCCATGGAGGACGACTTTGTCGTCCTCCATAAAACAGCGAGCGAGGCGAAGTCAGACGCCGACGAGCCGTCTCTAGGCGTATGACAAGCCTCACGAGCGAGTAAAACTATTTCAGAGCACCACGATCCACTCCATTAAGCCCCATATCTTTTCTATATTTACGGGTATTCTCAATCTCAGCCTGTAACTTACCGACATTTTTGATATACTTTACTCGACCATCTTGCGAGATATGCCTAGTGCTAAGGCCTCTCGCAAAACTCTGCCCCTTTATGGACGATAGTGCTTTCTGTCTATTTTCATGTTGAATGCGTATCGCAAGCTTAGAACTAGTCAGATATTGACGTTTTAGGCTCTCTACTTTAATTTTATCCATGGCATATGTGCCAATATAACGAAGTATCTCTTCAAAATTTAATTCTGGATTTACGATATAGGTAATTTGACGATTATTATGTACATGTCTAAGAAAAATCTTCTTACGTAATCCAATATAGATCGCTTTTTCGGTTTTTGATGAGTTGCCAAATTTCTCATATAATTCTGTCTCACTAATCCAGGGTTTTCTAATAATGGTGTCATAAATATCTCTGCGTCTTTGTATATTCGGTCCACAAGTCATATTTCATGCTCTCCTTATTAAGGAATAGAATGGTACAGGTTTTTCTGTTTCCCAGTCCATAACCTTCACTTTCTTGCCATTATGAAGTTTTGGATTACCTTTAAGGCAGCCTTCACAGACTCTTTTCTTCACAATGTCTTTTTCGCCTAACATTTTTAGTAAACCAGGAGCTTCACTCACCACCTCTTCAGTATGCTTACAACTCATGGGAATGACATATTTGAGTCCGTCCATTTGGAAAATGTTCCAAGAAATTATTATAGCAATTTCTCGTAGTAGTTCTAGTTTTTCTGTATCAAGCTCCAATTTTAAGTCTATCATGTGTTTTGGAAACTTTTCATTAAAATAGTCTATGAAAGTGTATAAAAGATTTTCTCGTGCTATTAGCAGGCTATCGCCTTGCCATTCGTATCCATAAGACGACTTAAAAGCTACTTTAGCCCACTCTAGCCAATCTTCAATATCGTCGCAGTATTCGGAAACAACTTGTAATTTACGGTCAAGAAAACCGACACGATTTTTTAAGTTCAAAACCTTTGTTCCGTTCAGAGCGTTGTAACGGTTTACGATAAAAGGTGCCTCACCACAGGTAATTTCTAATCTTTTTTCGCTAATATAGTCTTTCCAGTTATCGTCCTCAGACGGCCAATGCCCAAGTTTCCAGTCAATCTGTTTATTCATTTGATAAACGATACTCTTCGGGGTAAATACCTCAGCCTTATCATGTGTGCGATATTTTTGTTCTTCCTTAGTCTTCGATATTCTTGGCTGAATTAAAAATGTATTGTCACCAGTAATGTCGGCTAACTCAATTTCGCTATTAGCGGCATGATTTTTATACGAATTAGTAGCCCAAAGTATGTTATGTGTCTTTGTTCTAGTAGTCCTCGTGCGATCAATTAATAAGTTCTCAAGAAGTTTATTATGCCGACGAATATCATTCTCTAGAATATCAACTGGCTGCGACATAAGGAATTATGCTCCCAAGAAATGACGCTCTTCGTCCGTAATACCGTATTTCTCAAAAAGCTGGCTGTCGATATCTTCAAGCGACTTGCTCCAGTCTATATCTGAGCTATCGGTAAAATCTTGGTCTGGAATTACAAAACCGAATGAAGAGCTACGATTGGGTTCCTGTAACAAAAGAGCACAGAAGAAATTTGTTTGAGTATATTTCAAAAAGTTAAGACATTCATTTTTGCTATTCGACATGAATAATGCTAATCTACTACGACCAAAAGCAGAATTATTAGGTAGAAGTTCAGTTAATTCCTGAACACGTCGTTTAATGTTACTAATTGAGGCCTCTCCTGAAACAAAAGATTTTTTAGGGTAAGCTGATGTTGTAACTACCTTAAACTGTTCTATATACTCTCGACCCTTCGGTAGGTTATTGACATCAGTCCAATACCATTGAGCTCTTCCTGCTGAACCAGATTTATCATTTGTAAGCAATCGGACTGGATACTCCCAATCTGTTTCATTGTTCGAAACTTTGTCTGGATTTAGCTCTACGAAGTTAGATTCGATCCCAAAAAACCCTTTTCTAACCCTATTGTTTAGCCGTTTTTTGCCTAGTTTCTTATTTATACCTAAAGATATCGGGTTAGGTACAAGCGATTCCCAATCTGCGGCATTGACAGTGGCTCGCTCATCCGTATAAATGCGATTCGAGTACGTGTAAGTCAAATGAGTATTATTCATATCCCGAAAGACAACTGAAACACCAGCCGATAGATTAGCACTTGTTCCAAAAATTGGCTGCGGCTCCTTGTCTGTTCGATACCAAGCACGTCTATCAGTAGTACCTTCATAGGCATCAATTGAAATTGTATGTCCGTCGCTGAGTATTTTTCTACCGAGACCACCTAAACGATCTGGAGCGTCAAACCACCCGCCGAATGGGTAAATCAAACTAATCAGCCCTCCTAGCTCGTCGGCACGTTCTTGAAAAAATTGATAGATCCAGTTAGAATTACTTTGTGTTTGGGTTTCTGTTTTTCCTACTGTTTCCTGGTATGGCGGATTACCTACTACGGCGTCAAACTTCAACATATCTGCTCCTTCTAAGCCAAATTCATTGACTAATTCTTTGTTAAGGTTAAAATCTTTATCCTTTAATTTTTCGATTAGTTCTGGGATATAGATAACGTTCGTCTTCGCTCCAGTGTAGCCTGCGAGAGTGCGTTCGGTAATCGTTTTCGCCATAGGGCTTTTCGTCAATACGTAGATATTACGAACCAAAATCTTATCCCACAATTTACGAAACACGTCTTCTTCACTTCCTCGGCCACTACTGATAGCTCTGTTTAGAGCCTGGCTGTAAAAATTGTAGGCACAGAGTAGGGGGTAGAGACCAGATTTACTATTTATCTCTAATACTCGGGCGTTTTCATCATTCCAGATTTTCGTCACTTCGCCTTTATCTTCCCAGTTTGGCAAGCCAAGCTTTTCGCCTTTTTTATCGACGTCTTCGTCGAGCTCAATAATGTGATTAAAGTCAGCTCCGCCCAAGGTAGAACTAATATGTGAATTAACTACTTTCCATGGAGTAAGGACGGTTTCCTTATCAGGGTTCTTAAATGTCTTAAAAATCTCGCCAATCTCAACGACACGTTCGCTCGGAGCGAGTAGGTCTGCCGCTAAAGCACGTAAGCGAATCTCAATACCAGCACCAATAAAGACTTCATCGTCATAATACTTAGCAAACTTTGTGCGGAGCATATCTTTTGTTACGCCCTTGGGCATAAACTCTGCCCAAGATTCGTCATCAACGTTCTCAATAAATTGCTCGAGCGAGATTTCTTCGTCAGCTCGGATTTCGTGACCATTCTGATCAACTTTACAGCCATAAATCAGCATTGGCATACGAATAGAAACGCCACGTAAAATACTGATTCGAGTTTTGCGTTGCTCGGCAATTTCACGTTTGCGACGTAGTAACTCCTGTTCTTCGGGCGCAAGCTCTCGTTTCTCCCGTTTTTTCTTCTCGGCCTGTTCGGCCTGTTCGTATTCCTCCTCCGTAAAACCGTTGTCCGCCATTTTAATTTTGTTTTCATCTTTGACTCCGCTAGACTGCCCGACAATTTTGTTCAGTTCGGCAAAGTCCGCTAATTCTTCGTCAGTACAATGAGAGAGATTTTCCAGATTATATAGCCGAGTGTCGTCAAACCCGTTACGAGTAACTTTTTGAATAGCGATACGCTTGATAGCCTGAAGTAGCCTCTGCGTAGAAAACTCTTTCATTTGGCCGTCTGTCGCCGAAATCACTGGGCAGAAATTGAGAAACTTACCCGTAGCCTCCTTCACCTCTTCTTTAGTCGGAGTTTTCTTTTTGATATTCATGGTTTCGGCGATAACATTCAACGTGCGGTCAGGAGCAAAATCGAACACGAAACACTCTGTCTTGAGCCTACCCTCATACTCCCAAGGAGTTTGGGCTCGGAAGATCGTTTGAAGATAGGTACTAGCGGAACTAGTATTGCTTAGCATAAAGACCGCTGACCACTCTGGTACTGAGACACCACGTGTCATTTTGCCGCAGGAAATCGTAATTGAATATGAACTTAGCGGGTCATCTGTAATGGCTTTCTTAACAAGTTTACGAGATTCTTTCTCGGCAACCTCCTCGTTGCCGTCGCCAGCCACATTTGCCACATTAAAAATCCGTTTTCCAGCATTATCACACATACCAAAAATCGTGTGCCGTTCGAGCAATTTCTCTAAAGCACGAGCCTCTTTGACACCAGGGACGATCCAAAGAGTATGTCGCAAATTATTACGATAGCCTGACGTGGAATAAGGGAAATTACTGTCGGACGGCGTAGTGATTAGATCTAAAAACTGATAAACATATTTCTCATGAATAAAGTTACCATCATTATCAGTACGGAAAAACTCTTTGAAGTTAAAAGCTTTGTCATAAAGAGTACCAAATTCACTGGTCGCAAGGTATTTGTCCAGTTCATATGTAAAAATAGAAAGCCTCGGTAGTTTATAATAAGGGTTTGGCTCATCGGGATACAAGGTGTCCCACTCGGACTTGAGCTTTTGCTCCGCTGTATAGTCCCATGAGAAAATCTCGCTGTCATCATAATCTTCGAGTAAGTTAAATGGTGTACCAGATAGCATGAGTGTGAAATCACGCTTAATTTGGCTAATTATTTCGTCGGCTAGAGTGGTTTTAACACCCTCGTCCGCCTCGTCCACAATGAGCATATCCCAATCTTCTCGAAGAATGGCTAGCTTTTCTGGAGACTTTACCTGATGACGCAAGTATTGAATTGAGGCGAAATATACAAATGGATTAGCACAAGTGCCATCAGGCTTACGGATACAGCGATTTTGTAAAGTAGTAATATCCTCACCTTTGCTACGTGATCCAAAACTATAATCTGTATCAGCGAACAAGGCATTAAAATCCTTGAACCAATCATCATTTACTTCAGGACGGTGAGTGATAATCAAGACCTTGCCGTAATTTTTCTGTCGAGCAATTTCGAGGGCAGTAATGGTTTTGCCGAAACGCATTTTAGCGTCCCATAAAAAGTGTTTTTTGCCTTTCTCGATAGCGGCAAGAGTTTGCTTAATGGCCTCAGTTTGCGAACCCTTACGAAAGATAACCTTTGTTTTTTCTTCAATAATTTCATTAGGATTAAGAGATTTACGCCCTTCCTGAACGGCTTTGAAAGCGTTCTCTACGGTTTCGACAGAAGTCGCAAACCATTCACCGTTATGTTTTTCTTCAGTGTGCTGGATTTTAGCAAAACCTGAACGTTGTAAGACATCATGGACGTCATAATCCATAAAAGACTTGCCATCATTCTTGATGGCAAGTCGAGCAAATTCGAGGTTATAAGGAATATCGGCAGTACTAAGCTGATCTTTAATACGCTCACGAGCAGCGTTTTCTATCGCCTTCGTTGCATCTTCGGCACGAGCATAATCGGAAAGTCTAATACTGGCCTTACCAACCTTTAAGTGGTCAGTATGAGAAGTGACCGTCGGTAGCGAATAAGCATATATGATAATATACTCGCCAATATTGTAATCATATTTACTCATTGTTTGAAGCCTCGTTTAAGTTTGAACAGGACTGTCGAGGCTATAACAAAAATACAGCCACGTACAGGCTGTTCAAACTTTTCGTAGCTAAAGGCTTCAAACCTAAGTACTAGTACGTGGCTGTACCTTTAGTTTGAAATGGAGCTATAACACTCCAGTCCCTTAGCTAAAAATTAATTTTTGAAAAGTTTGAACAATTCTATTATACTACGAAAACGGAGGATTAGCAACCTTAATAAAAATCAAAAAGTGTTAAGGTCTTGATTCCAAAATAACAGTGGTGAAGTCGTTTTGCTACCTTAACAAATTTTAAAATTTGTTAAGGTATAGTATAATTAGAGCAATGGAACAAGAAACGACTTTTTGTACAATTCAACAGGCTAGCGCACAACTTGGTGTTGCTGGACATGCTCTCCGTCGCCTCTGCAACTCCGGCTTGATTCCGAACGTGCGTCGCAATAGCTATGGCTTTCGCGTGTTGGAGGATTGGCAGATCGATTACGCGCGGACAATCTTGGGCCTGAGGCAGGCTGGGCTAAGTCAAGCGGAGTTGAAGCAATATACCCGGCTGTTTCGCCAGGGCAAAGATACACTGGCGGAGCGCAAAGCAATGCTGGAGACGCAGAAGCGTCAGTTGTGGCAAGAATTGGAAGATCGCCAGCAGGGGATAGATTTTTTGGAACGGCAGGCGGAGTTGATTGACCAAGAACTAACCAAAGGTCAGGAACGAACTATGGGTCAGGAATTGCCTAAGGAGCAAAATTAGCCGATGCGTATCGCGATTACTTCAGATTTGTATTACCCTATGACTAATGGCGTGGCGGTGTTTGCCAATAATCTAGCCAAGGGTTTGGCTAAGCAAGGTCACGAGGTGCTGGTGATTTGCCCGAGTTTCACGGGTAAGCAGCACCGCGAGAAACGTGATGGTGTGATTACGTGGTATCTGCGCTCGATTCGGTTCCCCTTTTATCCTGACCAAATCAACGAGGTGCCGGAGGGCAAAGAATTCCTGGGGATGCCGTTGCCGCGGCTGGCGTACCGCCATGGTCTCTGGATTACGGTGGATCCGTATCCGGCGATGAAAAAGATCCTCAACCGGTTTCGGCCGGATGTGATTCACTTGCAAACGGCGGAGATGGTGGCGATTGCGACGCGGCGTTATGCCAAGAAATATGATATTCCGCTGGTGTCGACGGGGCATGCTTATCCCGACAATATCACTAGTCAGCTCAAGATTCTCAAGCCAATCAAGCGGCCGCTGGATGCGATTTTGCGGACTTATATGGCAAGTTTCCTCAAGCATTCGGAATACGCTACGATGCCGACGGAGATGGCGATTGATGATCTGGTGCCCAAGAAGCGCAAGCATTTTCAGGTGACGGTGGAGCCGTTGTCGAATGGGGTGGATTTGGCGCAGTTTGGGCCCAAGAAGGCGCCAGCGCGGATTTATCGTAAATATCATTTGCCCAAAGACAAGCCGTTGATTCTCTATGTGGGTCGGGTAGATCCAGAAAAAAGTATTAGCAATGTGGCATCAGCGTTTGCGGCGACGCTAGAGAAGGTGCCAGAAGCCAAATTGGTGATTGTGGGCGACGGCACGGATCGGCGGCATTTGCAGGATTTGGCGCGGGCGCTAGGTATAGAAAAATCCGTGATCTTCCCTGGCCGGATTTATCCGCCGGATATTATGGAAGTGTATCGTACGGCGACGATGTTTGCTACGGCGAGCGAGACCGAGACGCAGGGGATTGTGTTGATTGAGGCGGCAGCCACTGGATTGCCATTAGTAGCAGTGGATGCTGGGGCGGTGCGTGAACTATGCCAGCATAAAAAGAATGGTATTTTGTGCCATCCGGGTGATGTCGCGGAGATGACGGACGCGATGGTAAAATTGCTCAAAAATCCTGAACTGTGTGAGCGTTATGGTAAAGAGAGTCTCGAAGTGGCAAAAATGCACGATCTTAATCGTACTTTGCAGCGGTTTGTGGAGATCTATCAAGAAGCAATCAAATTAAAACAAGAAAAAATCGACTAAATTAGAATAAATGTTGTGAAATTTACAACATTTATCTCTGCAAGAATTCCAAAATAAGTTCAGCAGTTTCGTGGGGCTTTTCGTAATTATGTAGATGACCGGAACCTGGGATGAGCTTGAGGTCGGATTGGAGCCGCTCGGCAAGGTGACGAGCTTGTTTTTGTGGGACTAGGCGATCTTTGGCACCGGCAATGAGCAAAGTCTCTTGATTGGGTAAGAAATCTTGAACGCCATAATGCGTGGAAAATTTGGTGGCAGCAGCCATGGCGGCGCGTGAGGGTGGCAAATCTTCGCTGCAAGCATGCGTGAGATCTAGGGTTTGACGGAAAAGTTCTTTGCTTTTGGGAACAAAAAGATAGCGTGTGGTGATATAATCGACAATATTGCGTGGCACAATGCTGGCAAGTGGTGCTACAAGCGCAAAGGGCCAAGCGGTTTTGGTGGGGATAGGTGAAAGGAGTACGAGTTTTTGGTTGACGAGTTCAGGATAAAACTTGGCGGTAGCGGATACCACGACCGAACCCATAGAGTGCCCAATTAAAACCGGGCGTTGCAGCTGCTGCTTGCGGATGTAGTTGGCAAGATACCTGGCATATGCTTTGGGCTGGTAGGCTTCTAATTCCCCGGCGCCAGCGAAGGGTGGAATAGCCGGTAGATGAACTTGATAGCCGGCTTGGCGCAAATCCTCCGTAATAGTCTCTAATCCAAGTGGTGAGCCACGAAAACCATGCACCAAAACAACGCTTGGTTTGGTATGCGGTGCTAGTACAGTGGCGTCTTGACGCAACTGTGACATCGCTAGGCTGCTGCCTTGGACTGTTGGCTGTCGCGATAATCTGCCAGGGCGGCTTTGAGGGCATGGCGGTCAAAGCCAACAATGCGCTCACCGTTGATTTCGGTGACGGGCACAGCGCTGATGTCTGGCATTGTAGTTGCATCGATTTCTTCGTATTCGACGCCTTGCTCGTCAAGCCATTCCATGACGACATGACACCAAGGGCAAGTTGAGGTAGTATATACTTTTATCATATCTATATGATATTATATCTTTTTGGCAGCGTCAAGTTGAGGATCGCGGTTGTTATTGGCGTCATCATAGGTGAGTTCAACTTCAATATCTGGCTTGATTCCCTCTTGGTTGATGCTAGTGCCTTTGGGGGTATGCCAACTAGCGGTGGTGACTTTGAGGAGTGTATTACCGGAGAGATCAATCAAAGTTTGTACAACCCCTTTACCATAGGTGGTTTCGCCAAGAATCTTGGCTTTGTCATAATCTTTGAGTGCGCCCGCGACGATTTCGGAGGCCGAGGCGGTACTACCGTTGACTAAGACTACAGTGGGCATATCGGCTAGAACGGCTTGGTTGCGGTTGGCGTAGGTGGGCGTGGTCTTACCCTTAGAAACTTGGTTCAAGACGACGTCGCCGTTAATCCAGAGTGAGAGGACGTCTTTGGCGGCAGAGACATAACCCCCGCCATTGCCGCGCAAATCAAGAATTACTTTTTGGACATTTTTGGCCTTAAATTCGTCATTGACGATCTTTTGGAGTTTGGCGCCGGTGTCAGTATCGAAGCGTGAGATGGTGATAATGGCCGTTTTGTCTTCGTAGGTGACGTAAACAGAGACATTGTTGATAGGCTCGCGGGTGAGAGTAAATTCTTTCTCTACGCCATCGCGAACGACGGTGAGTTTCACCTTGGTACCGCTGGCGCCACGGAGTTTGGAGGCAATAGCCTCAGTAGATTCAGCGTATACTTCTTCGCCATCAACTTTATAGATAATATCTCCCGCCTGGACACCGGCTTTGCCGGCAGGATTATCAGGCAGGGTGCGAATAATGCGCACATAGCCATCACGTAGACCCATTTCTACGCCAATGCCAGAGCCAACATCGCCATGGAGTTCAGCTTCATATTCTTTAGCCTCTTCTGCGTCCATGTATGCGGTGTATTTGTCGCCAGCAGCCGCCACGAGGCCCTTTTTGGCGCCTTCAATGAGGGTGTTTTTGTCTAAATCGCCGTCAAAATTGGCGGCTAGAGTATTATAAACTTCGTCAAGCGCCGACCAGTCGTTACTAACGCTAGAATAAGAATTAATGCCAAGATACGGGAGAATGTTGGGTGCAATCTTGTTCCATCCAGTTCCAATAAAAAATCCAACTACTAAAGTAATAACACCTGTGATGATTGCGCCACCCAGGCTAACTTGTTTTTCTTCCCATTGTTTTGCCATGAGTCTATTGTAGCACAGAAAATGGGAGTTTTACCACTTCTTTTGGTCGAGATGGATGTAACGATAGGCAGCAGGGTTAACGTTGTAGCGTGCACCAAAGTCACCCGGGAGGCCACTCTTGGAGCTGCTAGGGTTATTATACTCGCTAAGGTTGATAGTGCCGTTAGCATTAACACTCTCAACCCACATTACGTGGCCATAGATACCAGAAGTGCTGTAAGCAATCGTATGAGGTGCGGGATGATTATCAACTACATAGCCGAGACGGCTAGCCGTATTGCCCCAGTTTTTGGCGTCTCCCCAAGACGAAATGTAGATACCAAAATATTCTTGAGCCTTCCAACCGGCATAACTGGTACACTGACAAACATAGCCACCAACTACAATATAGCCAACGTTGTCGCGGGGGCAACGGTCGGCATAAGGGTATGAGTTGTAGCCTTCGCCAACCACACCACCGGTGTTATACTTGGCGATTTCGGCAGCGATTTCTTGTTGCATGGTCTCGCGTGCCGCAGCGGCATCGCGTTCGTAGGCGGCGCTGTCGTTTTCGTATTTGGCAATGAGATTGTTTTGATAGTTGCGCTTAGCGGTGATTTCGGCACGGCTGGCCTCGGCGCTTTCGATGAGGGCGTCAACGCTGGCTTTTTGCGTGGTGAGGCTCTCTTTGAGTTCACGGATGGCTTCTGCGGAGATAGCAACTTGGGTTTTGGCATTGTTTTGACGGGATTGCTTTTCGGCATAATCACCAATTGAACTACTGCCGGCTAGCAAGATAATTGCGTCCGGTTCGCTTTCGAAGTGCATTTCGACGAGCATGCGTGCGAGCGCCGACTGTTGTAATTCTAATTTGGCTTCATTTTCGGCAATTTGACCAGAAAGATCATCGGCGATGGCTTGGTTGGCGACGATGTCGGCCTCGAGGGAGGCGATTTCGGCGTTGAGACGTTCAACTTCGCCTTCGAGAGTCTGGGCGTTACTGGCGGCCGCGGCGGCTTTGCGCTCGGCGGCAGTGGCAGCGTCAGAGGCTTCACGACAAGCCTGGCTTACGCAGCCAGCGGGATAAGCATTAACATCATCTTCGTGGTCGATAAAGAATAAACTAGCACCAGCCAACACGGCAGCGCCGACGAAAATCGGAGTGATACCGCGAATACCTAAAGTTTTGTGTTGATGTGTTCTAACCATAACTACTATATATCACAGAAAAGCATAAAAGTAAAGCAGGACGTCTATTTGAGATATTTTTGCATGGCAAGGCGAGCAGAAATCATGCCGATAGCCATACCGATCACAATCATGACGGCGTAAACCGCGATGAGCATATTGGATTCTAAGAGTTCGGAGACGGCAAAAACATCAATACCATAATTTGCTAGTGGTGGTTCAAGAAAGCGGAAGCCAACAACGGCAATAGTCGTGGCCAAGATGCCAGAAATGACGCCAGAGATTTCGGCCTCAACTAGGAATGGTCCACGGATAAAACCAATATCAGCCCCAACTAGACGCATCATGTAGATTTCTTCGCGGCGGGAGAAGATCGCCATGCGAATAGTATTGAAAATCACGAGAATGGAGATAACTAAGAACACTGCGCCGAGGATGAGACCGCCATTTTTGGCAATCGTAGCCCAAGAATTGATGGTTTCAATTTCGGCTTGATTGACGGCGTAAGTCGGCTCTTTGGCAGAATCGAGGTTGGCTTGGAAGAGCGGGTCATGCTCAACGATGCTGCGCACGCCATCGAGGCTATTCGGGTCGACGACTTTGATGCGCATAGTGGCTTGCATGGCGGCAAGCATATGCTGATACATACTTTCGTCCTCAAGGGCGGCGAGCAATTCGGCGTTATCACTATTATCGTCAATGAAAGTTGCATATTCATCTTCGGAGGTGGCAATTTCGACATTGCGCACATTGGAGTCGGTGCGCATCGTATCAGCCATCACTTCGAGAGTTTCGCGTTCGGTGCCTGGAGTAAAGAAAACCGTGATGTCGATTTTTTCACGCATCGTATCGGCGGTAGCGCTCAAAATCAGACTAGCAAAGACGGTAATCATCAAAATTACCAAAGTTACAGTCATCACCAATGTCGCAGCAATCGAAAGCCAAATATTGCGTGTAAAACTAGCGGTGCCATATTTAACGATGCGCCCAGTTTTGCGCATGTGGCCGACACTACTGTTCTCGACGAGCGTCTTGAGATGTTCTTTGGTTTCTTTGCGCGAAGGTTTGTGTGCTCCGCGATGGCCGTTTTCTTCGATCAGTTTTTTGTCAATCATGTTTCCCCCTTAAATTACGCGTTTGGTTTTAGTTTTGGTTGTAGTAGGTTTGCGCTTGGCGACTTGTGACATGCTGGGAGCGGGTTTGAGTTTGACGGTCTGCCCCATGCTAAAATCGCTCAGTTTGGGCGCGGCTTTGAGTGGACGACTGGCGGTGTACCACTGATTGGCGGCATCGCGATCGAGTTTCTTGGCGCTAGCTGGTTTGGCTGATGTGGCTCTAGACGTGGTTTTTGCAGTGGCGGACGGTGCCTTGGTGGCAGATTTGGCGGGAGTCTTCTTGGTGCTGGGATGTAGAATCTTTAGACTCTCTTCGGCGGTTGCTTTACTCATACGGGAACCGCGAGCGTGTGGAGTGGCTGGCTGCGCCAAGGGCGAGGTTGCCATTTGCGTAGTAATAATTTTAGGTCGTGGCACTATGACAGGCGAATTCTCGGCGCTATCCAAGCGGTAGACGCCGTTATATTTCTGGTCGTCGACGATTTTGCCAGCTTTGAGCGTGACAACGCGTTTGCCAAGGTCGTTGACAATGTTCTCGTCGTGCGTGGTGACGAGCAAAGTGGTGCCAAAATCATTGATACGTTTGAGCAAATCGATGATTTCGTGACGAGTTAGCACATCAAGGTTCCCTGTGGGCTCGTCGGCAATCAAAATCTTGGGCTGCCGAGCCACCGAACGAGCAATGGCGACACGTTGGCGCTCGCCACCGGAAAGATTGGATGGAAATCTCGTAGATTTCCCCTCTAGTCCAACCAATTCTAGGACTTTGGGGACGGTACGGTTAATTTCGCGGCTGCTCATACCGGCGATTTCGAGAGCAAAGGCAACGTTTTCAAAGACGGTGCGCGTAGGCAATAATTTGTAGTCTTGAAAAACAACACCTAGTTTACGGCGGTAGTGCGGGATGTGGCGTTTTTTGACATAATCGAGATCGATGCCACCGATGATGATTTTGCCGGAGTCGGGTTGCTCTTCCTTGGTAATCATTTTGATTAAAGTTGATTTGCCGGCACCAGATTTACCCACGAGAAAAACGAACTCATGTGGTTCGATATGTAGCGAAACATTGTCGAGCGCTGGCTCTTCATCGCCCGGGTAAATTTTGGTGATACGGTCGAGCAATATCATATATATATGATAGCATAAGCACCATAGAAATACCAGTCTTACATTTCTAGATACGCATCGATGAATTCGTCGATTTTCCCGTCGAGCACAGCGTCGGGGTCTTTGCTTTCGTACTTGGTGCGAGTGTCTTTGACTAACTTGTAGGGTTGCAAGACGTAGTTGCGGATTTGTTGGCCCCATTTGGCAGATTCGCCAGCGCGGAGTTTGTCTAGGCTTTCGGCGTGCTGCTCAAGTTGTAGCTGGACGAGTTTGCCACGCAAAATTTCCATGGCTTTTTCTTTGTTTTGCAACTGCGAACGTTCATTTTGGATTGCAACAACGGTACCCGTAGGTAGGTGTGTGATACGTACGGCAGAATTGGTAGTGTTGACGGACTGCCCACCATGCCCGCCAGAATGATAAACGTCAATACGTAGATCCTTGTCGTCGATTTTGACGTCAGTGTCAGCTTTGATGACTGGTAGAACCTCTACCAGAGCGAAAGAAGTTTGACGCAGATTGTCGGCATTGAAGGGGCTAAGTCGTACTAGGCGATGTACGCCGTGCTCACTTTTGAGATGACCGTAAACGTCGGTGCCAGTAAGCTCATAAACGGCGGTTTTGATGCCAGCTTCTTCCCCAGCGACCCGCTCAAGACACGTTACTTTGAGATTATGTTTCTCGGCATAGCGAAGATACATGCGCTCCAGCATGCCAGCCCAGTCCATGGCTTCAGTCCCCCCTACGCCGGCAGTGATGCGTAGAATGGCGTTATTATGATCGTATTTGCCAGTAAAGCGCAAGGCTTTTTTGAGTTTGGCGAGTTGTTGCTCGAGCAGTGCCACTTGTTCGGTGAGCTCATCGGCAAGCCCAGTATCGCCAAGTTCCAATAGTTCTCCCAGGTCGTTGAGTTGAGTTTTGAGGATTTGCCATGGTTGCACTTCGTCGCTCAGGCGTGCAAGTTCGGTATTTTTATCGCGGGCGTCATCAGGGTTAAGCCAGATTTCGGGGGTAGCAACGGCTTGTTCCAATTTGGCAATGCGGGCAACTTTAGTGTCCAGATCTAGTTTGGTCCAGGCAGCAGCAAGTTCGTCTTGAAGTTGTTGGAGTTTTTTGAAATTTAAGTCTTTGCTATCGGCCATATTACAAATCTTTCACAATTTTTTGGAACTGGGCACCGCGATCATAAACATTTTCAAACATGTCGAAACTGGCGGCTGCTGGTGACATCAAGACGATAGTTGATTTATCAGGATGTTCGGCCTGGAGCATCTCGGCAAAGTTTTGGGCGGTTTGTATAGCATCTTGCAAGGTATCAACGAGATAAAATTGATCATTAGCTACTGTGTTGTTAGCTAAGCGTTTTGCAATTTCGCGGCCACTTTCGCCCATTAAGACAGTTTTGATAGCGTATCGTTTGGCTAAGGCAATGATTTCGGGCAAATCGGCGTTAGCGGTTTTGTCGCGGCCGCCAGCAATCAGGACGATTTGACTGTTGGGGAAAGATTTGAGCGCGACTTCGAGTGAGGCGACATTCGTGCAAAAGTTATCGTCGTAGTATTTAACGTGATTAAGTTCACGTAAATATTGCAATCGGTGAGGTAAGCCTTGAAACTTTTGTAGCGCGGTTTTGATTTGGTCAGAGTTTTGCGCTAGAAACTCAGCGAGATCTTGTCCAAAGTAAGCAGCAATAGCATTGAGGGCGGCTTCGGCATTTTCGCGGTTGTGTTGTCCGGGGATATTGAGACTGTCTAGGATGTTATCTAGTGTGGCGCGATTGTCGGTGGCAGGGTAAGGGATTTTGGTACCACGAGATTCTTGAGCGATCTTAGTAGCATCGGGATTGTTTTGATTGTAGATGCAAAAATCGGTTGCAGTTTGATGTTTAGCGATGTTGGCTTTGGCTGCAACGTAATCGTTATAATCTTTGTGCACATTCAAGTGGTCAGGTTCAATACCAAGTACGACTGCTACGTGTGGTGATTTTTCTAGATCCCATAGTTGAAAACTACTCATCTCGTAAACTACGATGTCGTCTTTTTGGATTTGGTCTAGAACATCAAGCGCTGGTGTGCCGATGTTGCCAACCAGCCAGACTTTGTGGCCGAGAGATTCTAGGATTGCTGTGATGATGGAGCAAGTAGTTCCCTTACCTTTGGTGCCGGTGACACCAATGATGGGGCAAGGACAATGGTCAAAAAAGTAGCGTGTCATACTGGACCACCCGACTTGAGGCTTTAAACTTGGACTGCGTAAGACTAGGTCAAAATCCGTCCAGTTTTCTTGTGTGATGGTTTCAGGCGTAAAATTGTCAAAGATTTGTGTAGCGTGATTTTGGTTTTGGAAATAAGACTCGGCGCTCTTCCCCTCCTTGCCGTATCCGAGGATTGCAATTTTCATAAGTCTCCTTTTGGTTAAATTCTATTATAGCACATCTATTTAGAATTTAAGCTGCTCAGCAAGTTCATTGATGATGGCTTTCTCGACAGAGCTTACGGCAACCAAAGCATCGATATTGGTAGTGATGAATTCGCGCGCAATATTGACGATATCCTCTTTGGTAATCTCGCGTATTAGCATAGGTGTGCGATCATATTTTTCGAGATTACCGTTAATGAAATAGCTGTCAGCGTAATAGTCAGAGATTTGGTTAACGGTCTGGGCACCCATTTGGTAACGACCAGTGGCATAGGACTTGGCGGCTTCGATATCTTCGTCTTTGATATTGCCATCGAGGATTTTTTGTAGTTCGCGGTGAATGAGTTTGAAGAGTTTTTCGGCACTTTCGGCGTTAACTTCACCATCAAAATCCCAAGAAGTATTGTGCCAGCCGTTGTTGAGGCTACTACCCATACCATAAACCAGCCCATTTTTGCGGGCTTGGCCAAAGATACGGCTACTTGTTGTGCCGTTGAGGATATGGTTGAGACAGTTCATGGCATGGACTTCGGTTGGGTTGAGCTTGCGTGATATCATCCAAGAAAAGGCGAAAGTGATATTAGTGGCATCTTTGCGACGAATAAGTACGGGTGCGGATGAATGCAACTCGTCATTAGGGATAGCAAAGCGCTCGCCCGGCTTGAGCCCCCAATTGTTAAGGGCTTTGATAATCTTGTGTTTGCGATGACGCAGGTTGCCAGCAATAATAAAACGCATGTTGTGTGCGGTATGAGTGCGACGATAATGTTCGCGGATGTCTTTGAGTTCAATATTAGCAATCGTTTTGAGACGTTCGGATAGAACTGGAACTTGTTCGCCCATGATTTGTTGCAGTCTCGGCCACAATAAGCGGCCATAATCATTCATGTAACCAGTAAGCTCGGCTTTGACGTTGCCTTTTTCGCTTTGGAGTTCTTCGGCGTTGAATTTGGGCTGAGTGATAGCAACTTGCTGTAAGTCCAAAATACGTTCCCACTCAAAATCGGCGCATTCACTTTCGTAACAGACCGAGAAATCCGAAGTCCAAGCATTGTGGTAGGCACCGTTTTTGGTGAAGTCGGCTTCAAAGGCTTGCTCAGAGTTATACTTGGCGTTAGCACCAAAAGCTAGATGCTCGACGATGTGAGCAATTTCATAAACTTCGGGACTTTTGGCATAGCGCATGCCGGCGCGGAACTGGAATTTGGTGTTCATTACACTAGCGTCGGGGACGTCAATCAGTAGCCCTTTTGCGCCTGAAGCCAAAACGATTTCTTCGGCGGAGTGTTTTATCGCTGTTTCCCTTTCTTCTTGTTTTGGCGTTGCTTCTTTTTATTCTTGCGCGCAACATTGCGCTTCCGATTAGCGTTTCCAGTGATATTAGTAGCGGCTTTTTCGACACCGTCTTTAAACTCTTTGTCGAGATTCTTTTCGCCAGCAGAAACTTCGTTGACGCCCTTTTCGGTGGCGGTTTCAGCCATCTTGGTAAGCTCGGTATCATATTCTTCGCCATCAGTGACGCCTTCAGAATGGGCTTCTTGTGGCGTAATAGTGAGCAGGATGCGCAAAACTTCTTCGCGAAGGTTCTTCTCTAATCCATCAAAGAGTTTTTGTGATTCGCTGCGATATTCTACTAATGGATCACGTTGGCCAATACTGCGCCAGTGGATACCTTCCCGAAGGTGCTGCATGTTTTCGAGATGTTGCATCCAGAGCATATCGAGCACTTTGAGATAAACTTCGCGTTCGATTTTGCGCATGACTTCTGGTGTAAACTTTTCTTCTTGTGCGGCGTATTGACGTTCAAGTTCGGCAAGTGCTGCCTTAAAGCGGTCTTGCTCTTTGCGCATCTTACCGATTTTGTCGATTAGCTCTGGGTCAAAGTCAAAGACGGCAGCAAATTCTTCGTTGAATTTCTTATTGACACGAGCGCTGTCTTTGGTTAAATCCTCGATTGCGGTCTTCATCAAGCGCTTGATTTCGTCATGAATGTCGGCACCGTCCAAAATTTTGCGGCGCATGCCATAGACAACTTTGCGGTGACGGTTGATGACGTTGTCGTATTGCACCACGTTTTTGCGGGAGTCGAAGTTAAAGCCTTCGATGCGCTTTTGGGCAGATTCCAAAGTTTTGGTAATCATGCGGTTTTGCAAAGGTGCGTCTGGGCCCTCAATTGATTCGAGATGTGACATCAGCATAGCAATTCGGTCGCCTTGGAAGATACGCATCAGGTCATCTTCACAGCTGACGAAGAATTGAGTGGTGCCAGGATCGCCTTGACGGCCGCCACGGCCACGTAACTGGTTATCGACGCGGCGACTATCGTGGCGTTCAGAACCAATTACGACGAGGCCGCCTAATTCTTTGACGCCTTCACCTAATTTAATGTCGGTACCACGACCAGCCAAGTTGGTAGCCAGGGTGACAGCGCCCTTTTCACCGGCTTTGGCGATGATAGCAGCTTCACGCTCGTTGTTTTTGGCGTTGAGTAATTCGTATTTGATACCTTGACTATCAAGATATTTGGCAATTAATTCGTTCTTAGCAATGCTAGCCGAACCGACCAAAACTGGTTGTCCGCGGTCGTGGTATTTTTTGATCTCGGCGGCAATAGCTTTGAGTTTGGCGGCTTCGGTACGATAGATGAGGTCATCTTTGTCGATGCGTTGGATGGGCTTGTTGGGCGGAATTTGAATGACGTCCAAAGCGTAAATTTGTTGGAATTCTTCGGCCTCGGTGAAGGCGGTACCGGTCATGCCGGACAGTTTGTTGTAGAGGCGGAAGAAGTTCTGGAATGAGACAGTGGCTAAGGTCATAGATTCTTGCTTAACGGCGACACCCTCCTTAGCCTCGATGGCTTGGTGGAGGCCCTCGTTGTAGCGACGGCCTTGCATCAGCCTACCGGTATGCTCATCAACGATTACGACATCGCCGCTATTAGTGACAACGTAATCCTTGTCGCGTTGAAATACAACTTGGGCGCGCAGGGCTTGCTCCAGATGATAGACGAGGCGTGTGTGTTTGGTGGAATAAAGATTCTTCACGCCAAGTAGCTCTTGGACTTTTTCGACACCTTTGTCGGTCAGGGTGACACTACGGCGTTTCTCGTCAAAGACATAGTCTTCCGGAGTGAGCTGCGTGGTGACTTTGGCAAATTGGTAATAAGCATCGGGGTTGTCGCCAGCTGGAGCGGAGATAATGAGTGGTGTGCGGGCTTCGTCGATTAAAATTGAGTCAACCTCGTCAACGATAGCGAAGTTGAGTCCGCGTTGGCGGAGGTATTGTGGCTCACTAACCATGTTGTCGCGCAGATAATCAAAACCAAATTCGTTATTAGTGCCGTAAGTAACGTCGGCGGCATAGGCTTCTTTGCGGGTTGCGGGTTTGAGGTGGCGGAAACGCTCGTCTTCGTGCTCTTCGTTTTCGTATTCTGGGTCATAGACATAAGATGCTTGGTTGATAATTACGCCGACACTAATGCCGAGGAAGTGATAGACTGGAGCATTCCATCCGGCGTCACGTTGCGCCAAGTAGTCGTTGACCGTGACAATATGAACACCTTTGCCAGTTAGTGCATTGAGATAGGCAGGCAACATTGCAACTAAGGTTTTACCTTCACCGGTTTTCATTTCGGCAACACAGCCTTCATGCAAAACCATACCGCCGATTAACTGTACGTCGTATGGGCGCATACCGAGTTTACGCTTGGCGGCTTCGCGAGCCACCGCGAAAGCATCAGCGAGAATTCCATCAAGCGCCTTTTGGTTGGCATTGGCACCAATTTTTTCCTTGAAAATTGCAGTTTGTCCAGCGAGTTCTTCATCCGACATAGCCTCATATTTTGGCTCGAGTTTGCCGATTTCGAGGGCTTTTTTGTACAGACGCTTCAAAATCTTTTTCTGCGCATCACCAAAAACGCTCTGCAAAAACTTAGTAAGAGCAGTACGATCAGCCAACTTATCGGTTGGTTTCTTTTCTTTGGGGGTTTTGACAGATTTGTGCGCAGTCTGCAACAATTTTTTGCCCTGTTCGGCCATATGAATCTCCTGGATTTCTAGAATTACTCTAATAATTATACTCTAGGCACGCTTGATAAACAAGTTCTTGAGGCCTTTTTTGGTGAGGTGTGGGGTGGCTTCAAGTTTGAAACGACGGATTTGGCCTTTGAGTTTGGCTTCGATAATATCGATGCCAGCAAAAACGTTTGAGCATTCGTCTTTGGCAGTGATGACTTTGCCGCCAGGAATCTCCATCGCAACAGAGATCTCGTATTTGTTATTGTGTGCGCGATCAACTTCGCTGACGACGATTTTGGCGACGATATCTTTTTTGCTACCTCGAGGCAAGAAACGATCTAGTTTGCCAATGCGCTTGATAGCGTATTTTTTAAAACTATCTGAGACTTTGTAGTTGTGACCACTGAGATCGATCTTGTCTATCACGGTACCTCCTCTTATAAACCTAGATTACTTAAATTACCCATTAGGGGCTTCATTTTGTCGGTAGCAATTTCTTGTGCCTTGGCGTAGCCGTCACGCATACAATCTTCAATCCAGTGCTCAAGTTCTTCAATGTCGTCCAAATCAATTTTTTCAGGGTCGATTTTGACGCTCTTGATTTTGAGTTCGCCGGTAATTTGTACGGTGACGGCACCGTCGCCAGCTTCAACCTCAACAATTTCGTTCTTGAGCGATTTTTGTGCTTTACGTAACTGATTAAGAACCTTCATTTGGTCCATAGTTGCACCCATTTATAACTCCTTTTCATCCTGTACGGTATTATATATGTATATTCTATCAGAATTATGTGATTTTGGCGAGGTGATTATGCGTGTAATTTCGCCGGGGATATCGTCGTGGTGACTAAGGGTGGCAAATTGCTTTGGCAGCTCATTGACGTCCTCTGGTAAACTATTAACTACATGGTAGACACCCTGTGCATCCATGATAGCGTAGAAATTGTAGGCGATTTCGTCGTCGAGAACGTAAAGTGTGGTGTTCTCGGTAAGGTTTTGCATCATAAGGTGAATGTCGTCATTGAATTTGTCGGCGACCATTGGTACGTAGCGGTAGCCAAAGAGGAAGTGATTAATTCCGCCAATGATCATAATGCCAAGGAAGAGCCCAATTGGGAAAATCGCCGAAATGCGGGCATAAGGATTGTCTGGAAAAAGGTCATACCATTTGGCTAGGACATAGCGCAGGCCATGAGCGATGAGGATGGCCATAGGGAGTAGGATGAGAATGGCGGATTCAGGGTTGAGCCCAGATAAAATTATGGTAAAGACAATGAGGCAGGTGGCAATCGAGTTGCGTGAGGCAAAGAAACCTTTGGTGGTAGAGAGAAGACCGATGACGGCCAGCGCAACTGAGGCCAACCCGATGAATGGGGATAGAAAAGAACTGTCAAGTGCCGTATTCCAAGCGAAGAAAGGTAGGAAGGCGGTTTGAATATTGGCGAGGAATTGTTCAAAGGGGAAATTTGGTGCCAAAAGGATTTCGGCGATAATTGGAGGATTGATGAAGGCGGCCATGACGAGGGCGGCTACGCCCATGATGATAATAAAGACGGTGAGCACAAGAGGAATGATGGGGAGGTTTTTGATGGTGAAGCGGAGATGGGGGTGCAGAAACGCAAACAGGACAATAAATAAGGCCAAATAAATCAGGTGCGGGGTAAAAATTGAAGCCAAGAGCGCAAAGGCAAAGGCGAAACAGTAGAGAGGTTTGGGTTTGGTGACGCCTTGGATTTTGGAACCTAGCCACAAGAGCAAGGCAGGCCAAAAGACTAACATAATGAGTGGTGTGCCAGAGCCGGCCAGATAGAGGAATGAAGCCGAAAGTACGGCCAGGATTGAGGCTAGCAACGCGACATTGTTTTTGAACCAGCGGTTGAGTAAGAGTATTAGGAGACAACCAAGCAATGCGCCAATGATAATACTAGGTAATTTGACTGAATAAACGGTGAGCCCAAAAGTCATAATAGAGAGTTTTTGCAGAGCGCGGTAAGGCAAATCAACAATATCGCCACGAAAAACTGAGTCAAATTCTAGAGCATAGGACTGCGCAGCGGATTCCATCTCGAGCTCAGATAACCCGCCTGGTGAGAGCAAAGGAAGGCCAAAAAGCAGGCCGATATAAGCGGTGCCGAGCACAATAAAGCCAATAACAAAACGATGGCGATAAAGGAAGAGTTTGGAAATAACGAGTTTCTTCACATAAGTATTATAGCACTTATTCGTGCTCTTTGTCTAGAGACATAAAGCGCAAGAGTTCTGGATGGAAGTAAAGTTCAATTTTGCCGACTGGCCCATGGCGGTGCTTGGCGAGGATGAGTTCGGTGATGTTGGTGGGGACAAAATCATCGTTATTCTGTTTGTAATAATCGGGACGGTGCAAGAACATCACGAGGTCGGCGTCCTGCTCAATGGAACCAGATTCACGAAGGTCGGAGAGCACTGGGCGGGGATCGTCACGGCCGGTGACGCCACGAGAAAGCTGTGCCAAGGCAACGACGGGGATTTCTAGTTCCCTGGCCATAGTCTTGAGGCCGCGGGAGATTTCGGTAACCTCTTGGACGCGGTTACCAGCATAACGGTCGGAACCTTGTAAAAGTTGCAAGTAGTCCACAATCACCATGCTGATGTTGTGGTCGTGGGCAGCGCGGCGGGCTTTGTTGCGCAGTTCAAGGATGGTCATAGAGCTGGTGTCGTCGATATATAGTGGGACTTCATTCATGTCGCCCAGGGCGTCGCCGATTTTAGCAAAGTCATCGTCAGTGACGTTGCCGGTACGGATTTTCCAGTTGTCAATGCCGGAAATATCAGAAATCATACGGTCGACGATTTCTTGATTGGCCATCTCCATCGAGAAGAAGAGGACGCCACTTTGGGTGCCATTGCGGGTGGCGACGTTGTAGGCTAAGTTTTGGGCGAAAGTAGTTTTACCCATGGCCGGGCGCGCGCCGATGATGATGAGATCGCCTTTTTGGAAGCCGGCGGTTTTGTTGTCGAGGTCGCGGAAGCCGGTTTTGAGTCCGCGCAGAGCGCCTTTGTTACGGTGCAGTTCTTCAATACGGTCATAGGCATCGACGAGGAGGTCTTCAAGGGCGACATATTCGGACTTGACGGTTTTGTCAGAAACTTCAAAGAGGTTTTTTTCGGCCTTGCCCACCAAATCTTCGATTTTGGTGCCGTTATCATAGGCGGCAGAAGCAATGTCGGTGCCGGCGCGGATGAGGCGGCGGCGCAAGGCGGCTTGTGCGACCAAATCAGCATAGGCATCCACATGCGAAGCAGTTGGCACGAAGTTGGTGAGTTCGGTGAGATAGGGTGCGCCACCGATGTTTTTGATGGTGCCTTGGGCTTTGAGTTCGGCGGTGAGGGTCATGAGGTCGATCGGGCGGTGATGCTCGTAGAGAGACGTCATGCCCTTAAAAACGTCGATATGGCGGGGATCATAAAAATCTTCGGCCTTGAGGATTTCGAGGACATTGGGAAAGGCTGCATCCGACAACAAAAGCGCTCCGAGCAAGGATTTCTCGGCCTCTAAATCTTGCGGCGGAACGCGTCCACCATCTTGCGCATGGGATGCCTCCACAATACCTCCTTCTCTTGAGGTGTGCCCACTTTAGAAGGGTAAATCTCCTTTCACCTCTTGTACTCCTCCCATTATAGCAGAAATTTGGGAAATTTGGCTATCTTCGGGCAGGGCGCGCTCACCGGGCTCATGAATGAGGAGTGCGGCACCGCCAAGATATTGCGCCATAATCTGGCGATTCCCTGGTTTGTCGAGGATACTTTTGGTGAATTTTTTATCGGGGTAGAGGTGCAGGGTGCTACCGTCGTATTCGTGCTCCACCTTGCAGAGTTGGTTATAAATGGCGTCGTTGACTTGATGCACGGAGTTGATGAAGCCGTCCCAGTCGAAACTTTGGGGGGTTACGCTGGCAGTTTTGGCTGTGGTTTGGGGTGTTTCTGCAGGGGTGTTAGCGGGAGCGGAATGGCTCTCAGTGGCCACAGGAGCCGTTTCTAGGGGTTTTACCCCCGGATCTGGGTCTGATGGCGCTATGGATTTAGGAGTGGTTTCTGGGGGCTCTGCGGACATAACAGGGGTGGTAGTAGCGGGTGCAGAATGAGTTTGAGGGGCAGAAATGGGCCGTTTGGGCGCTTCTGAAGCGTCAAAATTGCCGAGCAGCGCTAGGAGCAGCTTAGCCTCTGGGAAAGGTGGCTGAACGTCGGGCAGATGGGTTAACAGGGGCAAAATTGCTGGATTAGGTGTTGCTACGATGCTAGAGATGAGTTCGCTGGCGATCGTTTCGGGCTTGAGGCCAGAATTGAGCAAATCTTGCAAAAGTTGATGAATTTGGCTAGAATTCCCTGTGGCATAGGCCTCTAATAGTCCAGAAATTGCTTGTTCTTCGGGGAGGCCCAGGGCCTGATTTAGGAGTTCGGCGGTGATTTCGCTTTTACCGTCTGATAGGCTAGCAATTTGGTCGAGCAGACTGAGTGAGTCGCGGAATGACCCACCGCCACGACGCACCACGATCTTGAGGGCATCGTCACTGATTTTGATATTTTCGGTGTCAGCAATTTTGCGCAGGTGAGTTTGCATGACCTCTGGAGTGGCAAGTTTGAAGGTATGTACCTGGGTACGGGAGGAGATGGTGATAGGTACCTTGTAGGCGTCGGTGGTGGCCATGATAAAAATCACGTGTTCGGGCGGCTCTTCGAGGGTCTTGAGTAAGGCGTTTGAGGCGGATTTGGTGAGCATGTGGACTTCGTCGATGATGTAGACTTTGTATTTGCCTTTCGTTGGCGCAATGATCGCCTTTTCCCGCAGCTCGCGGATATTGTCGACGCCAGTATTGGAAGCAGCGTCGATTTCGATGATGTCGAGGTAACTGTCTTCGACTTGATAATCAAAACCATTGACGGCGTGCGCAAAAATGCGCGCCACCGAGGTTTTGCCGGTGCCACGCGGGCCGATAAAGAGATAAGCGTGCGCAATTTTGCCTTGCTTCAAGGAATTACTGAGGACAGAGGTGATTTGCTCCTGCCCAACGACATCCTCAAGCCGGGTAGGCCGATATTTACGATACAACACTTTGGGCTGGGCGATAGCCTCAGCACCAGTTGCAGTATTTTTGGTGGCCATCTATAGGGCAGCCTCGACGGCGGCCCAAGCGGCTTGTTCGTTATTGGCGGGGATAATAACAGAAACTTGATTACCTTCGCGCAAGTGGAAGTAGGTCACGGAGGCATAAAGCACTTCATACTCGCGACCACCAACTTCGATATAGTACTTATCATCGTGGTGCACTAAGGTGCCGATAACGGCTTTGCGCTCCACTGGACCGATTTGCTTGTAGAGGAAGCGGCCTTCTGGGGTGATAGTGAGTTTGAGGATGTCGCCTTCAATCAACTTAGACTTAGAAGCATAGTTGGCTGGTACTGGATAATTCTTACCGTCTGGGCCAATCATAATTTGACCATCAAAAACGCCTTCAATGACTTTGCCCTCGGGGCTAGATACAACTGTATCGCGCGGGGCAGTGATGGCTTCACCATCGCCAAGTACGGAAATTAATAACTCTTTGGCGGCAGCAAGGTTGGTCTCGGCCTCTTGGATTAGGCCACGTAGTCGCTTGATTTGTTTTTCTGGTAGTTCAGACATCACCTCGCATCCGTCCGTCATTAACTTTTATTCTGAGACCATGATACACCTGTCGCCTCTCAAAGTCAATGTCGATTTTGAATGGTTTTCCACTGCCGTAACGGCGGTGGAGCCAAAATTGTTGTAAAAATTACAAGTTAAACATAAGGGAAAAGGGCGCTCGTCGTGTTGACTTGCGCCCTGTAAATTCACTCCCTTGGAACTTAGTCGTTTCCCACTGCAGGGGGAAATTGATGGACCATGTCTGAGTATACATAGCCCATCATGTAGTAGCTGATTGTCATATGATAGTTGCCGTCCTCATCTTTTTGGAAGTAGATGTAATCGGTGGCGTTCCCGTCAACCAGATATTGCATCATCGGGTTGACTACCCATGCAATACTACTGGTATCAGCCGTTGTGCCTACCTTGTCCTTGAAGGCTGTGACCATGTCAAATTCCGGGTCGAACCATTCCAGAATGGCGGGCTTCATCTGCTCGTAAATCTGTGCCAGTTCGTTGTCTGTAATTTCGGCACCTTCAGATTCTTCGTAGTAGCGGAATATGGAGTCGATGTCGGCGGCCTCCTCGGGTGAAATTCCCCCGATATACACTACTGTGTCGGAGTTGATCAGGCGTACTTCCTGCCATGTTTCATTTTCTCCAGCGATGAGCGCGGTGAGGTCTTCGGTGGTTGTGACGTTTGCCTGATTGTCTTCATTATCGGATTTGTCCTTGTTGCGGTTGGCTATCATAAACCCCGCAATAACTGCAATTCCGATTAATGCAAGTGCCCCCATAATGATTTTGCCTCTGGTTTCTTTACTGATTCTTGCCATGTTTAGTTCCTCCTGTTTATTATTGGAGGGGAGTGAATCCAAATTTGTAATCTGCTTGGATGATTCCCCTCATATCGTGTTCCATACTTCCATTGTAGCACACATGCTTAAAAAAGTCAATAGTTTGAGGCATTTTTGGTGGTTTTGGCAATGATTTTACAACAAAAATAGGCCATTTTCTGGCCTATTTTGCACAATTTGCTAGCAAGAAGATAAATTGGTGCAAATTACGCCAATTCGACGGTAGCGCCGGCTTCTTCCAAGGTTTTCTTCATGGTTTCGGCTTCGTCTTTCTTGACTTTCTCCTTGACAGTTGCAGGAGCGCCATCGACGATAGCCTTGGCTTCACCGAGACCGAGGCCGGTGATTTCTTTGACAGCCTTGATGACGGCAATCTTCTGAGCGCCGGCGTCCTTCAAGACGACGTCAAATTCAGACTTGCCTTCATCGGCAGCAGCGCCACCTTCAGCAGGGGCAGCAGCAACAGCGACAGCCGCAGCGGCTGGCTCGATGCCGTATTCGTCCTTGAGGACATTTTTGAGTTCGTTGACCTCGAGAATGGTCATGTTGACCAATTGCTCGGCCAATGCTTTGATATCTGTAGCCATAATTGTAATCCTTATGAAATTATTAGTTAATTAGTATTGAATTGCTAATTTGCCTTGGCTTCCAAACCGGAAATGATGCCGGAAAGGCCACCCGACAGCGCGGAAATGGTATCCGTGGCTGGGGAGAGAAGCTGTGCCACCACTTGGGCAATGAGCTCGTTTTTGGATGGCATCGCGGCCAAGGTGGTGATTTCGGCTTGATTCATGGCTTTGCCTGAATCGTTGAAGCCACCGGCGAGTTCAAGTGCAGGGTGAGTTTTGGCAAACGCGGCCAAAACTTTGGCTGGAGCGACTTCGTCGGTGTCGGAGATAGCGTAAACGAGTTGGCCGGTCAAACCGGTGGTGTCGGTGTCTTTGTAGACGCCGATTTCGTTCATCGCAACCTTGACCAAGCGGTTTTTAACCACTTTGATCTTGACGCCAGCTTCGCGTGCAGCCTTGCGCAACTCTTGAAGGTCGGCGACGGTCAAACCCTGATAGCGGGCATAGGCCGTCAACTTGGCCTCAGAGAGGAGAGCGGTCAAATCAGCAACCAAAGTATCTTTTTTCGCTTTTGAAATTGCCATAAAAGTTCCTTAGGTTAGTTTGATAAATTTTCTTCTGCTAGCAAATTGTTAATCAACGTTACCCACAAGACCCCTAAGAGATTTCCTCGGTAGCATGATTAAGAATCTGAAACTGTTGTAAAAGTTACAACGATATTCCCTATTCCGCCACTGTCTTTAGAATAACTGCTGTCATTATAGCAAAGATTTGGGGATTTGGCAAGGGGTGAAAAGCAGAAAAAAGCCACCTATTGGTGGCCGTGAGAAGTGTCGTCGCATGACGTATCGGTGAGATGATCGGCTGTACTATCTTCGGGATTGTCGTCGCAGGCGGCACCTATTATTATGATGACCAGAAATGACAACATAAAGGTTCCGATTGTGACAGTAATCGCGGGAAAGACATTGCCGGTATAATAACCGTTGAAATGCTCATCAGTGATAAAAGCGGTAACGATTGGCACGATGCCAAGAGTGATTGCGGGGTGGAGTTCTCTGCCGAATTCAGTTGATATGATAAGAGCGGCGAAAACAAGGTTAATAATGGTGCCGATGATAATAGCGATGATGCAAAAAGTCATGTTTGACCTCCTTTTTTGGAAAGCTACAATGTTGAAAAGTAACATCTATCTACAAGCGGTAATTGTACATGATAACCGCCTATCTTTTCATTATAGCACAGATGTTATAAAAAGTCAAGATTGAAATGTGGGAAAATGATGTTTTGGCGGATTTTTTGAGTAAAAATAAGCGGTTTTCTGGGGCAAAACTGGTTGTAAAAGTGAGAGGGTTGTAATAAAATGAGACTATTGGGGCGCAAATCTGACCTGTTTAATGGCGTTGCGCATTCTCATTCCGCTTATGGTTATTTTGTCTATAAGTATGTAAAACATACTTATCCTTATAGATTAGAATAATAAATATTACAAAATATGCTATCTAAGTATGGGTTGGCGAGTGCTGTGAGTGCAGGAAACTATA
>CAMUBZ010000002.1 GCA_947087275.1 uncultured Candidatus Saccharibacteria bacterium
CTAGTGCAGTTGGACCATCAAACTTCTACGGCTACCGTTACGTCGGCTTCCCCCTCCGCTGCCTTAGTACTGTATTAGGTATGTAGGAGGGGGTTACCTAAGTCGTGAATAAATCTTCCACGCGAGTTTGAATACCGGACGCCCCAGTAAGAGGGAGCGCATAGCGAGACGATCACGCCGGCTGGCATCGGGACAGCGCAAAACCCAATCCTTGTGCTGCAAGAGATACTGTGTGATTTCCTGCTCGACTTGCTGAATTTTAACCTTGTCTTGAGCAGAAGGTTTGGCTAGAACCATCTGGCGTAAGATGCTGAACCGCGCATGCATACGGCGAAGATTGGTGACAGACTGGAGGCTTGGAAACTTTTGATCAATATCATTACACATTTGGTCGGTTAGTTCAATCAAGTCTAGCTTATGGAAATTAAAGTTTTGGTGAATAATGGAGTCAGCGTTTTGGTAATATTCATAAAATGGTAGAGGTATAAACTGCACATCATCTGGGCACTGCATAATCAGGCGGTAGGTAGTGCCCACGTCTTCGTATAACTTCCCCATTGGGAATTGCACAGTTTTGAACAAGTCGCGGTGATAAAGTTTTCCACAGGCAGACATAGTGAACCCCTGTTCTAAGAGCATTTGGCGCAGGCAGTTTTCTACAGTGAGGCTTTGGTGTTTAACTTCGGCTGGCATAATATAGCCCTTTTGCCAAGACACCGCGCCAGTAATAGCATGACGTTGACCATTTGGTGCTACTTCGGTAAAAGAACATATGCGCACCGGGCTATTGCGGAGACCAATTAGCTCTTCTAACATATTCGGATAAATTGCGTCATCTGAATCAACAAAGGTAATTAGTTCTCCCTGAGCGATTTTGAGGGCAGCATTGCGGGCGGCAGAGAGACCGGCGTTTTTCTGATGAAGGACGCGAACATTTTTGTGCTTCTGAGCAAGTTGGTCGCATAATTCCCCAGCGCCGTCAGGAGAGCCGTCGTCGACTAAGATAATCTCAAGATTGGAATAAGTTTGCGTCAAAATGGAGTTGACGCAGCGCTCAAGGGTGGATTTGGTGTTGTAAACTGGAACAATGACACTGATGAGGGGAATGTCTTGGCTTGAGCAACCCGCTCCAGCGCCCGTCCGCACGGGGCTGTCGCTCTTCGCTGCGCGCGTGCTCGCTCTTTTAGTTGCTCTCACCAAGATATTCCCCTCGTTACAGTCGTTGTTTCAGTTCATCAAACTTAGCGAGGGCAGCGGCAATGGTTTTGTCCATGTCATAATAAGCGTACTCGCCGAGGCGTCCGCCAAAAATAATGTTGGTATCTTTGGTAGCGAGGTCTTGATACCGCGCAAGAACAGCACGGTCTTCGGCGGTGTTGACTGGGTAATACGGCTCATCGCCCAGGTGCCAAGTTTTGCTGTATTCGCGCACAATGACAGTCTTACCAGATTCGGGAGCATAGGCGGTGTCCGCAAAAGCCGGATTACTAGTGCGCTCAGGATGGAAGTGCTTGAACTCATGAATGCGAGTGTATTTTGGCTCCAAATCGGCATAGTTCATCACTGGACATCCCTGGAAGTCATCGACATCCAATACTTCTTTTTCTAAATCTAAGCTACGCCATTTGAGTTCACCAAACTGATAGTCGTAAAAACGATCAATCGGGCCAGTATAAACCGTAAGGATCTTGGCCTCACGTAGTTTTTGGATTTCTGGATCAGTGAAATAATCAGTTTCGAGACGCACGGTCACTTTATCGCCGCAACTATCCAACATGCTTTGGAACCAAGCCTCATAGCCGTCTATTGGGAGACCTTCATGAGTATCGTTAAAATAGCGGTTATCGTAATTGTAACGCACTGGGAGACGTTTGATAATCTCTGGTGAAAGATCTTCGGCTGGAGTTTGCCATTGCTTGGCAGTATAGTTCTTGATGAAGGCATCAAAGAGCGGCTGACCAATCAAGGAAATTCCCTGCTCGGCGAGGTTTTGTGGGTTGGCTGGGGCACTGGCAGCCTGGCCCGCAATCTTGACCTTGGCTTCATCGGGCGTATAGGCGGCCGCAAAGAATTGGTTGATTGTGCCGAGGTTGATTGGCAAAGGATAGACTACGCCGTCATGAGTAGTGTAGACTTTATGAACATAATTTGTAAATTTGGTGAATTGATTAACATATTGCCAGACGTTCTCTAGTGAAGTATGGAACAAATGGGCGCCGTATTTGTGGCATTCGATGCCGGTCTCGGGGTCAAACTCGGAGTAACAGTTACCGCCGATATGATTGCGTTTGTCGATAATCAGAACTCTTTTGCCAGCGACATTAGCGAGACGTTCGGCCATCGTTAAGCCGAAGAGTCCAGCACCAACAATTAGAACATCGTATTCCATTTTCCTCCTTTAACTCCATAAGTTTTCGTAAGCCTTGGCGACGGTTTCTGGGTCGCCTTCGGTGGCAATTTTGCCATTTTCAATTAAAATTGCACGGTTGCAAAAACGGCGCACATTCTCCATGGAGTGCGTGACCAAGATAACTGTTTGTTTGCTACCCTTGAGGCTAGCAAAATAATTATTACACTTCTCTTGGAAGGCGGCATCGCCGACGGCTAGAACTTCGTCGAGAATAAGGATATCACCCTTGGCACGGATAGCGATGGAAAACGCCAGACGCACCTGCATACCGGAAGAGTAGTTTTTGAGTTTGGCGTCCATGAAAGGCTCGAGTTCAGCAAATTGAACGATCTCATCATACATTGCATCCATTTCTTTATGAGAAAAGCCAAGCAAGGCACCGTTAAGATAAACGTTTTCGCGTCCAGTTAACTCAGGATTAAAACCGACGCCAAGTTCAATAAATGGAACTAGCGTGCCATTAACCTCGATATTCCCCTGTTCGGGATAGTAAATTCCAGCGAGGATTTTGAGTAAAGTAGATTTGCCAGAACCGTTGCGACCAACAATGCCGACAAATTCACCCGGCTTGATTTCAAAGCTGATGTCGTCAAGGACTTTTTGCTCGGTGTATCCCTTGACGCCCTTGAGCCAGTTAAAGATAGCTTGTTTGAGGCCGGCGGCGCGCTCCGTGGGCAACCGGAAACTTTTGTGCAGGTGCGTAGCACGAACGGCAAAATCAGGATTTTGGGATGATTTTGCATGTACATTGTCCATACAATGTATGTGATTTGTATTACGTTTTAACGTTTTGGACATTTAGACCTCCTCCGCGAAGCGTTTAGAGCGTTTCCGGAAAAATAGGGCGGCGAGCGCTAAAATTAGAATTACCAGCAAAATTGGCACCATTTGCAACCCACCAGGCAAAATATCCCAGGCCGTAATAGTCTCGGTAGTAATAAGATTGTAACGCACATCTTGAATAACTTGAGCGATAGGATTGAGCATGATGATTTTGGCAGCAACGACACCAAAACTACCCGATTCGAGCACCATGGGAAGGGTGTAAATAATAGGGATGGCATAGAACAGAGCCTGAACCAACACATCCCAAATCGACGTAATGTCACGGTACTTAACGTTGATAGCACCCAGCAAGAAAGAAATACCGAGCGAGAGAGTATAGAGTTCAAGCACGAGGAATGGCACGAGCAACCATGACCAGGACGGTGTAACGCCGTTGATCAGGGCGAACACGACCACAACACAGAGATTGATGGCGAGGTTGATGAGCGCAGTGGCAGTGGCGGAAACCACAACGATATACTTGGGGAAACTAATTTTACGCAAAAGGTCACCCCGCTGGACGATGGCTTGAATACCCTGCCCAGTGCATTCAGTGAAGAAGTTCCAGAGTACAGTACCAGTAAGGAGATAGACCGGATAGTGTGGGATGTCACCGCCGAAACGCAAGAGCTTAGCAAAGACTATATAGAGAATGGCAAACGTGAGCAAAGGTCGCAAAACTGCCCAAAGGTAGCCCAAAACTGAGCCTTGGTAGCGGAGTTTAAAATCGGTCTTGATTAGCTCACCAAGCAAGATGCGATTCTTACGACACAAAACATGCGGAATTCCCATAACTAAGACTATTATAGCACAAGGTTAGTGGATGAGAAACTTCTCGGTCAGTTTGGGGGCGCGCAACATCATTTGAGCAATCAACCAATAGCGAGGAACAAACTCGGAGCGCTTCAGCAGGCCTTGGTCTTTAGCAACACGCAGCTCAGAGAGTGTAGTTTGATAGAACTCCCGAGCGGCGGGCGCAGGTAGACGCAGAATGTTCCAGAGATAGTTGCCAAATTTGGCGCCAATAATAGTCGGCATGAGGTCGTCGAGATGATGATGTTGCAAAAATGCTGTGATGCTTTGATATTCCTGTGGTGCACAAGTTAGTTTGCCGGTGCTGTTGCTGGAAGAGTTGGAATTATCCATGCGATAGTGCAAAAAGGCGTCAGTTGTTAAGACAACGCGCTCAGCCAAAGCCAGACTCTTAATATTGAACCCGAGATCTTGATAAGATGCGCCAGGAGTTGGCAAAAACTCAATCCGATTATTAAGGAGGAATTCACGGCGATAAATGCCCGACCAAATTGCGGGTGGTAGACGGAACACAAAATGGTCTGTGCGCGGGCGGATGACTTTACCGGTGTCTTTTGGATGAATCACCTCGAGCTTGCGGTTTTGGCCATCCTCGAGAAGATAATAATTAGCTTTGACGATGTCAGCATGATACCAGTGAGCAAGTTGATAGAGTTTGGCGAAAGCATCATGCTCAAGATAATCATCCGGCTCAAGAATGCCAATATATTCACCTTTGGCGCGCTTGATTCCCTGATTCATACTATCACCATAGCCGGAATTGGGCTTATCAATAATCACAATGCGCTTGTTCTGCTTGGCATATTCCTGAATGATTTTTAGAGAATCGTCCGTAGAACCATCGTTGATGCAAATAATCTCAATGTCAGCTAGAGTTTGATTGATGAGGCTATCCAACGCCTGACGCAGGTATTCTGCCGCGTTGTAAATCGGAACTAAGACGGAGATTTTAGGCATGTTTGCTTTCCTTGGAGCCAATAAGACGCACAAGTTGTGCTGCAGATAATAGCACAAGAATGACTAGCAACGGCATAATATAGCGACGCATCACTTCTACAAGGAGCGATGCGGCCATAAGCCCGCAAAAACTAAGTGCTAGGAATAATGTGTAAGTATCAAGTTGCCATTTTCCTTGCCAGAATTGGCCCAAGCAAAACCAGAGGCTAAGCACTACACAAAGTACGAAGAACAAAACACCAAGACTGTGTGCAGATAGATAGATAGGGTTTTCGTAAGAAAGGTCAAACCCAGTCACAACGGGCCAGGTAATCGTCTCGGAGTTGTTGGCAAACAGAGTGACAGATTTATTAAGTAGGTGAAGCGGGATCTTGGCAATCCCCATTACCTTGTAGCGGTCAATGGCTAGATCGAGAAATTGTTTTTGCACAGCCACCACATCGGTTTCATTAGCGGGCTGTCCGTAAAGTAATTGGCCAAAAATCGCCGAATCTTCCGCACTCCAGTGGCCATGGGTTTCATAATTGGCACCCACAAATGCACTCCAGCCAACGCCAACACTGCTAGAAACGGCATACGGATTATTGCTGCGCTGGATGGCAGTTATGGTAGAAGAACAACTACTCTGCGCCAGCCAAATCAACACAAAGCTGCCGATCAAAGATAGGACGGAATATTTAAGTGGCGTTTTGTCGCGATGCAAAATCTGAAAAATAGCAGTGAGCACAAAGGCGATCAGAATCACAGTAAAAATCGGGCGATACGCATTCCCAATACTAAGCGCTATCCCCAGCCCAATGGCAGAGAAAAGGATTTGGGGCCATTTGTGCAAGCGCAAAGAATTTAGCATGAGATATCCCAACGACAAAGCAATGACCACCCACATATTAGTGACTACAATTGCCAGACTACAACCGCAAAACAAGATTTCTAAAGGGTTAAGCCACCACAAGACAGCTCCAATTCGCGCCACATTTTGATTTTTCCACATCTTTAATAATACATATATAAGGATGGTCGCAACGAGATCAAACAAAAGATTAGAAAACAAAACGGCATTATAGTTTGTCCCGAAAATGTTCATAGAAGCCGCAAGGGTGACTGAGTAGGTGTTGAGATGCGGGAAAATCGCCTCATTCAGGCCTTCTAAAGGTTCAATAGTTTCGCCGTTGACTAGTTTGGAGGCATAAAACCAATGCACGCCATTATCACTCAAGGTGTCTTCGGTTGAGCAATAGCGATCTCCGATGAGCAAGAAACTGAGCCGAGCAAGAAGCCCGATAATCAGAGCAACTACTAAACCAACTTTGAGGATTTTGTCTCGTGTGATGGTGGGAAAATGTTTTTTGCACCAGCCAAAAATGTCTTGATATTTCTGACGATGTAAGAGAAAGCCCGAAATAACTATGAGTATAAAAATACTGAAGAGCAAGATCGTAGGGGCCAGACCAATGCCTTGGTTAAGGAAAAGTAACAGTACCCAACCCAAGATTATGGTTGTGATTATGATAATACTTTGATAAAAAATCTTCCTAACCTTCTCCATATACCTCTTAGTATAGCATAGGTCGTGTGCTATAATGAAGATTATGCTAGAGTTGTCGATAATTATCACGGCACATAATGAGGGTCTCTTGGCTCATAAGACCATGATGAGCGTTTTGCGAGCGCTGAACGAAACAAATACTGAATATGAAGTTCTGATACAGATAGATAATGGGGATCTTGCAACACTAGATTATTTTCGGCGTTATGCAGATAATAAAAGTTTTCGGATTTTCCAGACTAGATTTGGTGATAGAGGAAAGGCACGCAACGCGGCCATAGAGGAAGCGCGCGGAAAATATCTGCTATTTTTGGACGCTCATGATTTGATCTCCAGTAACTATATTAGCGAAACGCTAAAACTCCTGCGTATGCAACAAAACAACGTGGTAGTATCCTCCCAATATTGTCTCGATTTTTGGGACTGCGCAGAAAAATTCCAGCTACAAGAACTACCAAATTCTACAACACGTGAAGAAAATGCCAAAGTACTTCTTGGGATAAACCCATGGAAATCTGCGTTGGCGGGCGCGCGTGAGCTATTTCTGGCGCACCAGTACGTAGCAATGCAAGATGGTTTTCAGGATGAAGATTATGCTTTCAATATAGATCTCATAGCCGACAATATTAGTTACCGCAGCGTACCTGGCACGACACTGTTTTGTCGGCATGACTTGGTGGCGCCAGACCAATTTGACAACACCTCTCAGCCCTATAATAAACTCTTCGATTATGTAGCCTGGAAAAAATATACCCCACCAGAACAAACGCCACCAGAGAAAGAAAGTATTGAACCAGAACCGGAGCCGGAAGAGACTTCAGATGTTAAGAAATCGCTTTTGCGCCAAACCTATGAACTATGGCGGCATGACAGTAGGGTCATAAATGGGATCGTTGAGCCGTTCGCCAGTCTAGCCAAGACTGTTCTCCGGAAGCCGCTACAACCAGAACCGGAGCCGGAAGAGAAACCAGAAACGACCATAATAGAGGAGCCATTGCCAGAGATACCAGAGTGCGTGCTGCAAGAATGGGAAGAAATTGCCAAAATTGAAAAACAATTATCGCCTATTGCAAGTCGGCGCAAAAATTTATTGCTCTATGACTTTAGACAAGATCCAAGGAGTGCTTTGGGTAATTATTATTGGCGCCTTTGTCAGCAAATTCACCACAAGCCAAATTATATCTTTATTGTGCCATGGATTGTACTGGGGGGGGCGGACAAAGTTCTGCTGAATTATATCAAAGCGTTGCAAGAGGCCCATGCGAATTGGCAAATTACTGTAATTACAACTTTGACGGCAAAAAACCTTTGGCAAGACCGTTTGCCAAAAAACGTGGATGTGATTGATTTTGGAAATATTACGCAAGATTTGGGATATGGTTCCAACCTGCAGCATATGATATTGACACGGCTTCTGATACAGTTGCAATGCAACAAAATACATATCATTAACTCTGATTTAGGCTATAAGTGGGTTAGATTACATCCCGCATTAGCAAAGAGCCACTTTGAGATTTATGCTTCAGTATTCGCGAATGGGCTCATAGTGGATGCCGATACTGGCATGAAAAGTTGGTGGGGGTACGATGATCCGCATCTGGCAAGAATTTATAGTATAGTGAAAAAAGTTTTTACCGACAATCAAAACTACATCGACGAAATGATAAAAACCGATGCCTTTGATGCAAGAAAACTAAAAGTAATCCACCAACCAGTTGATTTGCCGGCCAACTTACAAAAAAGAATAAACCGTGATAAAACTCAGCCGCTAAAAATCCTTTGGGCTAGTCGTATTACTTTTTCTAAAAATCCGGAACTACTGGTTCGCATTGCGCAAAAATTAGATGCAACAAAATTTAGAATTAGTGCATTTGGTTGCATGGGGTCAGATTACCAAAATTTTGTATTCCCAGTCGACCTGCAGACTTTAGATTATAAAGGCCCATTTGATGGGTTACATTCTTTAAAATTGGAAAATTATGATCTGCTACTATATACCTCATACTGTGACGGCATGCCAAATGTACTCTTGGAGGCGGCCGCAGAAGGTCTACCAATTTTGGCAAGTAATGTGGGCGGCATAAATGATTTCGTAAAAGACGGAGAAACCGGATTTTTGGTCAATGAAATCGACAATGAAGACAAATATGTTGAGATTCTGGAACAGGTCTACCGAAAACCAAAACTATTACAAGAAGTCTCTATCGCCGAACGAGAGTTGGCTGCTAAACAATATTCATGGGCACAATTTGTCAAATTGGTTGGGCAAGAGTTTTAGAAATCGTTTATTTAGAGTAGATTGGTAAATCCGTAGAAACTTGGTGATAGTGGTTGACCTGCAGAAATTGCCACAACTGATTGCCCAGCGGATTGTCTGCTGAAACTACGATGAGCTTCGGTTGAGTTTGAGCCAATTCTGCTAAATACCTATCGCCAATTTCTGGATTAATTTCCGCAATGGGATATTGGTAAGAATAATACGAGGCGGAAAGTCGATCGGTATAGACATAAATGTAGTCTTGATTACCAACTACCGATATGCGATCGTCGGCAGAGGTATGGGTGACAATATACTCAATAATACTATTTGAGAAGGGTGGCTGATGACGGTTCTTGATATCTTCGAGGGCGTGATTGCTCAGCGGTAGCCATGCCGGCAAGATGATTGCGCTCGTGAGATATAGTGATAGTAAAATACTGACAGCAGGTTGGCCTGTTTGCCCCTTGATATTCCTGACTAGGCCGTACAACACGCAGTATGGGTAGACTAAGATTGGTAACATTGACATATTATAATGTTGGTATTCGCGGGCCGACATACTAACAAACGCAAGTGCAACTGCCATGAGAATTACGTATCCGATATTAAACCACAAAGATTCTCGTTTCTGGCGTTGGAGATAAATTTGCGCAATCATGGCTACGAACGCTAAACTAACTACGATAGGAGAGATGAAAGTGATGGCAGTTTGGACTCTGTCGAGATTAGAAACGCTACCACCAGAATATTGGAAGTTAAACAAGAAATAACTATCAACAAAGGCGGTGAACGCCCCGCCCAAAACTAACCATAGAATAATTGGAAGCGCAACAATGGACCCACCTATTGCGAAAGACAGCACTATGCACGCTAATTGGCGAAAGGCCTTGCGACGTAAACAATTAACGAGAATCATCACGCAACAAACTAGCCAAATGGTAATGAGGTTAGGGCGAAGTAATAGTGTAGCAGCAAAACAGGCGCCGCAAACCATGAACTGCCAATCTAGCACCTGCCGGCCGACTTGCGCGCGGTAATCTTTGTGGCTGAGGAAAAACCGCAAGAAAATATCCATCGAAATCAATTGCAGTGGTAAGGCATATTCCTCAGCCAGATTCCCTCCTTCAAAGGTAGTAGCAAGTAGGCTGAACACTGTGCCAGCCACGATAAGAGATAATGCTCGCGGCAAAAAACGTTTCGCAATACGATAAGCGAAATAAATTGCAACAAGCATGAAAATGAATTCCACTACCCAAATTCCAAAGGTTGGTGACAGTAGATACCCTAAGTAGTTAATCAAATATAGCAGTGGGCCCTTGTGATCAAAGGTATCGACATAAGGCATGTGCCCAGCGTGCATTTCTTGCGCGACATAACGAAAAACGCTAGAGTCAGTTTGTGATGGGATGTCTGAATAAAATGGATTAAGTGGACTCTGCATGCAGACCAGAAAAGTCAGGAGACAAAGCGTTGCGGCCACTATAAGACGTGACAGTCAGGAAGGCTTTTGTTTGTCAGTTTTGAACTCTCGCCTAATCTTGTGAAAATCAAAGATAGCCTGCTTACCAATACCGAAGATTTTTTTGAGGTTGATGGAATTTACTCCGCCTTGGCGGGGCTTAAAGGTGATTGGAATATATTTAACTTTGTAACCTTGCTTGATGTAAGCAACCGACAAAATGACGTTGGCAAGATTGAAATCCTTGGGGACAAACTTAAGACAAGCCTGGAGTGATTGACGATTCATTAGTCGAAACGGCGTATTGGCATCTGTCACAGTAACACCAAAAGCAACACGTACTGTGGCCTTGAGGACTTTGGTGACAACAATGCGAGAAAAACCATCTTGGCGAGTGTTACGGTGGCCAATTACCATGTCGTAGTCATGACGCAAGTCCCAGAACTTAGCAAATTCATCTGGGTTGGTTTGACCATCAGAGTCAGTTTGAAAAATATAATCTGCGCCAGCTTTTAAGGCATAGTCATAACCATACAAAACTGTGGCTCCGTGCCCGGAATTAGGCTTGTCGACTACTTGCAATTGTGGACGTTCTTGAGCTAGGTTTTGTAGAATTGCAAGAGTATCGTCTTTGCTGCCATCGTTAATAATGACCAGGCGCGAGGTCTTGCCAGTACGAGTCACAACCGGATACCAGGCATCAACTACTTCCGTAATATTGGCTGATTCATTGTAGGCCGGGATAACAACATACAGGCTATCAGAGCGTGCTGACATATTTTCCTCCTTTATTCCATGATATCACAGGTGTAACTCATGCTCAAGAGCTAACGTTTTTGAAAAACCCACTTTTGCGCAAATCCGGTATTTTTGTCCCAAAGTTGGATATTGGCTCCACTAACAATGCGACCATCGGCCATATCGACTGCTTTGTAACGGTTGCAGGCCGAGAGGAGTTGGTAGGCGTTTCCCTGACGGATAATATACCAACGCTGAGCGCAGTTTTGAAGACTCTCCCAGAGTTGGATGTTGTTACCGTTATAGGTAGACTCTCCGCTTAGATCAAGTGCATAACCGGATTTTACATTGATGATACTATAAGTTCCGTCATTGGCGTGATAGGTGAAGCGCCACTTGGCAGAATCTCCGTCATGAGAGTTGCTTAAGGCAACATTAGCACTGTTGTAGGCTCCGGTAGCGTCTACGAGTTTACTGGAATCACTTGCTAAGGCAATGTTATATGTGCCATCAGCAACGGCGGGAGCAGATTTTTCGATACGCCAGCGCTCTTGCACACCATCGTGTACACTCCAAAGTTGGATATTACTACCGTTTGTGTAGTTAAGGTCACCATTCAGATCAAGCGCATACCCAAGCGAACAAGTTGAAAGCAACATATAATTATCTCCCCGTGGGATTACTTTCCAACGTTGAACGCAACTCCCGTTATAATCCCAAAGTTGGATATTTTTACCGTTATACATTGCAGTACCATTAGCGGCGTCAAGCGATTTATGATTATATGGGTTGGTGATGGCATAAGAATCAGTTTTACTATCATATTTAAATTGCCATTCTTGGTTATCGGCAAAAATTGAGTCCCAATAAATCACGTTGGTACCGTTAGTGTTGCTGCCACCTGCAATATCAACGACACGACTAGTATTGCGTTCTGAGCGTAGATTATAAATACCGTCAGCGAGCGTGCGGCCTGTGCGGAGGTTCCATCTTTGTACACCAAGGCCATTAGTGGTCCAAACCTGAATAGCATTTCCTACATTAGCAGAGCCATTACTGAGGTCAATCACCATACCACTCATGCAGGCTGATTCAAAACTCAGATTGCCGCTATCACTAATCGCATAAACTTTCCATTTTTGTGAACAAACATCTTGTTTATCCCAAAGTTGGAGCTGATTACCGTCAGTCACGGATTGATTAGGTGTCAAGGACAATGCCCTACCTGTGGCGGAATGTATAAAGCGATAATAACCATCGGAAGTTTGTTCGACTTTCCATTTTTGACGCGCGTCCGACGAGTTGTATTCTACAATTTGTACACGCGTACCATTACCGTTGCCAGAAGCAACCCCTAATGCACGGTTGTCGGAGAGTTGCGAAGTGAAAGCGTATTCTCCCGTAGGAATGTTAATCTGTTCACCATCAACTTTTGGCGCAATTTGCGTACTGCCAAACCAATCCGTGAAGTAAAGGTAGAAATTACGGTTGCCGTAGGCTGAACAGCTGTCACCTGTACCGTAACCCGCTGCAAGTGCCGAAGCATTAGGCTGATACGGAGTGTAACGGTAGAGGGCGGCGGTGGCGCGATTCTCGATATAAACTTCGCTACGACCACAACTCGAGTTAGGATTGTAGCCAATATAAACACCGGACTTTTTCTCAGGATAGGCCGAGTAACCATTGTCGAGCACGTTACGGAAGAGCGCAGCAGCATTGCGCACCTGATTTTTGAAGCCGTAATATTTGGTGTCGCACGCGGCGGTGTCGGGGCAACCGTAACCAGTCGCCGAACGATATTGCTTACTGTTAGGATAAGTATCAGTAATAAGGCTTTGCTCTTTTTCTAGTAAGACAATCAAAACCTGGGGGTTGATTTTGTAATCCTGAGCAGCCTGATAGATAATTTCGGCAGCAGTTTGGCCTTCGCCAATTGTAGTGCCATCACCAAATTTTTCTTCGGAGAGGCAGACAAAATGCCCATTTTCAAAATGCCATTCAAGGTTGGGATATTGCTTTTTGAGACTTTGGTATTGACTGGTGCTTTTGTTATTGCAAGGATTCTTTTGAGTGAGGAAAGCCTGAATCTCATCCTTAGTCATAGAGTTATAATTACTCATTACGGCATCGCTAATAATATTGCCAGCTTTGAACCCACTCAGTGAAGCCGCGGAAGAGTGTTTCATATTGCTAGCCGTCAAAAAGGATAGGGTTGAGACCATGCAGAAGACAAAAATTACCAAAACTAGGTTGCGGTATTTACGCAAATCATCAATTGTACTTTTGAGACTCATAGGGTCACCTCGTCAGTAATAATGCCGCGTTTATTATCGCCAGATAGGTCGATTTCGATCTGATAAGTGTCGGACGCAAGGTTGGCGGTGGGGATTTCGAAGGTGTCACAAATCGACGCGGTCACGTCAGGAACAGCGTCGCGCGAAGCACTGTAAACCGTCTGGCCGGCACTATTTTTAAGTGTAATAGTGCAATACCCAGCAGTATGCAGGTATTGATCAATGACAGCAACGATCGTCAAAACACCGTCATCGACACCTTTGCGCGTGAGTGAACCGGTAAGTTCAGCCAATGTATTGGGGTCTTCACCTTCGTATTGGGTAACTTTATCCTCTGGTTCAGCTGGATCCTCATCGGGTTGAGTGCTTCCCTCTTCTACGGTGGGGGTTGTAGGTGTACTGTGAGAAGGCTGGTCAGTGGTAGGAGGATCTAACTCATTCACAGGACGAGGCTTAAGGAAAAGTAGAGCCAAGACTACGGCAACAGCCATCGCTAAGAAAAAGATAAGTACCATCCACGGCCGACGATAAACGGGGACGCGGTGGGAGTTTTTGCGTTTTGATGTTTTTGTTTTAGACATGACAATTCTCCTAATTCTAGTTTAGCATAAACTTTGTAGTCGTCAACTTATTTTAGTGGTTAGTTTGCTATCGAGTGACGCGTCGCCATAGCCCGTCGTTACGGGTATGGCGCGCTGCATGCTCGCCCGTAGGCTGCGCACCCACTCTTTAGCAAACTATCCACAAAGATAAATTAACCATTACAAATCCAAGTTTAGAATTTTGGCGGCTTCATAGAGAGTGGCTCGTTCCTCTGGAGTTGCCGTAATTATGGCCTGGTGGAAAAGTGCCACAGTTTCGGGATGGGTGAAGTCGATGACTTCAAGTGAACGAGCAGCACCGGGGATCTTTTTGAGGGCACCCTTGGCACAAAGGTTGTCGATGTGCTCGGCTACCGCCGAAACTGAGGATAAGCCGAGGGCAGTCATGATTTCACGGTACGTGGGCGAGACGCCACGCGTAGTCGTAAAATCATTGATAAAGTCAATAATAAGCGCTTGTTTTTTAGTCAATTTAATCGTCATATGTTATAATTAATTATAGGTTAAAGTTGAGGATAGGTCAAATAGGGGTAAATGAGTAGAACGAGTATTGATGGATTAACTGTGCGCTCAACAAGCCCACGGCGGGTTCAGCCGGCGGCGAGCACGTCGGGTCGGGTAGTAGGTGATATTGTGACGCCTGCTCGCCGCCGGCCAGTGGCGCCGCGCGCAGAAAATTCTCGAGACTATACTGCTTTAAGCGCGGCGCCACAATCAGGCCCCGCCGACGCTTGGGATGATTTTGACCTTAACTCTCAAGATAATTCCTTGGGCGCCGTAGATGAGGCCGCCTGGTCGGAACTCTTGGATGGCTTTGGTGATAGTAAAGATAAACCCTCCGATTTGGGCTTGGAGCGCAAGGCGGCCGTGGAAGATGATTCCGCGCGGCGGGGCCGGGCAAAATCTAGCGCTGATGAGACCGAATCTAAGCCAAGTCGACGCGAGCGTAGACAACAAAAATCTCAATTACCCAAAAAACATCACTTCAAAATTAAGCATCCAATTTTGATGACAATTTTTATTGTGTTAGTAGCATTAGGAGTGACTGGGTTTGTCTGGGGGGATAGTTTGATTTCTCGTCTAACGAACGGACAATCAGGCCTATTTAGTGCAATTGGAGCGATGATTTCTAACGAGATTCCATTTGAGACTGATGAGCATGGACGCACTAATGTATTGGTGTTTGGGACCGAAGGGTATAATATGAGCGGCGCCATGGATTACGTGGATCGCGATGATGCTGACGGTGTGCATGATGGCGCAAATTTGACCGATTCTATTATGGTAGTCAGTTTTGACCAAGAGACTCAGGATGTCGCGATGATTAGTATCCCACGAGATTTGAAAGTCTCGATGGCATGCTCGGCAGGCAAAATTAACGAGGTGTACTGGTGCCATAACCAAAATGGCGATAATGAAGAGGCTGGAGCCTTAGCCCTCGCACAGCAACTAAGTGAGGTCTTGGGAATTGAGTTTCAATATTGGGCACATGTAAACTGGGGTGCATTGGCTGATATTATCGACACGATTGGCGGAATAACCGTTACTCTCAATGAAGATATTAATGATAAATATTATACTGGTACCGTAATTCAGGCCGGAGTGCCGACACGTTTGTCAGGGTTACAGGCAGTGGCGCTGGCACGAGCACGCCACGGCACAATGGGGGGAGATTTTACCCGTGGGAACTCACAGCAAAAGATTATGGAAGGAATCGTCAACGAGCTGACTACTAATGGTATCAATATTCCGGAGGCGTTTGGTCTAATAAATATCTTGGGCGATAATTTCCGTTCCAACTTCTCAACCGACAACATCAAGGCAGGAGTCAAACTCGCCTCGGCGTTTAACCCGGCATCAATGCGTAATATTCTACTCGTAGATTATATTAATAATGTTTATTATATGACAACAGCGATGATTAACGGGATTTCTTATGTAGTACCACAAGCGGGAGCAGGCAATTATACCGCTATACACCAATATATGGACCAAATTTTGAGTAGTAATCCAGCCGTGCGCGAGGGGGCACAGATTGCTATATATAATGCGACGGAGACTGTAGGTGTAGCAAGTGCCGAACAGGCCAACCTTGAGGCGGATGGTTACGTAGTGAGCGGCATTGGTGATAGCGCCAGCGAAAATTGTACAGATAAATATTGCGTATATGCGTTAACGGATGATATGCCAGCCACGAAGGCGGCTTTGGCGGAACGGTATGGCGTGGAGGTGCGAGCGGCGGCAGAGTTACCAGGCGATGTTTATCCTGGTCCAGCAAATTTCGTAGTCTTGGTGGGCCAAGCCGAAGAGTAATAATGGCATGGTAAAAATTTGAACTAGTACAGCCTGTACTAGTTCAAATGTAATTCTTCCCTGTTATTTGATCAAGCAAAATGGTTTATTCGCCAGAAATATCGATTTTCTCGATAATAAGTTGGCGTTCGCGGCCTTCACCCTCAGAATGGGTGCTAATATCAGAGTAATCTTGAGCAACTTTATGCACAACACGGCGATCGGCAGCATTGAGGTTGCAACGACGAGGGTGACCGGTTTGGCGAACTTCACGAATCCACTCTTCAGCCTGCTCGGCGATACGTTCAGCACGTTGGCGCTTGTAATCAGCAACATCAACATTCACACGAGTGAGTTCAGCTTCGCGGCTAGTGAGGGCCATAGATACGATATGTTGCAGAGCGCGGAGGTTATTAGCCTCACGACCAATCAGCAAAGAATTCATGCTAGTGGACGGAATCGCTAACTGGATTACCTCATCGTCAACTGTAGAATCAACAGCGACGTTAATCCCGAAGAAAGACAATAAGTCTTCGAGGTATTTGGTGGCAAAACGAATTGATTCATCTTTGTTCATAATTAACTCCTATTTATGACCTTTCTTATGCCCACGCTTCTTACTTTTGGCAGTGATACGAGTGACTTTGGCGCCACCAGATTCTTTCACAACCTTCCCTTCTTCAATTTTGTTTAACTCACGAATGACACGCTTGTCGGCAGCAATTTCCATTTCAGATTCGCTACGCGAGAGTACAAACTTTTGCTGTACACCGGTCATCAAGTTACTAATAAGGTAATAGAAAACCAAAGCGCCAGGAAGGTTAATCATGATAAGTAGCATCATGATTGGCATCATCTTGGACATCTGACCCGACATCACGGCATTAAGTTCAGTCTGATCGGGCTCCTTACCATCGGCGGCTTCGCGCATAATTTGGCGGAAACTCTTGGACTTTTGTGATTTTTTGGATGGTAGCTGCTGACGAGAAATCCAGTACTGAGTAAAGGCTGACGCAATGGCAAATACCATCATAATTAGTGCGCTTACGGAAGTAAAGCCAGGTCTTACACCAAGATCAACAATATTAAATAGTTTTGGTTGGAAAGCGTAGGTAACAACTTCTGTATCGGCTATCTTTTGATTCTTTTCTTCATCATTGAGGTTTGAATCGTCACGGATGTTCTGCACGGTCTGCAAATAAGATAAGTATGGTTGCTGGAAATTTACCACCTCATCAACTTTGTCGATTTCCGCAACAAATGAATAGGCCCGCTTTTCGAGGTTGTCAGAAAGCGTAGGTTGGACCATGACGCGTACGGCGGTATAGAGAGCGATAAAGATTGGTAGCTGAATAATCAGAGTTAACATCGAGCGAAAAGGCTTGATGTTGTTACGCTTGTAGAGGTCCATCATCTGGAGGGATTCGAGCTGACGATTACCATTGCAGTTTTTCTTAATCTCAGCCAGTTCGGGCTGGATTTTGCGCATCAAGCGCGTTTGATGGAGTTGGCGTTTGACCAGAGGCCAGCAACAGATTTTTACTAGAACAGTGAATAAGATGATCGCCAAGCCAAAGTCACCCACAAAACCATAAATTACAAACAAAATATTTGTAATTGGGCGGACAATCACCATGTCAATTAACGAAAACATAGTACCATTATAACATACTATTAGTTAAAATAACACCTTAGTCAAAGTACCATCAAGGTACGCGTCGCCATAGCCCGTCGTTACGGGTATGGCGCGCTGCATGCTCGCCCGTAGGCTGCGCACCACTTTGATAGTACTTTGGACAAGAAACAGTTTAACTAATAAGGTGTTTTATTAGCGGAATCCGTTTAATAATTACGGTAACACCGAGGCTGAGTCCTGTTACAAACAGAGTATACATAATTACCCCGCAGAAGGTGACAATAAAGGGCATACTAGACAAAGGGCTGGTGTATTGCATGATAAAACCGTTAAACCAAGTAGTAAGGGCGTAGATAATCAACATATGAACAAGGTAGATACCGAGGGTATTGCAGGAAATTGTACGAAAGAGTATGTTATCCTTGTTCCAGTTGAGACATAATAGAAAAATCGATACAGTAGCAACCAAAGCGAAAACAGTGTCATAACCATACCAGATGTTGTCCCAAATCTGATGAGAGGCTTTGGAATACATGTAGCCGAGACCAAAAAGACCAAGCCAACCAATTGCTAGGCCGCCCACTGCAAGCAAATTGCGAGTTTTCTTGGCGAGAGATTGGATTTTGTCCATATAATAAGCAGCGACACCACCCAAGCAAAAATAAACAAAAGTATAGCCATACATCCCACGAAAGGGGTTGAAGATATTGAGAAAGTTAGTGTCGGTATAAATAATTCCCTGGTGATCAATAAAACTAGAGTAGAATGTCATGAGATGATTGAGCAGGGTGTTGCCAAAAGTGATTAAGGCGCAGACAATCGTAAAATAAAGAAATGCTTGGCGATGGTGATCGTAAACTACCTTGAGTAACGGGAAGAAGACATAGAGACAGACCAAAGCCCCAAGATACCAGAGATGAGTGACGCCATATTTGAGTGAGGATAAAGTCGCCGCAAAGCCATTAGTAGATAGCTGATCGTGATGTAAAAAGACTAGAAATCCTAAGGTAAGCGCATACCAAAAAACTGCAATCAGTACAAAACGAAGAATTTTATAGACATGTTTCTTGAGGTTGAAGGGGCGGCTCAGTAAGAGATAACCATTAGCAAAGAAAAATAGCGGGACGCAAACCGCTGTAATAGAACGCAAAGCATAGTGTATATAAAACCCGGTACCAGCAGATTCTAGAGGAGAGTTAGCAATGTGGGCGGTGCAGTGACACAAGACAACAGAAATGATTGCAATAGTTTCCAGAAGGTCAATCCAAGCAATACGGGGTTTGGTTGCGGGTTTCATTGAGTGAGGCTCCGCTCAAGTAAATCATGAATAGTGCGACGAAGTTCAAGAAAAGGCATCGTGGCGATAGATTTGTTAAAAATCACAAATAAACAATCTTGTGGTGCAGTAAACTCAGGGAGTTCAAGTCGGATTGCTTCATAAACACGACGACGAATACGATTGCGCCCAACGGCAGATTTGAGGACCTTCTTAGAAACTACCACACCAAAACGCTGACGATGGTGCGTATTAGGAGCATACGCCAACGACAAAACTGGCGTACGAATCGTCTTTCCTTTTTGATAGACATAGCGCACACCGCCACGCGAATGAAAGCGATAGTTTTGCGATAACATATTATATATTATAGCAGATTTGAGCAGTAATTTTCTTCTTCGGGGCGCGTCACCAGTACCTGTCGTTACAGGGCTGGCGCGCTACTCCTCGGCCGAGCCTCCGGATCCCCCCAGAAGTAACTTACTGCTCTAACCGATATAATCGAGTTACGCGGTGAGGCGAGCGCGACCTTTGATGCGACGACGCTTCAAGACTTTTTGACCGGTCTTGGAATTGTTGCGCTTCATGAAGCCATGTTCGACTTTGCGTTGGCGCTTATGTGGTTGATAAGTTCGCTTTGGCATATGATTATTCTTTCTATATTAACAAATTCTTGTTCTAGTATACCGTAGATTTCCACTTTTTTCAAGAAGTTTTCCACATATTCCCTCGGTCAAAAATATAAACTGTGGAAAAGTCCACCCCTGTATAGGGAGGCAAATATTATAACATCGAGAAAACTGGGGTAAAAACTGTGGAAAAGTCGGCGAGAGTTTGTTATAATTGGGGTAGTTAAGGAGGAGTATAAGGGGTCATGTTTGACGTGTGGAAGAGTGTCTTGGCTGAAGTTGAACAGTCGATTCCTCATGAGCAATACTCGACTTGGTTTACTGGCACCGAATTGGTAGGTATAGATAACAATGTCGTAACAATTGGGGTGCCGAATGTTTTTAAAATCAAACAACTAGAGAAAAAATATTTTGGGATTTTGCGTGACGCATTTCTACATAATAAAGTTGATGTAAGAGAAATTAAATATGTCGTACAGAGTAATGTAAAACCCAAAGTGCGAGCGCGAGAAATTCCGGTAGCGCCTAGTTCCCCATCTGCGCCGCTACAAGTAGCACGAAGTGTGGATAGTGAGAGAGTAGTCAATATGGGTAAATCCTTCCAAACAGGGTTGAATCCAAAATACACTTTGGCAAACTTCGTGATTGGATCCAATAACGACTTAGCCGTGAGTGTGGCACGGAATATTATTGACCAACCAGGTGGGAGTTATAACCCGTTTTTCCTTTATGGTGGGCCTGGTCTTGGTAAAACTCATTTAGTGCAAGCAATCGGTAATGAACTTTTGGCGAGAGATCCCAAGCTGAAAGTCTTATATACTCCAGTATCAAGTTTCTATTCGGATTTTATTAAATCTTTGCAAAACAAGAAGAGCGATGAGTTTCGGCAGAAATTCCGTAGACTTGATGTGTTGATTATAGATGATTTTCAGATGATTATGAATAAGGACGCATCGCAAGTTGAGTTTTTTGATATTTTCAATGAATTATATAATTTAAGCAAACAAGTAATTGTAACATCCGACCGCTTACCCAATCAAATTAAATCAGTGGATGAACGTTTAGCATCAAGGTTAACTTGGGCGGGGGCGTATGATTTACAGTTACCGCAATTTGAGGATAAATGTGCAATTCTGCGGGCTAAAGCCGAGTTTACGGGTGTAGAGGTGGAAGACGAAGCGATTGAATACTTGGCTGAGAATGTGAAGACCAATATTCGTGACCTGGAGGGTGAATTTAATCACCTGCTGGCAGTAGCAGAACTCAAGAATATGTCACCGCTAGAGGTGATTAGTGAAGGCTATGTTAATACGGCACGCAATCCTCAGGCAAAAACTTTGTCACCTAAACAAGTCATTGAAAAAGTAGCCAAGTATTACAATATGACGCCAAAAGAAATGTGCAGTAAAAGTCGAGTGGCGCATATCAAGAATGCGCGCCAAGTAGCAATGTATATGCTGTCAAAAGAACTTAGTATGAGTACGCCAAAAATCGCGATGGAGGTAGGAGTCAAAGATCACACTACCGTGATGCACGGAATAAAAAAGATCGAAGCCGATTTGAAACTAAATTTTAGCCTCCGTGACCAGATTGCCGCGCTCAGGGAGAAGATTTATGGATAGTTGTTCGGTTTTACTACATGTTCGGTTTTATCTTGTTCGGGTTTTTGCAAAAGTAGGTAAAATTCTATGTTCGGTTTGTTCGGTAGATTTTGTGGAAAAAATGTGGAGAAGTATGCGAGAAAGTTTGTGTAGAAGTTTGGGGAAAAGTTTCCACAGGATGGTAAATTTTGTGGTTTTGCACATTTTGGAGTGGGATTTTACACATTTTGGTGGGGTTTGTGGAAAGTTTTGCAGGTGGTTTTACACGCGGTTTTATATCTGTAAAAGTGGTGGTTTTGCACATTTTCCACAGTGCTTACTACTACAACTACTAAATATATTATAGAAAGGACTCAGGATGGAAATTAAGATTCTCCAGGAAAAGTTAGCAAAAGCATTAAATACAGTGAGTCGGGTAGCGGCAGGATCACGAGCAACCTTACCGATTCTAAATAATGTGTTGATACGAGTGGATGATAATAAAGTAACCTTAACGACGACCAACTTAGATATGGCAGTGGTAAGTTATTTACCAGCCAGCCAAAGCAAAAATGGTGTGATTACGGTGCCAGCAAGATTGATGGCAGAATTTGTGGGTAATTTACCTCGAGGTGAGGTGGTAGAAATTGGTGCCAATGGGGATAAGGTTACAATTAAGGCTGGTGAATATACTTCAACGATTAATGGGGCTTCGGCGGATGATTTTCCGGAATTGCCAGAAATTGATGAAAGTAAAGCTGTGAAGTTCCAGATGGGAGTGGAAGAGTTTAAGGCAGGATTGTCACAGGTGATGATTGCAGCGAGCGGTGACACAACGCGTCCAGCACTAACCGGTGTGTATTTTAATACTTTTGAAGGTAGTTTGTATTTGGCGGCGACCGATGGTTATAGGTTGGCAGAACGAAAGTTCATTGAAAAGGTTAGTAGTGAGGTGATGGCAATCGTGCCGGCTGCATCTTTGCAAGAGGTACTGAGGTCGTTAAGTGATGATGTGACAGAAATCGAATTATTATTTGATGAGACGCAAGTGCGGTTTCGTTTAGGTGAAATTGAGGTGACATCTAAATTGATTGATGGCTCGTTCCCTGATTATCGTCAATTAATTCCAAAGCAAACGGAAATTAGTTTGGGACTGAAGCGGGATGAGTTAGTACGGATTACGAAACTGGCGGCGTTATTTGCTAAAGAGGTTGGTGGTTCGATTGTGTGTGAGTCGAGTGTGGAAAACAAGAGTTTTTCGGTGGCTTCGGTAGCGAATGAACTAGGTGAGAATAATTCGGCAATTGAAACTGCGGTAGAAACGGATGGAAAAGTAACTTTGAACTCGCGATTCCTGTTGGATGCCTTAAATGTGCTCGATAGTACTGAAATTGAATTTGGATTCTCCAATAAACTTGATCCGGTAGTATTGAGGGGTAAAAAGGATAAAAACTATATACATATTATTATGCCACTTAAAGGGTAACATTCGAGAATCTCTCTTTTCTGGGCATAAATATGGTGATTAAAAGTGTCAAACTCAACAACTTTCGTAGTCATGAGAGTTTTGTGCTGGAATGCGATCCGCATACAACAAAGATTGTGGGTGAGAATGGCTGTGGAAAAACTTCGCTTCTAGAGGCAATTTATGAGGCAATGCAGGGGAAAAGTTTTCGGGCGGTAGACCGAGAAATTGTGCGGCGGGGTGATGAGTTTTATCGAGTGGAGTTGCAATACGAAGATGGCCGCAAAACGATAGTGATGTTTGATGGAGAGAAGAAAGAGTTTCTGGTAGAAGATAAAAAAACACGACGCTTACCCAAAAAAGCAAAATATCCGATTGTTTTGTTTGAGCCGGATGATTTGAACTTGGTAGGGAGTAGCCCGACGAGTCGGCGAAATTATTTTGATCGGATGTTTGGACAGTTGTCTGAGAAGTATAATGTGGCGCTCTTGAAATATAATAAGGCATTGAAACAACGCAATGAGTTACTGAAACGCGAGGTGGTGGATGCTGGGGATGTATTTTCTTGGGATGTATTGCTGACAAAATATGGGTCGGAACTTAGGAATGAGCGAGCGGAGTATATTGGGTGGATTAGTGAGAAGATTACGGAGGTTTATCGCTCGATTGCGGAAAATACGGATGAGGTAGCAGTGGAATATGTGACGGAAGTGGAGTCGGAAAGTGGATTTTTGGCACGGTTGGAGCGAGATTTTGAGCGAGATAGGCTACTTGGGCATACGAGTTTTGGTGTGCATCGCGATAACTATGAATTTGTGTTTAATGGAGTGAGAGCGGATGGCTCAGCGAGTAGGGGTGAAGTGCGCTCGATGGTGATTGCATTAAAATTCATTGAGGCAGAAATGATTGTGGAGTGCTTGGGGCGACCACCAGTAGTGTTGTTAGATGACGTATTCTCTGAATTGGATGAAACGAGGCAGCGGTGTTTGGTGAAGAACTTTCAAAGCAATCAAATCTTTTTGACGAGTGTGGGCGAGGGGAGGTTATAGACTATCGGATGCTTGGAAGTGTAGAATGTATAGTTTCTGGGTTGGTAAGATTGAATGACTCAATCCAATTGATGGCTGAATTTGAAAGTGGATTTAGTGGTTTACCTGTAATATGATCAACAGTAGAAGATGTAGCTGTGGTGTTGTCGGCATTACCAAGATTTGAATAATATTCGCTAGTTAGATTAGTAAAGGTAATTACGTAATCTTGGGCATCGGGCTTATCGGTTCGGTCAAGAATCATGACGGCGTATTCATCGTCAAATTCAATATTTACTAGAAGGTTTAGGATATATTTTCGCCCATCAGAAATATCAATAGTAAATGTTGAGGCTTCTTGGTTATCTTGGAGGCTAAAGGAATCTTGTTTGACTGAAGCTATATATTCTTTTTCTGTATTGGTGGATGGTGCTGAGTTTATTTCATTCTTATTGAGTAAAATGAGGTTGAGGTTAAAAATGATTTCATCGTTAAGAATTGGGTGCTCAAGTAAATTTTCATTCTGAAAGGTGATAAATGGAGGATCCTCTGGTTCTTGGGTAGATTCTTTGGATGCTGAACTGAAAAAGATGAGACCGAATGCTATGAATAAAGTAACGACAATAGTAATTAGAATTATCATTGAAAGTAAACGATGTTTAAGTAAAAAATCTCTTACATTGTGCTTTGAGAGTTTCTGATAGTGTTGATTTGAAGTTTGATTAGGATAAAAATTTGTATTCGTCATCGTTTGATTGCCTTTACGTTACTACATTTCATGCCAGCAGATATTACTGCTGTAGGTGAATAATATCCGTTAGCATTATTTCGTCCAGCTGAGTTAGCAATATACCACTCGCCATTGCTATTGACACTAGTTATTCCTATATAATGCCCACCTTGCGTAAATGGGGCTCGCCCAGCACCAGACGTATGAATCATCCAACCATCATTTAGGTATTGGTTGATAGTGGAAATATCGCAAGTATTAAGTGCTTTATATTGAAGACCATAATAGTCAGCAAGAACTTTGGTTATAGTCCAACTACTACCAACTCCATATACGTGTTGTCCTTTTAGTCCAGCTATATTGGCGGTTTCATCAGGAAGGATGTTTCTACCCAATAAGACTGTGGCCATCATCGCGAATGAAGTTGGTCCGCAACCAGAAGCGCAAATAGTTGCCCCTTCGCTACCCTTAATACCCTCGTCTCCGTACATGAGATTGCTCCAACTTTCGCCACATTGGAAATATTGAGGAATACCTATGCCGGTATATGGACTGTTATTGCCTGTGCGGCATGTATTATAGGTGATGTTATTAGTGAAGTCTAGATTAATAGTGGAATTAGAATTTGATGTGGACCCGGACATATATTGATTATATATTTCAGCAGCTTTGCGTCGACGCGCATCCATACCTTGCCAGTTGCCATTTGCATATCTTTGTAAATTAAGATTATAGGCGAGGGCTTTAGCTTCTGAAGATTGAAGTTTTCCGGTTCCTCCATAAGCGCGCTCTACTGCAACCATGAATAGTTCGGCATAGATTTCAGCCCCATTAGCACTGTTGCTAATATTGTTACTGAGAGCACTATTGACGTATGCTTGAAAACGTTTTTCTGGTGAAGCGAATTTGTCGTTAACGAGATAATCTAGTTCAATATCGATAGCCTTATCGTTGATTTCGGTAGGAACGCTTGTTGATCCCCAATAATTACCAAGGCTGCCTACTGCTTGTATCATGCTTGTAGAATTTGATTGGTAAAGGCCATGATAAGTGCCGCTTTTTGATACGATGAATGGGTTATAAGTGCCACCGGTTTCAATGTTCATGTTGCCTAATATACCTGCAATAGCGGCGGGATTATTGGAGATACCATTAATACCTGCGCTGACAAAGTAATTCCAGATTTTGGTTTGATTATCTTCCCCAGAGATTGTCCCAGAATAACCATAACCACCATCTTCACCTCTAACGCAATCTCCGTCTGGGTTATACCAATAGATATTGTTTTTTCCATAAGTACTTCTTTCACTCTTTGTGAGTGCGGCAACCGGTGTGGTTAAAGAGACCATGACCGCTAATATTACTAAGATGACTTTATAAATATATTTCATACAGTATAGTTCCGATTACGCGTGTCTGCATATATGATTTGATCAATATGTGCAATAAAGATTGTGGTTGGAAGATTATTATTTGTGTAGTCGATTAATTGATTGGTCTTAGTAGTGGCTATAATTTGCTCGCTGGTTGGGATGGTTGAAGTTGATTCGTTGAGAGCAATACGCATATCAGCGTCATAGGTTTCTAAGAACTGGTAGTAAGCAATGACATCTAGCATCATTTCGGTGTCTTCTTTAGTGGCGCCAATGGAGCGAGCAAGTTTTGCAATGTAAGAATTATCTTCAGCTTCTCGTTCGGCGTTGACTTTGTCCATATAGGCAAGTACGGGGTTAGTAATATCGTCATATACTCCCCATTGGTCTAGAATGTGATTATCTATGAGATAGAGGCTGTAATATTTATTCTCTTCCCATGCTGGATTATCATTTGATGCGACATAGGCGGCTCCGGTAATAATATCCTCATTTGCGATAACTTTACCTGCGTTAAGGATATCTAGGCCATCACCTACGTATGGTATAAGTGAAAGTACCACATTATTGTTTTGTAATTCATTATAGATGTTCATATCATATACGCCGAATGGTGATGCACGCATAGCGTAATACCTAATATATTTGGCTAGACCACTGTTCTCTTTTACCTCACAATCATTACCGTTACAATCTAGACTTGCATCTATAGTAGAAATGTATTGTGGGTCATTAACATCAATATCTAATATAGAAGGATCTGTGGCAGTGATTTCTATACCAAAAGCGTTACAGGCGCCGCCAATATCTTCTAAGGAGTCACAACTTCCAAATGCCGTGTTAAAGGATGTACCTTCTCCTGCGGCGGATACTTGGCCAGTAAGCTGGGCGATTGATTTTGATGTAGTAGCAATGAGACTAGAAGCACTAGTAATTCCTTGATTAGGTGCGCTAGATAAGGTTGCTGGCAATAATCCATACAAAATACTACCTAGAAATGTATTATTCGATGTGATATCAAATGGACTACGATACATGCGATCTACTTCGGCTTCTTGTGCAATTACTTCTTGTGTGAGACGGTTGTATACTAGGGCTGTTTCTCTGGACGCAATCGGTAGACCACTAGCATTACGAGCAAGTGTTGCGCTAGCGCTACTGATACCTGACGCTAAATTTTGTCCACCGGCGTAACCAGTAAAATTGTTTACGGCGTCACTAAGATACATTTTCGCAAAAAGTGGGATAAGGAATAATACAATACTAGATACGGCGACATTAAGAATGACACCTTTACCTAGCGCCTTAAGAATTTGAGTGGCGAGACTTTTTGCGGCGTGCCAAGTACTACTCCCTAGGGCTGTGACTTGGCCAACGCCAGGGATAATTTTGACTGCTAGTGAGAAAGCGGCAATTCCACCTTGTATTCCGGCACAAGCGAGCATAGAGATGCCAAGTGCTTTGAGACCTCTTGTGATGATATCGCCAGCACTAGCTGAGGAGTAATTATATGCTTTAGAAACATCTGGTGCGCTTTGAGTAAGGATGGCGCGTAAGCCATCAGCTTCTACGGCTGATAGATTATGCTCTTCGGTTGCGCCACCAGTGTCAATTGAAATAATGTTTTGCGGCATGACACTATCATCGGCATTCATGGCTTCGCTAGAGTCGCCAGTAATCGTGGCTGCTCTGAGATCGGAAACTGATGTGGGTGTGGCTTGCGTAATTGCATTTAAGAAGGCGTTAGCAGCTGCTTGTGTGCCGTAGCCAGCCATTGTTTTGCTAGGTGATTCAAGAAAATTGAGGGCACCTGTTTCTTGCAGGGTTCGTGCCGTAACTTGATATGTAGTGGCGGCTAGGATACCAATTTGTAGTGCAGTACAACCCCAGGTGACTGCTTTACTAACTCTACTGGCTAGTTTACCAAGTTGGGTTTTCACAGCCTCACTAGCTTCGGCTTCTGTGGCGTATGTGTTTTTAGTCTCTTCTTGTGTTATCTCGTTAAGCTGTTCTTCAGCACTGTAACTGCCGGTACCTTTGCCATCCTCATCTAAATCTTCTACTTCTTCTTCTCGCGTTGTTGTGAGTTGTGCTGATGTGCGACCGGAAAGCTGATCATTAACTGTGCCGCGAAAGTTTCTCATATCTGTGTCAGCATCACCTGACTGCTCATAGTCATTAAAAACATTACGAGAGTTACCGTGGTAATTGAAAGATGCATCTGCGGTGTTGCTATAATATCCACCGGCGCGCCCATCAATAGTATCGGTGATTGCGCTACGTACTGTGGCATTAGTATCGAACTCGTCGATATTGATATTGGTGTTACCATTTAGTCTTTTGGAGAGAGTTGATTCCGTAGTGGATGGCCAGCCTTTGCGGTTAACTTTAGATAAAGCAGCATTTACGGCTTTAGGAAGACGTTTCATAATGGCAGTATTTTGAGTATTGGTACTAAGATCACTTAGGACCCCCATAGCGGGTAGCAATAGTGAGTGCGACCCACCAATGAATGCGATAATTGCCGTAATAATTCCAACAATGATCCCAGACGCGGCAATCCCCTTTTTCTTACCACTGAGTTTGCCTTTTCCTTTGGAGTTCTTATCATTGTTCCGGTTTCTAGAGCCACTGACATTATTTTTCCAAGGTGTGGCTTCGTTTTTAGCTAGGGCAGAGTTTTCAGAGTTACGAAGAACATCTCTTGCATTATTTGATTTTCCGCCGTCTAAGACTTTAAAATTGTCACGATTCCCTTTGCTGGGGGCACTAGTATTACCGCCGTTGTAAACTTGGAAGCTTGGACGAATATCAGCACCCTCCATATTATTGTATGGATCATTGGGCGCTAGTGCACTACTCCCGTCGGTATCATACCTTGCCATTTCTTATATTATCGCATAAGATAGCCAAATACGTCAATACTATCTGTCGCGATCCTCCGGGCGTGTTGTGATGAGTGCTTCTTCGGTTTCTGAGGCGATGACTTGGATGTGGACATGACTGGCGCCGGCAAAGAATAGACCTTGGCCAACCGGGAAGTTAGCGAGGCGCTTACGCTCTTCGTCGGTGAGTTTGAACACGTCCGACAAGACATCAACGGCGGAGGCGGATTGCTTGAGTAGTAACTGCATAGAAGAGTTAGCCACGATAGCGCGGCCCATTTTGCTACTCATGAAGTCTTCAACGTCCTGAGTGATAGTGGTGAGGCCAAGATAGTATTTACGAGCACGCTTAGCAAGGCTAAAGAGGAAGTTGGCGGAATCGTCATACTTCATGAGTTGCCAAGCCTCATCCACGATGAGCAGGCGACGCTTTTGCTGTGCGCGTACGACATTCCAAATGTGAGACAAGACGATATACATGGCGACAGGACGGAGTTCGTCCTCGAGGTCACGAATATTAAATACTACCATGGGATTATTGATGTCAACGTTGGACTGCTGCGAGAAAATACCAGCAAAAGTACCGGTGGTATATTTACGCAGGCGTTGAGCAAGTTGTGGTCCAGTGCCGCCCATGTGGAGCAAGGTGTCATAAAGATTGATGATCGTTGGCGGGGTGCTTTGATGGGTGAGCGGGTCGCTAGTGATACCAGCGCGAGCATAAGTATCGATGAGGGCTTGGTCGAGGTCGGCTTCTTCATTGGCGGTGAGGGCAGGCACAACTTGGCCGTTAGGCCCAATTTGGTTGCCGCCGAGCATAAGACGGAACAGACCGTGCAAAGTTACAAGGTTGGCACGCAAGGCGTCGTTAGCATCTTCACTATCGATTACCTTAGGCAAATCAAAGGGGTTGATGCGGACGTCAGAGTTGAGACTGAGACGAATGTAACTACCGCCCACGGCGTCGCAAAGTTTTTGATATTCGTTTTCTGGGTCGATAATGATGACTTCGGTGCCAATCATCATTGAGCGAACGGCCTCAAGTTTGACGGCGAAAGACTTACCGGCACCAGACTTAGCAAAGACTACAAGGTTGGCGTTTTCTAGGCTAAAACGGTCAAAAATCACGAGACCATTATTGTGCATGTTGATGCCGTACAAAATTCCCTTTTCTTGGGTCAAGTCGGCCGATGTGAATGGGAAACTGGTGGAAATGGCGCCAGTGTTCATGTTACGGCGGATTTGGAGTTGGTCGGTACACTGGGGCATGGTGCTGTTCATTCCCTGCTCTTGTTGAGAACTGGCGACTTTGGAGAAAATCATTTGTTGGCCTAGCAAAGTCTCAATTTTGTGTTGCACAAAGCCAAGTTCGTCCAAGGAATCAGCCCAAAGCGTAATATAGAGGCCAAAACGGAAGAACTTTTCGGCGCCGACTTGGAGTTTGTCGCGGAGTTCCTCGGCGTCGTTGATGGCGGCTTCGAGCTCTGGGTCGCGGACTTTGCCTTTTTCGGCGTTGACGTTGTAACTGGCTTCGAGTTGAGTCACCTTTTTGCGAAGGTTTTTCATGACAACGGTGGTTTCGACGGGATAAACATACATCGAAACATCAAGGACTTCGTCGATGTTGATGAGGCTAGAAATCCAACCGGTATAAAGTGTGCGTGGATACCCATAGACATAGATAGTGCGACCGTATTTGGTGCCAAGGCGGAAATAACTTGAATGAATCTCGATAGAACTAGGAGAGATGAGATCGCGCAGGGTGTTGATGCCCTGTTCAAAGGCACGCTGGATTTCAGCATCTTCGGCGGCTTGAGATTGGGCGGCAATATCAGCGGCAGTGTTACCAGCTTTGGCAAGTTTGGCGGCTTTTTTGGCGGCGCGTGATTCTTTACTCATATTATTCCTTTGTTCCCTTCTTGACGTAAGTAGTTGCCAATTTAGTAAAATCTACCAGAGGTTCGCGAACAGCAGTGTCGGGGTTATTGAAATTATAGAAGAGTTCGCTAAGTTCTTTGGTGTTGAGACGGACGGATTGAATGCCGATTTGGTAGAGGCCAGAAATGACGGTTTCGACGCGGTTGTTGAGTTCATCAATAGCCTTGTTATAGACGTCGCGGTTGATGCGTGTGACGCCAGGACCTTTAGATTTACCAAAAGCCTTGAAAAAGTTTTTGGTTTGCTGGACGGCGGCTTCGAGGTCGGCCGAAGGATAATATGGGATGACGATAAAGAAGGACTTGTCCATAATGTTGGCTTCTTGAGCGAGGATGTCGATGAAGTTGATATAATCATCCATTAACACACCAAGGAGCATGTTGTCGTTGTTGCGACGCATTTGAATGAGGCGCTCGATATATGGGCCGATGTCAACACGTTGAGAGCGGATAAGAATCTGTACAGAGAAATTGAGGGAGTTGAGGAAGTTTTGGTAACTGTATTCTACGCCTTCACGTTCGGTTTCGGACATGAGGTCGAAGTTGATGGATTGACAAGCGACAACGGCGCGGAAAGAGCCGTCTTTCATGATGACGAGACTATCACGGAGTTCAGAGAACATGAGTGTGGCTTGAGTAGAAAGTGGGTTTTCGACAACTTGTGGGGCAGCTGGGGCAACGGCAGGTTGTGAAGCAACCACGGGCTGTTGCACGGTGGGTTGCGGTGCGACTTGCGTAACTTGTTGCTGGACCATGGGTTGGGCAGCACGGACTTGGTTGGCAAGGGCGGGATTCTGAGCCATAGCAAGTTGAGCGGGTGTACCGGGGGCGCCAGTTGGCATAGCGCCTGGAGCATATCCAACACGTTGGGCGGGAGCAGCAGGTTGCTGTTGGGGGCGTTGCATAGGCTGAGCGGCGGGGTGAGCGGCTGCCATGGCGTGCGCCTGAGCATTGGCACCATAAGCCTGAGGAGCAGGTTGACCTTGTGGAACTTGATTATAATTTTGTGGATTCATATAACTCCTTAGTGTAGTGGTACATAGACCTCAGTTTCGTTTTCGCGGCGGATACGGTCGGCTTGTTGCTGGATAGTTTCGACAGAGAAATCGGGATTGTGAGCGAGGTTATTCATCTGGGCGGCTTGTACGGGAGTAGGCTGCACGATAGTCGAATTGGGTCTAGGTGCGGAAGGAGGCTGAATAACGCTTTCGCCGATGGGTGTAAGGTTGGGGCGAACCGTGCTGGCTTGTTGTTTCTGGATTGCGGCACGCATTTGATTGACGATTTCGTCGTGACGTTCTTGCTGTTCTTTGGTAATGAGATGATTAAGCCGGTTGGTACCAGAGCGATCGAACATGTCGGTAGCGTTGTAGGCTTCGGCGTAGAATTCATCGCGCATGGGAGAGCTGGCATTTTTGATGGCATAACCTTCGGAATCGACAATGGCGGCCAAAAATGATAGACGGTGGCCGGCTTCTTCTTCGGTGATGTTGCGGACGCGGTTTTCTTCGACTTTCTTGGGGGCGGTAATGAGGATGGTGGAGTCGCTTTGACCGGTCATCCAAAAACGTTTGTGAGGTTTGGTGTAAAAAGAAATGAGGGCGGCGAGGTAGGTTTCCATCGGTTGATCTTTCTTGAGTGGGAGCGCCAAGATAAGGAAGAAGAAAGCAAAAGGTAGCGGGATAATGGCGAGGAGTGGAAAGACTTGAAAAAGCCCTACGGCAGCAACGCCAAGGCCAAAAACTAGCATTAGATAGACGAATTGCCGAAAAGAAAATGGTCCGAGTAGTTTATCATCGGCTTCAACATCTTGCGGTACTTTGTAAGTCGCCATAATTATATTTTATCATAGTAGACGCTGAAAAAGCAAAATAACGCCCACCAAAATTTCACCTCCCTGTGGCTACAGGATACACGCATGTTGGACAAAAGTCAACCCCTCACGGGGAGGGGTTGGGGGCTATGAGTAGTTGGCGCTGTCGGCAAGATCGAGAATCTCGGTTTCCATACCTTGGATATACCTCTGTTCGATCTCGTGGTTAAGGTCGGTAGCACCGTCGGGGTCTTGAGCGTATGCATCGATCCAATAATCTACAGTCTGCTCAGCGCTGAAAGCGAGTTCACGGAGAGTTTCGTTTTCGCTAAAGATGCTAACAACTTGTCGACCAATAGACGCAATGTCAGCACCACCACTTTCGGCAAAAACTTTTTCGAGTAAGTCATGAACGGCTTGTGGGTCGTTAACTTGTCGTATGTATTCGTCTTGTTCACTTTCGTTATTAAGTTCAGTATTGAAGGCCTCCACGGCACGGATAATGGCATTGAACGTCTTTTGCTGATCTTTACTGAAATAGGTGTTTTCGTGGTTCCCCATTGGTACGCCTTCTTTACTTTGGCGCCCGCCGCCACCATTATTACCGCCGTTCTTGGAACCGCCTTTGGTGCTAGCATAACCGAATTTGTCGTAGATATAGTTGCGCATTTCGTTGAGGTGACGTTGAACGGTTTGTGGGTCTCTGGAATCCAAGACACTTTCTGTGGGGTTGTCTTTGGATTGTACCTGGATACGCTGATCGAATGGAGTGTTGGGGTCAAGGGCTTGTGCTCCTACGCGACTAGCAGAGTCGATGAGATCACAGAATGCTAGTGTACCATCAGGTTTTTGGCTATCAAGCACGGTTGGCGATGGACGACGATCCATAGAGCCGATGAGCTTTTGGATGACGGCTGGGAAAATCTGATGCTTGATCCAATTGCGCTTATCATCCGTGGTGATGTCGGCATCGTTGCGATCAATTTTGTACCAGTAGGCTTCACCGTTTGCGTTGTAGGCTTTACGGAGACCATGTAGTGGCATGCCGTTGACGTTCTGGGTGAGTGCAAGAGTGGCATCGTCGAAGATATCTTCAAAGCGTTCGCCAGGCGTGTTGCTATCGAGGCTGTCGATAAGGCGCTTCCAACTCTTGATAATGGGGGCGTCGTTCTGGAGGATTTTACCGGACTTAGCGGCTTTCCAGAGACTTTCGAGCTCGGCAATGTGGTATTGGCCAACTGAGGTAATATAACCGTTGTTGGCTTGGGCGGTGAGCATAGCGGTGACGGCAGCGTTATGTTCGGCGTATTTACTTTCGAGCATAGCGGCAGTAATAGTGCTGTGATAGCGACGGAGGATACCGGTACGATCCTGATTAGCATATTGCGCGGCAAGACCAGTATATTCAGATGGTTGACGTTTGACACCGATTTCGGTGAGATAACGGACGTTGATAGGATCACCGATGGCAATATCTTGACGGAGAAGTTCTTTCATATAGCCAGCATCGTCATCGTAGACTTTTTGGATGACATCACCATCATCATCTTTGATTTCCATATAACGAACCTTTTGGTACTCATCGCGTTGGCTTTGGTTGAGACGTAGATATTCTTCTTTGGAGATTTCTTTCTTAGTAGTTTTGTGGATGGCGACATATTTGCCCCAAGCGCGATGTTTCTTGCCAGGTAAGAGGTTATAATCGGCATCTTCAATGACTTGACCGTTTTCGTCTTCTTCATAGCCGTCATCATTAATGCGGGCTTTGTCGAAAATCATTCCGCGGAAGTCACCTTTGCTATAACCGAATTTGTTGGCGACGACTAAGGCTTCACGGCGACGGCGATTTTCGATTTGGACACTGCGGTCAATTACCTGCCCAATGATAGAGGCTTCGCCAATGTGGCCGAGGCTACTGGAAGCACCACCGATAAGACGGTTGAACTCGTAGGGTGATTTCTCGCGACCTTTAGCAGCTTGGAGATAGCGGCCCAAGAGGAGAGACTGGTCGCCCATGGCGATGTTCTCGGCACGGAACTGTTGTTTGGCGTTATCTAGGTAGGCTTCAGCGCCACGGCTATTGAGTCGTTTAGCGGCTGCACCCTTGAAGGTCTTGTCGTAGTCAGAAAGGTTGTTGGCCAGATTTTGCTGGGCGGTGGCGGCGAGTAATCTTTGGACGTCAGCTTGCTTTTGAAGACGGGTGTGGCTGTTGGCATAGCCATTGAAGAGCCAGCGGCCGCCAACTTTGGCATTACCCTCTGAATCGAGCCCACGGTAAGAGGCGGCCTTGTTAAAGGCACGCTCGGCGGCGCGGTTTTTGCGCAATTCAGCAGCAGCAGCGGTGTCGTTTTCGCGGAGTTGTTTGCGACCATCAAGGAAGCGGCGGAGGTGAGCGCCAGGCATTATGCTTTTGCCAAGATACTTTTGGCGTTCGAGTTCTTGGTGTGAAGTAGCCCAACCAGCAATTCCGCCACGGGCAGGAGCACTGGCTTTCTGCAAGGCGGTGTTGATATCCCCAAGGATAGTGCCAGACATCTTGAACAGGGAGAAAGAGAAGAAAATCGGTGCAACTTCGACAACCATACCGATGAGGACGGTGAAGAGATTGGCCTCGGCGCTAGCGATGATGGCCCAGCCAGCGAGTTTACTGGCGCCAAAGAGAAAACTGAACATAGGGTAGAAGAAGAGCATCTGGAAAAATAGATTTTTCCACTTTTCAAACCATTTTTCGGTGTTGGGCAAGAGGTAGGCGAGGAAGGCGAGTGGCGCAATCATGACGAGAATTAGGATGAGGCCTTGACGCAAGGAGATGGTAAAGAGGCCAATACCGAGTGAAATAACAGCACCAATGAGGGCAAGGATGACGCCCCAGAAGATGGCTTTGATGCCAGCGAAAGCGGCAACGGCGACACCGGCAACGACGCCACCAGCAGTCAGAGCACGGGTAAAGTCGGACCAAAGCACGTCGAGATGGTAGTTGAGATCAGCTTTGCTAAGAATATCGGTCTGAATACCGTCGAGGAATCCAGTAATACTACTACCGACGATGTTGCTAATATCAACGGCGACAGAACAGATAAAGAAACTGAGGTTGACCATGATGACGGCGATGATGAGGCGTGGCAAAACGCGCTTGACGCCGTAGTTGCTGATACCAAGACCGGTAAGTTGTGAATAGATGACGATGAGAGCAAAAACAATGAAGGCGGTATTGGTGAGGTCACGGGCGACGCGCCAGACTTGAATGACGGCGGAATCCTCATCGGTGGAAAGTGGCTGGACAATGAGCATTTGTTCGATAAAGCCATAGAAGGCGTCGACGAGATTGCCGGCGGTACGCATGACTGGACAGAGAATCCAGGCGACAGAGTCAGTTTCTACGCTACAGGGGTCTTCGGGCTCATTAGTGTTGTTCCCTGTGCTGGTAGATTCTGTGGATGAAGTGTCTTCGGAAGTTGTGTCATCGGTAGTTTCGGATTCGTCATCTTCGTCGGCGTAGGCAGATTGTAAGAAAGGATTGGAAGTATCTTGGATCGGAGCAAGAGTGCTGGCAAAAGTGATGCCAAACACGAGCATCATTGCCGATACGATCTTGAGAATCAGTTTTTTCATATTATATACATTCCGAACAAGCCCAATTTATGGGTACCCTGTAATTATAGCACACACAAGCATTATAGTCAAGAGTAAATAACATAATTTTTTGATAAAATCAACGCTTATGGTTATTCTACAGGGGTATAGTGGTAAAATAGTAGTTTTTTTGGGGGTTTAGTGTTAAGATAAAGACATGAAACAGAAGATTTTGGCGTTTTTGAGCACAGTAATGGTGATGGGGGGATTTATGACGATAATGGTGCCGTCTAATGTGGTTGCGGCGGATGATTTGCCAAATAGCTGTGGTGCACCGACTTTGTTAGGATTTCGGCCATGGTATGCTGAACTATGCGAGGGTAATGATAGAACCAGTGAGATTAAACAACCATCCAATGAGGAAGAGACAGTTGCATTTATTTGGACGGTGGTTCTGAATATTTTGTTTGATTTGTTCCTAGCAGTGGGGTACTTGGCGCTGGGATTTGTGATCTATGGCGGCTTCTTATATATTACAGCACAAGGTGACCCAGGCCGGGCGGCAAAGGGGCAAAAGACTTTGACGGCGGCGATCATCGGTACGATCTTGACCATGGGAGCGACGGTGATTGTGAACACGGCCAAGTTGGTACTGGGTATTAACGGTAGCGGGTGGAAGCAGAATGAGAGTGGATTTGATGCGGAGCAATTGCAAGGAGTGTTTAACTGGGCTTATACCGTAGCGGGTACGGTAGCGGTAATATTTATTATTAAGGGTGGCATTGAATACGTGATTTCTAGAGGTGATTCAGGCAAAGTGCAGAAAGCAACGCGAGAAATTATCTATGCAGTGGTGGGGTTGATAATTGTGTTGCTGGCTGCAGCAATTACGACGTTTGTTATTAGTTCTACAAGTGGAGCAATGGGAGCGGAATAATGAAGAAGATTTTGGCAAGTGTTTTGGTGGTTGTGGCAACGGTGATAGGGGGCTTTGGGTTGATGATGCCGGTTGCGGCGGAGATTGGGGATATTTGTGAGGATGGTAACGGAATTCCAGAGAATTTGAAAGAAGCGGCGGGTTGTACTTTGGAAGATGATGACACGGCGATGCCAGTGGTGGTGGGGTTGATTGATGTGGCGTTGAGCCTGGTAGGCTTGATTGCGGTGGGAATGATTGTATACGGCGCGATTACTTATGTGATTAGTACAGGCGATGCAGTGAAACTGAATCGAGCGAAGAACGCAATTCTTTATGGCGTGATTGGCTTGGTGGTGGCGCTATTAGCGTACGCAATTGTGACCTTTGTAAGCCAAAGTATTTGGGGAGAATCCCTATAGACATTTTTGTCGCAATGATGTATGATAGGGACAGTATAGATAATTGAAAGGAAAATTAAAGAATGAAAAAGGTAGTTCTAAGCGCAATCGCTGCAGTGTTGACAGTGTTGGGTCTAGGTAGTATCGCAACAATCTCGCCGGCTTATGCTAACGTGATTTGCCCAAATGGTGACACGACTAAGCCGAGTCTGGATCAGTGTGACGGTATGAGCAATGGACAAGGCGTATTTGAGAACCGCGATTTGCTGGATACTTTGACTATTATCATTAACGTGGTTGTTGGTGTGGTTGGTTTTGTGGCTGTGGCAATGATTGTGATGGGTGGTATTAGTTTTGCCACTTCTCAAGGTGACACTTCGAAGGTAGCGAAGGCTCGTAACACGATTCTCTATGGCGTAGTTGGCTTGGTAGTGGCTTTGCTCGCCTTTGCGATTGTAAACTTCGTCTTGAAGTCTGTCTTTGGTAACTAATTGTTTGTTGGTAGGTACAGGTATGAAGTTAAAAACTTTAGCTGTCGCAGTAGCGTTGGTTCTAGGTAGTCTGGTAGGGGTTTCTGCCTTTAGCACTGCGGATACTTTTGCAGAATGCCAGTGTCCACAGGGTAGTTTGCATCCGGGTGCAGATTGTACATCTTTGGCAGAGTGTAATATCCCGGATAATGCTCCAGGCACAGAGAAAGGCTTGGTTGAGCGTGTAGTGGACATCATTAACGCGATTGTGGGTGTTGTTAGTATTTTGGCAGTGATTGTGATTGTGGTGGGGGCAATTCTCTTTGTGACATCGACTGGCGAGGCAGCTAAGACGACACGGGCACGCAACACGATTCTTTATGGCGTGATTGGCTTGGTGGTGTCGATGTTGGCCTTTGCGATCGTGCAGTTTGTCTCGAGCGCAGTGTTTAAATCTGGCGGTTCTGGCTCTGGTGACTCTGGAAATTCTTCTCAAGAGGATTCGAAGGGTAGTGGGGCTGCAAAATCTGAGTCAAGTGGACAGTCAACACAATAGTAGATAAAGTATAAAAAAGGCATCTGCGGGTGCCTTTTTTGGAGCGTTGTATATTTATGGGGGTAGCGGATAGTTGAAGTGTATAACTAAAAATCACCCCTTTGCGGAGTGACTCTTAGTGTGTGAGTTACAGAACAAGAAATTATTGAATAGCAATCTTGATTGGCGCTTCAACCTTTTCTTTTTCAAAGGTGATAGTAAGCACACCATCTTTGAGTTCGGCTTTGACGGTTCCCTCTTCTTCTTTGACTTGGACTGGAAGAGCGATAGTACGGGAGAATTCGCCCCAGTAACATTCCTGAATGTGCCAAGCCGTGGTGTTTTCGTCTTCGCCACCGCTAAGGATACCGGAGATGGTTAGAATGTTGTCGGAAATGGTCACATTGAGATCCGACTTAGAAATGCCGGCTGTGCGTGCCTTAACAACAAGTTTATCTGCGGTTTCGTAGACATCTACAGCGAGTTGTCCTGGAAAATCGTCAGTATTATCCCACCCATCATCTCCCCCGTCTGATGGTTCAACGTCGAGGGCAGATTTGTCAGACGAGTCAACGATTGATGAAGATTCGGGACCACTACTCTGGAACAACTCTGCTAGTTCTTCTTCCATCAGCATGTCGTCACTATTAGTACGAGCCATTGCTTGAATTACCTCCGTTATATATTGTTATGCTTTATTATAAGGGCTTTTTGGTGTAAAATCAATACTAATTATGAAATTCGTTGTAAAAAGCACAACAAAATGTGGGGTCTTGGACCTACTTTGCCCGCACACCTGTAGGGGTTGTGGATGTCTGGGAGCGGTTTTGTGCGGGTGTTGTAAAAATAACTTAATGAATGCGACATTGCGGGTTTGTCCGCTTTGCCAAAAAGTGCTTGCGAATGCGGGAAAAAGTGGTGCAACGTGGCGAGATTATAAATGCGAGGATTGTCAGTTGCCGTTTGATGCGCTATTTGTGGGTGGTTGGCGTGAAGGTGTGTTGGCGCAATTGGTGAAAGAGTATAAATACCAGGCGGTGCGGGCGGCGGGTGAGATGCTGGTGGAAATCCTAGACAAAGTGATCCCGGAATTACCGGTTGATACTATCGTAGTTCCCTTGCCGACGATTGGGCGGCATGTGCGGGAGCGCGGTTTGGATCACACTTTGCTTTCGGCGAAGAAATTGGCACGCAGACGGGGTTGGAAATGTCAACCAATCTTGCGGAGAGCGGAAGATACAGTGCAGGTGGGGACCAAGGCATCAGAACGCCAAGAGCAGGCAAAAAGGGCTTATGAGGTGGCTAGGATGGTGGATAATGAGGCAAATTATTTGTTGCTTGATGATGTATGGACAACGGGTGCAAGTATGTTGGTGGCTGGAGAGAAGCTGCGGCAAGCGGGTGCTAAGAGCGTGATGGGTGCCGTACTTGTGGTGGGGCGAGATCAACAAAAATCCACCGACTAGCGGTGGATAGTGTGCTTAGTTAGACATTAGGCGAAGAAATTGAGTAGAAGTGCGGTATTTTCGGCATTTTGGGCTGGTGTGGGGCTGATGGTATTGAGGACGAAGTTGACGATAGCATAAGCGAAGAAAGCGATGATGAGACCAAGGATAGCATAGAGGATGGTGTTTTTGGCGTCGGTGACCTTTTTGCTGTCGCCACCAGAGATAATGTAGCGGAAACCGCCCCAGACCAACATCAAAACGGAGATTGCGCCAACGACGTAGAGAACAGTATTGGTAACTTGGGTAAAGACACCATCTGGGCCAACGAGGTTTTCTGGCATGCCGTCGGCACGAGCTGCTTCGGCGCCTTCTTGAACAGTCAATGCCATAGCCTTACCAGCGCACAAAGTAACCATGGTGCAGATGCCAGTGGTGATTTGTAGGATGTTTTTCGTGAATTTCTTCATTGAATATCTCGCAATTAAACTTCTCTTATTATAGCATACTTTTTCACAATATAATAAATCTAGAGTATAATGGAAAGAACTAAGTGAGGTGATTTATGAAAAAACGCGGAATAATTATTACGAGTGCGGTCTTGGTATTAGGTATGGCCGGGATTATTACTTGCGGTGTAGTAGGGATGGTTGAGGATGCACAGAAGAGGGCGACTTGTGATGAGGGGCTACAATGTTCGGATTTGCGAGTTGAGTTGCCAAAACCAGAGTTGGCCGGCGGGTTGCGTGGTGAAATGGGGATTGATAAAAATATTAATGAAAATACAATCGACCAATATTTGGGGCGTGAGGATGCAGTGTATCGTGATATGCGCATGTTGGTGGATGCGGCGAATTATGAGGCGATTGGTGGCGATTCGTATCTTTCGGGATATGTGCAGGGGTTTGAGGTAATTCCCTATCCGTTATTGGTGAATGTAGAGGGCTTGCCAGAAGCGGTGGGTGAAGGCTATGTGGGCCAGACTCTGTTCACACAAAATAATGGTGTGTATACAGCGAATTACAAAGAATCAATGGAAATTTTGGAATATTATTTCCCGAAGGATAAGACGATTTTCTTGATGTGTGGGGGTGGGGGTTATGCCGGGATGATGAAGCAGATGTTGGTGGCGCTGGGTTGGGACGCAGACAAGATTTACAATGTGGGTGGATATTGGTACTATGATGGTGCCCACAATGTGAAGGTGAAGGATGGGGAGGAATTTCGGTATTGGGAAGTTCCCTATCATGATATCAATTTTGCTTTGCTACATAGGTCATGAAGAAACTGATTCTTATAGTTGTAGTAGTGTTGGCCATAGGGGGTGTGGCTGGAGGGGTGTTATGGTTGGCTACGCGGGGGGACGATGAACCGGTAGTATCGGAAGTGACGGAGAAATTTTATCTGTCGGATGAGATTGGCGCGCTGGGTGAGGTGAAAGAAATCACAGCGCAGGAATATGATGAGCTGGTGGCGGCGCGGAAGAGTTTTGTGGTGGTACTACATATGGTGGTGTGCCCGGCTGAATTTCCAGTGACGAACTCGGCGAAGGAATTGGCGCATAACGAGAAAATGGTGGTTTATAGTATGGTGGAGAAGGAGTTTGCACAGACGGAGTTGGCGCAAAAGATTAAATATTTGCCTTCGGTAGCGATTATCCATGAGGGGGAGTTGGTAGACTTTTTGGATGCTGAGGCGGATGAGGACTTGCCGTATTATAAAACGGCGGCGGGGCTGAAAGAATGGACAGAAAAGTGGGTGATATGGCCGTAAGTTGGGCTTATCGACAGAATTTTTGATGGAATTATAGAGGTGAATGTGGTTTGAACTAGTAACGGCGTTACTAGTTCAGTTTACTTCCGTGCGCAGCGGGTATACTCATGTTAACAATGGTAAGATATGGGATGCTAGCAAGAACGGTAGCTGGTGGGTATCGCGGGCATCTACTTCAGCTACGGCGTATTATCTACAAATCGAACCAACATCGACTATGTCATCTCATAACCCAGGTAACCGTTACTACGCTTTCCCCTTCCGCTGCCTTAGTACTGTATTAGGTATGTAGGAGAGGGTATGGTATAATAATGGAAGAATGGTAAGTAAAGATGAGATTTTTCCAATCGCAATTGGAACGTGGAAAATTGACCCAGATAATTTTGATAATGACCTTCGCGCATTACTTCATTCTTACGAGAGAGGGCAGAATTATTTATCATTGTATATGATGTATAACAATGGTGGCGTCGTGAAACAGATGCGCCAATTTGTTAAATGTGTTAATCGGGATAAACTTTTCATCAATACTAATCTTGAGCCAACTATAGCAAGGCCTGGTGATGTTGAGGTGCAACTAGATGAATATTTGAAGATTCTGGGGCTAGATTATGTTGATAGTTTGCAATTGCATAGTCCGTGGTTCTCAAATTTGCCATTAGAAGATGTGTATGGAGAAATTCAGCAACTAGTTGATGTTGGTAAGGTGAGATATGTTGGTGTGAGCAATGCAAACCTTGAACAGCTGGCTAGAATTGAGCGCGTGGCCAAGATTGATTTCTTTGAGGGCGTTTATAATTTGGAATGCAAACTTTATGAGGATATGGGTGCTATAGAATATTGTGCTCATAGTGATAAATTGTTCATGGCTTATCAACCACTGAGACGTAATAGGACGGCAATGCGTAATTATCCTGTGTTGGCCGATTTAGCAAATAAATATCAGAAAACACAAAATCAAATTTTGCTTAATTGGATTGTAATGGAGAAGCGGTTACTAACGTTGGTTAAGAGTACGAATATCGAACGAATAGATGAGAATATTGGGTCCTTGAGCTTCAAAATGGATATGGGGGACTATGATAAATTAAATAAGTTTAGAAGTGAAGAATTTGACAATGTTGCGGTGAACTGGGATGGTACTGGTGTAACAATTGACCAATTAGCGAATCAATTTGAATGATTTTGGCGGAGGGTGGGAGAAGCGACTTGCTGGCGCAAGTCTTTACTGTCGGGCGTCGTTTCGGAAAAGGTAAGTAAACTTCCCTTTTCGCTCGACTCCTACGACAGACGAACTCCTTCGGAGTTCTACTTCTCCCTATGCTAAAACACGCCGCCTAGTCACGAGCTAAAGCTCATGCCTAAACGGCGTGGCGGAGGGTGGGAGATTCGAACTCCCGCTCCAGGTCTCCCCAGACTAACGATTTAGCAAACCGTCCCCTTCAGCCACTTGGGTAACCCTCCGTATAGATACATTATAACATATCTTGTAATAAAATGGCGGATTTGGTGGTGGTTGAACTTTTGCTAACTCATGATATAATATAGGTAATTAACTAGGGCAAAATATGGCAACGATTTATGAGCAGGTGGCAGCATTCAAACACAAATATCCTTTGACGGTTGGCTGGCGTTATAAGAGGCACGCAAGCATTATAGAAAAACATCTCAATCCGGGCGAAGAAGTTTTGTATGCGTTTATTGCGCAAAAGAATGACAGTATGTTTGATTTCTTTGGTAGTGCAGTGGTGGCACTCACGAATAAGCGGATTTTGATCGGTAGCAAACGGGTGGTGATGGGATATTTCTTGGTGTCGATTACGCCGGACTTGTATAATGATTTGAAAGTCACGACTGGGTTGCTTTGGGGTAAAGTCTATATCGATACGGTGAAAGAATTTATCACTTTGTCGAATATTTCTAAGCCGGCGCTAGTGGAGATTGAGACTAAGATTACGGATTATATGATTGAGCAAAAGAAAAAGTACTATGCAGAACAGGCTCATTTGAACCAACAGAAGCCGGATGGTGCTGGAACTACAAACTAATTTATAAAACTATGGTACAATATGGTTATGGCAAGTTCAGATGCAATTAGTTGGGAAGCGGAAGAGTACATCGTACGTGAGAAAAATACTTGGTGGTATGTTGGTTTGATTGCGGTGGGCTTGATGCTTTCGGCGTTGGCGATTTGGATTCAGGCGTGGACGTTCCTCGCAGTGATTATCCTGAGTGTGATTGCGCTTTTGGTGTACGCAATGCGCCCGCCTCGGATCCTGCACTATACTCTGAGCAACAAAGGGTTGAGTGAGGGCGATCATTTGTATGATTATGGTGAGTTTAAGGCATTTGGAATTTTGCAAGAAAACGGGCATTTTGCGATTGTACTTACGCCGCGGAAGCGTTTTTCTCCGCGGATGACGGTGTATTTCCCTGAGGCGAAGGGCGAGGTGATTGTGGATGCTTTTGGGGCGAGATTGCCAATGGAAGAAGTCAAGTTGGATATGTTAGATAAACTTATAAAGTTCTTGCGCATTTGAAAATAGTTGTGCTATAATAAGTAATATACGTTATGTTAATTTAATAAAAGGTGGGTAAATATGAACCAAAACCGCAAAGATAACGATTTGCAGCGTGCAATCGACGAGATCACCCAGAAGGGTGGTCAGCAGGGCGCTCCAAAGCCAGCGCAACCAGCTCCAAGCCAACCGGCAGCTATGCCAGCAGCACCGAGCCAGCCAGCTAATACTATGAAGTTGCCAACCATGCCGAGTCCTGCTCCGGCTCCAGCACCTTCGATGGCAATGCCAAGCATGCCGTCTATGGGTGGTGGTTTTGGTCGCCCAATGAGCTACGGTGCTGACATTTCCAAGGTGAAGGAAGCCGCTCTCAAAGAATTGTTCCCAATCATGGATCGCGTCGAAGTTGAGCCAGAGAAGCGTTTCTTGTTGTACCAGGAAATGTTGAACACTATGCGCGACAAGGCAGTGATTGCTCCGGCTTACGAAGCGGCTCGCCAGATTCGCGATGATAAGGTACGTGCAGATAGCCTACTTTACCTCATCAATAGCATTGACGAAATGTCACTCTAGATTTAAAAAGAAAACTGCTCCGGAGATTCTGGGGCAGTTTTTTAGTGAATGTGCAGATAGATTAGAGTTTATCAAAGAGTTCAAGTGATTGCTGGATTTCGTGGTATTCACTGGCAGTGAATTTGAGGGCTTTGATAAGCGGAACAAAAATGAGTGGGAGCAGAATGGTCCCGAGAAAGAAGATGAAGCCAATACTATTGGCAGTGCCGGGGATTTTGCAACATGTCATCACTTTGTGGACGAAGTTACCAAATCCAGTGATGGTGTTTCCCTGACGGATGGCGTCATCTAGATAGGAATAGTGGCTGATGACAAGGCTGCATATGGCTATCATTGTGAACATATAGAGCAATGAAAGCGCGATTTGCAGAAAAAGTCTGAACTTAGGGTGATTCTGGGAAAATTGCATAAGGTTCCTCCTTGGATATCTCAACTATCAAAAACTTAAGGTACTGTGTAATTGTACCATAGAATGATTGTTGTGTCAATATGGTGGTAAAAATAGGTTAGTTTGATAGTTCTTATGATATAATAGAATTGCTAAACTAAATAATTTAACCGAGGTAGAATGCGGCTATTTGCGCAATTTCTCGGTTAAAGAAAATTGTTTAGTTTAGCGACTAGCAGATAGTCGCATTTTTTGTAAAGGAGGAAGATGCCAGAAGAAAATGAGAATATGACTTTGCCCGTTAGTGAGATGAAGTCGCAAAAAAACCATAATAAATTGTTGCTGATGGTGGTTGTTTTGGTGTTCTTGCTTTGTGCTGCTACAAGTTGGGGAATTTGGGGATTATTGCAGGGGCAGGAAAAAGATCAAGAGATTGGTGGGCTGAGAGAACAATTAGCGAATATTGATTATAGAGAGGACGAGCTAAATGATAGTGAGGAAGTTTGTCGTGATGAGTCTATAAAAGAAATTATAGAAGGCGGGCCATATATAGATAATGGCTATTTTTATGTGCCAGAGTGGAAGGTGAAGTTTAAATTGTCAGACGAGTTAACGGATTATGGCTTTGCTGTGATGCAAGATAGTTTGTCGTCCAGTTTTGGAAAATACAATATTGGCATGTCAGCAGTACAGAATGCTTCTTTGACCCCTCATCCACAAGCTCGATATTATGATGACATCATGACCTGTGCGATTGTCAATGTTGGTAGAGTGGATAAAGGTTCGCCATTATTGGCTTCGGTTTCAGAAATACAGAAGTACGTCCTTTATGGTGATGAGGCCTATGTGATTTATGATTATCGAGCACATGGTAGTTGTGATTATGATGCTGGGATTGAGCAGACGGCTAAGATTTTACGTGAGATTTTTTCGCATCCAGAAGAACTATAAAGGATAAAGTTAAAATAACCCCCGTTATGGGGGTTATTTTATGCAGTTAGTCTAGTACTTTAGTACATTCCGCCCATGTCGGGTGCGGCCGGAGCCTGTTTCTCAGGAATATCTACGATGAGAGCGCCCATAGTAATAGCGGTGGCAGCGATGCTGGTGGCACTTTGGACAGCTTCTTTGGTGACCTTGGCTGGGTCGATGACACCAGCTTTCTTGAGGTCAACGATTCCCTGTTCTGGGGTCATGACGTTGACGCCAAAGCCAGGCTTGGCTTTCTCAACTTCGGCCAGGAGGGCTTGGCTATTGAGGCCAGCATTCTCCATAATGTGGATAAATGGCGCTTGGAGGGCCTTCTTCACAATCTTGGCGCCGTCGTTATCGGCTTTGAGGCTAGCAGCGAGGTTGACTAAGGTGACGCCACCACCAGTGACGATACCTTCGGCAAGAGCGGCCTTGGTAGCAGCCACAGCGTCGTCCACGCGGAATTTCTTCTCGTCGATTTCGGCTTCGGAAGCGCCACCGACTTTGATCACGGCAACTTTGCCCAAGAGAGCAGCAGCGCGTTTCTCCAGCTCTTCGCGTTCGTAATCAGATTTGGCGAGTTTGGCCTGAGATTGAATGAGGTCAATGCGCTCTTTGACGGCGCCTTGGTTGCCAGCACCCTTGATGATAGTGGTTTCGTCTTTGGTAGCGATGACTTTGCCACAGGTACCAAGGACTTCCATACCGACTTCCTCAAGTTTCATGCCTTTGTCGGTAGAAACAACAGTAGCGTCGGTGAGGATTGCGATGTCTTCCATAATGTCTTTGCGGCGGTCGCCGAAGGACGGGGCTTTGAGTACGAGCGTGTTGAAGACACCTTTGAGTTTGTTGAGTACGAGTACTGAGAGGGCTTCGCCTTCAACTTCTTCAGCAATAATCACGAGGTCTTTGCGACCAGATTGGGCACATTGCTCCAGTAAGGGCAAAAGTTCTTGGGCGCTAGAGATTTTCTTGTCGGTGATGAGCACGAGTGGCTTCTCGAACACTGCTTCTTGGCGGTTGGTGTCGGTAACGAAGAATGGTGAAGAATAACCTTTGTCGTAGGTAAAGCCTTCGACGATTTCTTGCTCCATTTCGAGGCCTTGGCCTTGCTCCACAGTAACCACGCCGTCTTTGCCGATTTTACTAATGACATCAGCGATAAGTTGACCGATTTCTTTGTCGCCAGCAGAAATCGAAGCGACTTCGGCGACTTTGCTGTCGTTGCCCTCGATTTTTTCGGCAGACTTCTCAATGCCTTTAATAATCTCGGCGCCGGCTTCCTCAATTCCCTTGCGGAGTTCCATCGGATTGACGCCAGCGGCGATCAATTTGTTGGCTTCGGCGAGGATATTGTAGGTGAGCACGGTGACGGTGGTGGTGCCATCGCCGGCAACTTTATTGAGCTTTTGCGCAGCGGATTTGATAAGTTTGGCACCGATTTGCTCGCCGAGGTTCTCTTCGGTGCTGCCGAGGTCAACGGCTTCAGCGACGGTGACGCCATCGTGGGTAATGGTTGGTCCGCCGTAAGATTTTTCGATGACGACGTTTTGGCCTTTGGGGCCAAAGGTGACTTTGACGGCATCATAAAGTTGCTTGGCGCCAGCGAGAACCTTTTCGCGGGCTTCGGATGTGTAGAAAATTTTCTTGGCCATTTTGGATGATTCCTTTCTATAATGTTGCTAGAACGTCTTCTTCTTTGACGATGATGTAATCTTTGTCGTCAATTTTGATATCGGTAGTGGAATAATTCTTGTAGACGATTTTGTCGCCTTTTTTGACGGTTTTGACCTCTGGGCCGACTGATTCGACTACGGCATAGGCCGGGGCCTCTTTGGCGGCGCCAAGTAAGATACCAGATTTGGTCATTTCCATAGGCTCTTCTTTGAGCGCGACGATATGGGATTGTAATGGTTTTAGTTGCATATTAACTCCTTCCGTACCTCTATGATAGCACAGACTTTTGGCACTTGCAATAGTGGAGTGCTAGAAATGGAGAAAATTAGGCGTGCTATTGACTTTTTTGACAAAGTGCGCTATAGTGGGGGTGAGTGTAAGCAAAAATAAATAGATAAAGTAATGCGGGGTGGAGAAATAAAAATGTCAGAGAAACTAAATTTGAATGTCGAACAAGGTAGCCAATCTAGTGGTTGGGAGATATTACAAGAGCCGGAAAAAGTTGACTTAAATTCGGCTGAGTATACGGTTCGATTTGTGGAGGCGCCAGTTTATGCGAAAAAGGCAAGGATTGAGGCTGTGCAGATTACTCAAAGTGGATTGGAATCTGGTGAGTATGCCGACAAAGACATTCGTTTGGATGGTGAACAGTATGTGATTGATACGTATGTGATGCGTGAGCAAGATGATGGTAGTCGCGTGGCAGAATTAGAGGATACTCGTCCGGTGGTAGCGGGTGAATGGATTGCAACTAACCCTATACAACAAGAGGGTGATCGTGCAAATAATTATGCTATTCCGGACGAAACCTTTAAGAAGCGCTATCGTGCCACTGATGTGTCGGGTGTGTATCAGGCTGCGGGCATGGCTCGGATTATTAAAAATGAGACTGGGAATAAGGTAGAGATTGAGGCTCCTTGGGGAGGGACACAAGAGGGCGATGCCAAGTGTTATTTTTGCGCCCCATATAACCCGGATGAGCCGGATGATTTGGCGGAGGGCAAACGGTATATTTTGAGTGAGAATGACTTCGCTACATATGAGCCTATTGATACGCAAAAGTAATTTAGAATAGTTCATAACACTTGAAAAGCGTCTGACGTCTCGGACGCTTTTTGGATGTATTAGTTTAAAAATCTCAAAGTAAAAATATAGTTTCAAAGTATTGTGAAAGTTCAAAGTGTTTGGTATACTCAAAGTAGAGGAGAAAAATCAAATAAAGAAAAGTTATGAAGAAAAAAGAGGTAAAAGTGACAACTACGATGTCGAAAGCATATCAGATTACGGTGCCTAGTGTGATCCGTAAGGCGTTAGGCTTGATGCCGGGCGATCCTGTAGATTTTAGGCTGGAAGGGGGTAGCGCAGTGTTGGTGCGAGCAGAAACGCGAGAAGAAAAGATTAAACGTGTGTTTGCGGAATTAGATAAAATTCGGGAGGCTGAGTATAGGCGTATGACTCCGGAACAGAAGAAGCGCATTGAGACGTCAAGGGGTTGGACGGTACGCCAATATCATGAATATATTGATAATCTGCCTGAGACAAGGGCTTATATGAAGGAGAAATATGGTGTTAAAATTGCGTGAGTCGCTGGATACAAATATCATTATTAGATTGATTATGAAGGATGTTCCGGGGCAATGTTCAAGAATTCAGGATATGCTGATGCGTCAAGGGGTGACTTATGAGGTGGCAGACCTTGCGGTAACAGAGTCGGTCTACGTATTGCAGACATGGTATCATTGGACTAGGCAAGGTATTGTAGATGCGCTATCGGCGGTTTTGACGGACTTTAATCTAGAATGTAATAAGGTATTGTTTGACCGTGTATTTCCGATGTATTTGGCATGCCCAAAGTTATCGTTTAATGATTGTTGCTTGGCGGGGTATGCGGCGTTGAATCAGGCGGAACCACTGTGGACGTTTGATAAAGATTTGGCTAAGGAGTCGGGTACGGCGAAGTTGTTGGCGTGATATAATGTAGGGTATGAGTTTGAAGAGTTCTGTGGAGAAATTGCCGGGGTATAATTCCCTGGTGAAGCCGTTACACTTAGCGCAGGCATTAAAGGCGGGCTTGCGATATGATTGGCCGGCTAAGAAGTTGCGCGTGATTGCGGTAACGGGGACGAATGGTAAGACGACGACCTGCTTTATGATTTGGAAGATGTTGAGTCAAGCGGGGCGGAAGGCAGGATTACTAACAACAGTAGGCTGGAGTGCAGACGGGCAAACGTTGAATCCGCAGTATGAGCATATGACGACGGAGCGAGTAGGGGTTCTGAATGAGCGGATGCGGGCAGTGGCGGATGCGAAGGCGGAGTTCCTAGTGCTTGAGGTGACGTCGCATGCGCTGAGCCAGTTCCGGGTGTTGGGGGTGCCGATTGAGATTGCGGTGTTTACGAACCTGACACCAGAGCATTTGGATTATCATAAGACTTTTGCCAATTATCGCAAGGCAAAGTTGAAATTGTTTAAGAAAGCGCGGTTTGGTGTGGTGAATGCGGATGATCCGAATGCGCACTATTTTGTAGATGAATATGCGTCTGGTGATATAGTTACATATGGTATAGAACAGGGTGATTTGCGTGCTACAGATATAAAGTTAAATGCATCTGGTGTTGAATATTCGTGTGATGATATAAAAGTGAAGACGCAGATCCCGGGTAGATTTAACGTTTATAATTCCCTGGCGGCTGTAGGTGTGGGCCAGCGGTTGGGATTGACGGATAAGCAGATTGAAGATGGGATTTATAGTCTAGAGGCGGTGGAAGGTCGGATGACACGCGTGCAGGCAGGGCAGGATTTTGAGGTGATTGTGGATTATGCACATCAGCCGGATGCGTTGCAGAAAGTCTTTGATAGTGTCGGGGAACATAAGGGCAAAATTATTGCCGTGCATGGAGGTGCGGGGCGACGTGACCATGCTACGCGTGAGCCACGGGGAGAGATTTTGGGGCGCGAGAGTGATATTGTGATTATCACAGAGGATGATTCGCGAGACGAGGACCCGGCAGAGATTGCGGAGATGTTTGCACAAGGAGCGGAAAAAGCTGGGAAGACGCGCGGAAAAGATTTGCTGATAGAATTAGATCGGCAGAGGGCGATTGCGCAGGCGATTGGTTTGGCGAAATCGGGTGATATTGTGCTGATTTTGGGTAAAGGCCATGAGAAGACGATTTTGCGTGCAGATGGTCCGCATGAATTTGAAGATATTAAGGTGGCGGAAGCATTGCTGGGGAAGTAGGAGCAGTGGTGTGGGGTTGAGCGCCCCGAGTTTGACGAGCGTTTTTGTGAAGGTTGACGATAAGTTAACCCCTAGATATAGGATGGCTGTAGACCGTATGCTTAATGGAGGCTACTATTAATTACACAAGCTTATCCGGAGCAATAGATGCTCCGGATTTTGCATGAGATTTGGGCGTGAGTTTTAGAGTGGGTTATTATCAATGAGTTTAATTTAGGCATGAGGCTCGTAACTCGCGATGCCGTCGGCGATGGTGGACGGTGCGATATTGAGCGCGGTAGCGATAGCAGCGGCACAGGCCATGTAGGAAACGGTAGGCTCACCGGTGAGAAAACTGGCGACAGTGAAATTCTGATTGCCGACGCTGAGGTTGGCTTCGGTGCCTTTGCGGTAAAGTTTGGATTGCTCGATGCGGAGATCGGAATCGGACGAAGCGCCATAGGTAATGGTTTCGGAAACACCACGGAATTGAGCAAAGTCGGGATAATGAGCGTCGTCACGGTTGAGCACGACGGCTTCAGGGTTCATACGAAAAAGAGTGGATTTGGCATTCAAATAAGCCTCTACATCTGGAGCATTTAGACTGGATGGGACAAAGTCGGTCAAAGCGGCCACATAGACAGGCAAGCCAAAGAAGGTATCGGCATTGAGCGCGGTAGCGGGAGCGGTAATGACAGCATAAGTTGCCTTGGCTTTCCAGGCGTCATTGAGGAATTTGTGCAAAACAGTGGGTTTGATGGCATTTTCTGAAGCGAGGATTGCCACTGGCTGGCTGGCGGCACGTAAAATCTCGTGAACGTAGTGGGCAACAGTGGTTTTGCCAGTAGACCCAGTGATGCAGATCAAACGAAGGTCACGAGCAGGGTGGCCATAGTAAGCGGCAAGAAGTTTGACTTTGGTACGCGCTAAATTAAAGCGCTTGCGATTAGCTGGGGATTTCGTATTACCTTCCATAATACCTTTATTGTAGCACAAATTCTGAAGTGTCAAGTAAAATTATAGATAACATAAGAGATATAACAGAGGTGATTGACGATTTTGAAAAATCTTGGATTTTTATCTGTTCAGAAAGTTGTAAATGTGATACAATATAGGTGTTGCGTTTAGCGCAATGCTCATTTTCATTTCGGGTGGATAGTGAGAGCGATTTTTCGTTTGAAATATCCACACATGTGCCCGTAGCTCAGTTGGATAGAGCGTTTGCTTGCGGAGCAAAAGGTCGTTGGTTCGAATCCAGTCGGGCATACCATGGTTAGTGAAAATGTCAAAAATCGGTCTCTTCGGAGCCGTTTTTTGATGTCCTACATATCTAATACAGTACTAAGGCAGCGGAGGGGGAAAGCATCGGCTCTTATATCAAAATTGGAAGGATCAAGTTTTTCATCACCGTATTCGTTATGATAAGCCAGGTTATCCGCTGAATAGGCTCGCGATGACCAAGATTGACCATATAGCCCCATAGACCTAAGAGTTCCCGACACGTTATACACACTGAACCACCCGCTGCGCACGATTCTTGGTTTATCGACCAAAAATTTGATTAAATTATAGGGGTGAATGTGGTTTGAACTTGTACAGCCTGTACAAGTTCGTTCACTCTTCTGTGCGCAGCGGTGATATTTATTTACCTAGCGACGATGGAACTTTTCGGCTTGCCGGACAGCGTGGTTATAAATGGTTATCGCGTTCAGCAACATCAACCACAGACGCATACTTCTTCGTCTTTAACCCTCACGATGTTTATCCACTATATAGTAATGGTCGTTATAACGCTTTCCCCCTCCGCTGCCTTAGTACTGTATTAGATATGTAAGGTGTGGTATAATAAAACTATGTTTGGGAGGTCAAAATCAGAGAAGCCGGCGACGCGCAGTATAGATGGCATGAAGGGCCAGCGCAAGAAGGTAACCCAAGACCAGAAAACAAAATCTCCTCAGGTAGCGCAAGCAGAGGAGACAGTGCTGGATGCGAAGGTGCTGCCATGGAAGCCAGATCCGGCTGCTGAGGAGGCCGAGCAAAAAGCCGCCCAAGATAAGGTTCAGGCGGAAATTCAGCAAAACCGAATTATCAGTTTCTTTAGTGCGGATGCAAAGGTAGAGGTAACGCCAGAGGAAATTGTGGGTATGGATTCGCGGAGTCTCAAGGATCTCAAACGTGCGCGGGCAAATGAGCTGAGGCGAGCGGCGATTGAGACCGAAGACCCACAGGTGACGCGTGAGGAACGCGAGGCATTTTTGCAGAGGCTGGCTGATGGTAAGGTGACAGCACGGGATGAAAATAATTTCCTTTTGTTGGTGTGTGATACACCTAAAGATGCTACGCCAGATTTTGGCAAGATGTTTGAACAGATTGCGGCGGACCCGCGACAAAGGCAGATTTTGGCCGTGGCGGCGGGTTATAATTTGAGTAATTGGAAAGAGGTGGATAAGTCAGCCTTGCCCAAGATTTTGACCGAAGTTCAAGAAGATGGTGATGACTATCGTACGCCGGTAGGCTTTTTGAAACTCCGACGGCACTTTTTGGAGGGGATTCGGCCCCGAGCCAAGGAGCAGATTTATCGGGCTTATGTACGTTCAATGAATGAGCTGGAAGCCACGCTGTATGGGGTACGGTTGGAATATTTCCGGCAGTTTGAGTTGTTGCGCCATGAGGCGCGTAAGTTGATGCCGATTGTGGAGACCGCTGCAGCGCAGCCGACTGAGGTGCAACTTGATGTTTTGTCCTCAGAGCGCAGTGCAGAGTTGATGGGGCGGGCAGTAATTGACGGTGACCCGTGGCAAGGGGGCGGTTTGGAACGGCATCTGAGCACACATGCGCTTACTTTGGCCAAGTTGGTGCCATTGTTTACTCTGCGGGTGGACGGTGCAGAGGTGTGTTTGTCGGACATTTTCCAGTTACCGGCGGGGCGAGCAGCGGTGATGGCTTATATTCCGGCGCAGGATGGCGTCAAGGTGCGTACATATTATCGTGTCAATACACAAGGATTTTGGCGCTATTTGCCAGATTATACACGGCGAGCGGATGGCAAAATTGATTTTTATTGTATTGGTTATGGTGAGGAGTCGGTGACGGTGCCGATGGAAGTACAAGCGGCTTTGGCACAGATTGAAGCGATGCGGGGGGTGAAAGTTTTGCCCAGTACAACTGATCCAGAATTTTTGGCGGCAGGCACGGCGTTCGCATATGACACGCGCCAGGATTATCAGACGCAGTGGAGTTATGGTCGGATGAGGGGCGACTATTATCAAGAGGTGTCGGCCGAGCCGGTGAACCACGATTTTGATATTCACGGCTCCAATCAAAAGAAAGCGCCATATACTTTGAGCATAGACTATAATCGCTCGCCGGACTTTGAGGCGCGCACGATTCAGTTTGAGATTGAGGTACAAGATGCAGGCAAGGTGGTGATAGATGGGTTCAAGTCGTATGATGGGCAGTATAATTGGCTGTTTTGTCGAGATGGCAAAGGCCGTGCTTGGGTGGGGCAGGTGGAGGCGATTTCTCCTATGACGTCGATGGGAATTCGACGGGATTGGATTGCGTTAGGTGATTTTATGACGCCACTATATGAACATACGAGTCAAGCGGGGATTTATGGCGATCGCAACGATACCAAGGGCGCGCGGCAATGCATGTGGAGTAATTATTTGAGCAACATTCCGTTGATACAAGAATATTTGAGGAGAGTACAAAAATGAGTAGCGTGTTTACTAAAATTATTCAGGGTGAGATTCCCTGCTACAAGATTTATGAAGACGATAAAACTATAGCGTTTTTGGATATTGAGCCAGAAGCCGAGGGGCATACGTTGGTGGTTCCTAAGATTGAGGTAGAAAAGGTTTACGAGTTGCCAGAAGAATACTATCAGGCGGTGATGGCAACAGTGAAAAAGTTGGCTCAGCATATGGAAGCAGTGCTTGGTGAACGGATGCAAATTAAGGTGGTGGGGATAGATGTGCCGCATGCGCATGTGCATATTTTGCCGGCGAGCCAGGTGCTGGTAAAGGAGCCTTATCCCAAGCCCACTGAGGCAGAATTCCGGGCGCTGCAAGCAAAACTACAACTCCCAGAATAGAAAGTTGTAGTTTGAGACTATGAGATTCGGTGTGTTATTCGATAGCGTTGTCAGGTAGGTCACCGGGTTGTGCTGGACGCTGGTCGAGAATATACTTATCAAATTGATTTTTGACGATATGATTAGCGTCTATGAGACGTTGATTAAGTTCCGCCATGCGAGTTTGGCCACGGGCCGCGCTTTCTTGATATTTTGTTTGATATATATCATTGAAGCCGCCAAAGATATCTTTGGACTGAATCTGACCTGGATCAGATTCGTCGTTATCTAGACTACTGATAATATTGGCCGTAATGGCGATTTGGGCATTGATTTCCTGTTCGGCCGCATCATTAACATTAACATTGGGATCACTGAGGGCATCAAGTAGATGAACGAAGTTTTGTTTGGCAAAGTTTTCATAATCTTCGGGTGTACCCTCGATTTCTTGCACTTCGGCGCGAGAATTATCAACGTCGAGGATTGGTTCGAGGGTTTGGCCTTGATGTTCGCTCATATTTTCCCAGCCAGTAGGCTGGTTTTTAGCTTCTGAATTGCTAGGTGATTTTTCCATTTTTTAGTTTCCTTGTTTGTTTTTGTAAAAATTTATTGTAGCTCAGTTTCGATAACTCGGGCTTTGGCGTCATCATATTCGGCGGTAATGTCAACACTGTCATCGGGGTTTTCCTCGAAAATGTTGACAGAAGCGTCGGCTTTGGGCGACAAGGTGTCGTAAGGGTTGCGGTCGGTAGCATTCTCATTCTCTACCGGCTGAAAAACGTCGGGCATGTTTCTCCTTTTTGCTGTTGATTTTGATAGAAGATGGTCGCCTGCGAGAGCGGCCGTGTTTTACACTCTTACTATCAGTGTAGCACACCATAAGCGAAATGTCAAGAGGTAAAAGAATAGGGTACTTTTAGCACTGTGTTATAATATATCTATGAAGTTCACGAAGAGTTACGAACCGGGAGAGTTCGAGCCGCAGATTTATGCGGAATGGGAAAAAACTGGAGTTTTTCAGCCGCGTAAGATTGTGGCGGAATCTTTTGAGGCGGAGACGCAGGATTGTTACGCGTTAGTTATGCCGCCACCGAATGCAAATGGTAATTTGCATATTGGGCATGGTCTGACGATTGCGATTGAAGATTCCCTGGCCCGGTATTATCGACTTCGGGGCAAGAGCACTTGGTATATTCCGGGGGCGGATCATGCTGGGTTTGAGACTTGGGTGGTGTATGAGCGGGCACTGGAAAAACAGGGCCACACGCGGTTTGAGTACTCGCGGGATGAACTTTACGCGCAGGTGTGGAAGTTTGTGGAAGAGCAGCGGGGCAATATGGAATTGCAACTGCGGGCGCTGGGGGCGAGCTGTGCTTGGCCGGATTTGACTTTTACGCTGGATGAGAATGTGGTCAGTCGGGTGTATCAGACCTTCGAGAAAATGTGGAATGATGGGATGATTTACCGGGGGGAGAAGTTGGTGAACTTTTGTCCTAAGCATCAGACGGCGTTTGCGGATATTGAGGTGGAGCACAAGGATGAAGATGGTAAATTGTGGGAAATTGCCTATCAGATAGCTAGTGTGCCAGAGGATATGATCGATAGTGCGTCGGATTTTACGCATCGGGAAATTGTAGTAAGTACGACGCGCCCAGAGACGATTTTTGGTGATACGGCGGTGGCGGTGAATCCGGCGGACGAGCGTTATCAGGATATGATTGGGGGCTTGGTGAAGTTGCCGCTGACGGATCGGTTGATTCCAATTGTGGCGGACGAACACGCCGAGATGGAATATGGCACTGGGGCAGTAAAGATTACGCCGGCGCATGATTTTGATGATTTTGAGGTGGGCGAACGACACGAACTGCCACGGATTCAGGTGATTGGCGAAGACGGCCGGATGACTGAGGCGGCAGGCCCAGAGTATGCGGGTTTGACGACGGAAGAATGCCGCAAAAAGGTACTCAAAGATTTGGAAGCGCAAGGGCTGCTCAGGGGTGAGAAAAAGATTACTCACGCAGTGGCGCACTGTTACAAATGCGGTACGGTGATTGAGCCAATGCTGAAGGCGCAATGGTTTATTGATGTGAAGCGTTTAGCGAAGGCGGCGATTGAGCACTTGGAAGCGGGTGAGATTAAATTCCATCCGGCCAACAAAAAGAAGGTTTTGATTAACTATCTGGAGGGGTTAAAAGATTGGAATATTAGTCGGCAGATTCCGTGGGGAATTCCGATTCCAGCGTTCCGGCAAACCGAGACCGAGAATGCGCCAGAGTGGATCTTTGATACGCGGACGAACTTGCAGAAGATTGAGGTGGGGGGAGTGGCTTACTATCGTGATGAAGATACGTTTGACACATGGTTCTCGAGTTCGCATTGGCCGATTGTGTGTACGAATTGGCTTGCGGGCAAGGAAAACCCTTATTATCCTCTGAATGTGATGGAGACGGGGGCAGATATTCTGTTTGCTTGGGTGGCACGGATGATTATGATGGGGATTTATGTGACAGGCGAAGTTCCATTCCGCGAGGTATATCTGCACGGTTTGGTGCTGGATGCGCATGGGCAAAAGATGTCGAAATCCAAGGGCAACGTGATTAACCCGATGGACCTCGTGACTAAGTACGGCTCGGATGCGTTCCGGCTGGGGATTTTGCGGGGACGCAGTGCGGGGATGAACCAGGCCTTCTCCGAGAACTCAGTGATGGCAGGGCGGAATCTGTGTAATAAGTTATGGAATATTTCGCGCTTTATTCAGGGGATGGTGGATGAGAGTCACAGTAGTAGCCTGGCTGCGGCCGAGATGATTCAGGCCGAAGCTGAGGCCGAGATTGTGAACGAAGGTGCGGTGCGCGCTGGAGCGGAGATGCCCTATTCTACGGATAATATGGGCGAGGATTGGATTTGTCGCGAACTCACGGCTTGCAAGGATGAGGTAGAGGACGATGTGGCAAATTATCGTTTCTCGGAAGCGGTTGAGACGCTCTATAGCGTGATTTGGGATAAATATGCGGATTGGTTTATTGAAAGCCAGAAGATTTATAAGAATGTGCCGCTGCTCAAGATGACATTAGAGATGATTTTGAAAATGTTGCATCCATTTGCGCCGTTTGTGACGGAAGCAATTTGGCAGAGTTTGAGCTGGACAGAAGGCATGCTGGTGGTGCAGAAATGGCCGACAAGGCTCGTATTTGACGCTGTGAGTGCTCAGAACTTTGAAAGCCTATGCACTGTCGTCTCGGAGACGAGAAGGGTCTTGACGGAACTCTCAGGGGCCTCTAAAGGCAAAAAGTGGGTGCTGCTATATGGCGATGATAGCCTAGTGGACGACAATCAATTACTGGTGGCGAAGTTGACAGGTGTGTCGAGTGTGATTAGTTGCGAGGGCCAGCCACGGGGCTTGAGGTTGGCGTTGGCCAATCATGAAGTGTATTTGGATGTACCGGCTGAGGTGGTGGCGGAATATCGGGATAACTTGGAGCAGCGGGTACTGAGTGTGGGGCGAGAGTTGGATGCGCTGAATATGCGTCTAATGAACCCGAATTATGTCCAAAAGGCTCCAGCGGCGCTGGTGAAGCAGACGCGAGATGGGATTGCGGAAAAAACCGCTTTGCTGGAGCGGCTGAAGGGCGAGTTGAAGGTGATTGAATAAAAGATTATTGGGATTGGGAGCAAAAGAAATGGGCCGCTATAGCGGCCCTCTCCTAATATTAGGAGTTTTCTTCATGATTATGCGTTGGCGGAGATTTTTAAAGCGTCGGTAATGTATTGATTGACCTTTGTGCCGGCATTGTCTTTAATTCCCTGACGTTCTTCCGGTGACATACGGTAATAGATGATAGTGATTACCTCTGCTAACTCCTTAGTGATTACTACTGATTCCATAATATCTTCCTCCTCTTTATACGATTTTTCGGTTATGTTTTCGGACAACTGGTCGCCTAATAAGGCTTGAGCGAGATAGTCGCTCATCTGATGAAGACCTTCACTACTGAAGGCGCACTCAAGCAATTCTTCTTCCTCCTCTGTGCCTGTAGTTTGAACAAGGCGCGCAGAGTAATCATCTACAACTACGGTGTATCCTAACTGAAAAGCTATCGGGGCGAGTTCCATAAATTCTGCTCCCCAAGTCTTTCGTAATGGGCCGGCAATTTTGTCAATATGACAGCGGATGCTTTTGACACAATCGATATCAGCGTGGTCATAGCAGTATTTGTCGTTGACTTTGCCCGTACTGGTGTAGGTGACGAAGTAAATTTTATCTCCTAAATAGAGACTACAGCCGATTAATTGGGCTGTATGGACGAGTGCTTTTAAATCTGTAGGTTTGTTCATATTACCCCCATTTAAAGTCCGGTGGACTATTATTTTTTGCCACTTTGGTAGCATTGGGGTCACTGGAGGGGAGCGACACCCAAGGCTACCAAAGATTGCAAGTATGGAGAATATATGTTAACGCTAATCATGGTATGGTACGATGGTGTAATCCTAATGGTTACTCCATGACTTCATTGTAGCACAGGTTATGCTTTTTGTCAATACTATTTATGTCATTTTTGGTATTTTGGCAATAATGTTTGGTAATTTGGTAGTTCCCTGTCGGGGTTCTTGTTTTTGCTTTCCTTGCTTTCCTACATACCTAATACAGTACTAAGGCAGCGGAGGGGGTAACCGACACTGCGTTCATACGGTCCACGTGATGGTTCTACAATAATTCCGAATGCCAAATAATATCCACTTAGGATAGCCTCATTGGCTGCATTTTTATTTGAGCCTCGTGACGACCAATTATAGCCATTCTGTCCAGACCATCTAAAATTAGTCGTAGTATTCATAAGAGTAATTCCCCCGCTGCGCACACTCTTAAGACTTTCGTGCGCAGCGGTGATATAGAATTATCTAATGCCGATAGCACTTTCCGGTTTGCTAGTCTCCGTGGCTGGTATTGGTCATTACGTGGCTCTTCTAATACTACACTTGCACACAGCTGCGACTTCACTACCAGTGTTAGTCCATCACGTGCCGACGTTCGCTATGACGCTTTCCCCCTCCGCTGCCTTAGTACTGTATTAAGTATGTAGAATGGTGGGTGCAATGAGTAATTCCCTGCTATAAAAAGTGCTTGCATTTTTGTTATGGTTGAAATATAATAGAGATAACGGATTTGGGATTAGACAGATAATCTGGTTAAAGGATGTGTAATCTGTTTCTATCTGGGAATTCCGGGAGAGTTGGTTGAACCAATGTCATGATAGTGATATTGTGTCAAAAGATTTCACATTCTGTCTGTGTTTTTTTTGTTATGTTAAGTAACGGCCATTTTTGGCTGGTTTTTGCTTTTTAATATCTGTAAAGTAGTTTTGTTTATTTCTTTAAGTTCCTATGGAGTGGGGCGATAGCGAGCTGAATGGCATGTAGGGAATTATGCTATAATATGTTTTTTATGCTAAAAAGTGAAGAAACTTTTGCTTATTTTAAGGACGCTTATGCTTAAATTTAAACTGATTGTGGTATTTGTGATTACTGTTATGGTAAATTCTGGTAGGGAATTATTATGGGGTTAAAGCAACTTTAAACTATAAGTTATATTTTAAGTCAGGTAATAGATGTATTATCCACTTCCATCTCCTACATACCTAATACAGTACTAAGGCAGCGGAGGGGGAAAGCGTAGTAACGGTTATCCCATCCATACATTAGATTCACACTAGTAGCGTTGAAACCTAGGCTATAAACGCTAGCATTGCCAGAACTACCAGCAACAGTCGCTGCACTACGTGATGACCAGTCATAACTCCATTGACCCGTACGCGTCAATGTTCCTGTTGTAAGGGGTGGATAAATTACTCCGCTGCGCACGAGAAATTGGTAAGGTAATATTCTGAAGTCAACCTATTGTTTAGAACGTAAACAGCCCCGGTATCAAACCGAGGCATGTTTATTACTGATCAAGCACAGCGAAATATGGCATTCCACCGGGAAATATACCCCAACATTTGCGAGGCAATAATATTTTGACTTTTTCGATGGCGATACCCATAAGCATTAATTCTTCCATAAGCAGATGCTGTCCAGTCCACTGGCGTCCGTTCTTGTCGAGACAGGCCCCCAGGAACGAGTAGCCTTTGCCCTGGCCGCTTACCATGAATTCCGGGGGTAACTCAAGTAACATTGCGAAGATTTCATCTGTATGAGCATACAGATGTGCACGATGAAATACCGCATCGTGCACAATCCCGTCTATTTTGAGTTTGTCGGATTCATTGTCAGACTCGCTAGCCAGACATTCCAGAAATACTTTTTCTACGCGTACGTCGGTCAGGATATCTTCTCTTTCGGTTGCTTCATTAGCCATGGTATATTCCTCCTTTAAAGAAAATGGAAGTGCTCTCAGTTATCTGATTTTAAGGATCATTGGAGCATTCCAACAATAGTATAGTTAACATCATAGCACAGATTTGCTAAAAAGTCAACCAAGTAGTGTATCAGGCGTTCAATAATTTGGAGGACAACAGAGAATCAGCGGAATAATTTGCGTTTGAAACGGTTGAGGCGACGGATGATTTGGTAGGTGTGATAGCGGAGAGAATTAAGCGGTAGGTCCCAGGTGCCAGCATAGTCGACTTGGTGGCCACCGAAAGAACGCTTGTACTGAGAGAAACCGTACCAAGGGTGGTCATTGTCTTCGGATGTGGTGATACCCCAGAAATCGAAGATCTTGGCGCCGCGCTGTTTGGCGTCGAGAATCATTTGCACTAAGAGGACAGTGCCAGCAGCAAGTTTGCGCTCCTGGTCGCTGGTGGCGGCGTGGGCATAAAAACGGGTGTCGTCAAAATCATACACCAGGGAAGCAGCGAGGGTTTGTCCCTGATATCCGGCAAAATATAGCGTAGCAAAGCCAGCTTCAATTTGGTGCTGGAGGTGGGCTTCGTCTTGGGGGGTAAAATGATCTTTACTCGCGACGCCGCGGAGTAATTTGGAAAGAATTACGACATCAGCTGGGTTTTGGCTAGTGCGGATAGAGAGGCCTTTTTTGGCGCTACTTTGCCAGTATTGTACATTGGATTTGCGCATGTTTTTGAGCAGTTCTTCTTGGGGTAGGATGAGGTCGAGTACCCAGGTGTGTGCGGGGTCAATGTCGTGGGATTTTTTGAGACCAAGTTTTTGTAGAGTTTCAGTCGGAAGGGAACTATAGGCAGGTTCGATACGGATGAAGAAGGCCTGGTGTTCGCGAGCAAGTTGTGTTAGCCCGGCGAGAGCAGACTGAAGATTGGCAGCATTAGGCGTGCTTAGAGTTGGGCCGTAGGGGCAGAAAAGATAGTCACCAACAGGGGTAGTTTGCAAGATGGCCAGAGCAGAATAATTGTTGTCTTTGATGCGGAAGGTTTGGTGGCCTTCGATTTGCTGAAATTTTTCCCAAGCAGTAGACTGCAAAAAATGCTGATTCATAAGTTGATTATAGCAGATTTTGATGGAGTTGGGTGAAGACGGTGTGCCGTCTATTGACAAAATACGAAATCTGTGATAAAATGGAGAGATGGGGAGTGTTATACCTCCACAGAACATTGACAAAGTTACAAATATGTATTTTGTCAGCAGCGTTAAGCCTATGCAAACCCATGGGTTTGGTGCTGCTTGCAAAGTGCAACCAGCGAATACTAGGCCTAGGAGGGAATTGAAAAATGTCAAAGGGTAATAGCAATAACAGATATCCCGGCAAAAGAGATGGACAGAAATTGAGAATAGTGTTCTCTTGCGGTGATAACACGGCGGTGAAGATGCGGGATTTTGAGAAAATTTTGGACCAGATTAATCAGCATCGTTCGATGGACGATCAGGTGGTGTTGTCTGGTAACCTGCGAACGCTTTTGGAACATCTGGAGAAAGGTGAGGTCCACTATATGACTGAGATGTCGGTTCCGTCTTCACTGGAGAATAAACCGTTTGAGGTAATTACAACCTTACGGACGTTCTTGAAAGGAGATGAGAGATTGTGGATTGTGCACCATAAGACAGCAAAACACTATGTGTGGGGAATGAGTTGCGATTCGGTGAAAAATGCTTTTTCGACCTTTCATATCTATTCCTGCGATAATGTTGTCGCGCTGTCGTAAAAATTATTTGTAACTGTTGGATTGCTCCCGAAGCTGGATTGGCTGAGGGGGCATTTTTAACGTAAGCCAAATGTGAAATGTTTTGGCTAGTTTGGGGAGAATATGGTATAATAAGGGAGAAATGAAGATTCTAGCGATTGAAAGTTCATGCGATGAGACTGCGGCCGCAGTAGTGGAAGACGGCGGCCGGATTTTGAGCAATGTGGTGGTATCGCAAGTGGATATTTTTGCGGCTTATGGTGGGGTGATCCCCGAGGTGGCAGCAAGGTCGCATTTGGAAGCGATTTTGCCAGTAATCCATAAGGCGTTGGATGATGCAAGATTGACAAAAGATGAGATAGATGCGATTGCCGTGACACATACACCGGGGCTACTTGGCTCGCTTTTGATTGGGACTTTGACGGCGCGGACGCTGGCGATTTTGTGGAAGAAGCCGCTGTATGCTGTGCATCATTTGAAGAGTCATATCTATGCGAATTGGCTTTTGCCGGCGCAAGGCGGCATGGCGAGTGTGCCACAGTTTCCTTTGTTGGCGCTGGTGGTGTCGGGTGGGCATACACAGATTATCTATATGCCGGGGCATAATCAGTTTGAGATTATCGGGACGACGCGCGATGATGCGGTGGGGGAATGTTTTGATAAGGTAGCGAAGATTCTGGGGTTGCCGTATCCAGGTGGGCCTTCGATTGCCAAGATGGCTTTGCAGGGAGATGTGAAGAAATATAAGTTGCCACATCCGCAAGTTGACGGATTGGACTTTTCGTTTTCGGGATTAAAAACTGCGGTGCTCAGGGCGGTGCAGGCGGAGTGTGGCCTGTCGATTACAACGCCGTCATATGAGTTGAAAGAGTATTTGTCGGAACAGCAGAAAGCGGATTTTGCGGCGTCTTTCCAGGACACGGCGTGTGACATCTTGATGGAGAAGGTAAAAATGGCCCTGAGAGGCCACCAGGACGTCAAATCGCTTGTGATTGCAGGTGGGGTGAGTGCCAATGCGGTTTTGCGCCAGAAGGCCGTAGAGAGCCTACTAGAGGCCTCTGACGGCAAAATAGAGGTATATTTTCCGGAGCTGTGCTTTGCAGGGGATAATGCGGCAATGGTGGGCGCGGCGGCGTATTTTGAGGTGGCTTCTGGCGTGAAGCCGACTAATCCCTATACTTTGAGCATTGCGCCACGGACGGCGATTGGGTAAAATACCTGTTGACAGATGACGAAACTTCGACTAAAATGAATGTTATGCTCGTTTTATACCTTTGTGGTTGAGCATGCGATAACGTTGACAACACTCGCTGAGTTTATACAATCAACGAGAACCTTTAAAGAGGAGGCATGTAGAAAATGTTACATGATAGTCCAATTGTTGTAGATGCCCTTGCGGTTTTGGTTTGCTCGTATGCTTACGAAAATTACAGGGGCTAACTGTCAAATACGGCGTAAGTTTTTGCCGTCATACTGGTAGTAGCAGCAAATCGGATTGTGATTGCTGCAGATTGTGGTATTGACCACGAAAATGGAGGTACGTTTTTTGGTAATACAACGAATGTGTTTTGCCATGGGTTCGGTAATCGATTCGATAAGTTTTGCCTGTAGAAGTCTGTGCCGATTGGACGCGGTTTTGTTGTCCAATGGGACGGCGGGGTTGTGTCATAAGGCACTGTTAGGCAAAAGTGAACCGTTGCCGGAATCTGGCGCAATGGAGTGTAGCAGTAGAAACAAAGTTTCGAAGGGAAGAGCCAAATGGGGCTTATCCCGGATTAGAGGGCCCGACAGGGCCAAGGGAGAACGGTTTGAGATTGGTCTGGCCTGCTATCGGGCGCGTGACCATGGGGAACCGGTTCCCGCTTTACTGGTTTCCGGATAGAAAACCAGTACGCAGCTAATAACAGTTTCAAAGACATCAACTAAATAACAGTTTCGAGACATGTTTCAACAATGGGTATAAAGGCTGGTCGAAGTTTGATCGGCCTTTCCTTTTTGTAGGGGATTTTTTGCGCTTTATTGGGCAAGTTTGGCCATGACTTCTATGGTTAAGATGACATCAGCGACAGAACTGCCGCGAGAGAGGTCAGAGACAGGGAAATTGAAACCTTGGAGGATGGGGCCGGCAACATGGAAGCCGGCGATATGCTCGAAGGCTTTATAGAGAATATTACCTGAGTTGAGATCGGGGACGATGAGGACGTTGGCGCGGCCAGCAACAGGGGAGTCGGGGAACTTCTTTTGGGCGACAGTGGGGTTTACAGCGGCGTCGAGTTGCATCTCGCCGTCAAGGAGAATCTCGGAATCTTGGAATTCTTGACGGACGGCTTGCATGAGGTCGATAGTGTCATCATGACCACCGCTGCCAAAGGTAGAGAAAGAAAGCAGGGCAACGCGAGGAGGTTCGGCGAAGAGTTTGCTAGCGGAAGTGTGGGTCTGATGGATGATTTCTATGAGTTGGTCTTTGTTGGGGTGTTTGCAGGCGGCCATGTCGGCGAGGAGGTAGGTTTCGCGGTCGCGTTGCATGACGGCAAGGCCAGAAAAGGTGTGGCCAGAGAGGCCGAGGTGTTCCTTGCAAGCGAGAATCACATCGCGCGAGGAATAATCAATGCCAGCAATCATGGTATCGGCTTGGCCGGATTTAACCATGGTGCAAGCGGTGGCGAGATCTGGGGCCTCGAGGGCAGTGATTTCTGAAATACCCTGCTCGGCAAGGCCGGGAATTGGCTCGCCGGATGTACGCATTTCGGCGTGGCGGGCGAGGGCCGCTTGGATGGTGGGATTGTGGAATTCTGGGAAAACAATGTTCATAGGGTAATTATAACATGAATAATTTTTGCAAAACTGGAAGCGGTATGATACACTGAGATTGTACCAATTTTATCAAATATATAGCCACGAATTTTTGTCATTTGCGGTTAGCGATTATGAAGGGCATCGTAAGTCCCTGGAAAGTTGCTAACCAAAGTGGCTATGATAGGATTGGTACACCTTACGGTGCCCTTTTTTGATTGGGGGCGTGGTTGAGGTGATACTAATTACCAATCTACGAGGAGGTAGAATGAACACAAGTGGTTTTAAGTCGGCAACAACAGCGGGACTGCTGGGGATTTTCCTAGGGGCGGTAGGCGCTCACAACTGGTATCTAGGGGATAAGAAAAAGGGTACGCAGCATGTGATAATCTTTGGCGCAGGGGCGGCAGTTATGCTGGTAACTGGGGTGATTTTGCCGTCAGTGATGTCATTTTGGACATTATATCGGATGGCATGGTTATTGACTATTTTAGACATTGTGGCTTGGCTGGCGATTGGCGCAAGTGAAGTGTGGGGATTTATTGAGGGGATTCAAATTTTGACACAGGGTGATGCTGGTTTGGCGCAAAGGGGCTATCGAGTGGCACCAAACGCGATGCAGAATTTTGGCGGGCAATATGGTGGGCAGACTAACCAGATGGGGAATCAGGTGAACCAGAATCAAGGGCAGAACATGGGTAATAGTAATATGAATGGTGGGCAAAATAATGGACAGTGATGATTCGTTGATTTTGGTTTATTAACGAAAAATATAGTCTATTTTACAGATAGAAAAATGGTTTGAACTAGTATACGCTGTACTAGTTCAACTTTTGCTGAGGTGGGGTATAATAGAGGTATGAATGATTTTGACTATTTGGATGAAAAATCAGTATACCTGGATGCGGCGTGCCAGAGCCTTAGGCCGCGGCCAGTGATTGAGGCGTTGAACCGGTATTATTTGGAACATAATTCGTGTGGGGAGCGGGTCAAGTATCCGTGGGGTGAGAAGACTGACGCTATGGTGGAAGCGGCGCGGCAGAAAACACTAAAATTACTCAAGTTAAAATCAAAAGATTATTTTGTATCGTTTACTTTGAACACGACGTACGGGATTAATTTGCTTTTGAACGAAATTAGTTCGGATTATGTGCAAAAAGTGTTCACATCGGACATTGAGCATAATTCACCGTTTCTTGCGACGATGGCGATGGCACAGCGTTTGGGTGTGCCGCGTGTGGTGCTGGCACGAAACGCGGATGGGAGTTTGCCACTGGATGAGAATTTTGCGAAAGCGGTAGTGGTGGCGAACTGTGCGGCGAACTTTGACGGGCGGCAACTGATAAACCTGAAAGAAGTAGTGAAGAAAGTGCATGCGGACGGTGGATTGATTATTATTGATGCAGCACAGGCGATGGCACATTATTATGAGATGCTGGAGAAGACGGAGGCGGATGCGATTTGCTTCTCGGCACACAAAATGTATGCTCCGTCGCTGGGGGTAATGGTGGTGCGGCGGGATTTGGTGCCTAAATTGACACAGAATATTATCGGTGGAGGCATGGTGGATGACGTGTTCCAAGACCATTATCTCTTGAGTGCGGAGGCGAATAAAGATCATGTGCATACGATTTTTGAGGCAGGTCTCATGGCATGGGGTGAGATTTGCGCCTACTCGGTGGCTGTGGATTGGCTGGCTTCAAGAACCAAGGCAGATAAGAAACGTTTGGAGAGCTGTACGCAGGAGTTGGATGATTTTTTGCGAAGCAATTCTAAAATAAGAATGGTGGGGGCGCAGGCGAACCCGACGATGAGTTTTTACGTGGAAGGATTGGATTCGCACCTTTTGGGAGCGGCACTGGGGAAGCAGGGGATTATGGCACGGACGGGTTACTTCTGCGCGCATTATTATTTGGATAAAGTCTGTAAATACCCACCCTTGGTGCGGTTTTCTCTCAGTTATGCCACGCGCGAGAGTGATATTGAGCGGGTAAAAGAAGTGATGAGAAAGATTTAGTTTTACGGTTAGACGTATATTGACAAAAATACGTTTAACCGTTGGGAAGAAAAGCTTACACCTGCTAGTTTTACGGTTAGACGTATATTGACAAAAATACGCTTAACCGTGTATAATGAGAATATGAAGATTACATTCTCCAATGTTGATCAGCTGAAGAGTTTTAACTATTTTTTGAGTACCAATGATCTGTCGGACAGTTCGAAGCTAAGAATTATTTCAGAGACTAATTGGATGAATATTCATCCGGCTTGTATTTCTTTTGCGGCTGCTTTGGCGGCGGAGATTGGAAAAGAAAAAACACATATTGATGTACAGAACGAAAGAGCGGCGATGTATTTGGACAGAATGGGTTTGTATGAGTTTACGAGTGATGTTTGCCATGTAGAATATACGCAGCACGAGGAGACGGGGAGATTTATCCCAGTAACTAGAATTAAGACTGAGGCTGAGCAATCGAGATTTATTACGGATTTGCATCCGGTTTTGCACTTGACAGTGGAGCAATCCGAGACGATAAAATACGTTTTAGGGGAGTTAATTCGAAATGTGATTGAACATTCTGAAGCGAAGAATGGGGCTTTTGTAACGGTGCAATATGTAGCGGTGAAACAGAAATTGAGTATAGGGATTTGTGACACTGGTATTGGATTAAGGGCGAGTTTAGAGCGATATCATATGCCGGTAGATGATTTGGATGCAATTAAACTGGCACTAATGCCAGGCGTTAGTGGTACGACCGCTAGGAGTGGAGGAACAGGTGATAATGCTGGTGCGGGGCTTTATATTGTAAAGTCGATAGTCAAAATGACGCGAAATTATTTTGTAGTGTATAGTGGTGATTCAGCATATAAGATGCATAAATATGATAAACGAGTGAAATATGGTCCAAGATTGAACGAGGATCCATTTATGGATAAACATACGGCATATGATAATTTACCTAGTTTTGGAGGAACGTTAATTGGCTTAGATATGAATTTGGGAAATACGGAAGAGTTTAGTAAAACTTTGGAGAAGATTAAAGTTTCGTATAGCCAGGCGATTCGTGCACGCAAGGCGCGACACTATAAGGAGATAAAATTTGAATGATAATTAAGATGCTAGATTTTGTGGGGGAGTATGCTGAGAATAAAGATATAGCGCGAAGATTACGGATCAAGGAAATTATGCCGGCGTTGTTGGATGGTGAAGCGGTGGTTTTGGATTTTGGTGGTGTATCTGGGGCGACGCAGTCATTTATTCATGCTTTGATTGTGATGCCGATGAGGGAGTTTGGAGATAAGTTTTTTGAGTTGGTGAAGTTTAAAAATTGTTCGTCGACGATTAAGCAAGTAGTGCAGATTGTTTCAGAATATACACAGGAAGGTATGGCAATTGAAGGTTAGGAAGATATTATTAGTAATTGGCATGTTAATAGCATTAGCAGTGTTGATTTTTGTACTGTGGTGGTTTAATCTGTGGCCGTTTGTGGGGCGAATTTACACAATGGAGGATTTGGAGATGAAAGTGGAGCAGAGTGCGGTGGATTTTAATGAGAACGGGGTGGATGATTATCGGGATTTTCTATTGGGGGCGCGGAAGGATGCAGAGAACTTTCCGAAATATGATGGAAGTTATGTGCAAGGTGGGTATCCGGATGAAAATACTGGTGTATGTACGGATGTGATTTGGCGAGCATTCCGGGAAGCGGGGTATGATTTGAAGGCGATGGTGGATGCGGATATTGCGGCGCGTCAAGATGAGTATGGAATTGAGGCGCCGGATCCCAATATTGACTTTCGACGGGTGAAGAATTTGGAAACTTTCTTTGAGGAATATGCGGTGAAATTGGGGAATGATTGGCAAGAAAATTCAGAGGAGTGGCAACCGGGAGATATTATTATTTTTGACGATGGTGGGCATATTGGGGTAGTATCAGATAGGCGAACGCGGGCTGGGCGACCATATATTATACATAATGCTGGGCAGCCGATGCGCGAGGAAGACTATTTGAAGCGCGCGAAGGTAACTGGGCATTATCGGTTTGATGCGAGTAAGATTGATGCTAAAATTTTGCGAAAGTGGAATTATTCTTGATTCTCTAGGAGTTTGTTGATTTTTTCACGCATGATGTCGAGGAAATTGGCGTTCATTTCTGTCTCTTTGATGTGGGTGGTGCCAAGGTCAATATATGGGGTGTAGGTGAGATTGCGCTCTTCGGCTAACTTGCGGTCGAAAGCGATTTTGGCAGCAACTTCGTCACTGAGCATATCGGCGCGGAATTTGGTGAGATCACCTTTACCATCAGTGACGGTGGTGAAGTATTGTTCGAATTGTTTTTGGCGAGTGGCGGCATCCGAATAAAACCATTCGTTTTGGTTGGCAAAGAGGAGATCTTTGTATTCTTTCCAGTAGCCTTGGATGGCGGCGGCGTTGGCAGCAGAAGCGGCGGCAGTGCCATTGGCATGGTAGTTTTGGACAAAAGTGCGATAAACTACAGCGACTTTGCCGTCGTATTCTTCGACGAGTTGGTTGAGGTAGTTGTTAAAACTGGCGCAATGCTCGCATTGATAATCAGAGTAGTCAAAGATGATAATGGGGGCGTTGGGGTCGCCGTCGATATTCTCGGGAAGGTTGCCGGATTCTTCGCTAGCGGGGAAGATTTGGGAGAGGGAATCGTCGGGAGAACGAAAGGCTATGTTGTATCCGATAATGCCGGCAAAAACGGCGATGATGGCTGCAATGATAATCCAAGTTTTCTTATCCATAATAGCCCCATTATAGCACAGATATAATATTTGCATGTTTACTGGGGGGGGGTGTTATAATGGGGTTATGGTAGGTATACAATTGAAGAATATATCAAAGTCTTATGGAGCAAAGTCGATTCTGGCGCATGTGGATCTAGAAATTCCTAAGGGTGAGTTTGTAATGATGCGGGGGAAAAGCGGCGCAGGGAAATCAACTTTGCTAAATATTATTGGTGGCATCGAGCAACCAACGAGTGGTGAGATTCTGATTGGCGAACAAAATATTAGCCAGCTGAGGGCAAAAGAGCGGGCGGAATTTTATCGGCATGCAGTAGGATTTGTGTTTCAGGGGTTTTATTTGCAGCCACAGCTCACTTTGCGTGATAATATTGCCTTGCCAGGAATATTTGCGAATATGCCAAAAAATGAGCGGATGGAACGCGTGGATGTGTTGGCGCAAACTTTGCAGATTACTGAGGTATTGGACCAGAAGCCAGCGGAAGTTTCGGGTGGACAGGCCGAGCGAGCCTGTGTGGCGCGGGCGCTATTTATGAACCCGCAGATTGTGCTAGCGGATGAGCCGACGAATAACTTGGACCCAGAGAATGCGCGCAATGTGGTGGACATATTATATAAGGTGTGGCAGGAGACGGGTGCGACGGTGATTGTGGCGAGCCATGATGCGATAGTAGAAAAGTATGCGACGGTGGTCGTAGAAGTGGCGGACGGTGGCGCGCGTTTGATGCGGGGTGGAGCGAAGGATGAGAATTAGCGAGGCGATCAAACTGGGGCACGCGAATCTGACAGCACACAAGGGGCGGAGCCTCGCAATTGTAGTGACAATTAGTGTGCTGTTTGGTTTGATTATGGGGGTGAACTTTATTTTGCAAGGATTGGAAGATAATGCCCTGAGATATTCGGATGCACGTTCAGAGGGGAAGATTTATGTGGAGGGTCGATATCGTGGTAGCCAAGGTAATGAGGTGGTGTGGCAGCGTGTGGAGAAATATCACGGGGAGATCTTGGGTGAAATTACTAAAGTAAAATTGTTTGGTGAACAAGAAATATTATATATTGTGTCGCCGGAGGTGGTGGAGCATTTGCTGACGCAGCCATTAGATAACGTGCCAGCGGATAAGCTGCCAGTAGTGATGTCGGAAGATATGATGCAAAGGTTGGCAGAGGCCAAAGAGAACGGTGATGAAATTCATTTTGGTGGTCTGTTTGATATGCCGGAAGACGATTATGAAATTGTAGGGATGATAGATGATGTGCATCAGCGTAATGAACTTGGCGAAGAGGGAGAGATTAATCTTTTGAATCTTGTGCTGGTGCATATGGGGGCATTTGGTGGTTATGAGATGTTGGTGGTTGATGATGGCACGGGACAGCAAGCATTGATCGAAAAGGCGCGACAAGAATGTATTGAGCGGGCGCAGGCGATGTACGAAGAATATGATCAAGATTATGAACTCTATATTCCAGATTTGGAGACAGAGGTGAAACTAGTGGCGATGTTTACTAATCCTTATGATGCCTATAAATATACTTTGCTGGATGATGAGAAGGAGTTTGGCTATCATTATCAACAATATGAGGTGAGGGAGATTTTTGGTAATCAGACGCAGATTATTGGCGCAGTAGCAGACACAGAGAAGATGATTCGGGTGCTGGTGATTGTGTTGTTGGTGGTGGCCGTGGTGGTGATGGCTTTCACCTTTGCACATATTGTGGCAGCGGAGGCGCCAATCATTGCATTGTATCGTTCTCTTGGGGCGCAGACGAGCGATACGGTGAAGATTTATTTGGCTTATCTACTGGAACTCTGTGTGTATGCGGTAATCCTCGCGACGGTGATAGGGATGTTGCTGGCGGGCGTGGTGACACTAATGGAATCTGGGGCGTTGCAAGAATTATGGACAAATGATTATGGTGTGGAACTGCCAGGGAAGATTATTTTGATTGGGTTTAATTGGAAGTATCTAGAAGTAGTGGGATTAATGCTGCTAGTGGCGCCGGTGGCTTTCTTGTTGACAGTGGATCAACTGTCGCCTAAGCGGATTGCGCAGAGACTAAAGGAGGATTAGATGAAACTGGGTAGTGCTATTCGGTTGGGCCATCTCAATATTGTGACGCACAAGAGGCGGAGTGTGATGCTGGCGGTGATTATCGCAGCAACGTTTAGCGTGGTGTTTGCGATTAATAGTATTGTGCAGGGGATTAAGGCTAATGTGCCACAGATGGTAAACCCGCTGGATGAATATTATCTGATTGTCAACACAGTGTCGCAGGACGAGGCCGATATGTGTGTACTGAACCCGAATAAGGAGTGTGACTTTGCGGCGACACCAGAAGCCATGCAGAAGGTGCAGATTGGCGTGGAACAGTATGGCGGCACGGTGATAAAAGAGTTGGAAAGTCGGGATAATTATTTGGCTTTGCCGCAGGAAATTTTGCAGCCGGTGATTACACAAGATATGGCGAAGGCTGGCGAGAAGGTGCCAGTAGTGTTGACGATTGGGCAGGCATCGTTTGAAGTGCAAGTGAGTTTCCCGACGATAGGCAATGCTGGAGCGAATTTGCGCACGGTGGCAGAGATCAAGCGGAGACTATTTGATTCAGAAACGCAGCTCGTGAACTCGAGAATCTATCCGGTAGGGATGATGCCGGGGAGTGCTAATGTAAGTTCGCTGTCGCTGGGGATTGTGGATGATGATTTGAATATTTTGAACCCGATTTTAGAAATGATACCGGCGAGTTATGGCACATCCTTTGCCGTGGAGCAAGAAGGGGTGACTGGTAAAAAGAGTGGAAAGATTTTGGTGAAATTTGCGCACTTAGACGATGCCGCGCAGTTTGCGCAAAGCAAAGGGTTTTGCGGTGAGGCTTATGGTTGCAAGGCGAATGAATATCAGGTAGAAGATGTATATGGCAATGGTGTGGCGTTGGTAGCTACGTTAGATTCGGTGCAATTTATTATCACGGGGCTGAGTGTGATTTTGGCAGCGATTGCGGTAATTATTATGGTGTTTACGAGTATGCGATTGATTGACCAGAGCGCTAAGACGATTTCTCTTTACCATGCTTTGGGGGCAACGCGGTCGGATGTGTGTTTGATTTATCTTTGCTATTTGCTAGAACTTTGTACTTTGGCGGCGGTACTGGCGGTAGCGGCGGGTCTAGGAATGGCGGCTGGACTCAGTTGGATAAATCGGGAAAAGTTGAGTACGGTGTTGCAACTGGCTTATGGCGTGGAGGGGAAGACTCTGTGGTTACTGGGCTGGAACAAGGCGATGACGATGTGGGTAGGAGTAATGCTGCTGATGGCGCCGCTGGGAATTTTGTTCAGCTTAGGGCATTTTTCTGATAAACAGTTGGCAAAACGCCTGAAATCATAATTTAAGCATAAATAGTATTGCTTTTTGGATTGAGGTGTGATATAATGGAGGTATAGGGGTTAGAATAAAAATGCAAGATCAAAACCAAAAAACAAGTAATCCAATTTCTACAAATAATAGTCCAAAGCCGGCGGCTTCGGTGTCGAAACCTGAGGCTAGTGTGAAACCGGCTGGGGTGACGAGCGCGCCAGCGAAAGCCGCAGGAGACAAGACTAAAGCTGCGACGCCTAAGACGGCGCCAGGGGTGATTCCGCAGAATGATTTTGAGCGACGGATTATTGATAAGATTCGGAGTTCGGAAAATATTTTGGTGGCACTGTCGCGCGATCCGTCGGTGGACGAGATGGCAGCGGCGATTGGTTTGACGATGTTTTTGGATGGATTGCAGAAGCATACGACCGCGATTTATTCGGGCGCAACACCGGATGCTTTGCAGTTCTTGCAACCCGCAGAGACTTTTGAGACAAATACGGATAGTTTGCAGGATTTTATTATTGCGCTCTCCAAGGATAAGGCGGACCATTTGCGCTATAAACTGGAGGGGGATTTTGTAAAGGTTTATATTACTCCATACAAGACGGTGCTCACAGAGAATGATTTGGAATTTTCGCATGGAGATTATAATGTAGACTTAGTGTTGGCGCTAGGGGTGCCACAGGCGACGGATTTGGATGCGGCTTTGAGTGAATATGGCCGGATTATGCATGATGCGACCACGGTGGATATTACTTGTGATGCGCCGGGGCGGTTTGGCGAGATTGAATGGAGCGATCCAGGGGCATCTTCGGTGTCGGAGATGGTGACGAAATTGATTTTTGCGATGCAAGGTAAGGATGCGGTGGTAGATAAAGAGATTGCGACGGCGCTGCTCACGGGTATTGTGGCGGCGACGGGTCGGTTCTCGAATGACCGCACGAATTCTGAGACGATGCAACTAGCATCGAAGTTGATGTCGATGGGGGCAGATCAGCAGTTGATTTCGGCGCACGTGATGGATAATGATACTGGTGTGGTGAGTACGGGGCCGAGTTTTGCGGATTATAATACGCCGTTGCCAGCGCCGGACGAGGCGAATTTGATGGTGGGGCGTGATTATGGGAATTATACAACAGAGATAAAAGATACGGTGGTGCCGGTGGATGTGCCAGTACAGGGCGGAATTCAGCAAGCGGAAGCGGTGCGACAAGCACAGGCTGCAACGAACAGTGTGGCGCCAGATGGGGCTACAGCGGGTGCGGCAGTGAATGCGGTGAACGAAGCCGTGGCGGCCGCGGCCGCGAGTGTGGCCGCAGTGAATGAGGTAGCAGCTGAGGCAGAAAAAGCGGAACAGGCAGCGCAGGCCGCGGCCGCTGAGGCTCAGAGCGGGCCAAAGGATTATGGCGCGATGTTGGCGGCGGCACTGGAAGAGCCGTTGCCGATGGCAACGGCGGCAAGTGCGGCAGGCCTGATTGATACTAATCCCGGTGTGGGTGCGGTGACGACCAGTGGTGTCGTGCCGCCGCAACAAGGCGTCGCGGGGCAGCCAAGTGCGCAAAGTCAGCCTGCTCAGGCGGCGCAATCTGCTCAGCCGGTGGCTCCGGCGGGAGCGCAACCAGTAGCAAATAATGCGAGTGGAGTGGTTTTGCCACCTCCTCCAGCACCGACGACCGGCAATGATGTGATGCCGCCGGTATTACCACAAGTACAAGTGCCAGCGGATTTGGCGGCGAAGCAGGCAGAAGAACAGGCCAAAGCCATGGCTGCACAGCAAGCGCAGGCTAGCCAAGTGCAGCAGCAAGCCAACCCGGGGGCGTTCCAGATCCCAGGGATGTAGTAGTTAAGTAACTGGGGTAGTGATTGACTAACTTGGTTTTTGGTGTAATATCATAACATGAATGATAAGATTTTGCTGATTGACAAACCGGCCGGAATGAGTTCTTTTGGTGTGGTGGCGCGGGTGCGTCGTGCGCTATCCGAACAGGCGGGCTATGTGACGGTCAAAGGCAAAGATGGTATAGAGCGACAGAAGCGGAAAAAAGTAAAGGTGGGGCATACGGGAACTTTGGATCCGTTTGCGACAGGACTGTTGATTATTTTGACAGGAAAAGAGACGAAGCGCGCAGACGAGTTTTTGAAATTGGATAAAGAGTATATCGCTACGGTGCGATTGGGGGCAGTGTCGACAACTGGTGACCCAGAGGGTGAAATAACCGAACAGGATGTGCGCGAAAACCCGAACAAATCCACGGTGGAAAAGTGCGTGGAAAACTTTGTTGGGGAAAACTGGCAGACGGTGCCAGCGTATTCGGCGGTAAAAATCAACGGGCAGCGGGCGTACAAACTGGCGCGAGCGGGGAAAGAGGTGGCGATGCCACAGAGAAAAGTCAAGATTTATGAGATTGAGATTTTGCGGTATGAATGGCCAGAATTGGAGATTCGCTGCAAGGTGTCGAGTGGGACGTATATTCGGACGTTGGGGGAAGATATTGGGAAGGCGCTGGGCGTGGGGGCGTATCTGACGGCGCTGCGACGGACTGAGGTGGGGGAATATCGGATTGAAGATGCAGTTCGCCTGGACGACTATTTGGCGGGATAGAGTGCTATAATTGAGGCATGGAGAGTTTGAGTTTGAACTCAAGAAGTTTTTTCTTGTGGAATAATGATTTGGGGCTGGAAGTGGCTGGGCTAGAGGCGGATACGCCGACAGCGGTGGCTTCGATGACGAAAATTATGACGGCGCTGGTGACGCTGGAGAATCGGCAGTTGGACGATGAGGTGATGATTACACCAGCGATGTTACAGGGATTGGAAGGTTATGCCGTAGTGGGTTTGCGTGCTGGGCAGGTGGTAACGGTGCGGGATTTGCTGTATGCGACGTTGTTGCCGTCGGCAGGAGATGCGGCGCAGGCGTTGGCGGTTGATACGAGTGGATCGATTGAAGGTTTTGCGGAGCTGATGAACGCGCGGGCGGCAGAAATTGGCATGGAAAAGACGCGGTTTAGTAATCCGGTGGGGATGGATGAGGGGAATTATTCGACGTCACGAGAGATTGCGATGCTGGTGCGTGAGGCGTTGAAGAATCCGGAATTTGTGGAGATTTTTAATGATTTTGAGGAATATTTGCCGTCGCTGGGGATGATGGTGAGAAAGACGTTTAGCCAGATTCAGTATGTGACCGGTGGCAAGACGGGATATACGGAAGCGGCTGGGCGGTGCTTGGCGAGCGTGGCGGAAGTGGAAGGAACGGAGTATATTTTGGTGACGGTGGGTGCGCCACTCGGGAAGAATGTGGTGGATGCGCAGACGATTTATGATGCAGTGGCGGTGGAGTATGAGCCGATGCGGGTGGTGACGGCGGGGGAGAAGATTGTGCAGGTTGGTGTGGCGCAGAGTGCGACCCAGGAAATGAGTTTTGCGGCGACGCAAGATGTGATAGTGGCTCTACCAAATGATACTACGGTGGAGGATTTGACTTATAGTTATGACGGTGTTGAGATTATCACGCCTGAAGTGGAACTGGGGACGACCTTGGGCACGGTGAGCGTGCGCCAGGGTGAGAACTTGCTGTATGAGCAAGAGATTGTATATGATGAGGCGCCAGAGTTTTATGACTACGGCTGGGTAGCGGCTGGTGGTAGCGTGAGCGTGGCGCTCCTACTTTTGACGCTTGGTTTGGCGTGGCGGGCAGTGAGACAGAAACGGCACAAGAGATATGCGTGGCTGTGGCCGGTTCTGGTTGGTGTGTTGTGCTTGGTGAGTGTGGTGGCAAATTTGTTGATTTTTGGGAAATGGTTTGATGAGCCAGGAGTGACAGGGGTGGTATGGCCGGAAGAATTGGTGCGGGAGTTGAACTAGTAATCGCTATACTAGTTCGAACAGTTTTTACTCCTGTAATTTGAAGTGGAATTATGGTCGATAAACCAAAAATTGTGCGCAGCGGGCTCGTCAATTCAGCAAATGCTGCTGGTGTCTTGAGGTTTGCTGGTTCGTCTGGCCAATTTTGGTCATCACGTGCTTATGTCTTGTCCTCAGGCGCGCTTTTTCTAGCATTCAGTAGTAAAATCTACCTTGCTTATGATACTAATTATCACCGTAGTGACGCTTTCCCCCTCCGCTGCCTTAGTACTGTATTAGGTATGTAGGAGGGTCAAAGAAAAGATCGGCACCTCCGCGGCAAAAACAGAACAGCGGAGGGGGAAACCGATGTAACGAGCGTCTGGACCCCAAGACGGGTAGACCTCGCTAGCATTAAAGTTGAGGTCGTAACCACCAGCGCCAGCGGTACCCCAGATAGTATTAGCCTGACGCGACGACCAATTGTGACCATTGACGCCAGCGTTCCGAAAAGTACCAGCAGTATTAGTCGGATTGACGTGACCGCTGCGCACAGCGAAGAATAATGAATAGTATATGGCAACTTCACTCCAATAATGCTAGGAAGTTACTTTGAAGATTCTAAGTCATAACTTAAAATTCGACGAACCTTTTGTTTTCTCTTGGAACAGTAAAGGGAACTTCACGATCTTTTGATGGAGAACCGCCAGCGAGCGGAGGAGTGAGCTCAGGCTGCTATTGGGTCTCATGGACGTTTTGTGTCCATAAGTTTATTTTAGCATTGAAGGAATCCAGAGGTGATGTAGTTGACAGATTTAGTGATGTGTGATATTGTTGTGATGGTGGTGTGGGAGCAAATTAAGAGGAAGGTGATGTGAGATGAAGAAATGCTTGATTTTGTTGGCAAGTTGGTTGGTATTGATGTGTGGCGGAATGACGGTGCGAGCGGCAGAGGTGGATACGGATCAGACAGAGGTAAAAGAAATCCCGTTTTTGATTGAAACCTTGGAGGATGACCCGGCGGCAAATGAACCGGATTATCTGATGTTTATAAATCGGGCGGAGAATTATACAACAATCTTTACGACTGATGAGACGGGCGCATATACGATACCGGTGATAAAGTTTGTTAATTCTACGGGAAAATATAACAGAACACCATTGGGCTCATTTCATGTTTATCAGAAATATAGTACTTGGAAATTAATGAATGGTAATGTATATACGCAGAACGCTGTGCGGTTTAATAAGGGAGTAATGTCGCATTCGGAGTGTTATTCTGCAGAACGTAAAGACATGCTGTCTTGGGAACAGTTTAATAAACTGGGCGAACAGGCGTCTTCGGGTTGCGTACGCACAATGGCGGCAGATTCACAGTGGATTTATGAACACTGTAAGATTGGTACGCCGGTGATTGTGAGTGACACTATAGAATATGATGGAGTGACGTATGCTGATCCGTGGGAGATACCGCATACAGTTACAATTCCGGCGGATAGCCCGTACAAAGGTTGGGACCCAACCGACACGGATTTTGAAAATCCGTGGCAAGACCTTAGGCCGGTGTTATATATTGCGTTTAATACAGCGGGTATTAAGACGATAGAATTGCCAGTGGGGGCGACCGAAAAGGATTTGCGGATGTCGTTTGAGCTAGCAAAGGCTGAAGGTGTACCGTATTGCCCGGAAACGACTGAGTTTGGGTTGACTATGCCCTATGCAATCGAGATTTATGGAGCATATGATTTGAACACTCCGGGAGAATATACGCTGTATGTGCGAGGGTTTGACCTCGAAACGACGCTGCGGGCGGATGCGACTTATATTCTGAGAGTTTCAAAATGATTGACGACACTCACACTAACCAAGGAATGAAGGTTGCTGAGTAACTAGCGGCCTTTTTTCTTGGGAAAATAGGGGTTGTAAAAATACTGAGGTGTGCTATAATTGGGGACATATGATTACTAGAGAGAAAAAAGCTGAGGCGATGGCAAAACTTGCGCGCACCAAAGAGGACGTGGGGAGCCCAGAGGTGCAGGTGTCGATTTTGACTGAGCGGATCAAGGAAGTGACCGAGCATGTCAAAGAGAACAAGCATGATTACATGGCAAAGCGCGGTTTGATGCAGATGGTAGGTCAGCGCAAGAAATTGCTGAAATATCTTGAGCGGACGAACTTTGACTTGTACAAGAAGACCATTGCGGAGTTAGGTCTCCGGAAATAGCAAAAGGCTCCCGGTGAGGGAGTTTTTTGATGTGGTAAAATTTTTGGTGGGGTGAAAAAGCGCCCCAGGTATAGATATGGGACGCAGTTTCGTTTGGTGGAGAAAATGTTTAGGCCAAACACTCGAGAGGCGTGGAGGCTGTGTTGGCGAAGCCGTCATAAAGCGCGTTGAGACGCGTTTTGATTTCTTCGCAACAAGTGCTGATAAATGCAGTTTTGTGGGCATCCAGTTCTTCGTCGGACATCTTGCGCCAAGTGGTAACTCGACCACGTTTGCGTTTGATGATACGGCCATCCAGACGCAATTCCTCAATTTCTTTATCACTCAATTCGCCCCGCTTGAAAGTTTCGATAAATTTGGGCGGGTTTTCCTTGGTAAAACTGGTGATAAATTTGATTTTGAGTTCCTGTTCAGTGTCTGATACCTTCCGGAAGGTATATACGTATGTGAGACACATACGTATAGTCGTGTTTTCTAAAAGTGTGCCATCATCGAGTTTCTGTCGAGCGGATTTTTTGCCACTGCGGTCACCGTCAGAATAAAAGTGTTTGACTTCGTGGCAGATTTTGCCGATGAAAGATGTGTCAATGTCTTCACGAGTAAGGCTGGCAGGAAGATAACGAATGATAATATCTTCGTTAACGACCTCGACGGTAGGGCGGTGGACGTGGCTCAACTGAAGCAGAAACTTACTGATGCCGGGTGAGCAGAGGGGCCAGATTGTATTTTCGAGATTATAGACAATCAGGCTGAGGTCGGTAGGTACGGATGATGTGGTCTTTTCTGTTGATTCTGTCATTCTTTTTCTCCTTAAAATTATTAATCTACTTGCCAGGGATAATGGCCCTGACTCCAACGTGTAACACTCCAAATAGCCGAACGCTATTCGGATTATTCCATTATAGCACAGATGGCTGAATTTGTCAATACTTTTATGGTAATCTCGGGAGAATGAGATGATTCTGTGGTATAATAGGGGTAGAAAATTACATTAATTTTTGGGAAGACGGCAGATAAGATAATAATTTCTTGTTTGTTGGCAGTGATTCCGTAAGTGGCGGGTAAACTGTTCGCAATTGTACTATTGTAGTATGCAATTGCTCTGCAGTTCTGTTTATACTTACAAAATCACTGTCTACAAGCCTCTAATTATCATCCTATCTGAGGTTTTCCCAAGAAAGGGAAGTATGGATATTATCAACCCCAGCGGGAAACAGTTGGTACGCGTAGAAACCGAACTTTGTGGCCGCAAATTGACATTGGAAGTAAACCGGGTAGGGTTCCGGAGTACGGCGAGTGTGCTAGTAACTTATGGCGAGACTGTAGTACTAGGCTCGGTCGTAGTAGGTAAGAAGCCAGTGGTGCAAGATTTCTTCCCATTGACGATTGACTACGAAGAGAAGTTTTATGCTGCGGGCAAGATTTCTGGTTCGAAATTTATTAAGCGTGAGGGGAAGCCGGCTGATGAGGCGGTGCTGGTGGGGCGGTTGATTGACCGGCCGATTCGCCCGTTGTTCCCGAAGGGATATCGTCAAGAAGTGCAAGTGGTGACCACGGTGCTTTCTATGGATCCAGAGTTCCGCCCAGATATGGTGGCGATGATTGCGGCTTCGAGTGCCTTGATGCTCTCGGGGACGCCATTTGACGGGCCGATTGCTGGTCTCCGGATCGGGCGGATTAACGGGGAATTTAAGGCCTTCTTGAATGCGGAAGAGCGTGAGCAGAGCATCATGGATCTGGTGGTGGCTTGTAAAGATGGCAAGGTGATGATGGTGGAAGCTGGCGCGAATGAAGTACCAGAAGCCATGATTATTGAGGCGATGCACTGGGCAGTGAAGAACGTGCAACCGGCACTAGATTTGCAACGCGAACTGGCTGAGAAAGTTGGCGTAGTGAGCCAAGAGTACGAACTGGTGTTGCCTGATGAGGGGATTCAAGAGAGAGTTGAGACTTGGTACAAAGCGCATGCCGGCGAGAAGGTGCGCGGAAATGTGTTGGAACGCCAAGAAGTGGTGGCACAGTTACGTGAGGAGATGCACGCCGAATTGGCGCCAGAACTAGGTGAAGGCGAGACCGAGGAAGAAAAGATCGCAGATTATACCGAGCGGATGCAAGGTGAATATGATCAAGCCTTTGATCTCGCAGTGAACCATGAAGTGCGCCGGGGGATTATAGAAGATGGTGTGCGCCCAGACGGACGGAAACTGACTGAGGTGCGGCCGTTGTCGAGCCAAGTGGGGATTTTGCCACGGGTGCATGGTTCGTCTTTGTTTACGCGTGGTTTGACGCAGGCGCTCAACATCGTCACCTTGGCGCCACTGAGTTTTGCGCAAGTAGTGGACACGATGGAGGTGACTGACGGTAAGCGGCGCTACATGCATCACTACAATGCCCCGTCTTATACCGTGGGTGAAGTGGGACGGATTGGTAGCCCAGGGCGGCGTGAGATTGGCCATGGATATTTGGCAGAGCGCGCGCTGATGCCAATGTTGCCAAGTGAAGAAGAGTTCCCGTATGCGATTCGTAGCGTGACCGAGATTATGAGCCAGAATGGTTCGACTTCGATGGCGGCGACTTGCTCGAGTTGTATGGCTTTGATGGATGCTGGTGTGCCGTTGAAGCGCCCAGTGAGCGGTGTAGCGATGGGCTTGATGGTGGATGTGCCAGCTGGTACGGAGATTACTGCCGATGATATTGATAAAGCTTATGTCTTGACCGATCTGATGGACGCTGAGGATTTTGCGGGCGATATGGACTTTAAGGTGACCGGTACGACTGAGGGTATCACGGCCTTGCAGATGGATATGAAAGTGCATGGTTTGCCAGTAGATATCTTGGAAAAGGCGATTGCGCAGAGCCATGATGGGCGGATGTTTATCTTGGAACACATGTTGAGCGTGATTCCAGGACCACGGCCGGAGATTTCTAAGTATGCGCCAAAGATTGAGAAGCTGATGGTGAATCCGGATAAAATCGGGGCAATTATTGGTAAGGGCGGTGAGATGATTAATAAGATCACCTCTGAGACTGGTGCAATGGTGGACATTGATGATTCTGGACTCGTGACGATTTCTGGTGAGAATGAAGCGATTGAGAAGGCGCTGGCCTGGATTAAGGGTTTGGTGGAAGAGCCAGAAGTGGGCAAAGTCTATGATGGTATAGTGGCCACGATTAAGGATTTTGGCGCGTTTGTGACGATTTTGCCAGGGATTGATGGCATGTTGCACGTGTCGCAAATTAGCGATAAACGGATCGAGAATGTGAGTGATGTGTTGAAGGTGGGGCAAAAGGTAAGGGTGAAACTTGCGGCGATTGACGACCGGGGCCGGTTGTCGCTGACGATGCGGAATGTAGAACAATAGTTGATTGTTGGCATTACACCTTGGCTACGTAATTTATGAACCAGTAAATAGCATTATTAGCTCTTACTACTAGGTTTCTAGAACCCGGTGTAGCCTCTCAAAAAATAGAACCCGTGGAGGGCTCTATTTTTTGACCCGGCTCCAGCCGTTTTATATGTTCTTGAAATCTAGTAGTAAGAGTTAGTGGATAATATATGTTCATAGAAATTAGTAAACCCGACAGTTACAAATATAGTCTTCCACTCTCTACATACCTAATACAGTACTAAGGCAGCGGAGGGGGAAACCATACCAACGATGGAAGCCCCCTGATGGATATACATCCTTATCATAGAATACTAGATAATAAGCACTAGGAATATTAGCCTCTCCACTGAGCATAGAGGATGCGTAAGTCGTCCATAACAGTCCCCATATACCAGCATTACTTAGACCTTTTGATAGTAGGATATATCCGCTGCGCACGAAGTAAAAATATACAAAACATCACACTTGTGCTTGCTAAATTTTTTCGATTTATGCTAGGCTCAGAGGATGAAGCAAACTGTGCCTAAGAATCACAAACAAGGTTTATATATTACGAATGGTGTTATCTTGCAACCTCATGAGCAGAAGACGGTCAATTTTTTGTTAGCATCAGAATACGATGTCGAATTGATACCATTGAGCCAGAAAGAAGGAGAACATACCGCGGATATCAAAATGTGCGGTGTGGCGTGGGAAATGAAGGCACCAAAGGGTGAAGGAAAATGGGTGATCAAGAATACCATCCAACACGCATCACATCAAGCAGAAAATATCATAATTGATTTATTTAGGATTAAAGTTTATGAGCAAAGGTGTCTTTCCGAATTACAACGGTACTTTAAGATGTCTAAACGTATTAAGCGCATGAAAATCATAACAAAATCGAGAAAGATACTTGAATTTAGTAAATAATTAGTGTATACTCATTGATAATGAGGATAGGGCCGGAATTGGAATGTTCTGGCTACTGTCCTCTTTTTCGTGCGCAGCGGAGTAATTTATCCACCCCTTACAACAGGAACATTGACGCGTACGGGTCAATGGAGTTATGACTGGTCATCACGTAGTGCAGCGACTGTTGCTGGTAGTTCTGGCAATGCTAGCGTTTATAGCCTAGGTTTCAACGCTACTAGTGTGAATCTAATGTATGGATGGGATAACCGTTTTTACGCTTTCCCCCTACGCTGCCTTAGTACTGTATTAGGTATGTAGGAGTTGCTTTCGAGACAACGCTCATACCAGGTGACGTTAGTTGGCTGGCTATGTAGGAGTGGAAAACTTGGTGTTTTGGGGAAAGTTGTGTATAATATAGGGTATATGGCAAAACGGAGGTCGACGTCGAAGAAAAAGACGTCAAATAAGAAACGCACAACAAGCGCAAAAGCGCGCGCTAAGGAAGTAGCACCAGAGCACGAGTTGCCGGGTGGATTTTGGCGACAGATTATGGCGGTGTTGATGTTGGTGTTGGCGGTGGTGTTGATTTTTGCATGGTTGGGCGATGGTGGCCCGATTTTGAACTCGGCGATTGACGGGTTGATGTGGCTAATTGGCTATGCGCAGTATCTGCTGCCGTTCCTCTTAGTGTGGTTGGCGGTGAAGATTTTCCGAAGTGATGATAATCGGTTGCCAGCGGTGATGTGGTTGGCGTCGTTTTTGATGATTTTTTGGGTAGCAGGGATTGCGGGAATTCCGACGATTGGTATGGACGACCCGACTGGGGGAATTGTGGGGGAATGGATGAATGGGCTAATGACACAGATTGTGAATGCTGGAGTAGCCATCTTTATATATGTTGTGCTGATGTTTGTGACGGCAATCTTTATTTTGCAGACAAATCCATTGACGGTGTTCCGGGGAATTGCGGCAATTTTCCATACGGGTGAAAGTGAGGATAAGCGCAATGAGAGATTGGCGCGCAAGGCTGAGAAGGGCGAAAAAGTTAAGGGTGGTGACTTAGAAATTAAGGTGAATTCGGGTGTGGCGGTAGATGATACACCTGCGGCTGACCCGATGCCGTTGAAGACGCGGTTGGGGAGTAAGCCGGTGAAGGCAGGTAAGGATGCAGTGGCGCCAGAGCCTGAGCGGGCTTTGGTGGCAGTGAGCGACCCAAACTGGAAGATGCCAGATATTAACCTGTTGGAAAAGAAACAGTCGCCGGCTAATCCGGGTGATATTCAGCAGAATGCGCAGATTATTAAGACAACTTTGAGTGAGTTTGGCATTGATGTAGAAATGGAAGGTGCCAATGTGGGCCCGAGGGTGACACAGTATACTATGAAGCCGCCACAGGGGGTGAACTTGTCTAAGATTTTGGCACGTGATAAGGAGTTGGCGTTGAATCTTGCGGTAGACAAGATTAGGATTGAGGCCCCGATTCCGGGGACGCGTTCAGTGGGCGTGGAATTGCCAAATGCCAAGTCGGCGGATGTGCGCCTCAGGGGTGTGATTGAAAGTAAGGAATGGAAGAACGCGACCGATCCGTTGACGTTTGCAGTGGGGAAGGATATTTCTGGTAAAGCCGTGGTGGCGAACCTTGCCAAGATGCCACACCTTTTGATTGCGGGTACGACAGGTTCTGGTAAGTCAGTCATGACCAATACCTTGATTTCTTCACTTTTGTATCGGAATGCGCCAAGTGATATGAAGTTGATTATTGTAGACCCGAAGCAGGTAGAAATGGCACAGTATGACGGGATCCCACATCTGCTCACGCCGATTATTACGCAAGTAGACAAGGCCCTTAGTGCGATGCGCTGGGCGGTGAATGAAATGGAGAAGCGCTATACTTTGATGGCGGAAGAGCGTGTGAAGAACATCGTGGACTATAATGCCAAGATGGCGAAGCAGGCCGAGAGTGAACAGAAGGATGGCGAAGAAGGCCACAAGGGCGAGCAGATGCCATACATTGTGATTTTGATTGACGAGATGGCAGACCTGATGATGATGGCAGGGAAAGATTTGGAAATGCCGATTGTGCGCATCGCACAGAAAGGCCGTGCGGCGGGTATCCACCTAGTGCTGGCAACGCAGCGCCCAGAAGTGAAGGTAATTACGGGTTTGATTAAAGCGAATATCCCAGGGCGGATTGCTTTCGCGGTGGGGAGTCAGATTGACTCGCGCGTGATGCTTGATATGACGGGTGCGGAGAAGTTGTTGGGCAAGGGTGATATGTTGATGTTGACGACGGAAATGATGGGCAAACCGCGGCGGATTCAAGGTGCTTGGGCAAGTGATGAGGACGTGGCGAAGTTGGCGGATTTTCTCCGGGCGCAGCGTGGACCAGAATATAATGATGAAGTGGTGGCGCAACCAGTGCAGATTAAAGGCATGGGACCGAGCGATGGGGGTGCAATTGGCGATTTGGGGCGGCGTTATGACCCGAATGATCCAGTAGTACGCAAGGCGATTGAGATTACTTTGAAAAATGGTAAGTTTTCGACAGCGAGTTTGCAGACGTGGCTAGGTAAAGGGCACGGGTTTGTGTCGGGCCTTGCAATTTGGTTAGAAGAAATTGGCGTAATTGGGCCGGCGAATGGGCACAAACCACGGGATGTGTTGATTTCTAGTATGGACGATTTTGACCAGCTGGCAAATGGTGGCGGGGAGTGATGCTGGAAAAATTCAAGGGGACTGTAGATACTGAGCATCGTGATTCTGATTGGTTAGTACTTGAGCGCTATGCTAAAGATGAACGTCGGCGGGTGGATACAATTAAAGCAGAAATGCATAATCCAGGACAATATGAAATTGGTGGGTTATCATATCGCGAGCAGTTAGAAAAAGTATCTAGTCCGGGAGCCTTACGTAAGATAGGGCGTATAGTATTGGATGTGATGGATATTCATCCGAGGAGTAGTGAACGGCGGCGTCAGCAGGAGGCTTTTGCAATAGCAAAGGAAGAAATTGATGCTGAGCGGAAGGAGCGTAATTTTCGGTATGAAATGGATTTTTTAGCATCTCAAACTGGTGACAATGTTTGGCAGATAATGCGGGAAGAAGAGCAAGAGAAGCGGGAGCAGGAACAATTGGCGCGGGAGATAATTGGTGGAATGGATGTGCAACGTTATGACAAACAGAAACGATATGAAAATGAGAGGAAGCAGGAATTTTTAGAACGTGATTTGAATGAAAAATTGGTGACGGTCGACGAATTGGACGAGCAAGTCGAGGCTAATAATCCAGAAGTAACCAAACGTTATATGGAATATGAAGAGGGGCAAGTTCCAATATATGATTTGAAAGGTTTACCGTTTGCAATGCTAAGTCACTCAATTGAATATCGGAAAGCCAATTATCATGATGATCACCATATGGGAGTGCAGACATCAAAACAGCTAGTAGCGAATCCTGAGATGTGGCGACAGCGGGATGACGAATTTGAAATGGTAAAGTCTGGTGGTCAGGCTAGGGGCGATGTGATTTCTGCCTCTTATATTAACTCTGAACATAACTTGAATACTAGATGTTATAAGACTGGGCATGAGCCAGATATTTGTTATGGTTTTGAGCAAGTAGAAGGTGATGCAATTCTGGCGATTGGTATGAGTGATATGGGGTCTACTAATGGTTTTGGCAAGATGAGAGGTGTGACAAATAATTTGTTTGATTGGAATGTACTTGAGGCAATGCCAACAGCGTGGAATGGTTATAATGAGGTGGTTTTGAGGCGGTATGATGAAACTGGAAAACCGCGATTGCCAGATTATATTATCGCACAGAATGGTGAGATTACGGAAGGAATGTTGAGACATGCGTCCGCATTCAATGTTCCGGTTGTGAACATTGAAGAGAAGTTTTACAATGAGAAATTTCGAGTACGTGCAGAGGAAATTTTGGCAGATGTGACTGAGGAAGATGATTACCGAAAGGTTTTAGTAGCGTTTCATGAGATTGGCAGTTTTAGCCCTTATCGTTTTACCATGGCTCGTATTAATCAAACCACGCTTAATAAGGATTTGGACGTGGTGCGAGAAGTTTTGCGCAGAGACTATTCTGGTGATCTTGATCAGAGGTTGATAAAACTTGGAGATTTAGAATTACATAAACGAATTCCTTTTATTGCTGATGTGTTACGAAAAGAAATAAAGAAAATACAGAAAGCAACAGAGCAGCGCGAGTAGCAGGCGATTCGACGATTTATACTTTGGACCTTTCGGTGAAGGATAAGGTTATGCGATCACTGGCCGGGGACGATACTCATTATGGCGAGTCCGTACGGTGTGTATATGGTGAACCGGCTAATGAACCGCAAGATATTTATACAGTTGAGACAATGCAAGAGTTGACGACGCAAATTTGTATGAATACGACGCTCTATGATGAACAGACTAGGAGATTATTAACGGATGTAAGAGATGGGCATCAGTATTGGATTTCGAGATTGTCGAAGGACGGGAATTGTTGGATGGTGCAGAATCTGGATTATGATGGAGGTGGTACAAGGTTTGATAGTACGAGTGATTTCTCGAAGTGGGAAAATTCAGGCTGGCCAGAACAGTATTATTATCGAGGGGATTGGCAAGATGAATTAGTGTCGTATGGTTCGCTGTATACATGGAAGGCGGCGCAGACGGTGTGCCCGGCAGGATGGAGATTGCCAACGACAGAGGAAGAGGTGGCGCTTTGGAGTGGGATTGCAAATAGTGCAGCGGGTGTTAATAAATTAAAAGCAGCACCGTTTTACTTTGTGACGAGTGGGTATGTGGAACCGGGAGATGGCGTACTGTCGGAGGGGAGAGAAGGCTACTGGTGGTCATCGACGCAGGCTCCAGTTGGTGGATATGCGATGGCGATAAATGTTAAAGGTAATGGATATGTGCGGCCAAATACGGATGAGGGAGCAGCTGGCGGTGGCAGTTATTGGGGCGAATCGGTGCGGTGTATGTTGGGGAATTAGAACTGGGAAGGAGTATAATATAATTATGAAGAGAGTGAAGCAATCTGCTGCTGGGGGGGCTAATTTAGTAGTCTTGGGGGTATGCGCCTTGGGTTTGCTGGGGATGGTGATTTGTGGGTATGGCCATGCAGCGTTGAGCCAAGATTTGGTGGTGGAGGGGGAGGCGACGATTGCGGGTACATCCGACATGGTGAATACGCAGATTGTAGTAGCAAATGCAACGAATGGGGCGAACGAAGGTAATAATTCTAAAATTACGGCGCAGACGGCGAGTTTTTATCCGCAAATACCAAATGCTAACGGTAAAATTACTTATAAAGTAACGACTTGCAATAAATCAACAACGAAGACGTATGAATTGGTAGGCTTGAAACGACCAGTGAATAGCTTGGCCGGTATGGTACAGACAACGGCAAATCTGAAAGTGGGGGACTTGGCGGCAATAGGTACAGTAGTGGCGCCAGGAGAGTGTTTTGATGGAGAAATTGAGTTTGCACGAGCGACGGGGAGCAATGAGATTGCGAGTTTGATATTGGATTATGAATGGAAAGAGTATACTTCGACGCCATTCAGTATTAACTATATGCAGGATATGACGCCAGCGGAGTGTGCAAAGGTAACGCCGCGAGAGAAAAAGCGGCTGATTGACCGGCGCGATGGAAAATATTATTGGGTGGAAAAACTGCAAGATGGTAACTGTTGGATGACGCAGAATTTGGCACTAGACTTGTCGACTTCGACGGCGTTGACGCCGAGCGATTCGGACGTGGCGGCAAACTGGACGCCAAATATGAACACGAATGATTTTAAATTTAGTACATCGAATAAGGAAACCAATTATTACAATTTGATTGGTAAGCATTATTCTTGGAATCTGGGGAATGGATTGATTTTGGGGGTGCCACGGGCGGAGATTCCGTGTAATAACTTTACGGTTGCGAGTGGGGCGATGGGTGCAGCGGGATTTGCAGGTAATTTGAGCCAAGTTTGTAGTTATGCTGGCGTGCTGGATGTTTCTGGCGCAGAATGGAAACCAACTTGGGAGATGCAAGTGTATAGAATGACCTTTCCGGATACGAGCCACTTAGGAGTGGAAGATCGTTGGGTGGCGGTGAACCATGAGACGAAGGAATATGATGCGCATTACTTGTTTGGCAATTATTATTCTTGGCAGACGGCGACGGCGGGAACGGGAGCGAGTGCGGCTTTTGGCCAGAGAGCGGCAGGAAGTATTTGTCCGAAAGGTTGGCAGTTGCCAACTGGTGGGACGGGCGTGATCAATGTATCAAAATCGTTTACGAATCTGTATAAGACTTATGGGTTAGTGAGTTCGGATGTGGACCATCCGCAGGAAAATGATCAGTATGGGGTGTATTGGGCACCGTTTTATATGGTGCGTAGTGGGTTGGTTGAATTGTATTATGGGGTTACAGAAAGAGTAATGGAATGGGGTGGATTGTGGAGTGCGACCCGGATAAATGATGCGTCTTGGGAAGATGGGGCCTATAATTTGGCGAATGTGAATGGAATTATTCGACCACAAGGTGGACAAAATCAGTGGTACGAGGGGTTTCCGGTGCGGTGTGTAGCACGGTAAGACGTGGATGTGAGCCTTGTTTTGACTGTTGAACGTACTTGTGCTTGCTATTTTTTCTTGTTTTGTGCTAAGTTGGAGAATATGGAAAAATGTCAGAAGGATTTTGAGAGGTGGGCGGAAGTAGCGGAAGAAATTGAAAAATTAGAGCGGCCGAAATTTGTCAAAAACGGGGCAATTTATTGGTGTAATATTGGTGTGGGAATTGGTTCAGAGCCGTTAGGCAAAGGCAAGAAGTTTACGCGACCGGTTTTAGTGCTAGCTAAGATAGACAATCGTTTGGCTTTGGTCGTACCGATTACGACAAAGAATAAGCATGGTGGGCATTATGCTGAAGTAGTAGTGAATGGGGCGATAGAAAATGCTATTTTATATCAAAGTAAAGTGATTGATATAAAAAGAATAGGTGGTTTTATTGAGGAAGTTCCGCCGATGTCTTTAGTGAACGTGCAGGAGATGTACCTTAAGTTTTTGAGGAGATTATTTAAAAAGAGAATTAGCCTTACATAAGCAAGGCTAATCTCCGAATTGTCGCTGTCCCCTTAATTCGCGCGTGACGATAAACTAAGGTTGGTCTCTTGCGGCCAGGGATTTGGTCGGAATCAAGTATTGAGTCTTTTCTCAATGCGCTACGCTGGCGGAATTCCATTGAGAAGGATGGCATCGTAGGAGAATCCCCATCTACGAGCACCTAGGATGACCTTCATCTTACCTTTATTGTAAACCGTTATTCTAAGATTGACAAGAGTAAAAATCTGTGATAAACTGAAAGAGAATATTAACTCAGCGAGCAGGTGTTTGCGAGGAGCATAGGAGCCGTGCTTGCTTTAACCAAAGGAGTTGTAATGAAAAATTACGAACTTACGGTTTTGGTGCATCCAGATTTGGAGATGAACCCAGAACCAGCCACTAGCAAAATCAAAGATTTGATTGAGAAGAATGGTGGCAAAATTACTAAAGAAGTTGCCGATGGCAAGAAGCGTTTGGCTTATGCTATCAAGGGGCAGGATTTTGCAGTATATTATTACTACGAAGTGGAATTGCCAGCAGAGGCGCCAGCCAAAATTGAGAGCGCTCTGAATATTACTGATGAGGTTTTGCGCCATCTTTTGGTGACTGTAGATGAGCGGAAATTGAAGGCCGAAGCCAAGCAGGCAGCACGCCAGGCTCACGCTGCAGAAGCGGAAGAAACCGAGGAGGAGAAATAGTGCGCGGATTTAGTAAAGCGATTATTGCCGGTAATATTACGCGTGACCCAGAGATGCGCACGACCGGTAGCGGTTCGCAAGTGTGTAGTTTTGCGATTGCCGTAAACCGTTCGTTCAAAGACAGCAGTGGTAATCAGCAGGACCAAGTGTCCTACCTTGACTGTGTGGCTTGGGGGAAGTCAGCGGAAATTATCTGTCAATACGTACACAAGGGTTCGGCACTGTTGGTGTCGGGTCGCTTGGAGCAACGCTCTTGGGAAGATAAAAACTCTGGCCAGAAGCGTTCTCGTACCGAAATTGTAGTGGAAGATTTTTCTTTCATCGGTAACGGAAATAGTGGGAACGGTGGTGGCTACAATAGCAACCGTGGCGCTGGTAAGAGTGCCGATGCTGACGTAGATATGAGCAGCGATGTGGTGCCAGATGACGTGCCAGACGATCAAATTAACTTGGATGAGATTCCATTTTAACGGGTGGTAAAGAGGAGAAAATATGAGAAAAGTTAAAGTAAACCCAAATTTGTATTTTGATTACCGCGATGTAAAAACTTTGCAACGCTACATCGACATCTATGGTCGGATTGAGCCAATCTCTAAGACTGGTTTGACTGCCAAGCAGCAACGGCAGTTGGCGGTGGCGGTGAAGCGGGCGCGGCATCTGGCGCTGTTGCCATTCGTAGCATCAAACTAATTGTGTAAGAAAGGGTAAATCATATGTATGGTCCAACCGATTTGAAGAAAAATGTGTTGATTACGCTGGATGGCCAGCCGTATAAGGTGGTGGAATACTCACAAAAAGTGATGGGGCGGGGTGGCTCGATTGTGAATGTGAAGGTGAAGAACCTGATTACGGGTGCACTTTTACCAAAGACCTTTAAGGGGCAAGAGAAAATTGAGCCAGCTGAAGTTACGACGCGCAAGGTGCAGTATCTCTATAAGGATGACGAGAAGTTTTACTTTATGGATCCGGAAACTTTTGAGCAGTATGAACTGAATGCGGAGATGGTGGGGGATTCCAAAGATTTTATGCGCGATGGCGACGAAATGGAGATCCAGTTCTATAATGGTACGCCGATTAACTTGGTACTACCAAAGAACATTTGGCTCAAAGTAACTTATACTGAGAATGCAGTAAAAGGCGATACGACGAGTTCGGTGCAGAAGGATGCGACGCTTGAGACGGGTGTGGTAATTAAAGTGCCAGCCTTTATCAAAGAGGGGGATGTGGTGTCGGTTGATACTGAGACTTATGCTTATCGCGAACGGCAGAAGTAGGAGGGCTTGTTCTCTCGGGCTATTGCGTTGTCAAGAGTTCCGCTTCGCAGGAGACGTACGCTAAGTACGTCTCCTTTGCGATGTTCACTCTTTCCTAGCACTAGTTCCGAGATAACTGTGCCCTAGGGCGTTTAGCCCAGCCCCATGTTAGATAGTAAATTGTCCGGTGGAGAAGATTTCTGAGGCGGGGGTGTTAAAGGTATTATACCTTATTAGTTTTGGTTTCTGCTACATGGCCTGTGATTGACGCAATTAGCAAAATTCCTTCTAGGATGACGCCGAAAATTGATTTGACGTAGAGATTGTAAGCGACCCAAAGTATGCCAACGGGGATGCCACAGAATTTGTAGATTTTGGTACTTTTTTGCCAAATTGAATATGCGTAAACTGAGGTCGCAAAGACCGAAAGGAGGCTGAGGAAGCCTTCGTAAGTTGGGATGGTGGCAAGAATGATACCGAGATAAACTAGGGCGAGGAAGATGTAATCGCGTTTCTCGTTTTGGGCGCGTTTGCCGTGTTGTTTTTCGTCCCAGAGAATGTAGAGGTTGCGGAGCATGGCAACGATGCACATGGCAAGGCCGGTCCAGGCGCCAAGGAGAATGTAGGCGACGATATTGGTTACGAGCGAGGCGGCGCTGATGATGACGATCTTGCGTTTGTCTTTGAGGAAATAGGTCCACGCCAAGAGGGCATACATAATGATGGTAAAAATTTGTGAGAGTATGTAGACGAAATCTACTTCCATTTTGGGCTCCTTTGGGAGCAGTAGCCTCTGAACGAAAACGACACCGTGTAATCGGTGTCAAAGTCGATCCAAGCGATAAGCATACGAGTTCGCACGCAAATCGACACACGGTGCCGTTTTAGACGTGCGACAATGCGCCCGCAACTTATCACTTAGCTTACTGCTTGGATTAATAACTTTGACACTTTTATTATAGCACACCTACATATCTAATACAGTACTAAGGCAGCGGAGGGGGTAACCGTAGTTACGTTCATATGGCCCCCAGGATGAGCCAACAATGGTATTGATTGTAAGGAAGTACACGGTTGATATTGTATTGGCGGACCGTGAAGACCACCAACTACTAGCATAGCCAGCATGCATAAAGACGCCAGCAGTATTCTTAAGGGTAACAGTCCCGCTGCGCACAAAAAAGTGTTTATTTACCGAAAATATAGAGGAAGATACAGGGGAAAACAATTTTCAACTAGTAATGCCTTTACTAGTTGAAGTTGCGCTTTGCAATATTAGTTGATAAAATGAGGATAGTACTAAATTAAAGTGGAGATTGGTGACGATGGCGGAGATAGATAATCAAGTAATGATTTATGAGACGGGAGCAAAAGCGGTAAAGTTTAACTTGGACGAGAAAACAGAAACGCTATGGGTAACGCGGATGCAGATGGCGGAACTTTTTGATGTGACGCCGCAGAGCATTACGATGCACATGAATAATGTTTATAATGAAGGCGAATTGGATAAAGAGCGAACTAGTAAGGAAATTTTACTAGTTCAAAATGAAAGTGGGCGTGAGGTGACGCGCAAGGTTAAAGTTTACAATCTTGATGCGATTATTTCGGTGGGGTATCGGGTGAGTTCGCGTAAGGCGACGGACTTTCGGATTTGGGCGACGAATGTGTTGCATAAGTATGTAGTGGATGGTGTGGCGGTGAACGAGGGGCGCCTCAAGGAACTGTCAAGCAGACGCCTGGAAGAGGTGAGCGGAACCTTGACGATTGTGCGGCGACTCTTGGCACAGAATAGCTTTTCGGGTGAGGAAGCCAAGGGCGTGCTTGAGGTGATTGCGAACTATGCGCGAACTTTCCGGACACTAAAAGAGTATGATGAAGGGTTTGTGAAGTTTCAGGGTAAGGCCAGGGCGCGCAAAGTACTGGAGGCTGGGCAGTGCGTGGAGATGATTGATACCTTGCGTGAGGAAATGCACGCTGGGGAGATGTTCGGTAAATTGCGGGGAGATGAGTTTGAGGGGATTCTCAGGACAATCTACCAAACTTTTGGTGGGGAAGAAGTTTACCCAACAATGGCGGAGAAAGCGGCGAATTTGCTGTACTTTATTATCAAAGATCATCCGTTTTTCGATGGGAATAAGCGGATTGCGGCATTGCTGTTTATTAGTTTCTTGACGATGAATGGCTATCATTTGACGGATGATGGTGAAGTGAAGATTTCTGATCGGGCGCTAGTGGCGGTTACACTGATGATTGCCGAAAGCGAGCCGCGCGAAAAGGGCTTGATGACGGCGGTGGTGTGCAAGATTTTGGAGTAGGGGTAGTTTTGTCTTCGTGCGCAGCGGGTGGATTGAATTACCAATTAATAATCTGAGCAGATTTAGAGATGCTGGTAACTATGGCGTTATATACTCGTCGCGTGCTTATAGTGCAACATCACATTTCTATAGCCTTTGGATTCAGCTAAGTATAACTGATCCATCTTTTTCTGCTGCACGCTATAATGGTTTCCCCCTCCGCTGCCTTAGTACTGTATTAGGTATGTAGAGAGTGATGATATAATAAAGTCATGGATAGTAAGATTGTTGGTCGGGCGGAGTTGAAACTCGCGGGCGCAGTGCGGGCGTTTGGTTATGATTTTCGTGGCAAGACTGTGCTGGATATTGGTTCGTCTACTGGGGGGTTCACGGAGCTGGCTTTGCGGCAGGGCGCGGAGAAGGTGATTGCGATTGAGATTGGCACCAAGCAGATGAAGGCGCCACTGAGGTATGATCCGAGAGTGGACTTGCATGAAAAAACGGACTTTTTTGAGGTGCATGGAGTCGATAAGACGGGAAATTTGGTGGCACAACAGGGAGAAAAAGTCGATGAACTAGTAACGGCGTTACTAGTTCAAACCGTGGTGGCAGATGTGTCATTTGTGAGTTTGAAGCAGATTTTGACACATGCAAAGAAGGTGGTAGACAAAAGGGCGGATTATTTGGTGATGCTGAAACCGCAATTTGAAGCGCGACCAGAGCAACTTAATCGGGGCGTAGTGAAAAATGAACGGATGCGGCGGGAAATTATTAGGGATTTTGAGCAGTGGTTGGCGCGCAACGGCTTTGCGGTGGTGAAAAAGCGAGATAATGAAGTAGTGGGGAAGGTGGGCAAGAACCAGGAGCGGTTTTATTGGTTGCAGGTAGTGTAGGCGGATATCAATATAGGGGATAGGAATTTTTAGAAAAATCAAAAATCCCGCTTGCGCAGAAATAAAAATAAGCATATAATATTAGCATGAGCTTGATTCACGGAGTGGGCGATTTCTTCGCATTGGATATTGGTACGACCGCTATTCGGTTGGTGCAACTTTCGGGTGACGCGCAGCATGGCTGGACGTTGCAGAAGTTTGCATATGTGCCGGTGGAGCGGAAGGTGTTGGAAGATGGTTCAGCGGCCGGTGTGCGGCGCTTGGGTGAGACAATTCTTGGCGCGATGCAACAGGCGGGGATTACGACCAAAAATATTGCGGTAGGTATGCCCGCGGTAAAAACTTTTACGACGATTGTGAAGGTGGAGAACCAGCCTGAGAATGAACTTTTGAACACTGTGAAATATCAGTTGGATAAATATATTCCAATGCCACTAGATGAGGCGACGGTGGACTATGTTAGTCTCGGGGTGTGTCCGAATGATGCGACCAAGGCGGAAGTTTTGATTTCTTCGACAGCGGTAGACTTTGCTGAAGCCCGGATGGAAATGATCGAGTCGTTTGGTTTGAATGTGATTGCGCAGGAGCCAGAGAGTTTGGCGATGGCACGGGCGTTGATGCCACCAGGGGCGCAGGACGCTAGACTGATTATTGACCTTGGTGAGCGTTCGACGGATATTGTGATGATGTATCGTGGAGTACCGAGGTTGGTGCGTTCAATTCCGGGTGGTTTTGCGCTGTTGATTCGTACGGTGGTGTCGGCACTATCCGTCAAAGAGGAGCAAGCGCGGCAGTTTATCTTGAAATTTGGTTTGGCGCAAGATAAGGTTGAAGGCCAGGTGTTTAAGGCGCTAGATTCAACTTTGGAGAGTTTTGCGAGCGAGTTATCAAAGAGTATTCGTTTCTTCCAATCTGAATATATGAATGCGCCGGTGGGTGGGATTATTCTGTCTGGTTTTGCAGGAATGATTCCGTTTATTGCCGAGTATATTGAAGCCAAGACAAATGTACCAACAACACAGGGTAACCCATGGCAGTTGGTGAAGGTGTCTCCAGAGCAACAACAAGTGTTGCAACCAGTGGCGAGCGAGTTTGCGGTGGCGATTGGATTAGCCGAAAGGAGCAATGACTAATGAAAGAATGGTTTGATGGTTTGATTGCGAAGTTTACGGGGAAGAAGGGTGAGCAGAAGAGTGCGTTGATTACAACGGTGGCGACGACTTATGAGATTAACTTGGTGCCAGAAGTTAAGGCGCAGATGATTCGGGCGCAGAAGATTCGTAACCTAGTATTATATATATGCATTATGGTGTCAGTAATTTCTGTAGGTGTAGTTTTGGTGTTGTTTGGCGTGAAGTCTGGGCAGGATATTGCGATTCATAACCAAGACAAGCGCCTAGAAACTATGTCCGCTAAGTTGATGGGTTATGAAGAGTTGGGTGATTTGGTGACGATTCAGAATCAGCTTTCGCGTCTAGAGGCAATTGCCGATAATAAGACTGTGCTTTCGCGGGTGTTTGGTGCGCTTGGCGTGATGTTGTCACAGGGTGAGGATTATGTGAAGTTGTCGGAGTTGCGAGTAGATCTAGAGAATTATACTTTACGGATGGAAGGGCAGACGGATGCGCGCGTATCACCTTTGATTGACTACCGTGTGCTGGAAGCCTTCAAGAAGAGCGCAGCGTTGACCAAATATGATTATGGTCGCTACGTTGATGTGAACGGTAACGAGATCCCAACTTGGTGTATGAAAGAGTCAGATGAAAATGGTCAGGCTTATCGTGTGGGTGATAGTTATTATGCTTGGTGGGATTTGACATCAGAAGGTTGTGCGGCATTGCCACTAGGCGAGATGGTGCCGGAAGGTTCGGACATTGAGTTCTTCTACAACAGTGAGTCCGAGGTGGAAGTGGCTGAGCAAGAAATGAGCTATGAGGATCTAGAATCGGCAGGAGTCAAAGTTGAGGTTGACGAAGAAGGGAATACGACACTTTCGGACGAAAAGATTGAAATTCGCGATGTAGAGGGCGAAACGAAGTTTTACCGGACAGCAGTGGTGCGAGTGAAGGTGTGGCGCACACCACAGTTCACGGCATGGCATAATGGTGGTTTGATGGAACTTGATGGTGCGATTTCTGGAATTGAACACTTTGAAAGTGAGTGCACAAAGTACAGTGGGCAAATGGTGAGTGGTTCGGCCACAGCGAAGTGGACTTCAACTAATGAATGTATGATTGCTCCAGATGGTTTGACGGTGACAGATTCTTCGAACGGGCGCGACGAAAGTGATAACTTGGTTTTGAAGTTTACAGCGACAATGAAGGTGGAGCCAGCATTCTTTGCCTTTCAGAATAAGCACATGATTGCGATCGGTCCAATGGGTCAGAACGTGACGGATTCTTATGTCCAGATTGGCAATATGTTTACGCAAGAAGCCCGAGAATGTGGTGAGAATGACACCGAGTGTTTGACGAACTCAACTAATACGGGAGGGAGCACACAAAATGGCAATTGATAATAATACAAACAACAAAGGACCAGCTGAAGGCAAGCGCGAAAAGATTTCCAAAGCGCAGCAATATACCATGCTGGAGGTGTTGGGGGCATCGTTGGTATTGGGTACTTGTATTGTGATGTCGATTTTCATGATTAAGTACATCAAGTTTAACGCGACGATTATTGGCGAGAAGAACGAGGCGATTACAGAATATGATCAGTCGATTCGCAATGTGGGGGTGTGTGTTGATACGGATAATAACGGTCGTTTGAGCGCAGAAGAACTGGAGAACTGTAATCCAAATGAGGTGTCGCTGAGCAAAGTGACGAATAGTCTGCGCTACAAAGTGTTGACGCAAATGGCCCAGAATGGTGATTTGGAGTCAGTGGCGCGGATGCGCAACGCAAACTGCTACGATAATACTGGGGCACGGATTGACTTCAATAAGTTGTACGAAGAATCGACAGATGAGACGGAAAAACAGCAATATTTGCAGTCGTCCAAGATTTGTTCGGCACTGCGCGTGATTCCGGATGCTTTGCCGTCACTCAAGAACACAGAGGCCTTGATGGCGAGTTTGAACCAAATCTTTATTCTGACGGGCTGGGAACCAGAGCGCCTGTCACCACGTGACGATAATACCAAGAGTGATATTAAGGGTGTGGATGTAATTCCGGTGACGCTCCGGATCGAGGCGTCGGATGATATGGTGTTGGCGGTGTTGGATAGTATTGAACATTCAATTCGGGAATTCGACATCGTGACGGCGACGGTGGAATGGACTTCGGGCGGTTTGAGTTTGCAGGCAGCGGCGAATGCTTATTATCTGGGAACTCAAGATCCGATTGAGATGACAGAAACATTGTACGCTTCGCGTAAGGCGCGGGTGAATGAGCGCAATAATAGTAAGTTAGACTCAGCGAATAGCGCAAAAGATGAACTCTTGGAGGACAACTAATGAAACAATCTGATATCTTTACCTTGATCTTGATTGCGGGGATTGGTACTTTGGCGGCGTTCTTCTTGTGTAACGCAATTATGGGTGACCCGGATTTGGCAATAACTGAGTTTAAGAAACTGAGTAGCGTGATTGATAATAAGTTATCATCACCAGACCCAGAAGTATTTAACGGCACGGCGATTAACCCAACGGTTGAGGTGTACGTGGGTGAATGTGAAGACATTGATCAAAACGGTATCTTGGATATGGCCGAGTTGGTGGCTTGTGGTCGCGAAGAGGCGCCAGTGGATGAGACTTGGCCACGAGAGCAGTTGGAAGCGATTCGGGATGGTGATGCTTGTATTCTGAATGCAGAGCGAGTGCAGTTGTGTGGTGACCAAAAACGGGAGTATATTGACGGGTTGTTGAATCCGAGTGGAGAATAGGGTGGCATTGCTAACAAAGGATGGGCTGGATAGAGTAATACAACTCCTTGTGAATGAGGGGTTGGTTGATGCGAATGAAGTGGCAACCGTCCAGCAAGAAGTAGCGCAGACTAAACAGCCACTACTCGCGACACTGTCCAACAAAAAACTCGTGACTGGCGAGATGATTGCCCATGCGACGGCGACCGTGATGGGTGTGCCGTATGTGAATTTGAAGGACGTGGAGATGGACCAAAATGTCCTCAAGTTGTTGCCGTATGAGGTGGCAGAACGCAGTATGGTGGTGCCACTGGGGGAGAGCAACGGGCAACTTGTGGTGGCGATGTTGGATGTGGGGAACGTGCAGGCAGTGGATTACTTGTCGACGTTTACGGGGCGTCCAGTGCGGGCGGTGATGTCGTCGAGCGATGGGATTCAGGCAGTTCTGAAACAGTATAAAGGTGATTTTACTGGTGTGGCGCAAGCTGTGAAGGTGACCAACCAAGAGGTGGCGCAAAAGGCGGCGAGCGCTAATGTAAAGACAATTACGCAAGACTCGCCGATTTCTAAGGCACTTACAAGTATTTTGGAATTTGCTGTCAAAAGTAAAGCGTCCGATGTGCACATTGAGCCATTAGAGAACGCATTGGTGATTCGGTGTCGGATTGATGGCGTGCTACGCAAAGTGATGGAACTACCAAAGGCGATTGAGCCAGCATTGGTGTCGCGTATCAAGATTTTGTCGAATTTGAAGATTGATGAACACCGGATTCCGCAGGACGGTCAGTTTGCCGTGATGGTGAGCGATAAGGAAGTGGATTTACGTATCGCAATTTCTCCAGTGGTGTGGGGTGAGCAGGTGGTGATTCGGTTGTTGGATAAGTCGGGGACTTCGATGGAGATTGAAGGTATGGGCATGACGGGGCGGGCTTTGCGTGCGGTGATGCAGGGAATTAGCCGACCTAACGGGATGATTTTGACATCTGGCCCAACGGGTTCAGGTAAGTCGACGACGCTTTATGCTTTGATCAAGAAGATTAAGAGTGAACGTATTAATATTGTGACGCTGGAAGACCCAGTGGAATACAAGATGGATGGGGTAAATCAGATTCAGGTGAATTTGGATGCGGGTTTGACTTTTGCTTCGGGTTTGCGTTCGATTTTACGCCAAGACCCGGACGTGGTGATGGTAGGTGAGATTCGTGACTCGGAGACGGCGAACTTGGCGGTGCAGGCGAGTTTGACGGGACACTTGGTGTTTTCGACTTTGCACACTAACTCGGCGGCGGGTATTTTGCCTCGACTTTTGGATATGGGGATTGAGCCATTCTTGCTGGCGTCGACCTTGAATACAGTGATTGGTCAGCGGTTGGTGCGCCGGGTAGCAGAAAAGCGCACGACATTGCAGAGTACCGAAATGCAAACCGAGGAGATCAACAATGTGGTGGGTGGTTTGTTGCCAAAGTCACAAGAAGATGTGGCGGAGGTGAGTGAGGATTTGGGTTATGCTGGGTTACCACTCGCCAACCAGAATTCCTATACTTTGGTGAAAGGTGTAGATGACCAAGATTCGCCAGGTGGGTATTCGGGCCGAGCCGGTTTGTATGAAGCGATTGATGTGGATGAGGATATTCAGAAATTGATTATTTCACACGCAACGTCGGCCGAAGTGATGCGTCTGGCGAAGGAGAAGGGGACGGTGACAATGCGTCAAGATGGTATGCTAAAAGCGTTATCGGGAATTACGACAATGGAAGAAGTGAACCGGGTGGCGAGTGACTTAGCATAGACAATGGTAAAAATGAAAGGCTTATGGTAAAATAAAGATATGAATAATGGCATGCAAGATACAAATATGACAACACCAACTTCACCGTTTGCTCCGGCAGATATTCCGGATATCAATAGTGTTCCAGCATCGGGTGCGATGCCACCAATGAACATGGCGATGGATGCGGGTATGCAAAATATGCCAGCACGGCCAGCAGCTGAACCTGCGACACCAAATCCAGCAATTCCAGCAGCGGAGCCTGTAACTATGATCCAGACACCAGTGCCTGGGCAGGTGAATGCAGCGCAGGCTGGGGAAGTGAGCATGTCGGATATTCCAGAGCCCAAGTTGGCGGCAGAGGAAGCGCCCAAGGATTTGACGGCTAAGCAGCCGGTGATTGAGAGTCAGATTCCAAAGACGGATAGCGAGAAGAAGCCAGTGGCATCGAAGGCAGCTGTGGAGACCAAAAAACCAGAGGCTAAGCCGATGACGAAACCGGAAATAAAGAAAGAAATTGCAAAGGCGCCAGCGGTGAGCGATGTAGAAGTGGCAGCACATGATTTGCCGGTAAACAATGGTCCAGTAGCAGGTGGGGTGACGATTGAGATTTTGCTAGATGAAACTTTGCGCCATAATGCTTCGGACTTGCACTTGCAGGCGGGTTTGCCACCGATCTTGCGGGTGGATGGTGTGCTGAGGCCATTGACGACGTATCCGGCCTTGGATGATATGGCGATTCAACAGTTGGTGTTCTCGACTTTGGATGCTAACCAAAAAGTGATTTTGATGAAGGACAAAGAGTTTGACTACTCGTTTGCCTTTGGCGACTTGGCACGTTTTCGTGTGAACGCCTTTTATGAAAAAGGGAACTTGGCGGCGGCGTTCCGGTTGATTCCGAATACGATTAAGAGTATTGAAGAACTAGGTTTGCCGGGCGTGGTGGCGACTTTTGCTGATCACCCGAATGGTTTGGTCTTGGTGACTGGTCCGACTGGTTCGGGTAAGTCGACGACTTTAGCGGCTTTGGTCGACAAAATCAATACTGAAAAAGCAGTACATATTATTACAATTGAAGACCCGATCGAGTTTACACATCAGTCAAAGCGGGCGGTGGTGGCGCAACGTGAGGTGCATTATGACACCTATAGTTTTGCCGCGGCGCTTAGGAGTATCTTGCGTGAAGATCCAGATGTGGTGTTGATTGGTGAGATGCGCGACCTTGAGACGATTCAGGCAGCGATTACCGTGGCAGAGACCGGGCACTTGGTATTTGCGACTTTGCACACAAATTCGGCAGCGCAAAGTATTGATCGTATGATTGATGTATTCCCAGCACATCAGCAGCCACAGGTGCGAGCACAACTTGCGAACATCTTGGTAGGAATTTGTAGCCAGAGACTGGTGCCGGCAATTGACGGTGGTCGTGTGGCGGTTACTGAAATTATGGTGACTAACTCAGCGGTGCGTAGTATTATTCGTGAAGGCAAGACGCATCAGCTAGATATGACAATTCAGACGGGTATGAGCCAGGGAATGCAGACGATGGACCGTGAGTTGGCGAAGTTCGTAAAGAGTGGCGTAATCGCTTATGATACGGCTCGTGAATATGCCGTGGACGTGGCGGAATTTGATCGCTTAGCAAGGGGTTAGACGTGAAACGATATAATTACAAAGCAAAGGATAAGAAAACTGGGCGAGTAATTAGTGGTAGCGTGCAGGCCGAGAACGAGCGTGCGGCGGGTCGGATTTTGATTGATCAAGGTTATGTGCCGCAGAAGGTGACTAAAGAACGGAAAGACGGTTGGTTTGCGAAGTTCCAGAATCGGGTAACGGGGAAGCAGAGAATTATCTTTACAAGGCAGTTTGCAACTTTGATTGGTGCAGGTTTGCCGTTGTCGGCGGCGCTCCGCATGGTGGCTGAGCAGACTGAAGATAAGCCGACCAAGGCGATGATTGAGGATATTTTGGCGCAGGTGGAAGGTGGTAAGACTTTGCACGAGGCGTTTGCGAAATATCCCCAAGTGTTTAATAAAGTATATTTGTCTTTGATTGCGGCGGGTGAGGCGTCGGGTACTTTGGATGTATCATTGCAACGCCTGGCGGAACAGCAAGAAAAAGATGCGGCGATGATTTCGAAGATTCGTGGAGCGATGACGTATCCGGCGATTGTGCTCTTGGTGATTATCGTGGTGATTGTCTTTATGATGGTGGCGGTGGTGCCGCAGGTGGAAAATTTGTACCGCGACTTGGGCGAAGAATTGCCCTGGATGACTCAGATTTTGGTGAACGCTTCGAACTTTGTGATGAACTTCTGGTGGCTGATATTGGTGATTGTGGCCTTTATTGTGTGGTTCTTCTTGCAGTTCCGTAAGACGGATGTAGGGAAGAAGTGGTTGGCGGTGTTTAAGTTGAATGTACCGATTTTTAAGGGGTTGTTCCTCCGGCTATATAATGCGCGGTTTGCGCGGACGGCACAGATGCTGCTTTCTGCCGGTGTGCCAATGTTGGAGGCGATGTCGATTTCTGGGGAAGCGATTAATAATATTGTGTTGGAAGATCAGATTGCGCAGGCAGCAACGATGGTGCGAAGTGGTAAACCGCTGAGCGTGGCATTAAAGGGGCGAGATTATATTTTGCCGTTATTGCCACAAATGGCGGCAACTGGTGAACAATCGGGTAAGATTGACGAGATGCTAGGGAAGGCGGCTAAGGTTTATGAAGATGAGTTGGACGAGCGGATTGCGGCGATTAGCACAATGATTGAGCCGATTTTGATGGTGCTGTTGGCTTTGGTGGCAGCAGGTATTGTGGGCGCGGTGCTCTTCCCGATTTACAACTTGGTGAGCAAAATTGGAGTGTAATCTTGCTAGCGTTGCGAGAAGTTGTGTTATAATAAAGTTAAAATCAAAGTACTTATTCTAAAAAGAAAGGAAAATATAGTGGCAAGTTCACGGAAAACTACACGAAAAATGGATACAGGCGATAAGGGCGGGTTTACCATTATTGAGGTGGTGTTGGTGCTCGCTATCGCTGGTTTGATTTTCTTGATGGTGTTTATTGCGCTTCCAGCGTTGCAGCGGAGTCAGCGTGATACTGAGCGTCGTAATATGTTGGCAAACGTTGCTACGCAGATTACACAGTACCAGACCAACAACAACGGTAAGTTGCCAAATGATGGTAATGTGGACGCTGTGGAAGATGGGCAATTGGAGCCGATGGACACATGGGAATGTTCACGTAGCAACCCAAATGCAGCGAAGTGTTTTATTCGCAACTACATGAACGGTGTGAACGCGACCGAGAACGCATTTATTGATCCACAGGGTTGGGCTTACGGTTTGACGATTGCTAATTTGGGTGACGTCTCGGACGGTGAGTTCTATCTTTCCAATGATGATTATAATGAATATATGGTGTACATCTTGAAGAAGGCTAAGTGTAACGGTGAAACTGCTGTGACTTCGAACAATGCTCGGGATTATGCGATTATGTATAAACTTGAGGGGTCGGGTGTATATTGCCAAGATAACCAATAAAGCATTTTGACGGCTACCTAGGTTACATAATTTTCTAGAGCCCGGTGCCGTCTCTCAAAAAAGGAGCCTTGTAGGCTCCTTTTTTGATCCGGCGTCAGCCGTTTTATATGTTCTCGAAAATTAGTAACACTGGCGCGCCGTGCAATGATATTATTTTCTGGATAAAACTTTTATGGTAAAATGGAGGGTATGATGGATACAGTTGTGACGATTGCGATTTTGGCAATGATGTTTATGCTAGGTGCGGTGTTTGGCTCGTTTGCATGTTGCCAAGCATGGCGGTGGCGTTATCATGCCGTAAAGAAAAAGGATCTGGGGCAGTGGTCGGTATGCATGCACTGCAAGAAGCGCATTAAATGGTATGATAATATTCCGATTTTTTCGTGGTTGATTTTGCGCGGGAAGTGCCGGAATTGCCATAAAAAGATTGGCATTGCAGACTTTTTGTCGGAAATCAGTTTGGCGGTGGCATTTTTGATGATGAGTTGGGCATATTTGTTGCCGATTTTGACACAATGGGATATCTTGGCGTTGCATCCGGAATTTTTGGCGGTACGGTTGGCGATTTTTGTTGTGATTTTGATTCTGCTGGTGGTGCTAATGGTGTTGGCGGTATATGACGCTAAGTGGGGAGAATTGCCAACAGTGCTTTTGATGTTAGCAATTATCATCGGAGCAATGGTTTTCTTGTTGAAGATTTATGAAGAGCGATTGGTGGATAATAGTGATGTGCTGGGTCTGATGTGGAGTGCGCTGGGCGGAGTGCTGATTCTATCGGGAACGTGTTTTGTGATCTATAAGGCATCAAAGGAGCGATTGATGGGCGGGGGAGATTGGCTACTTGCATTGTCGTTGGCTTTGGCGCTGTCGGACTGGTGGTTGGCGCTGTGGACAATCTTTTTGGCAAATTTGTTGGGAGATGTGATTGCGCTGCCGAGTGCGTTGAAGAAGAAGGGGCATGTGGTGCATTTTGGGCCGTTTTTGGTGGCGGCATTTGTGATTGTGATGGTGTTGGGGAATTGTTTGCCACTATTGATACAAGTGGGGATATAGGATTCAGAAAAACACTTGCGTTTTGTAAAAGTGTGCTATAATAAGAGTGTCTAAGTCAAATCATAGCCAATTTTTGGATAAGTTCATTTTGAATAATCATTTATAGAAAAACTGCAGTTTAGCGGCATCGCGTAAATAATCAGTTTTTCGTAAATGGTTATGAACGGCTTAGACACCTCGCGGTGTCGCTTTTTGTATCGGCGATAGTTCCTTCTATAACCCAAACATGACCTTTAACGTTTGGCAAAGTAGATTGCACATGCAATATAGGCGACATCCGAGGTGGCTAACAACATAAAACTAGGCAAGAAAATGCGAGTGAGTGATGTCGTGTTTTTGATGCCTAAATGGAGGTAAAATGGGGAAGAGTAAAATCAACTTTTGGGGGAAGGTGAGTGTGGGTTTGATATTGCTGCTATTGGTAATGATGTTATGTCCAATAAATGAACAAACGCATGCGGAAACATCGGATAACCCCGATGAGGTATTGGGAATACAAGATGTAAATACGGAGACGCGACTATGGGTGCAGCCCGTGGTGTCGGTGGCGTTGTCGCCCAAGGTGGATATTGAAATCACGCCAACTTCGACGGGAAGTTTTAGTCAAAGTTCGGCGGATTTGAGCATTGCGACAAATAGCAAAGATGGAATGAAGGTGTTACTGAATGCGGTTGGTGGCACGTCCTTGAATCCGGCAGGAGAAACAGGCACGCAAGTGATTGAAAGTATCAAGACGACGGTGGCAAAGGGAGATTTTGCGTCCAATAGTTGGGGGTATTATGTGGGGGTGAATGAGCCAGGAGCAACAGATAAATTTTCTCCGATTCCACAGACGAGTACAGAGGTACTGCGGACGGAGACCTCGTCGACACAGCAAACTTATAAGGTGACTTTTGGTACGATGATTGATTCAAGTTTGCCAGCGGGGTTATATAAGAGTTCGGTGATGGTGTCGGTGGTGATAAATCCAATCCAGGCAGTGTCAATTAATGATTTGTATTATTTGCAGGATATTAAGCCAGAGATTTGTGCGGCGAGTAAGATCTGGGAAAGTGAGAGTGATAGCAAAAGTTTGGTGGATTATCGAGATGGTAAGGCGTATAAAGTGGCGCGCCTGAAAGATGGAAATTGCTGGATGCAGGAGAATTTGGCTTTGGGGCTTTCGAAGAGTAAGGCTTTGACGCCTAGCGACACAGATATTCCAGCGAGTTGGACGCCGACGGTAAATGTGGCGAGCGCGGACAATATGACTTATGCTGCGGGTGTGGCCTTGGCGGGTACTCAAGGTACGGCAACGACGAATGGGGCGGAATATGCGGGGAGTATTTGTCCGAAGGGTTGGAAATTGCCGTTGGGTGGGACGGCGAATCAGAACGTGTCGGGGAGTTTATATAATTTAGTTATTAATGCACATGGGGCTACGGTGAAAACTGCTGTTAATGCGCCGTTGTATTTTGTGGGGGCTGATTATGTTTCTCGCACGGCACGTTCGAGTAGTGAGGCGTGGACCGATAGGATATATGTGCCTAGTTATTTTGCTTGGGCATCAGGTGAGCCGTTTACGGATCCGGTGGCGGTGAGGTGCGTGGTGACTGTGGGCGGGGAATGATAAGCCTCACTCTCTACATAGCCAGCTAACTGTCGTTGTCTGGTATGGATGTCGATTCGGAAAAGAATGAAAGTTTACTTTCATTCTTTTTCACTTATACTCCTACATACCTAATACAGTACTAAGGCAGCGGAGGGGGAAAGCGAACCAACGTTCAAAGGGTCCTTCTGACGGATCAACAGTAGAGATATTGAAGCTCAGGTGATAGGCAGTCGCAGATAATATGGATGTATAACTTATCGCTCTTGACGGCCATTCATAACCTGCTTGACCAGCTAGATTAAAAGTAGTTCCGTTGTTTATTCCTGGAAGATAGAGTTGCCCGCTGCGCACGAAAACAAAAAGAAGGTAACCTATTGCCCAATACTGGGCGCATTTACCTTCTGATACCCAAAGTATATCAGGCATCTTATATAATGTCAATAATTCTGTCAGACTTCGTAATGAGAAGAACATGCTTTAATGGCATTCGCTTTGTATTGAGAATAAAGCCGATACGCTGTGCAACCCTTCGACTATCCAATTTAGATGTAGCCAAAAGCGTGATAATAACATTACTAGACTGCTTACTAGCCTTACGCAAATTATCTTCAATAGTGTGCCGACCATTACCTTTGATATTCTTAATCTCCCAAAATTGTCCAGTCCTAACGACCTGAATATCTGGCGTTGTCGCAACACCACGTTTAACAAAAAGAATGTCGCTTTGGAACTTTTCTGCACAAAGACGCGCAACGGCCTTCTCATATTTATCCGGTTCAGGTTTGAGCCCAATGGGAATAATCAGATTATATTGTTTCATTTCTTCAGCCTAGCACAAATCTTCTTAAATTAACAAGCATAACCGATAATAAACTATGATCATGAGCAATTTCTACAGGTATAAAATTACATTGAACTTGTACAGTCTATACAGGTTCAAGTTTTGTATTCGTGCGCAGCGGGGTGCTTTCTCCGAATAATGGTAAGTTTTGGACTGCGGGTCTTGAAGGTCATTGGTGGTCATCATATGGTACGGATATACGCCATGATGATGCTGTTGTACTTAGCGGTTACTATATGAGTTTTAATTCTATGGGTGTAAATCCATCACGTGGGCCAGATTATCGTTACTACGCTTTCCCCCTCCGCTGCCTTAGTACTGTATTAGGTATGTAGGAGTGGGGGTATGTTATAATATGGTTATGCAAGAACTGTATGTGTCGGATTTGATTACGGATTATCTGGAGCATTTGGAAGTGGAACGGGGGCGGTCGACGCGGACGTCGGTGAATTACGAACGGTATTTGTTCCGGTTTTTGGATATGGCGGAAGAAATTGCGGGGAAAGACGATGGGCTAAAACCGGAGGATATTACAAGGGAGTTGGTGCGGAAGTTTCGTTTGCAGTTGAATCGGGTACAGAATGAGCGTGGTGAAGGTTTGAAGCCGATTACGCAGGCTTACCATTTGATTGCTTTGCGCGGATTCCTCAAATATTTGGCGCAGCGCGAGATCCCATCGCTTGACCCAAGTTTGATTGAATTGCCACATATCGTACGGCCGCAGGTGACTTTTTTGCATTATGACGAGGTGGAGGCATTGCTGAAGGAAATTGATACGAGTACGGAGACTGGACTAAGAGATCGGGCGATTATTGAGCTACTATTCTCGGGTGGGCTACGTGTGTCGGAATTAGTGAAGCTGAATCGAGATTCGATTAACCTTGCGCGGCGGGAGTTTATCGTGCGGGGGAAGGGGAGCAAGGATCGGCCGGTTTTTATTTCGCCATCGGCGGCGGATTGGGTGGAACAATATCTAAATATGCGGACGGATACGCTGGCGCCGCTCTTCTTGAATAATAGCAAACATACTCAGGAGGTGGATACGAGTGGGGATTATCGGCGTTTGACGCCGCGGTCGATTGAGCGGATTGTGCAAAAATATGCGAAGTTGGCGGGCATTACGAAACATGTGTCGCCACATACTCTTAGGCATAGTTTTGCGACGGATTTGCTGATGAATGGGGCAGATTTGCGTTCGGTGCAGACGATGCTGGGGCATGCGGATATTTCTACGACGCAGATTTATACACACGTGACGGATCAGCACTTGAAAGAGGTGCATGATCGGTTCCATACAGAGACTACCGAATGAAACCGCAAAAGATAATTTATGTGTTTGACGGTGTGGTATTTGATAAACAGGGTAGGATTTTGATTGACCAGCGAGTGGGAGATACGTTGGAGTCAGTGAATGGCTTGTGGGAAGTGCCAGGAGGGAAGTTGGAATTTGGGGAGACACCAGAGCAAGCGATTGAGCGGGAGATTTTGGAAGAAATTGGTTGCAAGGTGAAGGCGAAAAAGTTGATACCTTATACAGATATTGGGACCTTGGAATATCCAGATAAGTTACAACATACAGTGGTGTTTTATTATATTTGTGAGTTGATGGACGATGATTTTGTGGAAGTGCACGACCATAAAATTGGGGGGTATCGGTGGGTAAAGCCAGAAGAGTTGGATGATTATGAGTTTATGTTTGGGAATCGGGCAGCGATTAATATGGCGTTGCAGTTGAAGGATGCGAAACCTTTGGAGGGGAAGAGCCAGGTGTGGAGTTAGTTGTCTCTCATACTCCTACATAGCCAGGTGACGTTAGTCACCTGGCTATGGACGTCGGCTCAGAAGTAAAAAGTGCATGCCCTTTTTACTTCGTTCGACTCCTACATACCTAATACAGTACTAAGGCAGCGGAGGGGGAAAGCGTTATGTCTAGGACTGAGATTGTTCGAGGAAAAAGTTGTAGTTTGCAAGTATGGTGCATAACTACGTGAAGTGTTAGTATAGGTTCGAGCAGACCACCAAACACCAACTTGCCCAGCGCCAGTATACGTACCAGAAGTATCCTCCAAGTAAACATACCCGCTGCGCACGATTTTTAGTTTATCGACCAAAAATTTGATGAAATTATAGAGGTAAATATGGTTTTAACTTGTACATGCCGTACAAGTTCATTTACTCTTCGTGCGCAGCGGTGGTCTTGGTCTACATATCATTGCTGGTGTTTTTCGGAACGCTGGTCAGTGTGGCTATGGTCGTTCATCACGCGCCAATGCTTATTATATGTTACGCTTCGTAGATAATATTATTGAACCGTCAATTAGCGGTAATGCTTCTGATGGCTACCCCCTCCGCTGCCTTAGTACTGTATTAGGTATGTAGGAGTGGGCGTATGATATAATACGAAGAGATAGATTGGTGAGAAAGGTGGTGGGGTGAATGAAGAAGGAGTCAAAAACTATCATTGTAATCCCGGCCGAAGGTGATTCGGTGGAAACTGAGGCGGTGTACGTTAGGAGACTAAAGAATTATTGCAACAAAGAGCATCGGGAGCAACCGAATATTTTGGTGTTTGAACACGATTATACCAGCAAGAATGCAGAGGATGTGGTGCTCAGTACGATTTTCCGGGTGCGTGAGTTTACTGAGGAATACCTAGCAACCAAAAAGCATCGGGGCGAGGTGGAGATCCACGCTCAAGGGGGATTAGGGGCGTTGGTAGCCTACGAATTTTTGTATTATTGTCCAGGGCGAATCGACACAGTTTTTATGGTGGGTGGAGCGCCGTGCGATGCAATGACGTGGGTTGCCAAAATATTTCATCAGAAATTGATATACTTCTGGTATGCATTTCGGTGGTTGATACCGTTCTTTGCAGACGACCCCAACCCGACTAATGATGCGGCAATTGAGGAAATTAAGGCGTCTTCGACGGCGGTGATGCGGGCGTTCCCAAAAGTTTATCGGAACCAATTAGCTGCAATTGGGGAATGGCATTTGCCGTCAGATTGGCAAGTGACACGTGGGTGCAAGGTATATTATGTGCCCAATGGCGAAACTGTGCGACCGAAGTGGTGGGATAATACCTATGATGATGCTAAGGCCAAAGCGTTTTGGGTGCAACGGGGAGCGTTATTGACGGAGCGACCGGGTAATAATTTTAGTTTCTACAGTTTGATGCCAGCGCGCGAGTTGTTTAAGGTGATGGACAAAGTGCGTTGAGAGAGTACCTTGCTGGGGTTACCTAGCAGGGTATTTTTATTTTGTAGTATATGGTATAATTAGAAAAAGAAAAGGAGTTTTATGGGAAAAGAAAAAGACCTAGTAGAACGCAGTTTGGTGGTATTGAAACCGGACTCAGTGCAACGCGGTATCGTGGGTGAAATTATCACACGGTTTGAGCGTGTGGGCTTGAAAATTGTTGGCCTCAAGATGGTGATGCCAGATGAAGACCAATATCGTGCGCATTACGAGGATATCGGTCAGATGATTACGCGTCGTGGTGAGCAGGCATTTCGTTATAACTTGAACTATATGATGACGGGGCCAGTAATTGCAATGGTGCTTGAGGGAATCGAGGCGGTGCCGTTGGTGCGCAAGATTGTTGGGCCGACTGAGCCAAAATCGGCAGAAATGGGTACAATTCGTGGTGACTACGCACACATGAGTTTTGGTTATTCCGATGCGAAGGGCGTGGGTGTGCCAAACTTGGTACATGCGTCCGGTAGTAAGGAAGAAGCCAAGAAGGAAATTGCTTTGTGGTTTAAACCGGAAGAGTTGTACGATTATTCTGATCTTAACGAGAAGTATACACGCTAGATTAAAAAATACCCGTGGTGTGCCATGGGTATTTTTTGTTCCCACTCCTACATACCTAATACAGTACTAAGGCAGCGAAGGGGGAAAGCGTAGTAACGACTGTCTTCTGCTGAGGGCAAGTTGATATTTATTTTGACATATAGGTTATAAGCAAGGGGCTGAGATGCCCCATATGACGACCAACCCAATATGTTTTGTGCACCATTCCAAAATACATTACTTGTTCTTCCATTAGAACCAGTCAAATCCATAGTCCCGCTGCGCACGAAAGATTTTTTATAAAAACATCATACTTGTGCTTGCTAAATTTTTTGTTTTTACTATATACTGCTCGCAGAGCCTAACTTTTGCCGGCATTAATGCCTAAGAAAAGGTTTGTGCATTCGAGTATGGGTAGGGTGGTGGAGTTGTTTTGGAAGTGTGGAGGATTCTGCGGGATAGTAATATCAAAACATAAACATGGAGATAATCTCATGCGGAAACTAAACAAAATCCTTTCTTTGTTATACAAACTGCGTAACCGTTCACAGCCAAAGACCGAGACTAAAGTTAAAGTCGATGTACAACAAAAAATTACCGTCATTGTCGTGAATAACGATAACTGACGGTAACTCATCCTAATTCAATGATACCCTACTCATAACGGTTATGTCAAGCCTGAAGTTGGGCTCTACTCCTCTTTATTTTGTGCGCAGTGGGTATGTAGGAAACAGAGCAAAAACTGGTGACTTGGGCGGGAGTTGAACCCACAACCTTCTCCTTAGGACGGAGCCGCTCTATCCAATTGAGCTACCAAGCCATAGGGTAATTATAACATATCTAAAAGTCTTGAAAAAAGCCTTGACTTGGAGTGCACTCCAGACTTTATAATTGAATCATGAAAGGAAGATTATGAAAATCGGCGAAGTCGCGAAGCAGACCAATCTTTCTGAGGATACTTTGCGCTACTATGAGAAGAATGACTTGATCGGCGAAGTTCCACGTGAGAACGGAATCCGTGATTATTCCGAGCAGAACTTACGACGAATTAGTTTTGTCAAATGTTTGCGTGGTGCAGAAGTGCCAGTTGAGGTGATTCGGAAATACGTAGAGTTAGTAGATGCCGGCGAAGATACCTTACCCGAACGAATCAAATTGATAGAAGCTCAGCGCGAGGCACTGGAGCAGAAACTCGCAGAGATTCAAGCCGCCTATGACAAAATTGTTTATAAGATTAATTATTATCAGAAGGGAGGAAAATAGTGAAGTGTATCAAACTTAATAATGGCGTAGAGATGCCAATTCTTGGCTTTGGCGTTTATCAAATCCCCAAAGAAGATACTAAGCGCTGCGTATTGGATGCACTGGAAGTTGGCTATCGTGGGATTGATACCGCCCAAAGTTATTTCAACGAAGCCGAGGTCGGTGAAGCGATTTTAGAATGTGGTATTGACCGCAAAGAATTGTTTATCACTACTAAAGTCTGGATTGATAATTACGGCTATGAAAACTGTAAGAAGTCGGTAGCCAAATCTCTGGAAAAATTACAAAGTGATTATATTGATTTAGTTTTGCTACATCAGCCGTTTGCAGATTACTACGGCGCATATCGGGCACTCGAAGAACTATACGAAGAAGGTAAAATCCGCGCTATTGGAGTATCCAACTTCTACCCCGACCGTTTAATTGATATTTGCTTATTTGAGCGCAAGGTTATTCCGGCAGTTAATCAAGTGGAAGTGAATCCGCTCAATGCACAGTTCGCTGCACAAGAAAATATGGAAAAATACGATGTAAAAATGGAATCTTGGGCGCCATTTGGCGAGGGCCGCAGCGGCATGTTTGAGAACGAAACTCTGAAGAAAATCGGCGCGCAGTATAGTAAAACTCCAGCACAGGTAATTCTGCGTTGGCTGATTCAGCGCGGAGTAATTGTGAATTGCAAATCTACCCACAAAGAACGCATGGCGGAAAACTTTGATGTTTTTGATTTTGAATTAAGCGACAACGATATGGCAGAAATCAAAAAGTTAGATGCTGGTGAAAGTTTATTCTTCAATCATCAAGACCCGAAAATGGTGGAGTGGTTTGATCAAATCGTCAAAGAGCGCCGCGACAATCAAGATTGCCGCAAGGATAAGAAAAACTGGTAGGAGGCAAAATGAAGAAATGGCTAATTGGGCTAGGTGTGTTAGTTGTGATAGTGCTAGGGATGAGCACAGTTATGTTATTAGTGACTTCTAATCGTTCTACCGAAGATAACTTAACAATATCGAATCAGGAAAACAATATGACAGAAAATAATCAAAATAATGGCAAGGGTTTAGTGGTCTATTTCTCGCGCACTGGTGAAAATTATGGTGTCGGAGAAATCTCAGTGGGCAACACAGCGATGATGGCAAAACACAGACGATAGATTGGTTAAAAGACTTAGGATTATAACGGAACAATCATCTAAGATAAATGGGTGCAGACCTCTTGACTTAAAGTTTACTTTAACTTGTATAATGGAAGTAGAAAGGAGACAAATGTCATATTCGATTGGTGAAGTTGCTAAGATAATGGGCGTGCCGACTTCTACCTTGCGCTATTACGACAGTATGGGTCTACTGCCAGAAGTCCGCCGCGAAAACGGTAGGCGCGTCTTTGAAGATAGAGATTTTAAGTGGCTGCGCGTGTTGAATTGTATGAAGAAAATCAATATGCCAGTCAGCAAAATCAAGGAATATGTAGAGCTGGTTCAGCAAGGCGATAGCACTCTAGAAGCGCGCTACGCTATGATTTTAGAGCAAAAGCAGAATATAGAACAAGAAATTGCCGAGCTAGAACGGTGCCGCAAAGAGTTTGAGTATAAAGAGTGGTACTACCAGACTGCGATTAAAGCTGGCACGGAAAAAGATTTGGCGACGCTGATGGTTGACCGTCCCACTCTAGATATTGACATCATCCCTAAAAATTATAAAAGTAAGGAGGTAGAATGAAAAAACAAACTGCTGGACGAGACCATCTTGGTACGCTTGCGCCGAAGTTCGCGGAGTTAAATGACGATGTATTATTTGGTGAGATTTGGTCACGCGAGGATAAGCTATCGGCCCGCGATCGCAGTATGATTACTATTGCCGCCTTGATGGCGCAAGGATTGTATCCACAAGTAAAATCCCATCTGGTTTTGGGAAAAGAACACGGCTTAACAAGAGATGAAGTCGTAGAAATTGTGACTCAACTCGCTTTCTATTGCGGTTGGGCGAAGGCTTGGAGTGTCTTTCCGCTCGTAGAAGAAGTTTATAGTGAAGAAAACTAAGGAGATCTAAAAATGAACAAAGCAGATTTTGAGAAGTTCAATGTATTTGGTGAGGGGCAGCCAAATGAAGCCTATGCGCAGTATTTTATCGGGCAAAGTTTCTTAAATCCACTTGGTAAGACTAGCGATGGTATCGGGTTTGCTAATGTGACTTTTGAGCCAGGCTGTCGCAACAACTGGCATATTCATAAAGCCGATAAAGGTGGTGGTCAAGTGCTCCTCTGTATTGCTGGCGAAGGTTGGTATCAAGAAGAAGGTAAACCGGCGCAAAGTTTGAAGCCGGGAGATGTGGTAGTGATTCCGGCAAATGTCAAACACTGGCACGGCGCAAAGCAAGACTCGTGGTTTGCTCATGTTGCCGTGGAAGTGCCAGGCGAAAATGCGGAGAATATTTGGCTAGAAGCGGTGAGCGACGAGGAATACCAAAGCTTATGAACAAGAAAAGTATAATTATCGGTATAGTGGTTGTAATCGTAATTGCGATGCTTGGAGCGCTGGGATTTATGTTGTTTAAAACTCGCCAAGATGACCAAGGAGCAAATACTGCAATGGAGTCAGCCCCGGTTACTGATATGACTGTTCCGATAGAAGATAACAACCAAAATGGAGATAATGATATGGTGACTAACCAAACTCGTATTAAAGTAACCGTGAATGGTACCGAGCTATACGCTGCACTGGATGATAATGCGACGACGCGCGATTTTCTCGCAAAATTACCGATTACCTTACCGATGCAGGATTTATATGATCGCGAAATGTGCTACCATTTTGACGAAGCCTTTGCGACGGATAATTTGCAGAGTGATAATTACGAAGTGGGTGACATTATCTATTGGCCGCCGCGGCATAGTTTGGTAATTCTTTACGAACAAAATGGTGAGCGCTTTGAACGTCAGACTCTCGGTCATTTTGAATCAAGTGTAGATATTTTTAAGACGACTGGAGATATAGAAGTAAAGTTTGAACTTGCGGAATAAGAAAGGAGTATAAAAATGGAAAAACTAAACCTAACCGAAGAATGGGATAAAACTTTCCCGAAAAGTGATAAAGTTGAGCACAAGAAAGTGACTTTCCCGAATCGCTATGGCATTACTCTGGCAGCGGATATGTATATACCGAAAAATACTGAGGGTAAGTTTGCGGCGATTGCGGTTTGTGGTCCGTTTGGTGCAGTAAAAGAACAGGCTAGTGGCTTGTATGCGCAAGAAATGGCAGAGCGTGGCTTCCTCACGATTGCTTTTGACCCGTCATATACTGGTGAAAGCGGTGGTGAACCGCGTTATATGGCCTCGCCAGATATTAACACCGAAGATTTCCAAGCCGCGGTGGATTTTCTCTCCACTCTTGATAATGTTGATCCAGAGAAAATCGGGATTTGCGGCTGGGGCGGTATGGCACTCAATGTTGCCGCTTTAGATACACGGATTAAGGCAACTGCCGCAATGACAATGTATGATATGACGCGCGTGAATGCGAAAGGCTATTTTGACGAAGAAGATAGCGAAGAACAGCGCTATGCGAAGAAAGTTGCATTGAACGCGCAACGCATTACTGATTATAAAAACGGTAAATATGGGCGTGCTGGCGGTTGTCTGCCTTTGCCGGTGCCAGAAGATGTGCCGTTTTATGTCAAAGATTATAGTGAGTATTACAAAGGTCGTGCCTACCACGAGCGCAGTTTGAACTCTAATGACGGGTGGAATAAAATCGGCTGTATGTCGTTCTTGAACCAACCGATCCTCGCTTATGTTAACGAAATACGAAGCGCTGTGTTGATTGTGCATGGTGACAAAGCGCATTCCTGCTATTTCTCGAAAGATGCTTATGAGAAGATGATGACTGGCAATAAATATACTGATAATAAGGAGTTAATGTTGATTCCGGGCGCAGTACACACGGATTTGTATGATAATCTGGCGGTAATTCCGTTTGATAAACTGGCCGATTTCTTCCGTAATAATTTGTGATATAATAAAGGTGTTCTAAGTTATAAATATACAGACGAGTTTTATCTGTGCAGATGAGTTGCACGGGTGTGCGTTAGCCCTAAATAGGGCACCGCGACAGCCGGGCTAAAAGCTCATCTGTATAAAGGACTTAGAACACCCACGCGGTGTCCTATTTTTGTCTTGGCAAAACTCGCTCGAAAGAAGGAGTTTTGTATGCCCACACTCACGCAATATCAAGCAATTATTGATGGCAAGCCAGTACATATTGCAACGGTGACGCCGGAAGGGGACCCGAATTTGGCAGTGGCGTCAGATGTGAAGGTGCTGGATGGGGCGCATTTAGTGATATCGGTGAACGAAATGACGCATACACAGGAGAATATTCAATATAATTCGCGTGTGGTGATGACAGCTTTTGATAAAGATTGGAAAGGGGTGCGGATTTTTGGCGAGGCGAAGTTTTATGAGAGTGGGAAATATTATGATATTTGCGAACGGACGTTCTTTGGGAATGGAGAAGTGTCGCCATTTGGAGCGACGAAGCCTAAGGGTGCGATTGTGGTGACAGCGACTGATGTGAAGGAATATGTATAACTTTTACTCCTACATACCTAATACAGTACTAAGGCAGCGGAGGGGGAAAGCAGCGAAACGACTATTTGGCCCATTTGATGTATTCACGCCAGTTGCATTGAAGTAGAGAGTATATGCGTCTGTAATAGATGTGTATGAACGTAATGACCAGTCGTGACCTTCAAGACCAGCATCCCAATACGCACCAGCAACTAGATAAACCCACCCGCTGCGCACGGGAAAGTGGTACAAAAATGCAAAATTGTACCACTTAGCTACGGATCCTAACAGGGATAAAAAATAAACTATACTGGTACAAAAGTTAAAAAGTGTACCAGTATGATTCTTTTCAAAAAACTAAGCCAATTTAGTGCCTTTATTCATTTTTGTGCGCAGCGGGTATATTAATCCCAGCGATGGTAAATCTTGGTATGCTGGCTTCGGTGGCTACAGTTGGTCACCACATGCATATTCATCGACCCGCGCGTATCATCTACACTTTAATGCTACTACAACTCTTACGTCATATGACCAGAACGCTCGTTACTACGCTTTCCCCCTCCGCTGCCTTAGTACTGTATTAGGTATGTGGGAGTGGTATGGTATAATATAAATATGAGCACAATGACATTTGAGGGTCAACGCGAAGGGGAATAAGTCGAACTGATTTTTCGGCGACATAGTGTTACGATTTGGCGTGGCGTGGTTTGGCTGATAGTGTGGGCGGTATTAGGTTTGGTGCCAATGCTCTTATGGAAAGATGACCAGCGCATGTTTTTTGTGTGGCTGGGGGCTTTGGTAATTGGTCTGTTGGGGCTGATGTATGTCTATATGCTATGGCATTTTTCGTATTATTTGGTTACTAACCAACGGATACGTCAGGTACGGCAGAAGGGATTGTTTCGTAAGACTGTAGTGGATTTGGGCCTCGATAAAATCCAGAGTATTAGCTATGAGGTGCCGGGAATTAAGGGCGGCATGTTTGGTTATGGTACGTTGTTGATTCAGACGCAAGTGGGGGATATGACAATTAGTATGGTGCGGAAACCGGAAAAGATTTATAATATATTACAAGATTTAGCAGATAAGGTAACGAGATGAGTTTATTTGAGAAGAAACCGACAACTGAGCGGGAGAAGGTAGAGCAGCGACGTGAGGAAGTGCTGGCGCAGGGGCGGAAATTTAAGTATCCGATGCAATACGCCAAGCACAAGTTGATTATTAACACCGTAGTGGTGGCAGTGATTGCGATTGTTCTGATGGTGGTGGCTGGCTGGGCGATGCTTTATAAAGTGCAAGACACGGGAAATATGGTCTACCGGATTACGCAGGTGATTCCGGTGCCAGTGGCTGAGGTGGATGGCGCTAAGGTGCGTTATAGCGATTATTTGATGATTTATCGTAGTAACTTGCAGGCAGCAGAGCAACAAGGTGGGCAGTTGGGTGAGGGCGAAGATGCCGAGATGGTGCGCGAAAGTTATAAAGAGGCGGCGATGGAACAGGCGGTGATGTATACTTATGCGCTGAAACTGGGTCGTGAGATGGATATCACTGTTACGGAAGAAGAAATTACGCAGGCATTTGACGAACATCGCAAAGTGGGTGGGGTGGAACGTAGTGAAGAGAGTTTCCTCAAGATTGTGCGCGATAATTTTGGCATGAATCGGACGGAATATCGGCGGATGCTGTATCTGACTTTGATGAAGTCGAAGGTGGCGCAGGCGGTTGATACGCATGCACAAGAGTTGGTGGAGCAGGTGGAAAAGCTGATTGTGGAAAAAGAGGGTGACTTGTGGGCGGTAGCAGATGAGCTGGGCGTTGAGGTGGAGTATGAGGCAACGGGGCAGTTGGTGGATAATATGAACGTGGATGGTGGACGCTCAAACAAGGCTATGACGCTAGAAGTGGATCAGGTGAGTGATAAGTTTTTGTCTAGCAACGGTGACGGCTATTACTATGTGAAGTTGGCAGAGAAGACGGATGATCAGGTAAATTATTCTTCTATTAAGATTACATTCTCAGAATTCGATTTGCAGGTGGCGAGTTTGTATGATGAGGGGAAGGTGAAAGAATATATCACGTTTGATACTTTGCAGATTGAGGCCGGGGCAGAAGAAACGCCAACAACTGAAGAATAGTGTGCTATAATATGGATATTGCGGGTATCGTATAACGGCTATTATGCATCCTTCCCAAGGATGAGATTGGAGTCCGACTCTCCATACCCGCACCACATTTTGTACTATAATGGGCTATTTTGAATTCAATTTACGCTCGCTCGTCCAGGAGACGCGCTTCGCTTAATTTCATCCAAAATACCTCCGTTCTAGTTACAAAATTAGTGCATCGGAGGCGGAATGCAGACTAAGCAGAAGACGATTGAGCATGATGAAGCGTATTTGCGACAAGTGTCGCGTGTAGTGGAGCCGAGTGAGAATTATCAAGAAGATATAGAGAGGCTGCGAGAATTCTGTCGAGGGACAGAATATTTTGCGTTGGCGGCAGTGCAAATTGGTATTCCGAAGCGAATTGTGTATTTGAAGAACACTACGCTAGAAGTAGCGCCCGAAGAAACGGACTATGACGAAGCGCGAGTGTTGATAAATCCGGTGGTGATATCACGCCGGGGTAAGACAAAGTTTTGGGAAGCGTGCGTGAGCTGTCTGAACAATACTGGGTTGGTGACGCGTCCTTACGAAATCCGAGTTCGATATTATGATGAAGATTGGGTGGAGCAGGAAAAGACATTCCAGGGGTTTGCAGCAACGGTATTGGCGCATGAATTGGACCATTTGGATGGTATTTTGCATATGGATGTGGCAGAAAAAGTTTTGCAGCTGGATAAAGCAGAACGTAAGGTGTTACGAGAAAAAGAGCCTTATGTGGTGATTTCGACAGATTGCAAATACGAAGTGTCAGATTTATAATAAAGAGAATGAGAATAGGGAAGAATCAGGGTTGGTACCGTGCAGGGGTGATAGGTGCGATTGTGGTGGCGTTTGGAGTACTATTGGGTGCTGTAGTTTGGCGTGCGGTAATCAAAGCCGAAGTTTACCAGAATGAGCAGGCAACCCTGCTGTCAGAGATTGAGGCATCTCTGACAGAGTTGTATACCGATGTGGAGACGGAGGTGCCGAACACAAAAATTACTCAGGAGCAGATTACGGCCGTAGAAGAAAAGCTGGCTGATGTGGTGATGCGGCGCTACGATGATAATAAGGCGGAAATGAGTCGTAAATTAGAAACTCTGCATAATTTTGTGACATTGCGAGAAGAGTTGAATGGTCATTTTACGGATGGCGTGCTAAAAACTGAGACGACGGCGGAGAATGTACAAGAGGTCAAGGCGGAATTGGCAAAATTGCCGGAGAGTTATGCCGGTGTGCTACAGGATAAATTTGCGCAGTTGCAAACGCAATATGAGGCGATAAGGGATTTGCAGACGGCGGTGCGAGAGATGTTTACGGATGATAAAATGACGGTGGTGCATCCAAAGTTAACACGGGCGCAATATCAGGCAGTGGTGGAGCGAGCAAAGAAGTTGCCGCAAAGGGAACTGGCGGAAAGTTATGATGAGGCCTTGGCACAAGTGAATAAAGTTTTGGCACAACGCGAGAAAGAGGCGGCCGAGGCGCGTCAACGAGCGTTAGAAGCAAGGCGGCGAGCTGAGGAATTGCGTAGACAGCAACAAAAAGAGGAAGCGGCGGCGTGGAAGGTTCTAAATGTGCCGTATTATAGTCAGAATCTGCAACAGATTTACAATGGGTGCGAAGCAGCATCGATGTTGATGGCATTGCAGTATAAGGGTTATTTGAAGGATGTGGATTTGCATAAATACGTTGAGATGATGCCGAAGAGTGATGACCCGTGGTCTGGGTATACGACAGGGTTTGTGGGTTCGATTTATGATTTGCAGCCCAAAACTTATGTACACTGGATTGCGCCGGCGCCATTAGCAAAATTTGGGCGAGAAAGTTCAGGAAATAGTAAAGTGGTGGATATATCGGGTGTGAGTTTGGCGGATTTGGATAAAGAGGTGGTGGCAGGGAATCCGGTGATTATTTATGTAACATTTTTGTTCAACCCATTGAAAGAATGGTTGAACGGGGCGCCGAAAAATTTGCATGTGGTGCTTTTGACTGGATATAATGAGAAAACTGGCACACAGCGCTTGACAGATCCGTGGACACAGTCGGATGGTGGGAGAACGTACGATATATCTCGAGATGAGTTGGAGAAGATTTATAACGCGGTGGGGAAGAAAGCCGTGGTGGTGCGATGAACATAAGTGGTATTTTCTTTTTGATAAAAATATAGTACAATGAAGAAAATAACTTGAACTTGGTGGGCAAAAAAGTTGTTCGCTAAGAAATTAGGAGGCAAAAATGGCAACAGGTGCTGCGTCGAAAAAGACAGCGTCCAAGAAGTCAACTCGGTCAACCAAAACGACCAGTGCAAAATCAACTAAATCAAGCAAAACGACAAGTCGCAAGAGCGCGCCCAAGGCTACCGAGCCAGTGATGCGTCGGGCCAAGAGTGTGAGCTGGCTGGCAATTTTGGAGTCACTCGTGGTGGGCTTGTTTGGCGTGCTATTGCTTATAAACCCAGAGGGAATTACCAAGATTATTTTCTACGTGGTAGGGATTTTCTTGATGATTAAAGGTGTATACAAAATTATCAACTACTTTGCGGTGCATGGTAAGTATGATTTTTATAATAATGATTTGCTTTATGGTATCGTGGCGTTGGTATTTGGTGTGATTGCTGTGGTGCTGTGGGAGCAACTTGGCCAGGTAATTGGCATCGTAGTGGGTGCTTGGATGATTTATGGTGCGTTGGTGCGCATGAATGCGGCGATCAAGATGCACACCGCTGGTATTAAGGAGTGGTTCTATGTGTTGTTGCTCTCGATGGTGATGTTGGCGCTCGGTATCTACATGGTGATTAGTGTGGGGGCAGTGCTGGCGATTGTTGGTTGGGCAATGGTGGCTTCAGCTGTGATCGGCATCGTGGATGACTTGATTTTTATCCGTCATCTGGATGCGGTTGCGCAATAAAAATCTTGCAGTGTAAAACTCCCGCTTTTTGAGTGGGAGTTTTGTGGGGGAATCTTTAGAGCCAAATTTCAGGCTTGCCATAATCGTTATGTTAGGGTAGAATTAGGATGGGTAAGGTTACCGTCTGTGATCGATATTGATCGTCACGACGGTAATTTTTTGTTGTACGGTGACTTTGACCTTAGTCTCAGTCTTTGGTTGTGAACGATCGCACAACTTGTTCTTTTGTTTCGTCCCTCTCCTACATACCTAATACAGTACTAAGGCAGCGGAGGGGGAAACTATGCCAACGGTGGTCTGGACCAGCTGATGGGACAACTGTAATATTATTGAACACAATATAATACGCGCTAGGCGTAGTAGAACCATCAACACGCGTAGATGAGCCCCGTGAGGACCACATATAACTATGCAGGCCAGCATTCCAAGACTTACCAGCGCTTGGGCTTATATCCCCGCTGCGCACGAAGATGAATAAAAAGAGCAGTTTTATTCAGTTACTACTTTAAGGTTACAGAGATAGTATGTATAGTCAAGTGAATAAAAACACCAAAATAGTTCAGTTTTAGAATGCATTATACTGATACAGTTTTTAACTTTTGTACCAGTATGATTTGTCTTTTATACCTGTTATAGCCTGTCACTAAGTGGTACAATTTCGCATTTTTGTACCACTTTTCCCGTGCGCAGCGGGTATGTTAATCTAGCTGTAGTTGATGGTACGTCTGGGTTTGCT
>CAMUBZ010000003.1 GCA_947087275.1 uncultured Candidatus Saccharibacteria bacterium
AAGACCGTATCCTACGATAAACTTGTCATCCACTGTGAAGCCGCAGTAGTCGATGCTGAGATTTGGCACTTCACGACGACAAGGTTTATCCAAGAGGCTGCATACCTTAATGGAATGCGGGTTCATCGCTTGAAAATACTGCAAGAGTGCAGCCATCGTATGCCCAGAGTCAATTATATCTTCAACGATAATAATGTCCTCGTTCGCCACAGAACAGTTGGGATGCGTCATAATGTTGACGTTGCCGGTGGATTGGAAGCCCGATCCGTAACTGGACACCCGCATGGAGTCTTCGACAACGATGGCTTTAGTGATGTGTTGCGTTAAGGTGCAGAAGAAATGCATGGCGCCATTGAGAACACAGAACATACGTACGGGTCTGCCAGCATAATCAACGTCAATCTGCTCTGCGAGCTCAATAATGCGCTGATTTACTTGTTCTTCTGGAATTAAAACCTGGATATTTTGTGGTGTGATCATATTATCAACCCCCTTTTGTGATCACAACTGGATGTAAATGTACAAGTTAATTATAGCATGTGCTGCTTCTCCTACATAGCCACATCACTACGTTCTGTGGTATGAGCGTCGATTCGGAAAAGTCTGAGCCATTGCTCAGACTTTTCTCTCATCTCCTACATACCTAATACAGTACTAAGGCAGCGGAGGGGGAAAGCGTAGTAACGATTGTTATTCTCGGTTATGTTGATACTAGTAGTACTGAAACCGAGATCGTAAGCCAGTGCACGAGTAGATGATGCATAACTCGTTCCATATCCTGACCATTTTTGTCCCGAAGCGCCAAGGCCTCTCAATGTATTATCGCGCTCTAAAGCAATCCACCCGCTGCGCACGATAGAGGTTACCTTTACCTTATCGTTTTTTAATTTTCGATAATGCCCGGCTTGCGGCATAACAGAGGTGAAACCAGATTTTAACCTTATCGCTTTTTGAAAAACGATAAGGTCACAAAATATCTGAGTTCACCCTCTTTACTTCGTGCGCAGCGGGTTTTTCTATTTAACTCATGCTGCTGGAGTTTTGTATGATACTGGTCAAAAAGGCTACTGGTGGACGTCACGGTCAACATCAACAACTACTTATGCCTATAACTTCCGTTTCATTGCTGATAGTGTGTACCCAACAGACAATAATAGTCGTTACAACAGTTTCCCCCTCCGCTGCCTTAGTACTGTATTAGGTATATAGGAGTGGGATGAAGATGGTTTATCACAAAAAGACCCCATGACGGGGTCTTTTCAATAGTAAGTTGAGATTATTTTTCAGCTTCGGCTTGAGCAGCCTTCTTGGCAGCTTCTTTTTCGGCTTTCTTGGCTTTGTTGCCAAGGCTGGCACGAAGAGCCTCTGCACGCTTGGCGCGAGCATTGAAGCGGTCGACGCGACCTTCGGTGTCGATAATCTTCTCTTCACCAGTGAAGAATGGGTGTGAAGCAGAAGAAATCTGCACTTTAATCAACGGATATTCATTACCATCTTCCCATTTGATGGTCTCTTCGCTCTGGGCGGTAGACCGGGTCAAAAACTTGAAGCCCGCGGCCTCATCCATAAACACCACATAGCGATAATCTTGGGGTTGTGAAACTTTTGTACTCATAATTCTTTAAATTATAGCAAAGTTTTGAATAAATGTAAAGAAAAAAGGGCTACAAGACTTAATTTGTAGCCCAATTACAATATTGTGTTTTTGATAAAGGACGATGCTAATAAGTGCTAAAATGACTGTCTGAGTACATTTTTCTCAAGTTCTTTGAGTTGTGACTCTCCCATGCCGTTTTTCCTAGCCTGATCCATAATCTCTTTGCCGGTACCGTAGTATCCGGTAGTGGACTCAACGAAACGGTCTTGTCGGTAGCAACTTTCTTTGGCCTGCTCAACAGTTTGGTGCGTGCTACTGCCCCATCCTTGAGCCGTGCTGCCAGATGACTGTGTTGCGTTGTTCAACCCAAGTAGGTCGCTTAATGCTCCCATCCATACTCACCCCCTTTCTTTTGAAGATGGACGGTAAAAGCATAATTTACGTTTGCCTGCAAAAAACTACAAGCAAGCGTATTTTAGCATACAGGCACCAAAAAGGCAACCTTAAGCGTTAAGTTCGAGCAATTTACTAACAAAGTCTTTAACGTTTTTGAGGGTGTTCTTGGGATCGGCCGGGAGATTAATCTCGGGATTATGAATAAAATTGAGGCTAGTAATTAGCTGGTAGATGACTTTGGCAAGTTGCTTTAGTTCAGTACCGCTTTCGGCACTATATGAGTAAACTTTGTCATAGACTTTATCGTCGTTATCTGGCGAAACGAAGAGAATGTGCCCAGTTGTGACCTTATAATTGCGATAAGTCGGCGACAAATTCAGTAGTAATTTATAGAATTCAAGCTGTAGAGCGTATTTATAGAGCGTAAAATGACTTTGCCAATTTTCTTTGTGGTATTTGCCGGTTTTGAAATCATAAATTTCGATAGTCTTGGCTTCGGGATTGAGGTTGATATGGTCGATTTTACCAGTGAGCGGAACACCATCCAACATCAAATGTTCGGAGGAGAGGTTCACCTCGGCCTTGGCATGTGGATGGCGCAAAATATCTTGGAAAGTTTGTAGGGCGATCGGCAAACTATGAGCACCCTTTTCGCGCAATTCAGCGATTTGTTTAGGATCGAGAGCGAGGTCGGTGGTTTTGTCTTGGAAGAGCGTGAGCGCGACCTCATCGGCGATATTTTGGCTGGTGACCTGCTCAAAGACGGCATGGATGAGATTACCGTAGGCAAGTTGGGGCGTGAGTGGCTCATCTGGGCAATGTAGGACGCGTTTTTGATAAATTTGCTCTGGGCCAGCATAGATAATGTCGATAAAATTGGTAAGGTCGGTGGCAGTGAGGTGATAATTTTGCAAGTTAGACTTGAGCAAGAGTTCGAGCTCGGGGGTGAGATTTTGATACGCGGCCGCCCAGCTTTGTTTGATAGTTTGAATGTTGGTTGTAGTGTTAAAATCGTCGTAATGGGTCTGAATTATTTGATGTTCGGAAGGCAAGTACGGTGAAAGTTGCTGCTCGGCCTTTTCGTCGCGTTGCTCGTTGAGATAGCTGAGTCGCGCAACAGTTTTGCCGGAAAAGTCTTGAATCGAGTTAGTCATAATGAGATGAGACTTGGCACGGGTAATTGCGACAAACAGGAGGCGAAGACGTTCGTCGTTGGTAGCACCCGTATGCCGAATTTGGGCGAGATTGCTTGGCAAAACAAAGGTGTTGTTGTTACCTTTGGACTTGCCCCAAGCCCAATCGTCAACCGCAATTAAGAAGACGTATTTGAATTCAAGGCCCTTACTTTTGTGAGCGGACATGATCTGCACAGCATGCTCGCTGTCGCGGTAAGGGCTGGTTTTGACAATAGTCGCTTCGGCTGCCGTATAATCGTCAAGCATGGCGATAAAATCGGCGAGATGTGGGCGTTGAACTTTGGTATGGCTCACAACAGCATCGCGCAAAGTGGCCAGGTTTTCATAAAATTCAAATTGTTCAATTTCGGTACTATGTGTAGCGTAATAGTCTAGATACGGTGAGCGATAATCACTAGCGGGCATGGGGCTAGAACCAATGAGATAATTGAGCCAAAGTTCGAGCGGTGTGTCGAAACTGAGCATGGCGAGGTCGGCCAGCCACTGGGCAATTTGTTGCAACTGTGAACTGTCGGAGTTGGCGAGATAGTCTAGCGTGGCTTGCCGATGGGTGCGGGCTTGTTCAACAGCGCGTAACGCTGTGAGTGGCGGAACTTCAAGAAATGGGAAAGAGAGGATTTCTAGCAAGCGGTGCGTGGGCTGCTGCTCGGTGGCAAGTTCATAGATAAACCGTGCAAGCACGATAAGTTCATGAATTTTGGCGTCTTCCAAGAGATTAGACTTTTTCTCGTAGGCAATTCCTATGTTGCGATCTTTGAGATAAGGCAAGAGTGGAGCGACATATTTGTGCTTAGGTGCAATAATCGCAATATCATTAGGGTCTTCTCCTTGCTGCAAGAGTTTTTGAATTTGTTCGGCAATCCAGTAATACTCATGATTAGCTGTCAAAAATTCGTGACGAGTAATGTTGCCTGTAGCGGCTTGACCGACAAACTGATCCTGCATTGAACGCAAATTTTTATCGACGTTGTGATGTTTGGCAAAACTATCCTCAACTTGTTTGGCTACCTGGTGTGAAAAGTCGAGAATCTCACCAGTGCTACGATAGTTATCTTGGAGTTTAACAATCTCGGCATGATAGTAATTTTGAAAATCAATCAGATTGGAGGCATTGGCGCCTTGGAACTCAAAAATGGCCTGATCGTCGTCGCCAACCGCCATGACGACGGGCGATTCGTAGTCGGTGAGAAGTTTGATCAGCTCAAATTGTGAGGGGTTGGTGTCCTGAAACTCATCGAGGAGAATATATTGAAAGCGTTCGGACAAACTTAGACGAAAGCCCTGGTCTTCGCGCAGGGCGCGGATGGCTTCTTCGATCATGTCGGCAAAGTCAAACAAGCCATCGGCACGCAATTTAGTGTCGTACTGATGCATAATATTGGCGAGTGAAAGTAATTTCTTGTTGGCAATGTAATCTTTGAGACGATAACTGCCGTCGTCTTCGCATTCAAAACGCTGGTTTTTCCATTTGGTGAGTGGACTAACACTAGGCTTATCTTTCGCCGTTTCTGCTTCGATGATGGTCTTTAGTTCGCGCGTTAGCAGGTTAGCAGTGCGTTCGACATTACCCACGATCGGGTCGGGGTTAGTAAAATTGGCCAAGGTTTCTAAAATGGGCTGATAAACCTCACTAATGGCTTGATCGAATTTGCAACGTGGTTTGAGTTGTTGCAATAGTGGAGTAACCGCCACGCCAATATTTTCGCTATCCTCGAGGTTGGCTCTAGCAATAGTCTGCAAATCTTGACCGCTCAGCTGAGCGTCTTTGGCATTCTTGATGGTGTCGACTATGTCACTAACGCTAGTGGTTTTGAGAATATCGCTCACAGGCAAACCGTCTTGGATAGTGCGCACAAATTTGAACTGCGTCACCTCGTCGACCGATGAATCAAGTGCACGGTCAAAATACTCGGCGTAGTTTTTGTAGCGTTCTAGGATATTCGTACCGAAAGCATGATAAGTAAAGATATTGACATCGTCGGCAGCACGACCCACCATTGAGCCAAGACGCTCACGCATATTGCTGGCACCGGACTCAGTAAAAGTAAGACAAAGGATGTTTTCGGGATTAGTGTCGGTATTTTCGAGAATATAGGCAACTTTGGCGGACAGGAGTTGAGTCTTGCCCGTGCCAGGCCCAGCCAAGACCAAGAGTGGCCCCGTTAAATATTCAACCGCTTTGGCTTGTTCCCGGTTTAGTCCCATGCATCTATTATAACTGATGCTGGCGCTTTTTGGTGATGAACTTATCACAACCGGCAAGGATTGCTGGGAGCAAGATAAGGATCAAAACGATGGAGCATATGGTACCCTGCGAGATGGCCATGCAAATTTTAGCAGCCACTGATGAAGCAAACTGTCCTACAATGAGCGTGACTAAGATGAGAATCAGACCAGAAGTCATAATGGCATGCATAGAATCGGTATAAGCATAGCCAAGAGCTGCTTTGACACTCTGACCGTCATGGCGCGCTTCAAGATAATAGGAGGTATAAAGAATGGCATAGTCAATAGTGGCGCCCATCAAGATACTTTGCACAATCAGGAGCGCAATAAAGTACATTTCGCCGTCGGCCACCGTCATGACGCCCATGGTAAAGAAGACGGCGCACTGAATGAGAGCGACTAGGATAATTGGGATGATGAAAGATTTAAAGGTTACGGCTACAACTACGAAGATAAAGATCATGGTAAGGATCGTGATGAGATTCATCTCGCCATCAAAACTTTGCGACATTTCGTAAGCCATAAGAGAATTGCCAACAACATAGTATTTACCATTGGTACGCTCGCCTAAATTCTGTTTGACTTGGTCAATAAAGGCAAATGTTTCTTCGGATTCTTCATCGTATTGGGTTTGCAAGACGATACGGGCATAGTTTTCGCCGACAAGCAGTTTCTTTGCATCGGCGACCGTGGCGACAGCTTCGCGTACTGTGGAACGCATGTTATCTTCCACGAGATCATTGAACCGAGTATCAACCAAGATAACCCGGTCAAGATAATTGACAAAAGTTTCTACGGATAACTGCCACGAATTATCATAGTGATTGACACTACCATAGTATAGATAGATGAGCTCTACTAGATCTTGACTCAAAGCATCCGTAAATGTGCTGAGGCTACTCACAAGTTGATAAGGGGTATAAATTTTGTTTACCATGGTGTTTTGCATGATTTGCTGGATTGCCAAGAGTTTGCTCTGCGTGGTGCCATCAAAGTTACTGGCGTACTTAGGGTCATTCATGACGTCAGTGGTTAAGAAGGTGACAAAATCATTCAGCGATAAAGTAATGTTTTTGCCGAGTTGTTTAACATCATATAACGAGTAGAGTAATTTGACATCATCCGTCGAAATTCCCATCAAATTTGCTATTTGCGGAGCGCTAAGCCGGGTGCCACTTTGAGTGAGCTGGAAAATTTGTTGTACCAACTTAATTTGGGCCTGAGTCCCTGCGTCGACTTGATTCAGGTTCCGTACCACGAGGCTCAAGAAATTACTTGGGGTCATAGTGAGCGCAGCAGCCTTTTGTTGAACCGTCTGTTGCACTGGAGCCGGCAGCATTTGCATGATTTCGGGCAAAGACAGATCAGCCACGTTGACGCCACTCGTAGCCATACCTTGCATGAGTTGAGGATTCTCGGCTAAGTAGGCCTGCAAGGCTCGTGCTATGTAAATTTGCTGCACGAGCGCGCTATCAATGCCAAAGGCCTGGCTCATGGTTGCGGCGTCTAGACCTTTCTGCATCTTGGCTAGTTGTATCATGCTGGAGAGTTGTGTGAGGCTAGCACGCTGGTTGGTGTTGAAACTAGTTCCATACTTCGACTTCAGAACATAAGTTTGCATGAAGTTCACAAAATTTTCGAGGTTGATAGTGGTCGTAGTGCTATGGGAGTTGTAGTAGATCAGCAAATCTTCGACTTGCTCAGTCTCAATCTCTAGAGCGCTAGCTAATTCGGTGGCATTGCGTTGACGAGTGACATTGTTGACGGTGGCAAAGTTATTCAGTTGGGAAATCTTGGCTAACATGGCTGGTGTCAGATGCTCGCTGAAAGCGGGGTTCTGAGCGATTTCGGTTTGAATAAATTGCACAAACTGGTTAAGTGTGAGGTTATCACCCTGCCCATTATGATAGTAATAATAGTAAACCAGTCGCAATAGATAATCCTCAACTTCGATGTCGGCGCCCAAGTCAGACATACGCGTGACCAAGGCGTCGGTCGTTAGCCCATCACCAATCGTATTGCCATAGCACAAGACTTGGTCAATTTTCTCGTCGGCGCCGAGGCTACGACAATATTCGGCAACTTGATGTTCATCGGTGTTATCATAAAGTAAAGCAAATTGGTTGGTCGAGCCAAAGACCTCCTCGACTTTATTATCAAGCGGACTGCTATAGTAAATTCCGAGATTGCCTTTGAAAAGGAAGCAGGCGACAAAAACGATGAGGAAAATTGGTAAGCCGACAAAACGTAGCTTGTGAGCAAGATTCCCTGCCCATTGCATCTTGAAATGTGGGCTGGGTTTTTTGGTTTTCGCAATAAGCTTGTCGCACATGAGGATAAGGCCTGGCAGACAAGTGAAAATAGCAATCAAACTAAACAAGACACCCTTGGCCAACACAAACCCGAGATCGCGTCCGATGGTAAAACTCATGAAGACAAGGGCCAGTAAGCCAACAATGGTCGTAATAGAAGAACTGGAAATTGCAGCAAAAGATGCGTATAACGCCTTCTTCATGGCTTTGACACGGTTGGGCTCGGTCTCGCGCTCTTGGATGTAGCGGTTCATCAGCATAATAGAATAATCCATCGAGAGCGCCATTTGCAAAATCGCCACAATCGAATCGGTAATGTTGGATACACTTGGAAAGATTAAGTTGGTGGCCTTATTTAGCACAACGGCAATTAAGATGGTCGTCAAAAAGAGGAAGGGCTCAATATATGACTCGCTCATAATGATGAGAATAATTAGCGCGCAGACCACGGCGAGGACGATAATGCTAAAATGTAGTACTTCACCGTTTTCATCTTCGACGCTGCCAGACAGGTCTTTTTCTAAGTATTCATTAAAATCAGCATTGTTGATGGCCTCGTAGACTTGCTTAGCAATGGCAGAATCTGCGCTGCCGTCAATCGTCAAGACAAAACGCGTGTAGCCGTCATGGTTGTATTCTTCCGATTCGTCATAAGCGACTTCACTGACACCTTCAAGATTCTGAAAATATTCTAATAATGCCTGTTTATTCTCATTGGTGAGATTTTGGAACATAACCGTAAGATCACTAGTGTCGTCTTCGCCAAATTCGCGCGTCATCAGATCAAGGCCGATGCGCGTATCTGAATCTTCGGGCAGATACGCCGTCATATCACGGTTAATATTGACGTTGCCCATGACACAAACGCCGGCTACTGTCAGGATCGCAAATAGTCCTAGAATCCAGTTTCTTTTTTCAACGATAAAATCAGTAATTTTTCTTAACATGAGGTACATTATACTGAGCATACTATTGAAAGTAAAGCACAAAAACTGGATATTTGTCTATTTTTGGACAGTTGTCTAGAAGATTGTCCAAAAGCCCGGAATTTATGCTATAATATATAGTATGGATCAGACAATTAGCCCCGCCATCAAACGCACCAAGCAACGTATCCGCCAAGCGTTCGCCAGCCTCTTGGAGGAGAAGAAAAGTTTAAGCAACATTACAATTACAGAATTGGTGAAGCGAGCCGGAGTGTCGCGTTCGGTGTTTTATACGCATTACAAAAATCTCCATGCCGTGATTGTGGACTTCCAGACGGAGATTTTTGAGAATTTCTTTTCTTATACTACATTTGAACAGACGCCAACTGCTGAGGAATATTTTACTAAATTGACCGAGTTCTTACACCATAATGAAGCGATTTATCGGCAACTATTGTCGTCGCCGGAAGGCTTGGAGTATGGCTTTTTGTTGAACCAAGACATCTGCCGGCAGTGCTACCAAATTTTTAGTGAGGCAAATGACGCTAAGAAGCGCACCGCTGAGGAGCTAAAAACCAGTATCAACTTCTTCGTGGATGGTTTTACCGGGCTGTTAATTAAATATTATCGTCAAGAACTTGATTTAACCTTGGAACAGATAGTGAACTATAGCATGGAGGCGGCAAAAACTCTATTGCCACAAGTGATTGCGCGAGAAAGCGCCTAGCGCGAAAGTATCATTAAGTTTTCGATGTGTGGCGTGCGAGGGAAGAAATTGAACGGCATGACGTTAGTAACGTGATACTGCGCAGATAAAATTTTGACGTCACGGGCTTGCGTGGCAGGATTACAGGAGAGATAAATAATAGTAGGTGGGCAAACAGTCAGTAGTTTATCTAATAACTCTGGACGACAGCCAGCGCGCGGTGGATCGAGAATCACGGTTTGGTCGGGCTGGATATATTCTAGGGCTTCTTCGGATTTTGCCCACACAGGAGTAGCGGTGGTCACCCCTTGGCAATTACGTTCCATCTCGCGGTAGGCGGATTTATCACACTCAACTAGGGTTAATTCTTTATCACGTGCTACAGATAATCCAATAGTGCCAACGCCAGCATAGAGATCAAGGACGTTGGTAGTACTGATATGCTTCTGGATTTCAAGAAGCGCCATCTCGTAGACTGGTAAATTGATTTGAAAGAAGCCATTGGGTGAATAGCTATATTTGTGGCCTAGCAAGTAATCTTCAAGTGGCGTAAACTCGGGATGTGGTTGATGATTTTCGTAGAGCCCGCCGCTGACTTTGCCACCTTTATCACAACGTAACAGTAGAGACTGATACTTGCGGGCATCAGCCTTCTCCGCATTGAGCTTACCTACAATGCGCTCCGCTTGGTCCCAAATTTCTTGACGTTCTAGGCTAGACTGAGTAATTGGGATCTTGCGATGCGAACCCCGGCCATGGAATGCAAGATGAATCTGCTCGTCCTCGTGGCTGTAGTAGAGTGAATACTCCATTTTGTTACGGTAAAACAGGTCGTGGCCATTAGTCTGCACGAGCGGAACTTCTGGCACTACCAAATCATGCTGGCGGAAGATTTCGAGCAGAATTTCGCGCTTCTGCTCAAGCTCATAATCATAGTCCATCATTTGCCAAGGTGAAGTAGCAAGATAGCATACGTCTTGTGGTTGGACACGACGTTCAGAGGTTTGTTCAATCTTAGTAGCAACACCTTCAAGATAGTGACTCTTGTTTTTGGTGAGCTGAAACTCAGTTATAACTTCGCCCGGCAAGGCATTCCAGAGCATGGCCTTTTTACCGTCAGCCAATGTGCCGATGGCTTGTCCGCCGGGGATAAGTTTGTCGATTATAACCCGTTCCGTGATATATTTATTCATACCGTAAGGCTTCGATTGGGTTCTTGCGGGCGGCTTTGATAGCCGGTGCAGTACCAGCAATTAGGGCAATAATCATAATGATAATCACAATAGGTAAGACATTGCCAACGGTAAACTTGAATAATTCAAAGGTCGGGAAGACTTCGAGGAAGGCGCCAGGTTGGTGTACGGCAAAATTGACTGCATTACCAATCAGCATAGCAACGATTACGCCAAAGACTGACCCCCAGAAGCCCAACAGAATGGCCTCGGTGGCAAATTCGGTGAATACGCGGCCAGAGGACATGCCAAGGGCCTTATCAAGACCGATTTCGCGGGTACGTTCTTCTACGGACATGAGGAGAGTGTTGACGATACCGATGGCTGCCGCTAGGAGCGCAATCCCGCCAAAGATGCTGAAGACGATCATAATAACGTCAAAGAAAGTCCGAATAACGCCCATCATATCGTTGATGGTCCAAGCGTAGTAGCCAGCATCGCTGATGGCTTGTTTGATTTCATCTTCAGTGAAGCGTGTATTGTCGAATGTCGCCATGACATAATAAGTAGGTGCCTCGTAATTGGCTGGATAATATTTAGTAGCGAAAGTATACATTTCATCATAAAGCGCTCGCGAAAGCAACATGCCGAACTGTGATGAGACAATGCCGTTGGCCTCGACACCGACGACTTCAGCCTTAAATTCCTTGAAAGAGCCGTCAAACTCATCTTTGAGCGCAAAAGTAATGGTTTGGCCAATGATATCTTCGTCTTTTTCGTAACCGAGGGCTTGAGGATATTCTGGCGGAAGGACAATTTGGTTCTTTTGCTTGGCTTCCTCGGTCTGATCGACGAGAGTACCAGCGGCAAGTGGGATGTTGAAGTTCCCTGGTGGCAAAATCATAGCGCTACCAACATTATATTTTTTATCGGTCTTGCTACTAGTGATATAGCCAGTGCCATTCAGAGGAGTGGGTGAATAAAAGCTATCAGCATCAATACCGTCGATATTTTTGAGAGTTTCGAGATCGGTGTCACTCAAAACGCCAATGGTATTAGTCTTCTCGGTGAATTCCTGAGGGCCAGTGGAGGCGGACATCTGCTCGCTCATCATAGCCGCAGAGTCTTTGGACATCAACATAATGAAATTGTCACCACCAAGCGCCGCGGTCTGCTCGTCAATGAAGGCGTTGACACCGCTATTGATGGCAACATTAAGGATAATTGTGAAACTACCGACAAAAATCGCAAGAATGGTGAGGAAAGTGCGCACCTTATTGCGAAATAGGTTGTGATTGGCAGTACGTAAAGTCTCAAAAAAGCGCATTATTTGGTTCCTTTCTTGGTTTTGGTCTCTTTGGCTATTTTAGTAGTTTTAGCTTTGACGGCTTTGGTGCCGGTATCTTCTACAATCTTGCCGTCAGAAATACGGATTTGCCGGTCACAAAGTTTGGCCAAATCTTCGTCATGAGTAACAATGATGAGCGTAACGTGCTTCTTGCGATTGAGGTCAAAGAGTAATTTGATAACTTTATCACCAGTAGCAGAATCTAGGTTACCTGTGGGCTCATCGGCAAAGAGGATTTTGGGATTATTGACAATAGCACGGGCAATACAAACGCGTTGCTTTTGCCCGCCGGAGAGGTCGTTGGCCTTAAACTTGACGCGCTCAGAAAGACCAACAGTCTTGAGGGCTTTCTCGGCCAACTCATGGCGTTCTTTGCGGCGAGTACCAGCGATCTTGAGTGGCAGAGTGACGTTCTGCAAGACGCTGTCATTAGGGTTCATAAAGAACTGCTGAAAAACAAAACCAAAACTACGATTGCGCAACTGGTTAAGTTTGCGTGCTTTGAGCTTGGTAGATTCTACGCCATCAACTTCAATGGTACCCTTAGTAGGCTTATCGAGGAGCGCCAGCAAGTGCATAAGAGTCGACTTGCCTGAGCCGGATTTACCCACGATAGCGACCGATTCGCCAGCGTTGATGGTAAGGTTGATATTTTTGAGTGCAGTAAACGCATTGGAACGCTTGCCGTAGACTTTTGTAAGATTTTTGACTTCAATAACTGGGTTCATCTTACTATTATACCATGGTTCAGCGAGGCTATTTGGCATATTGCCAAACTTGACCTTCAGGCGTATCCAGAACTTTGATATTTTGCATGATCAGTTGGTCACGCAATTCATCGGACCGAGCAAAATCTTTGGCGGCACGGGCTTGAGCACGCTCTTCTAGAAGTGATATCTGCTCAGCGGTGATATTAGGAGAATCCTGAATTAAATTGAGGCCAAAGACTTCATCAACTTGCTTCCAGAAATCCAGGCTACATTTTTCGGCTTGGTCGATGATTGCAAAGGCTTGAGAAGAATTAAGATTGTCATTTAGGGCAGCCTTGATATTTGCTAGGACTTCTGCGCTGTCAATGGAATCGTGTTTTTGATAAGCGCGGGCAACTTGATTACGCCAACTGAGCCGCCGGCTACGTGCGGCATCTAGATCTTGCAAAGTAAAGTTGCGCTCGGATTGGTAATTCCCTTGCAGCACCCACATCTTGAAGTCCATCGGACTATAGCCTTTATCAACCAAATCTTGAATCGTATAGCCGTTACCAAGCGACTTGGATATTTTTTCGCCATCGCTAGTAAGATGATTACAGTGCAGCCAATATCTAGACAATTGTTTGTCAAAGGCAGCCAAGGTCTGAGCGATTTCGTTAGTATGATGTACTGGAATATGGTCAATGCCGCCGGTGTGAATATCGATTGGCTCGCCAAGTTCGGTATGAATAATGGTAGAGCATTCGAGATGCCAGCCAGGATAGCCAGGGCGATTAAGATAATCCCAGCGCATGGCATGTTTCTCGCCGGGTTGAATAAATTTCCAGACAGCAAAGTCGCTGATGTTACGCTTCTCAGAAGAAAACTCCACGCGGGCGCCCGCTTGCAACTGGTCTAAATCTAGGCGAGCAAAATCAGCATAAGTCGGCAACTTACTGGTATCAAAATAAATGCCATCGGAAGTCTCATAGGTATAACCATTCTCAATAAGTTTATTAACTAGCGCCTTATCCTCCTCAATATAATCGGTAGCCTTCGCGGTGACGTCAGGCGGAGTGAGGTTGAGAGCCTTATAATCCTGCACGAAAAGATTAGTGTAATATTCGGCGACTTCCCACACAGTTTTGCCACTTTGGCGGGCACCCTTTTCTAATTTATCTTCGCCCTCATCACCATCAGACGTGAGATGGCCGACATCAGTCAAGTTGAGCACGCGATAAGGCGTATAGCCATTCAGCTTGAGTGTGCGGATCAGCAAGTCCCAGTAGATATAAGCAGCAAAATTGCCAATGTGTGGCGTACTATAGACGGTAGGCCCGCAAGTGTAAATCTTGACCTTGTTGGGGTCTTGTGGTCGGAATTCTTCAACTTTGCGCGTGAGCGTGTTGTAGAGTTTGATTTTGTTCATCTTAGAGTCCCTTTTCCCGTATAATACGCTTGAGTTCGATTAACATTTTGTTACGTTTTTGTGCAGAAACGTCATGATGCCCGATAACGCTCACAAAACGGACGTGAGGGTTATTTGTGGCAATCTTTTTGAGGTTAGAACGCATCACGAGCGGGTCAAAATGCCCATGAATAATCAACGTAGGGAGTTTAATTTTGGTGTAAGTTTTGTAATTATGTGAGTTGAGAATAATGTTATCCATTGAACGGTCAAAAGCCGGGGTTTTGATATATTGACTACTAAAACTGCTGAAGCGCTGCACAAAATTCGCTACTACCTCGATAGCGGGCTCATCCTTAGCCAGTTTATAAAGTGAGCCGTAGGATTTGGTGTAGACTTTGTCGGGGAGTTTAGCTAGTTCCTCAGACATCAAAACGGGAGGCGATACAAGAATTAGACCAGCAATGTCAAAGGCTGACTGAAAATTCACGGTAAAATCTGCTGCAATGAGTGAACCCATAGAATGTCCAACTAAGACTACTGGGCTCGTAATTTTGAGTTTTTTGAGAGAGTTCTCGAGGGCTTTTTCGTAATCAAGATAGTCATAATCTAGCCAATTAGATTGTAGTGACTTACCGAATCCTAACAAATCTAGTGCCACCATGCGCACGCCCTTGAGATCGGGGTTTGCCGAAAACTGGCGAATCGTGGTGCGCCAAGTCTCTGATGTCGCCGAAATGCCATGCAAAAAAACTACCGTGAGACGAGGATGTTTGACTTTATTGTCGAGAGCAACTTTGAGGCGAATAGGGCGGCGCAACCAGCGGTGCCAGATACGCGTGCGCCAGTTGTAGAACTTACTTAGCGCTCGTGGCATCAGGCTTGCTCCGTTTCGGCCTGTGCGATCGCGGCTTGCTCGAGTAACTGTGGCAAAATCTTGATGACGTCCGCCACCACATCGGTATATTCAATGTCATAAGTACGGAAGCCAGCGGCAAAAGGGTGCCCGCCACCACCAAAATAACCCGCGATTTGATCAGCAATCGGCTCGCTGGTGCGCACTTTGCCAGTAACTTTGCCATCAGGATAGGTTTTGACGGCGATTGCAGCAACTACACCTTCCACCAAACGCATTTCTTCAAGAATGAGGACGTTGGGGTTGTATTCATCAGAATACTGCTGGATTTCTTCAAACGGGATGTGAATGGTGGCTAGCTGATTGTCCAAAGAATATTCAATACGTTTGATAAGGTCAGCTTTGTAATCCAAAATTCGAGGAGATTTTTTCATGAAATCACGCCGACGTTCTTCTAGCTCGGCTGGGCTCACGCCCAAGTCAATCAAACCAGCCATAGTGCGCATGGTGTCTGCCGTGACAGAGGCGCTAACGAGGCCAAGAGTATCAGAAGAAATCCCAGCATAAATCGCTTCGGCGGCGGGGCGTGGAATGTCTAACTTTTGGTCGATGGCAATTTTGTAGATGAGTTCGGTGCATGCTGGCAAAGTCTCGATGATGGACTCGTGTGGAAACTCCAAATCATCCTCGGTTTCGTGATGATCAAGGACTAATACGGGCTTGCCGTAGAGCGAATTACGGATGGCAGCATCATCTAACAATTTGGATAGCAAAATGCTAGCGGCTGTATCAACAATAATATAAGCGTCGGCTTTGTAATCAAATTCATTAGTGACGCGCGACCAATCCGGAAAATAGCGCAAATATTTGGGAATGTCGACTGGGCAATATAGATGGTCCTCAGTGTCCTGCAAGATATAATCTAGAGCAATTGCAGAGCCTAAAGAATCGCCGTCAGGGTTTTCGGCCTGAATAATGCAGATGCGATTTTTGCCATTCAAAAAAGTCGTAAACTTGTCGTACATAGTACTATTATACCACAGAAGTCTAAATAGTTTCCCAGACACGGAGTTCTTCCGGCCTGTCGTTACAGGCGGACGCCTCCTCTTCCTCGGCACGTGTCGACAAATCTTCGAGTTTGTCGACTGCCTGCGGAATGGTCTGAAAAACTATTTAGACTTCTCTTGCATATTAGTATGATGTCGTTGACTGGGCTGTTTATTGGGGAAAGCCTTTTCCAAACGGTTGTTTAACTTCTTTTTAACTTTGTTATTATTGCCAGCCAGAACTTTTTGGACGCGTCGAGAAATCTCCTCAGTGGCATCAGGCTGGGTAGCGCCAACCGTAACGCGCACACCTAAAATCAGCCATAGAGAAAGTAAGATATCACAAACCAGCCAAGCAAATAAAATACCTGCCGCCAAAAGTAAGAGTGGCGAGTAAAGGCTATCAAACAGGTTGTAGAAGAAAGGTGTAGTAACTTCAACAATTAAAATACCAGCCAAACCGAAGGACAAGACCGAGCTCATACAAATACGTCCGTTGATGTTGACGGACTTCTCGGAATAGTCCCACCAACGGACGCGAAATAGCTTTTCCATAATGAAACTAGCACTGTATTCCAAAACGGCTCCTCCAACCAACGCTACGCAAAAAATGGCAAGAGGACTCTCGGCTTGATTGAGCAAAAGCGAGATAAGCACGGCGCCAGTACCATAAATCGGACAAATTGGCCCAACTAGAAAACCCCGATTAACAAACTTTTTGTGGTTGATAAGACTAATACAAACTTCCATCAACCAGCCAGCAAAAGAATAAAGCATAAATAATAAGAACCAAATTGCAATTTTTTCAAGCATCATCTACCTCTATCTTTCCGATTAAATTTGTGCTTTCTGCTTCGGGTAAAGTTTCGACATTCTTGAGTTTGCGTTCAATCTGGCGTGAGGCAGTCTCGGCATCGCTAATCTTGTTGGCGGTTTCTTGAAGTTTTTTCTTGGTGGCGGCAAGCAAATCGCCAAACTTAGAGAATTGGGATTTGACAGCGCCAAGGGTTTGCCAAACTTCGGCCGAACGTTTTTCGATGGCGACGCTGCGGAATCCCATGGTGAGGCCAGACAAAATCATCGGGAGCGTGGACGGCGAGGCAAGAGCAACATTGTACTTTTGGCGAATCTCGTCGGACAGACCAGGTATACGCAGAATCTCTGCATAAAGACTTTCGGTGGGGACAAACATCACGCCAAAATCCGTGGTAGCAGGTGGGTCAAGATATTTAGTAGAGATTTTCTTGGCCTGTTCTTTGACGTCCACAGTCAAAGCCTTGCGAAATTGCTCGATTTCGGCTTTCTCGCCATGATCATAGGCATTAAGCAAACGAGCATAATTTTCGACCGGAAACTTGGAATCGATCGGTAGAAAAACCAGCTTTTCTTCTCTGCCTGGCATTTTGATGGCAAATTCTACCCGGTCGCTGCTGCCAGACTTAGTAATAACATTCTCTTGATATTGATCCGGCGAAAGACAATCGGAAATAATATTGCCAAGCTGAACCTCACCGTAAATCCCGCGAGTTTTGACGCCCTCCATGACCTTTTTGAGGTCGCCAACGCCATGGGCGAGGTTGCGCATCTCGCCCAGACCCTGATAAACCTGCGTTAATTGCCCAGAAATAGTTTTGAAACTCTCATTAAAACGTTGTTCAACCGATTTCTGCAGTTTTTCATCAACGGTCTGGCGCATTTCCTCCAACTTCTTGGAGTTGTCGTCTTGCAGGCTCTTGACACGACTATCTACGGTGCGCTGAATGCCTTGGAGGTTATCCGAGATTTCCTTACGATTCTCGCGGAATTCACCTTCGATTTTGGGAGCCAGTTTGTCGAGTTCGCCCTCGACGCGGATGAGGCGCTCTTCGAGACGTGAAGTATCAACTCGTGCCACAGGCTTGCGTATAAGAAGCATCAGAAGCAGGACGACGATAACAATACCCAGTATGACCAGAATGATATCCATAAGAGTATTATAGCACACTCTAATATACTACAAACTCTTCGCTTTTTAGATCACAATAGTATCTACCTCTTTCCGCCGTAAACCTCAATACGCAATAATCGGGGTCGGTTTTGCCACCTTTGTAAAACAAAGTGTCACCCTTCCGCCAGAGTTTATTTTTTGTTGCTTGGTCAGTCAGAACTTCCATTTTTCCAACTAACATTACGCCCTCGTATTTTATTAAGCCCTTGCGATAAAAATAAATACTGGCACTCGGATTTTGAAGATATTGCTGGGTGCGCATCGCAGAAGTATTAGTAGAAAAGTAAAATTCCCTCAAACCATTGTGCTGGCGCGGTTTTAACATCGCTTTGATATTCGGAAAGCCGTTTTCGTCCACTGAGCCAATAAGGCTTACCTTGCGTTTTTCTATAAATCTTTCTAGCCGTTTTAAGTCCATATTATTTCTCGCAATTCTTCTTGTGGGCTTTGAGTTTTTTCATTGCCCAGTCGTAATGACTTGGCATTACGGAAATAAAATAACTACCGAGATTAGTCGTGCCAGTCCAGTCGTAAAAACCTTTTTCAAAAAGTTCTTGGTCGGTAAAATTGTCAACCAATTCTAATACATCAGCGTGTGACTGCTCAAACATTTTGCGCGCATCGGCTTCGCTGGTATCTTGATGCTTTTCCCAAAGCATCATATTCATATCACCGTAAGTTTTCCAAGTGTAGGGTTTTAGCAGGAACTGTTTGTCCAATTTCTTCTCTACATTATTTTTCGCAAAATCTAGCATCATCTGATGCCACTCATACAAATGGATATAAATATCTCGCACATTCTTATCACGACCCCAGTGGCGCTCGGTTTTCTTGGGGTCGCCCCGGAAATCAAACTTAGTGGATTTCTCCGCTTCACTCATATTATCTATCATATCAAGTAATTTTTGGTAGTTTTCGGTGGCGGCTTTTTGTAATTCGGCTTTGCTTTTGGCTCGGGGCATAAGAATCTTTCTATAATTATGATTTGTCCTGATTTTATTATATCATCTACCGACTTTCCCGTGCGCAGCGGGTATACCTATTTGCCTAATACTGCTGGTACATTTAGACTTGCGGCTAGTGTTGCAGAATACTGGTCATCGCGCGCATCCAGCACACGATTTGATGGAGTAAATGTATCTAGTGCTTACAAATTTGAGTTTAGTAGTATTATCAATCCTTCTAGTGGCCCAGATGCTAGAGCATATGCTTTCCCCCTCCGCTGCCTTAGTACTGTATTAGGTATGTAGGAGTATGAGAGAACAACATGTAAGCATGTTTACATGTTGTTCCGAATCGACGCTCATACCAGACGACGTTAGTCGCCTGGCTATGTAGGAGTGAGAGGGGAGCAGGCACCAATATAGCGCCAAAAAGAGGCTCACGTGGAGCCTCTTTTACAAGCACTGCGATTTTATTTAGTATTGCGCTTCTCAATAATATCGGCAGCAACGTTTGGTGGTACTTCCTCATAAGCCGAAAGTTCCATCGAGCTAGCAGCGCGGCCTTGGCTCATGGAGCGCAAGTCGCTGGTGTAGCCGAAGAGGTTGGCTAGTGGGCAGAATGCCTTGATGAGTTTGGCACCACCGCTGAGGTCTTCCATACTGTCGATACGGCCACGGCGAGAGTTGATATCGCCAATTACGTCACCCATGAATTCCTCTGGAGTGGTGATTTCAAGTTTCATGATAGGCTCAAGCAGGACTGGATTGGCTTTCTTGATACCTTCGCGAGTAGCAAGACTACCAGCAAGTTTGAAGGCAAGTTCGTTAGAGTCGACATCGTGGTAGCTACCGTCATAAAGAGTAGCTTTCACATCGACAACTGGATATCCAGCAATTACGCCACCAGCAAGAGTTTCTTCGATACCCTTTTGGACTGGCTTGCGGAATTCTTGAGGCACCACGCCACCCTTGATCTGGTCGATAAATTCAAAACCTTTGCCAGGTTCGTTTGGCTCAAATTTAACCCAAACATCACCGTACTGACCGCTACCACCGGACTGCTTGACGTGCTTACCTTGGGCTTCAGCAGTACCACGAATAGTCTCGCGGTAGGCAACCTGAGGAGCACCAGTGTTGGCTTCGACGCCGTGCTCTTTGTTGAGACGGTCGATAGCAATTTCGAGGTGAAGTTCACCCATACCAGAGATGATGGTCTGGCCGGTTTCTTCGTCGGTATGCACGCGCAAGGTTGGGTCTTCTTCGACAAGTTTTTGCAAGCCAAGACCCATTTTTTCTTGGTCGGATTTAGTCTTTGGTTCGACCGCCACAGATACTGGAGGATCTGGGAAAGTAATGTCTTCGAGATGGATTGGGTGAGCTGGGTCACAAATAGTGGTACCGGTAGTGACATTCTTCATGCCGACTACGGCGGCGATATCACCAGCACAAATCTCGGTGATTTCTTCACGTTTGTCAGCAAACATCCGGACAATACGACCGATGCGCTCCTTGTCACCAGTGGTGGCGTTGAGCACGGTGTCGCCAGATTTGAGTTTGCCGGCATACACGCGGATGAAAATCAGTTTACCGACGAATGGGTCGGTAGCAATTTTGAAAGCAAGAGCAGTCAATGGTTCCTTGTCGTCAGCTTTGCGGATAACTTCGTTACCAGTCTTAGGATCAATACCAACGGTTTGGCCTTGATCACGATCGAGTGGGCTTGGTAAGTAATCTGTCACGAGGTCGAGGACCTTCTCCACAATCACACCACGGCCGTCACCACCAGTGACGAGGAAGAAGTCGCCATCAAGCACGCGCTTACGCAAAGCAGCCTTGAGTTCAACTTCGGTGATAGCCTCTTCGCCTTGGTTGAAGAATTTTTCCATTAGGGCTTCATCGGCCTGAACGGCTTCTTCAACTAAGAGTGAACGAGCATTCTTGGCTTTCTCGAGCATATCAGCTGGGATTTCACCAACTGTGAGTTCGTGATCAGCGTAATCTTTGTAGGTGTAAGCCTTCATGTCGATAAGGTCGACCACACCGCAAATGTCTTTTTCAAAACCAATTGGCAAGTGAATAGCGACAGCATTCTTGGACAAACGCTTGTGGATACTATCGAGGGATTTGTAAAAATCGCCACCGATCTGGTTGATTTTGTTGATGAAACAGATGCGAGGCACGCCATATTTGGTGGCTTGGCGCCAAACCGTCTCGGACTGAGCCTCAACGCCCATCTTACCATCAAACACTACCACGGCGCCGTCAAGCACGCGAAGTGAGCGTTCCACTTCGGCAGTAAAGTCGATGTGGCCTGGGGTGTCGATAATGTTGATTTTGTGATTTTTCCAGTAGACTGTGACAGCAGCAGAAGTAATGGTAATACCACGCTCTTTTTCCTGTTCCATCCAGTCGGTAGTAGCGCCACCGGTGCCGCCCTTCACTAGGTCGATTTTGTGCTTGAGACCAGTACGATAGAGGATGGCCTCGGACGTAGTAGTCTTACCCGCGTCGATATGGGCAATAATCCCAATATTGCGGAATTTTGATAGGTCTTTGACTTCACTTGCCATAAGTTCGTGTTCCTTTTTATCCTTTTTCTAGACATTAAAAATAGACTTTTCTACATTTTAACATAAAATTTAGGGATTTGGTAGGGGTATTTTATAGAATTGGCGGCTGGTCGGTAGAGAGGAGGTATAACTTATGTTTGGCACGGGTCAAGGCGACATAAATCAAACGTTGTTGGTCGGCAATCTCTGCTTCCCTAGTATCGCCAAAAAGTTGAAAAATCGTAGCATGCGGATGTTGACTCTGGATAATATCGCGGTTCATTTCTAGCAAGATGACAATATCCGATTCAAGCCCCTTGGATTTATGCATGGTCATGCAACGTACCTGCTGATTAAATGCAGTTGCGGACATAATTCCCTGAGCGGACACGAGATGATGCAGGGCTTGCAGGAATACCTCAAGCGTAATGCCGTCAAACGAAGTAAAATTATGGCGATGCAGAAGCATAATATCGTTATGAGGATGGCGCTGGATAATGCGCAAGACTGATTTGAGCAATTTGGCCGCACCGATGGGGATTTTCTCGGGTGGGATCTTCCCGGCGGTGGCTTGGCTGAGCGCTAGCAAAATCTGTCCGTCACCCAAACAGTCTTCGGCTAAGTCGCTTCGGTCAAAACGCACTTTGTTGGGATTATAATGGTAAATTTTGCCATGCTTACGGCTGAAGGCCCGAGCAGGAGTGGCTTCTGGGTTGTAATTAGTGAGCATATACCGATTTGCGCGTTCCACAATACGCCGATCGCTACGGTAGTTGGTGGCAAGCGGAATATTGACTGGGTTTTCAGGGAAGAATTGGGCGAAGTTAATAAAATAGTTCACATCGGAACCGGCAAAACGGTTGATAGCCTGCCAGTCATCGCCCACACAAAACAGGTGTGCCTCCGGCGTAATCCTACGCATGGCCTGCACTAGAGCAAAGAAAAGATAGGAAAAATCTTGATATTCGTCGATCAGGATGTATTTGAGCGGGCGAATGCGTCTACGCAACACATCAGGGCAATTTGAAGACAATAGAAGTTCAGTGGCGGTTGCCATAAGGAGATTAAAGTCGATTTTGGGTGCGTGGAGCGCCGCTAGATACCTGCGATAGACATCCAGCGAAACTTGATGAAACCGAATATTTTTGGCAAAATCTGGCTTGTTATGATGCTCAGCACAATATTGTGATGCCTGAGACTCTAAGTTTTGCAGACCCTGATAGCCAGGGTAATATTGACCGGCGCGCGTAATGAAGTTGTTAGTGATACTAAGGAGTTCTAGTTGATCTTTGGGAGAAAGTTTAAGGTGAAGTTCTTCTAAGGTTTGTTGTAGGAGTTGAGCGATAAGCGCGTCATGTTCCTCGGTACTAATGATTTCCGGACGTTCGCCGGCAAGTTTTACGAGGTCGAGGGCGAATTTGTGGAAGGTGGAAGCGGGAGAGATATTGCGAGCACTGGCCGAAGAAATGCTGGCGAGAGGAATATTATCCACTTTAACTTCTGCAATCCGCTGGTTGACCTCGGCCGCGGCGGTGCGGTTGAACATAAAAATGGCGATTTCGTCGAGGTTAGCCAGGCCGTGAGCCACCAGATAGGCAACTTTAGCTACGATGACGCGAGTTTTGCCCGAACCCGCTCGTGCTGTGACCAAAGTATTCTTATGATGATCAATCGCAGCGCGTACTTGATCATCGTCTAGGGTGTAAGGCTGACCAAAAAGTGTAACGTGGTCGCGAAACCAGTTACTGGCATCCAATACGCTATTCAAGCACAAAGTCCTTCCTGGGTGACGTGTCGCTCGGGCCTGTCGTGGCAGGCCTCGCGCACTGCATGCTCGCCCGTGGGCTCCGCACCCACCCAGAAAGTTCTTTGCACTTGAACTGCATATCAACTATTGCAATTTCTTTCGCAGGATTTCTTGTACTGAGCTCGGGTTGGCCTTGCCCTTGGATTCTTTCATCACCTGTCCAACAAGGAAGCCCAAGACTTTTTCTTGGCCAGCCTTATAATCCGCTTGCGCTTGCTGAGTTTCGGGCTTGGCGAGCACGGCATCAACAATCGCTTCAAGTGCGCCCAAATCGTTCTCTTGTACTACGCCCAGTTCCTTCGCAATCGTGTGCGTATCTTTGTAATGCATTTCGGGATCAAAGAATTTGAGAAAAACTTCCTTGGTGCCAGTACTGGATAGCTCATTCTTGGTGTTCATCGCTACCAAGTCAAGTAGTTGGGTTTTGCTCGGCAACTCATCGTTGAGCAAACTAGTGTTTTCTTCGGCCAACAAGACCGACGAAAAGAGGTTAGCGACTTTTTTGATGGCTGAACTGTCTTCAAGTTCGGCCAACTTCCGCATCAACTGTGGATAATCTAACAAAACTTCAATCAAATCTGTTGGCAAAATTTCGGCAAACTGCTGGCGATACCACATTGGCATCTTGGGCAAATTCTGGCGTGCTTGTTCGACGTCGTCAGCGGATAACCTGAGTGGCGGGATATCAGGCTCGGGCATATAGCGGTAGTCGGCCGCACCCTCTTTGCTACGTTGGCCAGTGGTCTCACCAGTGGCGTCGTTCCAACCGCGGGTTTCTTGAATGACTGTCTCGCCTTTTTCCAGTAACTTGGTTTGGCGTTTGATTTCGTATTCCACCACACGCTCCACACTGCGGAAGGAGTTGAGGTTCTTGATTTCGGTCTTAGTACCAAGTTCACTGCTACCTTCTGGAGCAATGCTAATATTCACATCAAAGCGCATATTACCATTATAGAGGTCGCCAAAAGTCACTCCGGCATAAGTCATCACGCGCCAGAGTTCCTTGGTATAATCGCGGGCATGCGCCGCACTATGAATGTCGGGCATGGAAACGATCTCGATGAGTGGAGTACCAGCGCGATTGAGGTCAATCAAACTATAAGCACTCTCGTGAGTGGACTTGCCGGCATCCTCCTCGAGGTGAGCATGCTCTACCCGGACTTTGGTGCCGTCGGGTAGTTCTACGTAGCCCTCGCCAATAATTGGATGGAAGAGTTGTGTAATCTGATAGCCCTTGGGCAAGTCAGGATAATAATAGTGTTTGCGGTCAAAACGACTTTCAAGATTAATCTGGGAATTCAGTGCTAAACCAGCCCGAATCGCAAACGGAATTGCTTCCTGATTAAGTCGCGGCAACATACCAGGCAAACCATAATCCACGGGCGAAACACAAGAGTTAGGCTCTTTGCCGCGCGCATCATTATCGACTTCGGAAAAAAGTTTGGTCTTAGTACAGAGCTGTACATGGCATTCAATACCAATTGTAGGAATGTATTTTGTCATTAGATAGCCCCCAAATCTTTGAGCGCTTGGCGGAAGGCGGCAAGGGCGCGACTGACTTGACCATAATCAACTTCAAAATCGTCGTCATGTGCGATTTGGTTGCGCATCTTGTGCGCTGCCCACACTGCATTAGGTTTTTCAAATCTGTCCGTTACACGCTTGAGGCGTTCACCCATGGTCTTGCCTGGGAGGCCGAGTTCGTTCAAAGCACGATCAAGCAATTTATCCGCAGCGATTACTGACATTTCGTATGTCCGGGGGTCGTCGCGCACGAGGCCATTTTCGATCTTGAGCCACCGCGTCTGATATTCTTCAACATCAAAAGCATGGCTGTGGCGACCAGTCAAGGTCATGGCCAAAAGCGCCAAAATCCCTACCGCGACAATCGCAATTACCAAAAAGATTACCGGTGAACTCATATTATGCCTCCTCTAGTTCTTTTGCAAATTTAATTAAACTTTGGTCGCTACGGCGTGGACCCACCAACTGCAAGCCCAAATCTAGGCCACCCTCAGTCTTGCCAGCCGGAACCGTGAGACCAGGCACGCCAGCCAAGTTGAGCGAGACCGACATTACATCTTCGAGATACATCGCCACTGGGTCATTGACCTTTTCGCCGAGCCTAAAGGCTGGGCTGGGGCTAACTGGGGTGAGGATAAAATCACACTGTTCAAATGCATGTTTATACTCGTTAATAATCAGTGTGCGCGCCTTGGCGGCTTTGAGATAGTAGGCATCATAAAACCCAGAGCTAAGCACAAAATTGCCAATCATAATCCGGCGCTTATTCTCGGGCATAAAGCCTTCGTCTCTAGTATTGCCATAAAGTTCACCGAGGTGAGCTGAGTTTTCGCTACGGTAGCCATAGCGGATACCGTCGTGCCGCGAAAGATTACTCGAAACCTCAGCTGGAGTGATAATATAATACACTGCCAAAGCATATTTGAGCGCAGGCATTTCTAACTCTACAATTTCATGCCCCTTAGACTGAAGCAACTCGACTTTACGTTGCAAAGCCTGGCGGATTTCTGGCGCCACAGCGTCATTGTCAAAATCTTTGATAATACCAATTTTCTTGGGGCCGTCTGTTGCTGGCTCTTGGCCATAATAATCAGGCAAGGTGGTCATATCATACGGATCTTGCCCGGCGCACACTCGCATGAGCAAGTCCAAATCCTCGGCGTCTCGCGCAAAGAAACCAACGCAATCCAGCGAAGAGGCCATTGCCACCACACCATAGCGGCTAATTGTGCCATAAGTGGGTTTGATGCCATAGACGCCGTTAAAACTAGCCGGTTGACGAATCGAACCACCAGTATCTGTGCCGGTGGCAAAGGGCACAATCCCGAGTGCGACTGCCACGGCCGACCCGCCAGAACTACCACCAGCCACGCGCTCCAAATCTTTGGAGTTCTTGGTAGGACCATAATAAGAGTTCTCGGTACTTGACCCATGAGCAAAGGCATCCAAGTTGGTGCGGCCAATTACAATCGCGCCCTCGGCTTCTAGTTTCTTGACTGCCGTAGCGGTGACTGGGCTAGCAAAGCCATTCAGAATCAAGGCTGAGGCCGTAGTCTCGCCATCCGGGCTGAGGAAGTTATCTTTGATGGCATAAGGCACGCCAGCAAGGCGCCCTACATCTTCGCCCCTCGCAATGCGCGCATCTATTTCTTTGGCGCGTTCGATTGCTGCATCGTTAATCCAGGTGAAAATCTGGTAATCGTCTTGATACCGGTGTGCCTTGTTGAGCGCTTCCTGCACCAAGCTGACCGCACTAATCTCTTTACTCGCAGTTTTCATATTCTATAATACCTTTGGAACTTTGATTTGATAGTCGCGTACTTCCCTAGTGAGAGCCAGAAGCTGCTCGCGGTCCGCCTCTTGAGGCCGAATTTCATCTGGACGCCAGATATTTTCCATTTCGAAGACTTGATAAGTTGGCTCGATACCATCCGTGTCAAGTTCATCAAGTTGCGAAATATAGCCAATAATCGACCTGAGATCCCCCTCCAGAGCAAGGCTTTGTTCTTTACTAAGTGCAAAATTGGACAACTTAGCCAAATGCCCAATAGTTTCCTGATTAACTTCCATGTATATATTATACTACAGGCGGCGCGCTACTTAGAGATTTTCTCGGATTTCGGGGAACAAATCATAGACATTATGACCCAAAAGACCGTCAATCTCGGATTTGAGCCTAAGTACAGCCAGGATACAATTTTGCGTCCCTGCCCAAGTACCATGGCGGCTCAAGACATCCACAATCCGTTTGTCGATTGTCATGACGCTATATTTACACATCAAATCACACAGGATCACAACCTTTTCGCTAAGCGAATAGGTGTACTGTGGGAGAAAATCAAAGATTAGTTTGTCGCGCACCGGGTCGGGCGGAGTGCTAAGGATACAAGCCGGGTCATTCTCAGGATAAGAGTGCACGAGGCAGATGTTGCAGTAGTCTTCCGGAAAACCTTGCGCTTTCAAAAATTCGTAACCATTTATGATATGGTCGCTACCTGGACCGATGAGCCGGCCGATATCGTGCAGGTAGCCTAAGGTGCGCACCTTATCAACGTCGAGGTCAAAGCCCTTAGCCTGGAGAGCGGTAGCAATCGTAGCGGCAGCATCACCCACACAGATTGTATGCCGGAGCGAGCTGAATTCAGGATCAGGCGAGAGTTGTTTGAGGAGCGTTAGGACAGATTGGCTGGTTGGTAGTACGTCTTGAGGTTGGCTAGGACTATTCGGCTGCATGTGTAACTTCCTCTTGTCGTTCAATAAAATCGATTGCCTTTTGGCGAGTCTCAATCTCGTGCCAAAGTTGGCGTTTGCGGGTAGTAAGCATAGCCAAGCGCTCAGCCTCAGTACTAGGACCTTGACGATAAAGGCGTGAATATTGACGAATTTCCTTAGGACGGAAACCAGCTTGCTTCATACCTAGTAAAACTCGGGCTAAGTCCACCTGCCAAGGTTCCAAAATCCGACGATGACGCTGATCGCGACGCACGTGGGGGATAAGGCCTTGGTTGCACAAATTGGTGATTGAATATTTTGGCACGCCAAGAGATTCGCTAGCATCCTTAATAGTAAGTTGGATTTGACTCATGTTTATATTATAGTTGATTACGTCTAAAACTGAATAATTTTAATATTTTTATTCAGTTTATCTTTTATGCCACCCCTGTTATTACGGAGGATTAACTGAATTATTTTGCCTTTTTTATTCAGTAGTGTTATCGTTATGCGCCACTTCCTACATACCTAATACAGTACTAAGGCAGCGGAGGGGGAGACTATTCCAACGATCATAAGCACTCTCAGGGTATGTTCCATTAGGGCTAAAACCCAGATTATAAGCGTGTGTGGTAGATGGATAAGCAGTTGATGCCCAGTATACTCCATAACCGCCTATATTCCTTAATCCACCATTATCGTTGTCTATGCCTATAAACCCGCTGCGCACGAAGTAAAGAGGGTATGCTATAATAAAATTATGAGAATTTTACGAGGGTCAATTTCGAAAGATAGTTTAGCGAATGCAGCAGTGGTTTTTGATGACTCAATGGTCAAAGGCGTAGTAGATGTAAAACGCGGACTGCTCGCGCTAGACGCTGAACTACATGCAGATTTGGAAAAGATACTTCTAGAGGATGGCTCGGCGCAAGATGATGTCTGGGGGATTAACCTCTGGTTTGAGGATGAGGGTGAGGATTTTGTGGAATTTGATTCGATGATTAACGTACGTCCGCGTCAAAACAACCGTAGTCGTAGCGTAGAGAACCCTGAATTACGGCAGCAAATTACGAAAGTCGTGCAAAAATGGATACAATAAATTGCCAACACCAGCGTCTTGCCGGTGGCGACTGGGCCAAGTTGCCATTCTGTTTGCAAATGGGAAACGTGGGAAGCGAAGTTTCACGCTCACTAAAGTGGTTTGGTAAGAACGAAAAGCGTTTCAATTCGGCCTTTGACCGCGCCCTAGAACTCTTTGATTTAACAATAGAAGGTGCGCTTGGCTATGATGGACGGCTAAAAGAAGTTTGTCGAGCACGCGAGGAATTCTGCGACTATTTCTTAGGTAATAGTTGGGGTACCGACCCAGAAAAAATGATGCGTTACTACGATCAGTTTGCAATTTTAGGGCATAGTACCCAAACCTAGCATTTTTTCAGAAATGTGCTACAATATTTGTAGAGCACATTACAATCAGTGCTTAATTTTGGGGTCAGGAGGGGTAAACGTGGAAATTAGGCAACAAAAAACGTCAAAAACTGTTAAAATCACCGAGTCGGAGCAAATTTTTCTGAATGTCATTTCCTATGGTGTAGGAATTATCACCGCTATCATTGCTTTGTTAGCATATACCATAGTCGATTTGATGGGCGGGGAATATTTCGAAGGTCGTTGTCATATGAAGGTCGCACTGATTATAGTCGTAATCCTTGTCTTCTATGGCATTCTTCAATACCCTGTCAAGATGATATTACGTCATTTGTTTCACATTGAAGAAATTGGAGACATAGACGTAGACGAATTCTCGCTTTGTTTTAATATTGTCTTGCCGCTGCTAGAGTATGCAGACCCATTTATTAGTTTTCCGCATTGGCTGGGCGTATTAATTCTTTGCAGCGACAGTGCTATTTGCATAGTAGTATCCATTTACATCGCCCAAATTGCAGCCTTTATTGGTCCAATTCTGTATACTATTATGACAATAATATTCTTGTGTAATTTTTTGGTTTTGCTCTACCTCGGGTTTGCAGGCGGCTTCCGTACTAATGTCGTAGTTAAAAAATAATTCTCCTCGCGGGCATTTGTAAAAATGGAAAAGTGTGCGTGATTCTCGGTAATTTGACGTCAAAAGGAGTCAAGAAATTGACTCCTTTTTTCACTAATCTACCATACAAGATTCGTGCGCAGCGGGCTCTTCACGCTTGCTACTACTGACGTCCTGAGATACGTTGCTACTGGTGGTTATGCATGGTCATCACGCAGCTCATCGACAAATCATTTTGGCACGGTTGTTCCAAGTGCTTACTATTTTGTTGTCAGCACGAGCAACATGTCGTCGTATAGCGATCATCACTACTACGGCCTCCCCCTCCGCTGCCTTAGTACTGTATTAGGTATGTAGGAGGCGAATGAAGTAAAAAGTGCAAGCCCTTTTTACTTCTGAGCCGACGTCTATACCAGTCAACGTCAGTTGGCTGGTATGTAAGAGAGTATGAGTAGGCTATAGATTGACCACTGCTTCTAAGTTTTCCCACTCACCCGTAAAATTGTTCAGCACTTGCCATCGATCATCCATCTGGCGCACCTCGCGTAACCCGCCCTGAGCCCCAGTAATCGCATAAGTTTCTGGCTTACCATAATAAGAGTCTTCTGGCACGAGATAGACAAGATAACTCTTTCCTACCTCTGGCTCAACATCCCCCTGGGCTAAATCATGAATATATTTACCCTCATCGGATTCACCAGCTGCGGCTTGCATTTCTTGTCGTTTAGCATTCCCCTCTGGCGAGAGACTGCCGGTATAATATTGTTCTGCGGGTAACGTTCCGCCCAGGCGATAAAATACATAACTTTGACCTTCTTCGAGTTCACCTTTATAGCCAGCAATGATCGTCATACGGCCATAAGTATACGGTTTAACATATCCTTGAGCGATTTCGCTATAGTTATTCGCGCCGTCAATGGAATCAATTTTCACCAAAGCAATATAGTCGCTATGCTCGGCCATCACGGACGGGTTAGAGATATCAATGATGTAATCTATCACACTCCCGACGTTTTCTCTTTGATCAGGTTTAGTTGTAGCATCCTCCTGCGTATCTTCATTCTCTTGCGTAAGGACATCGCCATCGTCGCGCTTTGTTTGTAAAATCATAATCGCTGCCGTAGCACTAATAATACTCGCTAGCACCACTAAAACTAAAATAATTTTCTTCTTCATAACTATATTATATATCAAAAGCTCTTTTCTTACTGATTGTACCGCTTACATCTCGGCGACGTCTTCGGCAGATGGCCCACTAGCCATATCGGCAGTTTCGGCCATTTCCTCAGCGTCCTCAGCCAAGGTGATTGCGAGTGGCTTCACTCCTGTACCTACCGGAATCTTGCGACCAATGATTACGTTCTCTTTCAGGCCCTTCAAGTGATCAACACGGCCGTTAATCGCAGCGTTAATCAAGACACGGGTTGTATCCTGGAAGGATGCAGCCGAGAGGAACGAATCGGACCAGATACTGACCTTGGTGATACCTAGGAGCAAGTTCTCATAGGTGGCAGGCTCTTTACCAGCCGCCTCAAGGCGCTGGTTCTCGGCAATAATTGCTGCCTTGGAGACAATATCGCCTGAGACAAAGGTTGAATCACCGGCTTCGTCAATCATCACACGGCTAAACATCTGGCGGACGATAATCTCAAGGTGCTTCGCTGAGATTTCGTGGCCTTGCGCCGCGTAAACCGAAATCACGTCGTTCATAATGTAACGTGCAGTTTCTTCGGCACCCTTGTATTTGAGCAAGTCTTGCAAGTTCAAGGAACCTGTAGTCAACCGGTCACCAGCTTCAAGGCGATCACCAGACTTCACGAGCATCTCGGCATCGCCTGGGACTTCCACGCGCACAGCACCACCAGCATTCGCCACCACAATAATGGCATCTTTGGTGAGTTGTGCATTACCGTCAACTGGTGAGATCAGTGGTTCTTTGCCCTTACCCTTGTCAGCCAAGACATCGCCGGCTTGTACGCTAGCACCGTCTTTCACGGTAGCCTTGCGACCATCGAGGTCAAAGCGAATCGTCTCGCCCGCTTCTGGAGTAATCTGAGCAATGTATTTGTTGTTATCTTCCCAAACTTCCACCACGCCAGCAATCGGTGTTGTATAGGCCTGACCTTTTGGTGCGCGCGCTTCAAGCAACTCTTCCACACGAGGAAGACCGCGAGCGATAGCACCAGAACCAGCCACACCCGAGCCGTGTTTGGTATCGAGGGTCAACTGCGTACCTGGCTCACCGAGAGACTGAGCAGCAATCACACCAACTGGCTGATGCGCTTCCACGAGCTCACGGGTAGACATGTCCACACCATAAGCCTTGCGCGGTACACCACTGATAGCGGTTGTCGTCAGTACCGACTGAATCTTGACGCTGTCAATATTCTCGTCGTCTTCAATCTGCTGAGCAATTTCTGGGCTGATCAGTTGATCAGCATCCACATAGCCTGGCACCGGTTCCGCAGTATAGCGGCCGGTGATTCGAGCAGCAAAGCCGATACCAGTGTATTCGCTTTCGCTCTTGTAAACCGCAAAGCCTGGGTCAGCCACTTCTTCGTCAGTTGTAAAGACATCCTGGGCCACGTCAACCAAACGACGGGTAAGATAACCAGAGTCGGCAGTACGGAGAGCCGTAGACACCTGACCCTGACGCGCACCTCGGGTGGCGATAAAGGATTCTAGGGTGTTCAAGCCCTTCTTATAGCTAGACTTCACTGGCAACTCGATTTCGTTGTTGTTGATATCCACCATGATACCAATCTCAGCCGAAGCGAGTTTGATGTTGGAGATACTACCACGAGCGCCCGAGTTCACCATCACGGCAATGTCGGTATCCATTTCGGCGAGTTTGCTCTTCAAGAAGTCAGAAATCTTCTTGTCGATGTCGCGCCAGTTGGCTACGGTCAAGTTATAGCGTTCGTCTTCAGTCACCAAACCTTGGTCAAACTGTTCCTGAATCAACGCCGTCTTAGCATCGCCTTCAGCAATAAAGTCATCAATTTCTGGATAGGTTGGATAGTCATCTTTCGAAGTCGAAACCGAAGCGATGGTTTCATACTCAAAGGCGAGGTTCTTGACTGCGTCAGCCGTCTTCACCATAGCCTCAGCACCAAAGTCATCAAAGATGTTAGCCATCACGCGCTTGAGTTGTTTACTGGTCTGGACAGAGTTGTCGTAAGGATATTCCTTTGGCAAAACTTCGTTAAAAATCACACGTCCAAGCGTAGTATTGCGGATTTCACCCTTAGCAAACACGCGGATTGGCGTTTGCAAAGCGATCAAACCTTGGTCGTAGGCCATTTCCGCCTCATAGACAGAACTAAACGGCTTGACTTCTTTGGACTCGGTACCTGGCTTGTCGTAAGTCAAGTAGTAAATACCCAAGACTACGTCCTGATAAATCGCTAGCACTGGAGCACCATCGGCTGGTTTGAGCAAGTTCTTACCAGCGGACATCAACTCAGCGGCTTCAGCTTGAGCGGCGTCAGAGAGTGGCAAGTGGACTGCCATTTGGTCACCGTCGTAGTCAGCGTTAAAACCGCTCGCCACGAGTGGGTGCAACTGAATCGCTTTACCATCAATCAACTTAGGTTGGAAAGCCTGCACAGACAAACGGTGCAAAGATGGAGCACGGTTGAGCAAGACATACTTACCTTTGATACATTCGTCCAAACCGTCCCAGACCACCGCTTCGCCGGCGTCAATCATGCGCGTAGCGGAGCGAATGTTGGCCGCATGCTCGTTAGCAATCAACCAAGAAATCACGAATGGTTTAAAGAGTTCAAGCGCCATCTGTTTTGGCAAACCACATTCATTCAGTTTCAATTCTGGACCAACCACAATCACGGAGCGGCCAGAGTAGTCTACGCGCTTACCCAGCAAGTTCTGACGGAAGCGACCTTGTTTACCTTTGAGCAAGTCGGAGATACTCTTGAGTTTGCGACGGCCATTTTGGGCGCTAGCGCTACGGCTACCGTGTACGGCCGAGTTATCAATCAAAGCATCCACCGCTTCTTGTAACATGCGCATTTCGTTATGGCAAATCACGGCCGGAGCATTCAGCTCGAGCAACTTGCGCAAACGGTTATTACGGTTAATCACGCGGCGATAGAGGTCGTTCAGGTCAGAGGTAGCAAAGCGACCGCCAGGCAAGGCCAACATTGGGCGTAGATCTGGTGGGATCACTGGCACTACGGTCATCACGAGGTCAACTGGTTTGATGCCAGCAGCTTCCATACCCTCAAGCACCTTGAGGCGTTTCATCACGCGCTTTTGCTTTTGACCTTTCGAGGCTTCGGCTTCTTCACGCAGCTCAGAAATCATGGTTTTGAGGTCAATCTCATCCAACAATTTCTTAATTGCAGTGGCACCCATCTCAACTTCGATCAAATCTTCGTAATCTTCAGGTAGGTTGCGATATTCTTGTTCGCTAATGACGGCACCCTTTTGCATCTTCTCGAGAGCGCTCTTCTTGGCTAGGTATTCGGTCTCTAGGGCCTCAGATTCTTTGGCCTGTTCGTCGGCCAAAGCGGTGATGTTGGCATTGGCATCCTTGGCCATTTCTTCGTAGCGCAAGCGAATAGCTTCGCGAGCGGCAGTAGTCTCAGCTTCAAGATCGGCCAAGGTCTGGGCAATCTTCTCATCCTGAGCATCGACAATCAGATACGAGGCAAAGTAAACCACTTTCTCAATGTTCTTCACGGTCAGGTTAAGCAAGACGCTGAGTGCAGACGGCGTACCGCGCATAAACCAGATGTGTGCTACTGGTGCTGCTAAGGTGATATGGCCCATGCGCTCACGACGAGCGATTGACTTAGTCACCAAGTTTCCTTCTTTGTCGACGGCAGCTTCGCGGGAGCGAACGCCCTTCAACTTAGAATCATGCGGATTAATGTCTTTGACTGGTCCAAAAATCCGTTCACAGAACAAACCATCGCGTTCTGGCTTTTGAGTACGATAGTTAATCGTCTCTGGCTTCAAGACTTCACCATAACTCCAACCGAGAATGTCTTCCTTACTGGCAACACTCAGTCGAATTGAGTCAAAGTCGCTGGCGCTGATAAAATTATCCATCCAAGCCATTTTACAACTCCTCTCCGAGGTCAAGATCCGCGTCGTCTTCTGCTGAGCCGGCGTCCAAATCTTCAGCCTCCGTTATTTCTATCCCCTCATCATCCAGCATTTCTTGGGCTTCCTCGTCATCCAAGTCCACCACTGTATCTTCAAAGTTTTGATTGCCGTGCTGGGCGTAAATCAAACGATCATCATGTTGTTTCTCAATTTCGCGGGAAGTTTTTTCAATCACTTCGCCGGCATCAGTCGATTCACCATGGTCAAGCAAGTCAACCTTAAGTCCAAGTCCCTGGAACTCTTTCACCAAGACGTTGAAACCTTCTGGGAGTTTTGGTCCCTCAATTGGTTCGCGCTTAATGATAGATTCATAAGCCTTGGCACGTCCGTAAACGTCATCCGACTTAATAGTCAACATTTCTTGCAAAGTAGTTGCGGCACCGTACGCTTCGAGGGCCCACACCTCCATTTCTCCAAAGCGCTGACCACCGTTCTGAGCCTTACCACCAAGTGGCTGCTGGGTGACTGTAGTATAAGGACCAGTCGAGCGAGCGTGAATCTTGTCTTCCACCATGTGGTGTAATTTGAGCATATGCATCACACCCACAGAAGTTCGTTCGTTAAACGGTTCACCAGTCAGACCATCATAAAGTTGGACGCGACCATCACGGCTAAATCCAGCCTTCTCTAGTTGCTCGGAAATCGTCTCATCAGAGACACCGTTGAATGGCGGGGTGGCTACCTTATAACCAAGAGCCCGTGCCGCCATGCCAAGGTGAATCTCAAAGAGCTGACCGAGGTTCATACGGCTTGGCACACCCATTGGAGAGAGCAGGACGTCGATTGGCGTACCGTCTTCCATAAATGGCATATCCTCAACTGGGAGGATGCGGCTCACCACACCCTTGTTACCGTGGCGACCAGCAATTTTATCACCGACGCTAATCTTGCGCATCTCAGCAACGTAGATCTTAATTTGCATCAAGACGCCAGCTTTGAGTTCGTGGCCTTGTTCACGAGTATACACACGTACGCCCACCACTTTACCCATAGATGAACCATTCATGCGCACTGAGGTATCACGCACATCTTTGGCTTTTTCACCGAAGATGGCACGTAGCAAACGCTCTTCGGAACTGAGTTCCTGTTCACCCTTTGGCGTAATTTTACCAACCAAGATGTCGCCTGGCATCACTTCAGAGCCAACTACCACGATACCGTCTTCACCAAGGTGACGGAGACTCTTTTCTGGTACGTTCGGGATGTCCCGAGTGACTTGTTCTGGCCCAAGTTTGGTTTCGCGGACTTCTACGTCAAAATCTTTGATGTTGATTGAGGTGAGCTTATCATCCTCGACCAAGCGTGAAGAAATCACGATAGCGTCATCCATGTTGTAACCACGCCATGGCATGAAGGCTACGAGCAAGTCTTTACCTAATGCCAATTCGCCGTCGGTGACAGAAGCGCCTTCGATCAAGATGTCATCTTTCTTCACTTTTTGACCACGAACCACCTTAACGCGTTGGTTATAACAACGGTCGTCATTAGTCTTCTCAAAGTGCTCGACTTTGTATTCCTTTTCACCGTCTTTGTATTTGACGATGACGCTCACGCCGTCGGCTTTCACCACTTCACCGGCTGCTTCAGCCACAGCGACTTGAGAAGTGTTCATCGCGACCACGTGCTCGATGCCAGTACCAACAGTTGGAGCATCATTCTTCAGCAAAGGCACAGCTTGTTTCTGCATGGCGCAGGCCATCAAAGAGCGGTCGACACGGTTCTTCTCCACAAATGGAATCAGACTAGCGGATGTACCCAAAATTTCTTTGTGAGCCGCATCAATGTGAGTCACGAGGTTAGAAGCCACTTGGGTTGGGCGACCCTTCACGCGAGCGGATACCCAATCCTCGGCAAATTCGCCTTTATCATTCAACTTCACGGAAGCGTCGGCAATAATCATGTCATTCTCGGTGTCAGCGTCCACATAGACTACTTCGTCGGTGACTTTGCCGTTCTTCACCACGCGATATGGGGCTTCAATAAAGCCATATTCGTTGATGCGAGCATAGGTTGCCAAGTTGAGCACCAAACCCACGTTACCACCTTCTGGGGTTTCCACAGTACAGATACGGCCATAATGTGTCGGGTGCGCGTCACGCACGTCAAATCCAGCACGCTCACGGGTCAAGCCACCAGGACCCATAGATGACAAACGCCGCTTATGAGCCAATTCAGAATAGCCATTGACCTCATCCATCAGCTGCGAAAGTTGTGAACTCGAGAAGAATTCTTTCACGGCGGCCACCACTGGGCGCGAGTTCAAGAGTTGCGATGGAGTAACTTCTTCAGGCGAGACCATCGACATGCGGTCAAGAATGTTGCGTTGCAAGCGAAGCATACCCAAGCGGAACTGGCGTTGCACCAATTCGCCCACCAATTTGACACGACGGTTACTCAAAGAGTCGATGTCGTCCGGTGCTTCTTGGGTGTTGTTGAGGCGGATAATCTCGCTGATAATCGCGATCAAATCTTTCATCTGCAAAGTGCGGTGGGCAGCATCGTTAGGCGTGTCATAGCCAAGACGGCGGTTCAACTTAAACCGACCTACGCGAGAACAGTCATAACGACGGTAATCAAAGAAAGCCCGCTCAATCATAGATTTAGCGTTTTCCACGGTTGCCAAGTCACCTGGGCGCAAACGACGGTAGACTTCTAGCAAAGCAGCGGATTGGCCAGTAGCAGTGTCTTTCTCGAGAGTGGCATTAATATAGCTGATTGAGCCATTGTCGACTTCAGCAAATTTATCCCGGATTTCTTCGTCTTTAGCAATACCAAGAGCCTTCAAGAAAGTGGTTACCGGAATCTTGCGGCGGCGATCGATTTTGACGTTGATACAACCACTAGCGGTGGTCTCAAATTCAAGCCAAGCACCGCGGCCCGGAATCACTTTGGCACCATAGTAACGCTTGCCGTTCATTTCGTCAGCGGTAAAGAAGACACCGGCGCTACGAATCAGCTGGCTGACCACCACGCGTTCAGTACCGTTGATAATGAAGGTGGCGCGGTCAGTCATCCAAGGGTAGTCACCGAAGTAGATATCCTGCTCCTTGACTTCACCGGTCACTTTGTTGGTGAGCTCTACCTGCACGTGCAAGGGCGCAGCGTAGGTAGAAAGGTTATATTTGGCAGTTTTTTCGTCCTCTGCCGGGGCCTTAAAGTAATAGTCTTTAAAGCGAAGGGACAATTTTTGCCCAGTATAGTCGTCGATTGGGTTCAATTCGTTGAACACCTCACGCAGACCAGATTTTACAAAATCTTCCCAGCTATCCTTCTGATGAGCAATCAGATCTGGGATTGGGAGTGCTTGGTCGCCTTCGGTGAAAAACACCCGACCATCAGCAGCTTTGCTAGTTGCTTTACTCACAGTTTCCTCTCTTTTTAGTGGTTTATAATCTTTTGCGCCGAAGATTACTGTGAAATTTTGTGCACACGGCCCGCAATTCCAGTGCATACCAAAAAATCACTCACTACTTCTTGTGGTCTATTTTAGCGCAGATTCAGAAAAAATGCAATAAATAAATGCTAAAAAATGACGGGAAGATATAGATATCCCGTCATTTAAGACATGTCTTAACGTTTGGCAGACCGGGGCATATTGCAGTACTCTAAAAAGCTGATGGACTTAGTCGGATACTTTAATTTGTACGGAAGCCAACATAGATAGCAAGAGAGAGCAATGAAGACGCCCACGATGACGAACGTAATGCGCATATAGCGTAACGTTTCAATTATCGGGCTATCTATCGCCATGGTTGGCCATAGCAAAGACGTAACCATGGTTAATAAGGCCCCTCTTTTGTCATCACGCCATGATATGTCTTTAGTGCAAAGTAACCTTCGCGCATAGTCAAAGTGCCAAATTTTCGCCCACCATGCAACCACGATTGTGAGGCCCCACGTAAGCACCAAAGCTGTCGCGCTAAGCGCACTTTTGTCCGAACTAACAACTCTAACCGTAATTATGACTGCTGCTATGGTTGTATAGACCCATGCAAAAATAGTCAGCTCATAGATACAAAGTGCGGCCTGCCCGGGAAAATTGTATTCCGTTTTTTCGGGTTTTTCGTTCATATTCTTCCTCCTTGTTGAGGAATGCCTGTCCAAGAAAAAGACACATTATCAAAGATTTAATGTACGGCACCCCCATTTCTTCCATTATAGCACACTTTACCATAAAAGTCAATACGAATTATGTTTTCCCGTGCGCAGCGGGATGATACCTCCAGACGCTGGTAGACTATGGCGTATTGGTCAGAATGGCTATAACTGGGCATTACGAGCAATGTCTATTCATACCGATGGTACAGGATATCTTAGCGCTTATGACCTAAAGATTGACGCTAATATAGTTTATCCGTCAGAGGGGCCAAGTTATCGTTTCTACGGTCTCTCCCTCCGCTGCCTTAGTACTGTATTAGGTATGTAGGAGATGAGTAAAGCAAAAAAGAAGTCTCTGCGGTAGGTGACTAACGCACCGTGCAGAAACTTCATTACTTTTATTATATCAAAAGATTATTGAATGTCAATAATTTGACCACGACGATTTATAAACTTAATTTGTTTGATTTCCTTGATTGCAGTAAAACACACTCTTAGCTTTTTCTCAATTGCTTTGTCTGGGATATGTTTCATGCGCCGTGAGTCAAAGATAATAGAATCCGATTGCCACTTACCTCGTTTGAGATTCCTTTCTACCGTTTTTAAGTTGCTCGCTCTTGGTGACTTCATTTCCCAAACGACACCATCAACTAAACAATCCGCCGTTTGTCTTCCCTTTTTATCTATTGTTTTTAAGAACTCCACTACATGGCCGTACTTGATTAGAACTTTAGCTGTTTCCTGTTCATGAGGCCAAACGTCGACTCCGACAGGAATGATGATTTTGCCCTGTTTTTCAGTTTTAGGTTTCCTCATCTCCTGAGCCTAGCATAAAATCAGAAAAATTAGCAAGCATAGGCATGATGTTTTTGTATATTTTCCCATAAGCCATACACTCCTACATACCTAATACAGTACTAAGGCAGCGGAGGGGGAAAGCGCCCCAACGATGATCTGGAATATCTGACGGGTTGACTGTTATATTAAAATAGAGGTCATACGCATCACTAACGGATGCAGCTGTGCGTGATGACCACCAGAGACTACCATAGCCGGCATTCCGGAAAGTGCCAGTAGTATTCGCCGGATTAACATTCCCGCTGCGCACGAAAGACAATGTTCAGCATCTTCATTGCATATGCAAAAATTCTAAGCAATGTGGCATCTTATCTCGAATTGTATCTACAACAGCTTGTTGCTCTGCATACGGTAGCGGGTTAGCAAATAGCTCATTAATGTGTTCAACCATAGCCTTTAAGCTAACACCCCAGCGTATAGGTGGAGCAAACTGGCCTTCTGTGGATGAAAAAATGTATAATCTCGAGTATCGCAAAATAATTTCCGCAAATGCATCTAAGATTTCGTGCAGCTCGTATGGATGAATATTATATTTATGTTTTTTATGATAAATAGTCTTCTTCACAAAGGCGTCATCCGGTTCAATGATAGTCTCTATTTCAAATTTTTTACCATCTATCCATTCTTCTCTATGGAAATTGTCGCGTTGATACTCCCTAAGTAACTTATAATTATTAGCATAATAGTCGCCACAACGATAAAGCTTATCGTATAAGTCTAATAGTTTCTTTTTAAACTCCTTGACTGCTTTGAAATTATAAATCATTACTTTACGATTATTTACAATCAAAGATTGTGTGACTTGATCAGATTCGAATTTCTCGATATTAATCATCAAATTGTCGCTTAAAGTTGCTTGTCTAGTCTTATAGTCTTTCGAACGTATAGCAACAAATTCCCAGCCAGTATCTTTTGCAATCTCACGCCATCGCTCTTGAGTTGAGTTCTCTAAATCGGGAAAATTACGCATTCTTCTTAAGAACGCGCCGCCGCTCGTATGATCAGCCCCGGAGTTCGCAAACAGACTACGCATACTCAGCATCAGGGCGTCAAAACAACTTTTTTGCAAGAGATTTACCGCTCGCATATTCTCGGGGTCCAAGATGCCTACGCTGGTCACTTCGTACTTCTCGCCGTCTTTTTCAACAATCTCAGAAGGAAAGTGGTGCGCCTCCTCATATTTATCACATGCGTGCATTAAAATATGATCAATGATCTGCTGCTGGATAATTCTTTCTATGCAGAGCGCCAGATCATCTACCACATACTCTTTCGCTTTATCTTTACCAAAGAATACTGTATTTACATCTTCAATACTATCGATCATACTGATATTGTAACACAGATATTACAATGGAAAAGCGGCACGATAATACATGTGCCGCTTGAAGTTCTAATATTAGAACTTTCCCTCCACGCCAGCAATATGCCAGCTTAATTTTGCTTTCCATTCACTCGAAGAAACTTTGGGTCCGTCATCCGGTGTGGAAGAGGTAAACAACGTAAATTCGGCACAAGTAGGCGTCAGTCTCAAAGCCGTTTCGGTGGATGCATCGTTGCCAAGAATAGGCGTCGCACCAATATCATGCTTCAGGCATAAGTCGTCAACTGCCTCAAAACTGCTTTCGCCGATGTACATCTTCTGCGTTTCCAAGCTATAAATCTTAATCCGCATATAGCCATTGTCGCCCGCTGCCACCTGAAAAGAATACTGCACATCAATTTCGTAGTTACTGCGCCCGTTCTCTAATTCGGCGCGCAAAGCGTCCGGAAACTCAAAGCGGATGCGATAATCAGTGCCAGCATTGAATTTACCCTCGCCTTCAGCAGTCAATTCTGTACATAACGGTAAGGCTTCACCGCCGTTAGTTTGGTCGCTATAGGTCAGCTCACCCCAACAAGTTTCTTTGGGATTCTCTGAGCCATAACGTGGATACTTTTGGTCCATTTCATGAACCCAGTTTAACCGGTCTACATAAAATGCCACCGCGGCCACAGCTGCCACCACCAAAATAAACTCGCCCCAATGTTCCCGCAAAAAATTCTTTACTTTTTCCATATTTTCCCTCCAAAAAGTGTATTTGTGGGCCAGGATAGTTCTAAATCAAACTCAAAAACTACCAGAGTGCCCGCCCACGCTCCATACCTCCATTGTAGCACAGATTTATATTTTTGTCAAGCATTTTACTGGATTTTGGTAAGTTCTGTCAAAAATCTCCCTCGAGAAGGGAGATTTTTGTGATCTTATCAGCAAGATTAAATGTCGAGATCGTCCAAATCTGCGAGTTCGGCACGGGTTTTCTCGGCCAACTCGTTCTCGGCTTCCCCACCATCCATCGGGGCTTCGCCCTCGAGTTCTTGGTCGGCAAGTTCACCAACACCTTCGGCTTCGGCTTTTGTCTCAACTGCTGGCTTGGCTACTGGAGCCTCACCACCCTCAACACCATCAGTGTTCACAACTTTAAGATTGTAGCGAGCGCCATTCTTGGTGCCAAGCACACGTAACAACGTACGGATGCTCTGGGCAGTCGCACCACGTTTGCCAATCACTCGACCAACGTCTTCTGGGTCTACGGACAAACTGAGCAAGACGCCACGCTCGTCAATTTCGCGTTCCACAGTTACCTTGTCTGGATTATTCACCAGGGTTTTAACGATATATTCTACAAATTGTTGGTCGATGGTTGACATATGGTCTCCAGTTATTATTTATGTATTTGTATTAAATTATATCACAAGCGCAAAAAAAGTGACAAAAATGACAGCAAAAAAGCACCCAAGTGGATGCCTTTTTGCGAAGATTATTCGGCGCTCTCAGCACCCGCTTCGGCGGCTGGCTCTTCGGCTGGAGCCTCCTCTTTGGGCTGATTTTTGCGCAACTTGTCGGCATGCTTAGCCTTGGCTTGTTTCTGTGGGGCTTCTTTGTACCATTTTGGTAGTTTGATTCCCTCTTTCTTCAAAACAAAGGCGACACGGCTAGATGGCTGAGCGCCGTGCTCAAGGTAGAACTCCACCTTTTCTTTGTCCAAGACGACTTTCTTGGTCTCGGGGTTGTAATTGCCGACCTCGGCTACAACACGACCCGAAAGTGGGTGGCGCTGCGCTTCTTGGACGACTATCCGGTACACTGGGGCGTGCACACGGCCATTACGCTGCATACGAATCGCTAGCATGATTTCTCCTTATTAGTTAACAACCTGATTATAACAAACTTTTTCCACCCTGTAAAGCGTTTCTTGCCCATGAAAAAGAGGGCTGACCTAATGTTATACAACACTAGGACGCCCTCAATAATTTGATTATATCATAGACGCTAATACTGTCAATTATTTTTAAATTTCTGCAGCTTTCCAGTTTTGCTTATAATATGTAAATTACGTACTTTGCGAGTACTCCAAAAACAGGTTGAAAGCTGTTTAATTGCTAGAATATCTGAGCCCTTGAGCCGGCGCAAATCCATGATAACGTTACTAGATTGGCTAGCTGCACGATAAAACAGGCGCTCAATTGCTTTTCTAGTATTTACTGTTGGGCTTTTGGCCTCCCATTCTAGTCCATCCATCACAAAGCCTGGTCGTTTATCTTTTGGCGTATGAGATGCGGGAATCAGCTCCAGTCTTTTAGATAAGTTAGTATAAAACAGAATTGTGTCCATTTCTTGAGGCTCAGGTTTGGCTCCGTTAGGAATTATCTTCCCTCGTTCAGCGTGTTGAATTTGTTTCATTCTCTGAGCCCAGCATAAACCAGCAAAATTTACCAAGCACAAGCACGATATTTTAGAAAAATTGCATGCTTGCACGTACTAGCCAAAAAGCGTTAAAACTATTGACAAAAGTGCAAAACTGTGCTACTATGAAGGGATAGGGGGTGATGAGGTGAAAAATCGCGCAAAAATGACCGCAATTTCACTAAATTGTACATTGACATCACCCGTAGGAGGTTATATGAATAGAGAATTATTTCATGTTCGCAACATTGGCAACAAAAAGGCATCACCGCGCCTTGCAGCTCAAGCGCACGCGATTGAGCTAAATATCATTACGCCAGCGACGGATGAGGATTTGCAAAAGTATTTTTTAATTGAAAAGGCAAATCTTCCTAGCTACGCCAACACTAAGGCGGCTACGAAGGAGATTCGCGCGAATCTCCGGACAATATTGTCCGGGCGGAATGAACGTTGGCACCTCTGGGAGATTTTCGTATACGATGATCATATTTCTCTGCATTTTGTTGATATGCAAAACAGAGGGCGAACGGTCACAGCGTTGTCAATACACGTGTCTTGGGCACCACTGACAAAGCTGAGTTTTAATGTTCCTGAAGAGGATATCCCCCAGAATGATTTCCAGATTGAATGCAGCCTTGAAAAGCATAAGCGGCGTACACTTTATGTCGAATACACTGACACAGAAGAAGATGCGCGCAAATCAGAAATCTACGACTGTCGGCCTCTGAAGATAGTGTGATGCAAGCGAGAACTGCGGATCCAGATTGGAACCGCAGTCTTTTTGTGCTTGGAATAAATTATCTTTGCGCTTTTTCTTGTGCCTTGAGGTAAACTTTGACCCCTTCAGACGCGGCGGCGCCTTCGGCCTCTTGCTTAGAGTGGCCAGTACCTTGACCTTTCAGTTGCTTACCTACATAAACACCGACAGTAAAGGTCTTGTCGTGATCGGGGCCTTCTTCGCCTAGAACGCGATATTGTGGCGTGGAACCATCATAATGTTGGGCTAATTCCTGCAAATAGGACTTGGGGTCGCGCCAACTACCGTCGCGCAAGATTTGGTCAAGTTTAATCAGGATGTGCTTGGCAATAAAGTCACGTGCCGTGTCATAGCCTTGGTCAAGATAAATTGCACCAATCACTGCCTCAAAACAGTCGGCCAAAATCACGGCATGCGCCCGGCTAGACCCGTGTTTTTCACCCTTAGAGAGGCGCACGAGCGGTTCGTAGCCTAGTTCTTCGCCTGCCGCACCGATACTTTCGGTACGGACCAGAGCAGACCGCCAAGCCGTCATGATACCTTCTGGCTCGTCGTAATTACGATACAAAAAGTCAGAAGACACCAGCTCAAGCACAGCATCACCCAAGAATTCAAGCCGCTCGTTGTGAGCCTTGGCGCTGGCTTTGTGCTCGTTGACGTAGCTACGGTGCGTAAGCGCAGTAATCAGCAGGTCGATGTCGTTAAATTCAAACCCCAACTTCTCGCGAGCAAACTTTTGATATTCTTCAATTTGTGTTGGATTCATTTTTGGTAAAACCTCCCTTTTATAATCCTTGGCGAATTTTGTTTTTGGCCAGCAGCATCAACTTTTCGATATCCTCGTATTCGATGGCGTCGATAGCGTCATTAAACTTAAACCATTTGATGCCCTTCATCCACTGTTCTTTGGTGGGAGTTTCGGCGTCATCAAGGGCGCGCACCAGATAGATCTGCGTAGTCATCAAGACTAATTTGTCGACGCGACGATACTGAAACTGAATTTTGCCGAGCCACGTGAGGACTTGGATGTGGAACAGCCCAGATTCTTCACCAATCTCGCGGATTGCGGTCTGTTTGGCGGTTTCACCGGGCTCAATGTGACCTTTGGGAATCGTCCAGCGACCTTTGGAATCCTGAATCAGGAGGATTTCAATATCTTTTTGGTCATGCGTAATGCGAAAAACGATGCCGCCGGCAGTCGGCTCACGCACAATCTCTTGAATAGCGGGTTTCTTAAAGACGCGTGTCGTGAGTCGCGAAAAGGCGTTGGTCTTCTCGCGCTCCGACTTGAGCGGCAAAGCCTCGGGAACTTTGCGTTGAGCAGGCAACTTGCTAGACTGCGGTGCTGAAGCCTGAGCCGCAGATGATGCTGGTTGTTTGGCCTTATGCGGCGTTGGCTGCTTCCCCTCCGGCTTCGCCTTCAGCTGCGGGTGCTGCAGCGCTTGGGTCTGCGGCTTCCGGCTGTGCTTTTTCTTCATCTTGATTCTCCTTCTCTTTCGGAGATGAATTTTCATCATTATAAATTTGGCGGTAGGCTGTACCAAGCACGCCGTTGATAAACTTGGACGAATTGTCCGAGCCGAACGCCTTGGCCAGTTCTACCGCCTCGTTGATTGCTACCTTGGGCGGCACAGTTTCGGCTGAGCGCTCAAGTTCATGCAAGCCAATTCTGAGGACATTGCGGTCGATGGCTGCAATCGTGGAAATTGGCCACTCTGGGGCCATAGGCTGCAATTCGGCGTCTAATTCCTCGAAACGCCCGGAGACGTCGCGCGCCAAAGTGTAGACAAACTCAGTGTCGCCTAGGGCTTTGGCATAAGGCTCAATATTTTTTGCGACGATAGTATCGATTTCTGCCGACGGGTCTCCCGCCTTGCTACGAAATTCGTACTCGTACAAACTCTGTAAAACAATGATTCTGCCTAGATGCCGATTGCTGGCCATTTTATTTCCTTTTATTTAGATTTTTTAGTGTTGGTAACTTTGGTTGTCGTGGTCTTTTTTGCTGTAGACTTTTTGGCTGCGGCCTTGCGTGCTTTGACGGACTGCGTCGCAGCTGGTTTGACAGTCTTGACCTTGACATTGGGGGTTTGCTTAGCGGTTTCGAACGCTTTCACTGGAGAAGTGCGGTTCACGCTACGCGCCAACTTGAGGCGAAGATGGCTCCGACGGAGGCCAGTCTTGCGTGGGCTACTCTGTTTTTTAGGTTCAGGCATAATGCTCCTTTTTAATATCAAATTCTGTAGTTGATTTTATCACATTTTGTAGAGGCCTGCAAGAGGTTTTGCAAGAAAAGTGGTCAAATTTGACCCTATAATTCCATTATAGCACACATTATAGAAAAAGTCAATAGTTTCACCAAAAATGGCGCCCTCTGAGCGCCATAAATGGGGTGAAAATTGATTATTCCTTGCCTTGCCAGTAGTCAACCGGGTCGGATTTGGCTTTGCGCCGGTCAATGATGATTAAAATCGTCGCGATAATAACGACACAAGCGATAATAACCAGAGCAATGACGAGAGCGACATTAACAAAACGGTCAGTATAACTGGAATCGCTCTCGCTTTCCTGTAAGGTCACTGTGCCATTTTCTTCCAACACGGCTGTGCGATAAAAGGCTTCTGGAGCGGAGGTGGTCGTGATGGCATACATCAGTTCCTGACCAGCCCAATAATTCAGCGCCACATCGTCGTAATAAAGCGAGCCCTCGTGTGGAGCGGCATAAAGCGTGAACTCAATTTGGAAGAACATAATTTGATAACCATCCATATCCATCACATGCTCCATATTGTTCTCAAATATCTGCGCTATGGGTGCACCCTCAGCAGACGTAAACAAGAGAGCAGCCACATCCGGTGCAAACTGACCGCCGTCGCCCAAACCGCTAACTTCTCCTGAACCTTCCAGATAATACAGATCAAGGGTTTCTTCACTACTAATACCAAATGTGTCACACCATGTGTCAATTGCGCTACCGTTTACCGAATAGCCAATTGCATTGGGGCTATTCTTGAGCAAAGTGTTCGGGAAACGCACCTGCAAGTTAATGTCTTCGTATTTCTCTAAATGGGATTGATCAATACTGCACATGAAGTCTAATGTAATCTGATAAAAATGGCCTGCTTCCAGTGGCGCCGACAGGATATGCATGTTGTCCAACATCTGATCAAACGTATCGGTGTCCCTAGTGAGGCCATCGTAGACCGACATCACAATCATCATATCGTTCGCAAAACCATAGTCAGACATGCTACTCCATGTATCGTCCAACGAGACATCAGGCGGAATGACTTCCAGTGAGCCTGATGTCTCTGCGCTAACGGTTAGCGGCCGCCCCACCATGCACAGCGCACACAACAACATTACTACCAACATTTTCTGTTTCATACATTTCATCCTCCGTTTTTCTGTTTTTGGCTGAAGGTTGGCAACTCAGAATCAAAAATCAATTTTCTAAGTTACCAAAACATTCAGTTGTTTTATACAATGATTTTAACATAAAACAGAATTTATAGCAATCACAAAGCGCCCAGTAATACTGGGCGCTCGAGACAAACTTAGTTTTTTGGCTAGTGGCGCCTAGACCGCCAGTCCAGAATCGCACAAGCAATGATACTAATCAGCACTGATGCGCTAAAGATAACTCCCAAAATTCCGGCAAATGTCCAGTCGTCCGCAACGGAGGCTGCAGATTGACTGGATGCCGAGGATGACGTCGGCGGAGTAATGATTTCGGCATCATCAATGGACTGCCCGGTTGTACTGGTGGCAGCCTGCGTGATAGGTATAGTACGGAAACTAAAGACCACACTCCCGGCATGTTCAGAGCCATAGAGTACAATTCCAATCATGGAATTGCTGCCAAGGCTGACACCACGATGAAATAACTCATCATCGGAAATTGAAGTTCCGTTGGTGGGGTCCTGATTGACAACCTTTGCAGAGCCTTGCACAAACTCCAGCGCCATAGGCTCGCTGGCTAATAAGGTCAAGGAAGTGCTCACAGCAGCCGGCTGACTATTCGCGGCGGTAATTGTGGCCGTCAATGTACGCTCGTCGGTCAGTGTCGACGGCATGTCTACCAGCAAAGTAGTATCGCTCGCAATCGCGTGCGTCCTAACACCGGTCGGCAAGCCGTTATTGTCATAACTAACAATAACATCGTACTGCTGACCCATCTGCAACTCCAGCACACTGCCACTGGTTGTGACCGTACCGTCCGGGCTGGTGACGTGAAGAAAATTTTCTTCACCTACCAACGAGTTAAAAACCGGAAAGTCCGGCCGAGTTTCTTCCGTGTAGAGCGGTCGACCGTCGCTGGCGGTGGGGCCTTCAGACGAAGGCTCGTTGGCAATCTCTGCCGCAAATGCCGTTGAACTCGATAACAGCAAGCAAATTGCAACCATACAGGCTGCGGGCGTCGCAAAATACGACCTCACATGTTTCATCATATATCCCTCCTAAAACGATGAAAGACGTACCTTTGCATGAAAAACTAAATTTACAAAGGTACATGCGGCAGCAAGATTTGCCGACACCCCGCAATTATATCACAATATTGAGGAGTTTTGCACCTCTTGGGATAATCACCTTACGAATTTCGTGGCCAGCGATGAATTTTTGCACGTTAGCATCAGCCAACGCTAATTCACGCAACTTGTCTTCGTTGCCCAAATCATCAGGTGAAACTTGAATCTTGCCACGTAGTTTGCCGTTTACCTGTACCACGACCTCAACTGTATCGGCTACGAGGTATTTCTCGTCCCAGGTGGGCCAAATGTCATCTTCGTCTAACTTTTTGAGCATTTCGGAAGCCAAATGCGGAGCAAAAGGCTTAAGTAATTTGGCCAAAACCGTTAAATCTTCGTGTGTGGCGCCGGATTTGTAGAGTTCGTTGACGTATTCCATCAAGGCGGCTACGGCCGTGTTGAAACTATTGCGATGGATATCTTCGGTAACTTTCTTAATCGTAGCATGGCGCAATGCTAGTTGGCGAGCAGTTTGGCTGCGAGGGTTGCTATTTGTCGTCGCGGTGGCGCTCTCAGAATCGAGCCCTTGCGGGCCGTGATTCTGGCCCGCGCCAGCCTGATAGTTATGCTCCGGCAAATTAGCAACACCTTCGCGCGCCGACTGCTCGCCACCAAAGCACAGCGTCCAGCAACGGTTGAGGAAGCGGTAGACACCGCCAATGGCCTCGGTGTTCCAGGCGGCATCTTGGTCGTATGGCCCAATAAACATCTCGTAGGTACGCAGAGTGTCGGCACCATAGCCACTGTCGATCACCTCCAGCGGGTCAATCACGTTACCCTTGGATTTACTCATCTTCTTGCCGTCAGGGGCGTTAATATAGCCGTTGTAAAGCAACTTCTTGATGGGTTCGCGGAACGGCAAATAGCCTTGATCGGCAAAGAATTTGCACCAAAAACGGATGTAAAGCAAGTGCGCTACAGCATGGTCACCACCCACGTAGATGTCGGTAGGTGCCCAATACTTGATTGCCTCTGGATCCCAAGCCGCCTCAGTATCATGCGGACTCACATAACGCCAAAGATACCATGAGGAACAAGCGTAACCATCCAAAGTGTCGGTTTCGCGCGTACATTCAATATCGTTGCCATTTTCATCTTTCAGCGTAACCTTGAGCCAGTCAGTCGCCTTGGCAAGTGGTGAGCGACCAGTATCATCAGGCTGATAATCAGTAATCTCAGGATGCATCACTGGTAGTTGGTCTTCAGGAATTGGATGCACGTTGCCGTCTTTATCGTAGGCTACAGGAATAGGACAACCCCAATAACGTTGGCGGGAAATTAGCCAATCGCGCATCTTGTAGGTAACCTTTTTATGACCAATTCCCTGTTCTTCCAACCAGCTCACAATCTGCTCGCGCGCATCTTCGCTGCGGGTGTCGTTGAACTGCCCAGAGTTGACCAAGATTCCCTCACCATGATAGCAACGGCTATCGTCATCACTATTCTCAGGCTTTTCGACGACTTCAATTACTGGAAGGTCGAATTTTTCGGCAAACTCAAAATCGCGCTCATCATGCGCTGGTACGGCCATAATAGCACCAGTGCCATAGCCCATTAAAACGTAATCGGCAACCCAAATTGGCATTTTGGCACCAGTAGCCGGGTTCAAAGCATAACTCCCCGTGAAGACACCGGTTTTCTCTTTGTTCTCTTGACGCTCAATTTCTGATTTCTTCAGAGCATCAGCACAATACTGCTCAACTTTGGCGCGAGTATCGTCGTTGACCAAAGTCTTGAGCAAAGGATGCTCGGGTGCCAAGACCAAGAAGGTGGCGCCGAAAATGGTATCGGGACGTGTAGTGAAGACCGTAATGCCCAAGCGCGAACTTGCTTCTGCGAGCACGGGCGCGCTCTCGTCATCTAAAGAATCCGACCCGCGCGCGCCGAGAGATTGCTCGCTACCAGCAAGTTCGCTCTTATGCTTCGCGCCTGGCGTCAAACCTTCCACCTCAAACGTAATCTCGGCACCTTCGGAACGGCCAATCCAGTTCTTTTGCGCAGTTTTGATGCGCTCGGGCCATTCCACGTGATCAATATCTTCCAACAGCTCATCCGCATAATCTGTGATTTTGAAGAACCACTGTTTCATCTTCTTCTTTTCAACTTCACTGCCGCAGCGCCAACAATGGCCGTTTTCAACCTGTTCGTTGGCGAGTACGGTCTTGTCTACTGGGCACCACCACTGATATGACTCTTTTTGATAAGCGAGACCTGCCTTGTAGAGTTGCAAGAAGCACCACTGGGTCCAACGGTAATATTCGGGATCAGAAGTGTTGATTTCCCGACTCCAGTCGATAGCATAGCCCAACTTTTTGGCCTGTTTGCGGAAGTTGGCAATATTGGTCTCGGTAGCCGACTGAGGTGAAATTCCAGTCTTGATAGCATAATTTTCGGCCGGCAGACCAAAGGTATCGTAGCCAAAAGGCCGCAGAACGTTCAATTCTTGCTGATTATAGAACCGCGTCAAAACATCGACAATAGTAAAGTTGCGCACATGCCCCACGTGGAGACCAGCGCCAGAAGGGTACGGGAACATCTCGGCAAGATATTTCTTCGGCTTGCTCTCGTCGATTGGTCCTGCTTTGAAGGCTTCGGTTTCATCCCAAATTTTTTGCCATTTTTGTTCGATTTTCAACGGGTCATATCTATCCATAGAGATAATTATACCATATTCTGAGTTGATTTATGATATAATAACAGTAACAAAGAGAGGTTTATGGAAAAGATAATAGCGCCAACGGACGGTAATACTGAATGGGATATGTCGGATGCCCCGGAGTTTAGGGCTGAAGCGCCTAGCGCGGTGGAGGAAGTCAAATTCTGGAGTAATGAGTATAATACCGCTGAGGCTCAGTTTGCCAAGTATGCTAAAACTATGAGCTCAAGCGCTCGTGATGAAGAGGGCTATCGGGCAACCGTTGCTAAATACGAGAATGATATTGCCTATGACTGGCAAAGATTGGACAAGGCCACCAATAAAGCAATGACAGATCGGCTAATTCGCTCTGCTTATGAATTAGCCGATACCCAAGGCTTGGGTATCGTTGCGCCGGCCGAAACAATCGAGGCAGCAACGGGTATATTTTATGATGAGCGCATGTCCGCCTTGAATCAAAAAATCCTTGCCGAGGAGCAGAACGACACCACAACTGCCGACCAGTCCGTTCTCCGGCAAACCTGGCGCAAGGTGATGGACTATATTGAGGCTTCAACGGATTATGATTTTTTGCATCGTGACTATAATTCTTACCAAAACGCGCGTCGCGCTTGCCACAACAACATGATTCGGCAACTCAATGATTTGAACCATCTGGCCGAAAAATATGACACCACGCGCTTTACACCACGTGATTTTATGACGAATGATTTTGATTACGACCAACGACGCGACCGTGGCAGTAAATTAAATAATCGTGCTAATTATGACCGGGAAAGCGTTTTGGCGTATTTTCGCACAGTTTTTGAGAAAGATTTTAACAAAATGGAGCAAAAAGCTGCCTATACGAGCCGTGATTTGCAGGCAGGCATGACGTATTACGACTAATTTTGTGATAAAAGCATTGACTTTTTGCGCAATCTGTGCTACAATAAGGAGTGAGACTAATGTTAGTCTCTAGTTTTTGGCGGTTATAGCCAAAAACTATCAACAGTCCTTTACAGAATGGGGGAAAGATTATGAAAAAACAAAGCATTTACGAGTATTTTGCACAAATGTCACAGGAGGATTTTGAGAGCAAATTCTCGGAATTGGCTCACTCTGACGCCTTCTCCGCGATAGCCTCTAAGGCATTTACTCCGGATGATGTGGCTAAGGTAAAAAGTGCACTGATTACAGCCGGTGTTCGTGAAGATTGGCTCACCAATGATTTGCGCATCCTCACGGTTGTCAACCATATCACATCCAAAATCGTGAAAAAGAAAACTACATAATCTATCTGGGGCCACATGCGTTGGTCCCTTTTTTCTGTTATAATAACTTCATGAAACTTCAACTCGTCTTGTATAATATTCGCTCGGTATATAACGTGGGGGCGATTTTGCGCACGGCGGAGGGATTGGGTGTGGAACAGGTGGTGTTTTCTGGCTATACGCCGCGTTATGACGATGCGACCTTGTTGCCGCACCTGCGCGAAAAGCTGAACCATCAGATTGCGAAGGCGGCCTTGGGGGCGGAAAGAATGGTGCCACAAGTAGCAGTAGCAGATTTGCCGAGTTGGCTGACAGAGCAAAAAGATCAGGAGTGGACGGTGATTGGGCTAGAGAATAATCTGGCGCCAGAGGAAGAAGCACGGAAGTTGGTTTTGGGTGCACCAGTTGAAGCCGAAAAAGTAGTGCTGGTTTTGGGTGAAGAAGTGAATGGCATTCCGGCCGATATTCGCGAATGCTGCGACTACTTCCTAGAGATTCCGATGGTGGGGCGAAAGGAATCGTTCAATGTGTCGGTGGCGACTGGTATTGCGGTGTGGGGGCTGCAGAATTCTTAGTGCCATATATGCACTTCCTACATAGCCACATCACTACGTTCTGTGGTATGAGCGTCGTCTCGAAAGCAAAAGAACAAGTTCACTTGTTCTTTTGCTTTACTCAACTCCTACATACCTAATACAGTACTAAGGCAGCGGAGGGAGTAACCGTAAGAGAGGAATCGCGGGCTATTGGATGGCTGCACAGTAAGATTTCCTATTACAAGATTATATGCATTCTGCGCGCTTTCTAGCCATGAAGACCACCAACATCCGCTAAAAACTGTGCCCTTTAAAGTGCTAGCAGTTCTTAAATCAATATACCCGCTGCGCACGAAGTAAAAATGTTGTACATTTTACAACATATATGCTAAAGTAGGGTAGTGAAGTTTAATCTCATCATTCCTACTGGCCTCAAGCCAAAGCCGACGAAGGACGAAATGGCTGTTGCTGAGGTGCTATCGAACTATTTTCATAGCGACATCAAATTTGTTGCTCGCGGCATTTCGCATACTCCAGATATTTTTATTATACGGCTTAATCAATACTGGGAAATCAAAAATATACGTGGCAATGGGCGACGTACTATTGCAAATGTACTACGAGAAGCCTAATATCAAGCAGAGAATCTTGTTATCTCACTAACGCGTACATCAATGAGTGCGCAACAGGCCTCAGGTAGAATTCGACAGTACATCAGAGAAGGACGCACGCGTATCAAACGAATAGTGATTATTACAAAAGCCAAAAAAGTGCTTGTCATAAAATAGAACTTGTGATATTATAAGGACAATAAGAGACGGATGCGATACTGAACTGAATCAATAGACCGTCTCTTTTTATATAAAACTTTTTCGTGCGCAGCGGGTATATCTTCCCAACTGTTGAGAGTGGTCACAATGCGGGTTCGCGAGCTATGGGCGCCACTGGAGACTATTGGACATCGCGAGCATCTTCTACATCACCTTCTAATGCCTATTGGCTTGAAATTACTACAACAGTGCTTCCGTCACGCACTCCGCTCAATCGCTACAATAGTTTCCCCCTCCGCTGCCTTAGTACTGTATTAGGTATGTAGGAGATGAGAGGGGGAATAAAAATTGTGAGAAAAAGTCCTTGCTATTTTAAAAAGCATAAGTTATACTAAGGACAGTTCGGAAGAACATAAGGCTAACTGCGAGCCAACGATAAGTTGAGAGCTTATATGTTCAAAAAGTCGCCCTGCGTTGAAGGCGATTTTTTGGTTTTATGCTTAATTTTTCGTGCGCAGCGGGTACGTCTACTTGCCTAATACTAGGACTCATGATGGCGCTGGCCAATATGGATATTGGCGAACATCTCGTGCCTATTCATCAACTACACAGGCTTACCGCTTAGGGTTTCATGCTAGCATCGTATCACCATCTTTGAGTGATCCACGCTCCAACGCTTTCCCCCTCCGCTGCCTTAGTACTGTATTAGGTATGTAGGAGGCGAATGAAGTAAAAAGGGCTTGCACTTTTTACTTCTGAGCCGACGTCCATACCAGTCAACGTTAGTTGACTGGCTATGTAGGAGTGGAGTAAAGTAAAAGAAACGGGCAGCCTATGGCTACCCGTCCCACTGAAAAAACTATGGCCCCTTCGAAATCCCAAGCAGACTGATCTTCGGCGCATCCCGGTAGTCAGTATCCCATTCGGTGAAGTATTCTGCGATTTGCTCGTAGTAATGCATCGACGCCAAGCGCAATAACACATACGCCAGAAGGTTCTCGGCAAGATGAGAACCTTCGTCATCCGATGACGACTTGCGCGGCTTCAGAAAATACATAAATACCCGAATGACCAGCTTACCCATGTAATTCTGATCAGGGTCGTCCCGGTTTCTAGCAGCATAATACTGCGTTGCGTCCAGACAAAATACCGGTTTTTTCTTGGTGCCAACGACCGCATCGTGCCCCTTATCGTCAAGCAATGCAATCCTCGCATAAGAATGCGGCTCATCTTCACCGCATTTGAACTCGCGGATTTCCAGCGTAAAAGGGTCCTTGCAAAGCGGCGTAAATTCGTTCAATAGACTATTGGCTAATTCTGTAAACATGGCGTTACTTCGGTCGTCTTCCTTCTCCTCACCGTTTTCGCAAATGGGAGGAAGGTCGGTAAACAAGCCAAAACTTGCGTTTTCCAGTGTAATTCTCTTCATAACGTACACCATCCTTTTTAATATTTGGGAAGATAGAGAAGTCCCATGCCTCCATTATATCACACCTTATCAAAAAAGTCAAGTGCTTGAGGCGCTGAACTTGACTTTGATGAATAATATTGGCTATTTGATAAGGATTTCGTCTTCGGGCAGTTGCTGAAAACCGGCCGCAGAGGTAAAACCGTCATAGTAATTAGTTTTGACGGGCGGGTGACCAATCTTGTTGGCGGCTTTGACAATTTCGTGCACGTCGTCAGTCAACTTATAGATGCGCATGTCACCCTTAGAAATCATGCCGAGAGGCAACATTTTGCTCTGGAAAAACTTGTCTAGTGGTTTCCAATAGTTCTTGCCGAAGAAGAATACGGGCATGTGTGGCATTTTGCCTTCTTGCATCAAGATGATGATTTCGGCAAGTTCGTCCAGCGTGCCGAGGCCACCTGGGAACATCACATAGACCTTGGCGGACATCGCCAACATCACTTTGCGCGCGAAGAAATATTGGAATTGCATCGTGTCGGTAAGATAAGGATTGGGAAATTGCTCGTGTTTGAGGGTAATATTGAGGCCAATACTACGACCGCCGTACTCAAAAGCGCCTTGGTTGGCGGCTTCCATAATCCCGGGGCCACCACCAGTAATCACAGCGTGACCATTCTGCGCCAACAGTTGACCAAGTTCGCGAGCCTTTTTGCAATACTTATTATCTTGTGGCACTCGAGCGGAACCAAAAATTGTGACGCCTTGCGGATAAGTGCGAACGATTTTGAGACCACGTTCAAGGTCGTTGGCGTAGGCCTTGGCGCGCTCCACGTCGGCGGCTTCGAGTTCGGCTAAAATCTTTTCGTCTAACATAGTTCCCTTTCTTATAGAGTTAAATCAGTAATTTTTTGAATTGGCATGGGGTGCAGATCTTCATCCCCAGACAATATGCCTGCCTTGGCACCGTATTTTTGCACGACACTGGCGGCGTTGGCCGCGGCGAATTGCAGTGCACGGGCGAAATGGCTATCTTTGGATTTGCCTGGCGGTTCACTCGTATAAGCCGCCAAGAACCCGGCACCAAAGGCATCGCCGGCACCAGTGGCATCGCGCATTTTGACTTGCTCATAAACGCCTAGTCGGTAAACCTCATGATGGTCGGTAGCAATTGAACCCATTTCACCGTCGGTAATGATGACGGTCTCGCAATAGGCAGCCAAATGTACTAATAGTTCCGTTAGGACGACGCCCGGAACGATTTTGGCGGCTTCACGCTTGTTGACCAGCAAAACATCAACATCGCTCAACAAGCCAATGAGTTTGGGCAGTTGTTTGATTTCCAGCTCACCGGGATTAAACATAATCTTGGCACCCAGCGCATGTGCAGTTTCGAAAAAGGCCAATAGCGTATCCATATCACCACGCAGGCTCGTGACATAGAGCCAATCGGGAGCGATTAACTCTAGATCGCTAGCGGAAAGATTATGGAAGCGACCCGAAACCCCACGGTGAGTGAGGATCGTGCGCTCGCCACTTTTGGCATCGAGCATCACTACAGAACAGCCAGTTTTGCCGCGCAAGAATTCGACATAACTACTGTCGACATTTTCTTCGTCGAGGCAAGCCAACACGGCTTCGCCAGCTGCATCGTGAGCCAAGTTGCCCATATAAATCGTCTCATGGCCATGTCTAGCAAAACTCACGGCGGCATTAGTTCCCCCTCCACCAACTTCAAAGGCAACCTTATCGATGTCGACCTTGGTGCCAATCACCAACTGGCCAAAAATCGACTGCCCAGCGACTTCGGAGCCAACAAAATCATCCCGGTCAATCAGGTAGATATCTTGCAGAGCCGAACCAAGCGAGACAATCCGCGCCATCTAAATCAAAACGCCTTTCTTTTCACATTCGGCTAGCAATGACTGATACATAGCGGCGGCATCGGCGGCCTGAGTAATAGCGCTGCCAACATTAATAACGTCAATTCCGGCATGTGCCAAGGCACGCACGTTGCTGAGGTTGGCGCCGCCATCCCAACCGATCTCGACATCGGCTTTGATATTGCGAATCAGTGGCACCTTTTCGGTTTGCATCATGTCAATAACGCCACCTTGGCTACCCAACTCACCCGCAAAAATCATGACGTGGTCGGCAACTTGAATCAGATTAGCGACTCGGCCCGGAAAAGTTGTCTTGATCATGGCAAGACCCACCTTGATGCCAGCATCTTTGAGCTGCGTGAATAAACTATTTAAATCATCGTCCACCTCGGCGTGCAAAATACAGAGGCGTGGCTTAAGGTTGAGAATATCGGACAAATGTTCGGATGGCCGCGCAGACATCACATGCAGGTCGATCGCCACACCCTCAGGAATCTTCATACTAGCAAGCGGGACCAAAGTTGTTGGCGCAAAACTACCGTCTGAGGCGTCAATTTGAATACGTTTGGAAAACTGGCTAAATTTGGTCAAACTTTCATCAAAAAACGCTTGGTTGTCGGTAGTAATGGTAGGAACGATGGCCGCCATAATTTCTATTCCTCCTCGTCGTCTTCGTCGTCGCCACCAAACTTGAGGCTAAATTCGATGCCACCACTAACTTTGGCGTGGTCCTCATCGAGACGTTTGACGCGGCGCACATAGCGTTCCTCAAGTTTGGGATGCGTGTGGCACATGGTCTTGATGAGTTTTTCCATGGTATCAACATCAAGTTTGTCGCCAGAAAGGCAAAGAATGTTGGCGTGGTCGTCTTCGCGGCCGGCTTTGACGCTCTCGAGCGTGCTAGCGTTGATCGCACGCGCACCTTTGATGCGGTTGGCTTGCATACAGACACCATGCGCTGAACCACAAATCAGCACACCGAAGCTGTATTTATCTTTGGCGACGGCCCGAGCCACAGCCAGCGCCGGATCGTTAAAATCGTCATCTTCGACTAGACTGTCGGCTCCCAAATCTTCGACAATAACGTTTTCGTGGCAATCGCGGATAAGAGGCAGAAGGTCTTCCTTTTTCTGAAAACCACGATGGTCTGCTCCGACATAGATATGATATTCTGGCATATTTCCTCCTTTATTCCTCTTTAGTCTATTATACTTCGCGGCCAAAATCAACCGAGAGTTCGACGAGGCGGTTAGAATAGCCCCACTCGTTGTCGTACCAAGCCACAACTTTGACCAAATTGCCACCCACGACATCAGTCAAAGGCAAATCAACCACAGCTGAATGCGAATTACCCCGGAAATCCGACGAGACCAATTCGTCGTGCGTAACGTCCAAAATTCCCTCGTAATATGGCTCTTCGGCGGCCTTTTCAAAGACAGCATTGAGCTCTTCGACAGTAACGTCGCGTTTGAGTACAGCAGTAATATCAGCAAGGCTCACCACAAGACTAGGTACACGGACGCTTAGTCCATTGAAGCGGTTCTCAAGACTCGGAATTGTGAGTGCGGCGGCCTTGGAAGCACCAGTCGTAGTTGGCACAATATTGACGGCGGCGGCTCGCGCTTCGCGGATATCTTTGGCAGAATCGTCGACTAATTTCTGCGAGGCGGTGTAGGAATGAACGGTGGTCATCATGGCCTTTTCGATGCCGAAATTATCTTCGATAACTTTCATCACTGGGGCGATGCAGTTCGTAGTACATGACGCGCAGCTCAAAATATCATCATCAGCGGTAACGACTTCTTCGTTGACGCCGAGGACGACAGTCTTGGCACCGGGGCCTTTGGCCGGGGCAGAAATCACGACTTTGCGCGCGCCAGCCTTGATATGTAGACGGGCGTCGGCCGGATTGCAAAAACGTCCAGTGCACTCGAGGACGGTGTCAATTTCTAACTTGTCCCAAGGTAATTTGATGGGATCGGGCTCAGACATAAAGAGGATTTTGGTGCCGTCAACGATAATATGCTTGTCATCAAAGCCAACTTCGTGGTCATACACACCATAAGCAGAATCATACTTGAGCAAATGGGCGAAGGTGGCGGGGTCGCCAAGGGTATTGATGGCGACGATTTCGGCATCACGGCGCTCAAAAGCAATCTTGAACGCACAACGCCCAATCCGTCCAAATCCGTTGATTGCTAGTCTCACCATTTGTTTTTGCCTCCTAGTTCTAGATTTATGTTTATTATAGCATAAGTTGAATCAAGATAATGTTGTGAAAATTACAATACTTACTTCGTGCGCAGCGGAGGCTTTGCCTTAACGGTTGCGAATGGCATCCTCAGACGTGCTGGCCAAGGTGGTATTTATTGGTCAAATCAGGCTGGAATATACATATCTGATATATCGGCTCCTGCATATTATCTCGATTTAAATGCTACCAGTGTGGCTTCATCCGGGCTAAATAGTCGTTACCATGGTTTCCCCCTCCGCTGCCTTAGTACTGTATTAGGTATGTAGGAGTGGGAGATAAAAAATGACCCCTTGCGGGGCCATTTTTACTAACTCTATAATTACGCGCGAGCGAAGTGAGCAAAGGCGCGGTTGGCCTCGGCCATGCGGTGACAGTCTTCTTTCTTCTTGAAGGCAGTACCGGTTTCGTTGTAAGCGTCGATAATCTCAAGTTCGAGGCGCTTGGCGTATGGCATTCCCTGACGGGCACGAGCAGCTTGCACCAGCCAAGAAAAGGCAAAGTGCTGCTGACGGTGGCCGGAAATTGGGAATGGAATTTGATAGTTAGCACCACCAACACGGCGAGACTTAACTTCAAAATCTGGGCTGATATTAGCCAGAGCCTTTTCGAACACAGCCACTGGATCTTCGGAATTCAACTTCTTGGCGGCACCCTCGAGGGCGGCATAGACTGCACGCTCAGCGGCCTGCTTCTTGCCGTCAAGCATGGACTTATTAATCAAACGCTGCACCAAGACCGACTGATATTTGCGATCCGGGTTAGTTTTGCGCTGAAGAGACTTTGTAACTTTGCGTGACATAGATTATTCTCCCTTCTTCGCACCGTATTTAGAACGGCCTTGCTTACGATTTTGTACACCTTGAAGGTCAAGCGTACCACGCACAATGTGATACCGCACACCTGGAAGATCTGGCACACGACCGCCACGAACAAGCACTACGGCGTGCTCCTGGAGGTTGTGACCTTCACCACCGATATAGGCCCAAACTTCTTGACCGTTGGTCAAGCGCACACGAGCGACTTTGCGCAAAGCGGAGTTTGGTTTCTTTGGAGTCTTGGTAGTGACCTTGAGACAGACGCCACGCTTGAGTGGAGCAGCCTGCTCATAACGCTTGGTCTTGAGCGTGTTAACAATGGAACCGAGCGCCGGAGCCTTGGATTTCTTGGCGGCTTTCTGGCGTGGTTTACGAATCAACTGGTTGATAGTTGGCACGATAAAATTCCCTAATTAAACTTAATATTTTGGCATTTTGTTTACAGCAATGCAAAATGCCCGAAACTCTTTCTTGATTATAGCGCAAATTGCGAAAAAAGGCAAGAACTTTATTGCTTGCGTATCGCTCCTGCGCACCTAATACAGTGCGCAGCGGGTACTTCAGTTTGGCTACTACTGCTGGCGTCCTCAGTCACACTAGTGCAGCTGGCGACTGGTGGTCATCGCGAGCGTCTTCGTCGGCTGCTTATGGGTACCACTCGAACTTCGGTGCTTCAAGCGTGGCTCCGTCGGCCGACTCTGGTAATCGTTACGTCGGTCGTCCCCTCCGCTGCCTTAGTACTGTATTAGGTATGTAGGAGTACGAAATGATAAAATCAAGTTGTGGATACACCTCCATGGGTACCAAAAGCAGCCCGAGCTCACTCCTCCGCTAGCTGGCGGTCCTCGAGAAAAGATCGTGAAGTTCCCTTCTGAGTTCTAAGAGAAACATTGAGGCTTGATGATTTTTGGCTACGGCCAGAAAGACAATATATGAACTTCTAACCATTCCGGTCACTGACTGCGATTTTTTCGTTGTTTGAGTAGAGGCGTGCGCAGCGGGTATGTCAATCCGGCTAACTCGGCTGGTACCTTTAGGAACGCTGGCAACAACGGCAACTGGTGGGCGTCGCGAGCCTACTCGTCCACTACCCACGCGTACAACCTCAACGTTTATACGACGGTGAATCCGTCAAACAACAGCAATCGTTACGCCGGTTTCTCCCTCCGCTGCCTTATTTTTGCCGCGGGGGTGCCGATCTTTGCCATTGACAAATTACATTATCCGTGGTACAATAGAGAGATGAGGGGTGCACATTTCGGTTTTGACTATGCTTGGTGTGCTCCCAGAAGGAGGAAAAAATGACAGAAAAATCTGAAAAAACCGTACAATATCGTTTCTCGTCCACTAAAATTCTGAAAGTTTTTACATTTCTCTCAGCCTTGATACTTATCAACCTGGTAGCTGCGATTGTCGTTTTGATTCGTGCCTGGCCATGTGGCATTACCAAAGAGACCTGCGCCGTGGTAGGCATTACTTGGTTGCCCGCAATCATCGCATTGATTGGTGGAAAGATGTGGTGGAATTTTGCGCGTTCTCTGGAAGGAACAAAAGGATTATGTAATATCAGGTCGATTGGGTCCACTCTTCTGATGACCGGAGCACTAGCCTTTGTTAATGCAGTAATATACTGGCAAACAGATGACCTTAGGATAATCTTAAATAATATTTTGTTTGTTTATCTACTGTTTGGGTCGAACGTGGTATTCACGATTCTTGAAGTCTATTCAAATTATCGCCATGAATATCCGCAACGCACAATCGATTTCCTGACATATTGCAATCTGACGAGAATTATTAAGTAACAGGCATAGTACTATGCCGGAACCGTAAAAGGTTCCGGCATTTTGCTTTTCTGATCATCTACGGTCAAGACTACTTCTTGGCAGTTTTCTTGGCTGGTTTCTTTTCTGTCTTTTCGGCTTTGGCAGTCTTCGGCTGATTAGCATCAACCAAGAAGTCGAGGGTCTTGTCAATCGTCATGCGATTCTTGATATCTTGGCGCACTTCTGGCTTTTTGAGATTCGCCAAAGCCTCTTTGGACTTCTGGTAGACATCTTTCAGCTCAGCAATCTTGGCGTCGACTTCTTCTTCGCTAGCGGTAATTTTCTCATCACGAGCCAAGATTTGTAGCACTAAGGATGCTTTGACGCGGGCTTCGGCGAGTTCGCGAGCCTGTTTCTCCCATTCCTCTTCGCTCTGGCCCACACGCTCCAAGTATTGCTCAAAAGTCATACCATGACTCATGGCATTGCGATTCATATCATCTTTAATAAAACGCAATTGGTCGTTAATCAAAATCTCGGGAGCGGCAACCTTGGAAACCTTAACCAGTTCATTCACCAAGTCATCGCGATATTTCTCAGCAGCCTTATGCGCGTTTTGTGCTTCGAGATTCTTCTTGATGTCGGCGCGCAGTTCATCCATATTCTTAAAATTGCCGCATTTCTTGGCTAAATCGTCGCCCTCAGTAGGCTTGACGACCTCATTGACTTGTTTGACCAGAGTCTCAAACACAGCCTTTTGACCAGCAAGCGACTTCTCAGGATAATCTTTGGGGAAAGTGACCTCGAGATCAAACTTATCGCCCGCTTCGTGCCCGATAATTCCCTCTTCAAAGCCGGGGATAAACTGGCCAGAACCAAGCACCAGATGATGATCTTTGGCACTACCACCGGCGAATTCGACGCCATCTTTTTTGCCGACAAAGTCGATGATGACCTCATCACCATTCGCAGCGGCCTTCTTGACGACCTTTTTCTCGGCATAAGCGTCAATAATATTATCTATAATCTCTTGGACATCTGCCGCCGAGGCTTCAACTTTGTCCATTTTGGCTTTGAGTTTCTTGTAATCGCCGAGTTTGACTTCTGGCAGAATGTCAGCATTGGCGGTATATTCGGCGCTCTCGTCAGGAACGTACTTAGTAACGTTGACTTTCTCGATAGCAATTGGAGCTAACTTGGCCTGGTCAAAAGCAGCCGGCATAGTGGTGCGCACGGCAACGTCAATCGTCTCGCTGGCAATATCATTGGGAGAGAGGCTTTTCTCAACCATGGAGGCAGGAGCCTTACCCTTGCGGAAACCCTGAAGTTTAACGTCTTTGGCAAGATTTGCAATCGCCTTTGCGCGGGCAGTCTTGAGGTCGTCGCTGTCGAGTACGACCTTGACTTCCACCTTAGTATCAGATAAGTTCTTTGTTGTAGTCTTCATACAGACAGTATAGCACAGAAAACAGAGATGCGCTATGGGGTAATCAGGCCGGTGCGGGTAGTGGTGCGTAGATGGCGCAAAACATCTTTGGTGTCGACGTCAATCTTGACGCCAGGGTTGAGGATATTGTGGGGGTCAAATAGGGCTTTGACGTCGTGATAGAGTTGCTGCTCGTTCTCTGGCAAAGGTTGAGCGGCAGGCAAAGATTTGACGCGTCCTTCTGGCGTGCCACCAGTGATTGAACCGCCATGCTTGACGATGAGGCGCGAATATTGGCGCAAGAAACTCATCAAAAGTTGACGTCCAGAAAGCGAAGTGCAGTCGATGGTGGGGCGTACGGAGTAGTTGGCGGTAGCAAACGAACCAAATAGAGGGAGCGGAATACCTAGAGTTTCTTCTAGGACTTGCGCATCTTGCACGAACTCGGCGAATTTATAACTCGGAATATAAACATCGTCAAGAGCAGCAAGACGTTCGCCGTCATTACCGGAATTCAGGAAGCTGAGCAAAGCGTTCCGGAATTCCAAAAAGTCTACGGCGTTATCTTTGGTTTCGGTAACAGCAAAAGTCCCCGGTGGCAAAACATTCACGCATTGTTGCAACTTGCGTTCAGTTTTGCCTTTACGAAAGTCAAAACCAACCTCCAACAACCAGCCATCGTCCGGGCTTTGTTCCAATAAATCTGGCCGACTGCCCTCAGTAGCAGCAATCTCAAAAATGCGCATATCATAAATCCGGATAAAGGCTGGTTCAAGGTCTTTGATAAAATCTAGTGCGCGAAGCAGCGCTTTGGTGTCACGCAAAACCGCCACCATACTACGCCGATCGGGAGCCGCTAGGTTGACCCGCAAAATCACATCCGTAATAATCCCGAGCGTACCCTGTGAAGCAAACATTAACGGGAGTAAGTTGGTGACGTGGCCTTGGCGCACGCGAGTGATATTGGCGTAACCCGCGGTGTCAAAGGGGCGCATAGTGCGTTCGGTAACGGTTTCGGCGTGGTCGTCAAGTAGCTGTTCAATACGCCGGTAGAGTGTGCCCTCGGCAGAAGTAGTTTGCATTTTGGCGTCGATCGCACGGGTGGTGTAGGGCAGCATCTGTACAATGTCGCCACTCGCTAGGACAACCTCGGTTTGCTCGACAAAGTGGAAAATCCCACCATGACGCGCTCCAAAATCATCACTTTGGCAGTTAGCAATGAGACCGCCAATCGTTGCGCGTGGGTCAGCGTCGATCGGCAAAGTGAGGCCGTGCAGGTTGAGGGCGGTATTGAGGCTGCCCAAAGTAATCCCGGGTTGCACCCGCACCAAACGACCACGCACGTCGATTTCTTCAATATGATTGAGGCGCTCAGTGGAAATCAGCATGCCGTCGCCGATAGCAGCGCCAGTTTTGTCGAGGCCAGTGCCGCGCACAGTGATTGGCAAGCGAAAGTTGCGCATCGCCAACTGATTCGCAAAGCGCACCAGTCGACGCACGTCATCGGCAGTTTCGGGCAGAGCAATGAAACGGGGCGTGTATTGCAAAACTGAACGATCAGAGGTATAAGTCTGGATAATCGACGGACGCTCAAAAACATTGCCAACAATATGCCGATTCAGATATTTAGCAAGTTTACTCACTCTCCCACCTAATTAACACTTATGTTTAGTATAACATAGAAGATTTAGCACGAGAACTATTGACTTTTTCTATAATGTGTGCTATAATGGAAGGATGAGAGCATTTTCTTCTAAAATTCCGGAAAAATGCTGGGTGGGCGAGCAGCAAAAGGTATGCTATGCCACCCGCGAAGAGGCAGAAGCGGCGGCGCTGGTGGCCGAGCATGATTATGGTGCACCGAAATTAGCCGTATATAAGTGTGAATATGGCGACCATTGGCACCTCAGCTCGCATAATTAGCGTGGCCGCACACCAGTGTTGGGGGCTTTGGGGATAAAAGTACCGGTATCATCTGGCACGATCAGAGAGTCAGGCGTTGCGGGTTGTGTTGGATCTGGGGTTGGTATAACGGGCAATGCTGGCTGCGTAGGCGCCGTGGAGGAAGGCGGCGGAGTGGTTTCTGAGTTGGGACCTAGAGTGACGCTAGCAGCAGTGCCACGGCCGGTTTGGTTGGAATAGGGTATGAGCCGGACGGTGGTTCCCTTGGTGACATCGCCAATCGTCAGATATTTTTGAGTGGCAGGAAGTTGACCAATCGGGGTGTCATTGATAGCAACAAGGATTTGGTCGGCATCAGTTTCAAAATCCAAACGATATTCCGTGGCTGAGAGTTGTGTGACATTAAGGCCAGAAATACTGGCGGGGATGAAATTTTGATTGTCGTAAATGTCGAGGATCTGGACGTCTTGGGCGGTGCGCTGAGTAATTTCGGTAATTCCTGTTTCGTAGGCGTCAATGTCGTAGACTTTGCCGTTGGTGGCTTGGGCGAGTGGGGCCATAGTGGCTATGTAGTTCTTTGGCGTAAAGCCATAAATGTTTACCGGATCGATACTGATGCTAAGCCGGGCAATTTCGGCCAACTGGGGCTGGTGTGGGTTACTTTGCGGATTGTATTGGCTCGTCAATAGAACGAGGGACTTGTTGGCGCCCGCCTGCCAACTGAGCTCGGACATTGCCTGATGCGCAACGGCAAGGCTTTGGTCGCTATATTCTCCAGAAAATCGATAATAATTCAATTTGCCCAGCATTTGGCGAAACTCGTCAGCGCTACACGTGAAGTCACAGAAGATATCGGGCTCAGCGTTGGCGGTATCATGATAGACATAAAGCGCCACGCGGCCACCTAGACTATAGATTTGGTTGGCCAGATTTTGTGCAATCAACTTAGTCTTAAAGAAATACGCCGTCTGGTAATGTCGTTCGAGTTGGATAATAATTGCAAGGTCATGCGGCGAAGATGTGCTCGGAGCAATATCTTCACCTTGCGTAGTAAAACTCGTAGGAAAGTGCTGCCGCAATTTGGATACGATTGTGTTTGCGGCGTTGTGGTAGAGACCGAGGCTAGAGTAAGCCGTATGGTCGCTGATGCTTAGACCAGAACTACACATCATATCTTGGCCATTACACCAGGTGCCAAGTTTGTTGAGATATTCTGAGGGCTGGTATGGTTGATAACTGCCCAAAATTCCTTCATAAGTGTGGCAATCCGGCACATAGGCGCGGTAGTTAGATAGATTTTGACCACGACAAGCGTCGGGACGATTGCCGGCACCCTCGGGCAAATAAATTTTGGGGTCACCAAAGGTGGCTGCATAGATAATCTTGGACGCGTCGAGTTCGTTGAGCGTACCAGAAATTACCATTGCGCCCTGAGAATAACCGCCCAAAACGAAACGCGTACTGGGGCAAACTGACGTAACTTGTTGTAGATAAGATTTGAGCTCATTACGCCCGAGCAGGACTGACTGGCCAAAGTCGAAACTCTGGCCTGCACTGACAAAGGCGCCGAGCAAGTTGCCAAATCCGTCTAACGACCCGGCAACTGCTACCGCCGGATACTGGGCGCCACCTTGAGACTGGCTGCCGAGTTCATAAAAACTGTATTTGAGTGTGCTGGCGGTGAGCCGATCTGAGATAGCATTTTGCCAACTTTGATAACTGGTGTCGCCTAAATCTTCACCAGAGCCGCGAGCGAAAATGAATTGCACATTATCGCAACCGGTAGCAGCTATGGCTGGTTGAACTGGGATATTGGCTAGACAACAACCAACGCTAATAAAACTTGTTAATATAATTCGCAGAAATTTTTGCATTTTCCTCCAATTTCTTGTGATAATTTTAGTATTGGCGCGAGTATAACAAAAAATTTTTGAATTTTACAAGCACAAGTTCGATAAAATGCCAAATTTGATGTTTTTAGAGCACAAAAATTCCACCAACGGCAAGCGCTAGTGGAATTTAGTGAAGCCTAGATGTTGTAAAAATTACAACACTTACCAAGTGATTTCTGTGAGGCCGTGAGACTTGAGGAACTCGTTGGCCTTTCGGAAGTGCCCGTTACCAAAGAAACCATTGTGGGCAGAAAGTGGCGACGGGTGCGCAGACTCCAGCACGAGGTGCTTATTTGTGTCGATTAATGGTTTCTTACTACGTGCATCCCGACCCCACAAGATAAAGACGAGATGGTTGCATTGCTCGTTAAGGTAACGCACGGTGGCCTCGGTGAAAATCTCCCAGCCCTTGCCCCGATGCGAGCCAGCCTTGTGCGCCTCAACTGTGAGAACATTGTTGAGCAGAAGCACACCTTGACTCTGCCATGGCGCCAAGTTACCCGTAGGATTAGCATGCTGACCATATTCGCTGTCGATTTCTTTATAGATATTCACTAGCGAAGGTGGCACAGGCTGGGAATTTGGTACCGAAAAGGCCAAACCGTGAGCAGCACCAGGCGTATGATAGGGGTCTTGCCCTAGAATGACGACTTTGACTTGACCAAGATCGGTGGTAAAAGCACGGAAAACTTGGGGCTTAGCTGGAAAAACCTTCCCCGTTTCGTAAGCCAAATGCAGGAATTTGCTGAGTTCGACAAAATACGGCTTGGCGAACTCAGATTCGAGAAAAGGCTTCCAACTTTCGTGCATCTTGCGCTCCTAGGCCTTAACCTGCTTAGCCTCTTTAATTTTGGCAATTTTCTTGGCAGGCTTGATACTGCTAAAAATGAGACCGAGGCCAAGCAAGAGGCCAAGGAAGCCGGTAATTGTGCCGAGATACGGCACTAGGCTAAGCAAACCCATAATCACGATACCAATGAGAGCCTCGACAAAGATGTTGCCCTTGGCTTTGCAAAGTTTTTCGACAATCACGTGGCCAAGCCAAGCGCCAGTAAAACCTTGTGCGAGGTAAATAGCAATAAGATAGAGAGCGATGGCGATGATCCCAAGTGGCGCGGCAACCAAAGTGAAGAAGGTAAAGAGCGCTATGATTGGCACAGCAATCAAGAGCCCTAAGCCAATCGCGAGGTTGGTGCCAAAACGCCCAACAGTAGTCTCAGCAGCCAATTTATCATGCAAGCGTGGAAAGAGCGCACAAATAATCACCATAGCCAGGAAAAGTGCCACAATGCTCATGATTTGGCTGTAAACTCGCGCAATAAGGATAGCCGTGGCGTCAGGTTCGTCAAGATGATAAGGGCTAGTATTGGCGGCTTTGATGCGCTCGAGTCCAGAGATATCAGCATCATCGTTGTAGACAAAAGCACCAGCAACTTCAACTTGGCCGACAATCTTGAGATGTGCCACTTCTAGTTCAAGATTACCGGAAATTTTGACATCTTGCAGCGTGAGCGTATCGCTTGTGACAGCGAGATTGCCCGCAACGTCTGTATCGACGGTCAGAATATTAGCAGCCGCAAACACGTCGCGACCAATTTTGGCTTCCGATGACAAGGTGACCGTATTACCTACGATATACAAGTCGCGCACGGTTTCTCCGGAGAAGTTAATCGTGTTACCAAACAGTACGCCATACTCTGTGACGGGGCGCAGTGAAAGGTTATTGCCAAAAAAGAATGACAGGCCAGTACGATTTTCGAGATTGCTCGTGAGATTGTTCCCCATCAAGAACCGACTGTGCCCAGCCGTAAAATCAACTACCCGCTGGTCCTGCTCCAAATCAACAGCAAAAGTTGGCGCAATCTCCGTCTTGTTATCTTCGTCCTTGGTAGTTTCTAAGTCTCTAAGAATCGCGTCGAGAGATTCACCTTTGTCCCAACGGCGCACAATTTCGGCTTGCCGTGCCTCGCAGGCAGCTTTGTTCTCATCGTCTGGGCATGGCGCAAGACTCAACGCCGAGGCGGGAGCACTACTAACGCCAGCAACGCCAAGGGCGACCGCGCCGCAGATTAGGCTAATAATTAACTTTTTCATTCTCCTCCTTATTTGATATTAGTGTCGATATCGACATCGGAAATTTCGTATTTGCGCTTTTCGGCAACTCGAGTGAGTAACTTGGTAGCCAACCAACCAACAAAGGCTAGAATAAAGAAGTAAACGAAGCCAAAGGTGGTGAAACTGGGCTCAGACTCGGTAAATAGGTCGAGGATTGCCGCGCCAGCTGACATCGAGGTGACGATGGTCAAACTGTTGATTGAACTCGATGTCACGTCTTGTTTGATACCATCAAACAGTTTTTGGGCAGACTGGACATAGTTCTTGGTCATATCCCACAAATCTTTAATATATTCTAGAGTATTGCGCAAAGTTTCGTATCTAAATCCAGAAATTGCAAGGAACTCCTCAAGTTCTTTGTCTTGTTTAGCAATCCGCTCACGGGTAGAAATATAAGTAGACATTTGACGGATGCGTCCATCAATCAAGGTAACCGTTTTGGCATAGGATTCAAGTTTGGTGGAGAACTTAATTACGTCGCTACCACGCACCTTGGCACGATCTTTAACGTGGTCGATTTTTTCCCAAATAATGCGGTGCAAATTGAGATAGCGATGCAACTGACCTTTGAACTCACGGATAAAGATTTGTTCTTCGATATAGCGTTCAATCTTGGGGCGAGAAGTTTTCTTGTTGTTGATGAAATAATATTTGTCGCCGCGCAAAACGCTGTAACTCTTGTTGTCAAATTCAAAGTATTTTTGACGTTCGGTCTTGGATAATAACTCCGCAATTTCTTCACGCGAGGCGTTATCACAGACTACAAAGTACGGATAGATGTTTTCGATATGAGCTAGTTCTTTCGGAACCGGTGCACCCAAGCTAAAGATATAGTTGAAAGCAGGAGATAATTTTTGCTCGTAGTAATCCTTGAGCCGTTCGACATCGGCAAACAGAGTTTCTTCGCTAACGTCTTCGCTACCAATTGCAATTAAGCCGTCTTCAAAAATTTTGACCCGCAAATGTTCGCTCGTAACGAACATCACAAATTCTTCGCCGGCAACACCATATTCAACGCTACCAAGGTCGAGATTCTTGCGTAGTTCCGCGAGTTTTTTCTTATTGAGTTTGAGCTGAGATTCGCCGTTACGCAGAAAGTCGTAGACTTCCGACAACTGCAACATGGTGCGCTGAAACCACCCACCGATGTAGATACTATTGATCTTCATGTGCCTCCCTTTTACCTTTCCTTAAACATCTTTGGAGAAAAACTTCGCGTCGACTACTTCGAAGCCATAATGCTGATACATTGCGTGAGCCGGCTGACGGAAATTTTTGGACCAGAGTTCAACCGTCTTGACGCCGCATTTCTTGCAAATGCGGAAGGTCTCGTCGAGCAATTTGGTGCCCAAGTGGTGCCGACGCATATCTGGTTTGACGCAGACGTGATTGAGAATGGCATAAGTGTTCATGTCCTCATAAATCGTGGGGATAATAGTGATTTTGGTGTGGGCCACGATCTCGCCATTCAAATAGCCATTGAGATAAATTTGGTTGGGGTCATGCTCGTACTTTTTCCAAATTTTCTCGGCGTAAGCCAAGGGGGTCTGTTCGTCAAAACATTCATTAGTTAGACGAATGATGTCTTCTAAGTCATTGCGCCCAGCAATGCGAAATTTTACCTCCATATTGTGTACCTCTAAAATTATTTGGTGTAGTTGCCGTTTTCGTCGAACGTGAAGTTCTCTTCGTTGCCGTAGGCACCGCCGTAAGCCTTGATCAGGCCATTAATCCAGTCAACCAAAGTCCAAATCCAGCCAGCAAAACCGCCAACGATAGTAATCCACCCAATAGTGCAAAGCAAAAGTTTGAGCACACCAAGGCCAACTTGACCGCGCATAAAACGATCAACACCGAAACCGCCAAACATGAAAGTTCCAATCCAGACAAAGATATGTTTGTTGATGGAACGTTCGCCGTCAACAGTAGCACAAGAAGAACTTTCGGTGCGCTTGACGATGAAGTTTTTGCCGTCGCGGTAGACATCGACTTTATCGCCAACTTTAGGGTTGGAGAATTGCAGAGATGCGATCGGAGTGGTGACGACTTTGCCGTCGTCTTCGCCGATCTTGACTTCTGCGCCGTTGATACTTAGAATTTCTGCCATATTTTCACCTCTCTATGACTATTTTTACCAATTAATTTTATTGTACTACATCAACTAACTTTTGTCGACTAGACATACCAGTTTTGATTACAATGCAAGACTTGGCAACGTCAAAATGTTGGCTTAATAATTTGACGAGTGCTGTATTGGCCGCGCCGTCAATCGGTTTTTCGCGCAAATAAACTGTCAGTTGTTTGTCGTTTTGTAGTACGAGTGGGCCCTTTTTGGAGCCAGGTTTGACGATGACGGAATAAATCATACTATATATTATAGTTACTTTTGGCGCAAAATCCACTGAATCACTTTGGATTTAAGCTGAAAATAGGTTTTCTCGTCAAATTGCATGTTGGCGATGCAATATTTTTGGTTGGTAAGGTGGCTACAAAAGATACATTCGTATAAGTCGCTAGCATCTTGAATGAAGAAAGAATTGCTAATCTTGGCAGAACAGATGACGTGGTAAGAGTTGGAGCAAGTGTTAGAGTCATCGACGCGCATGGAAAAGTTGATGCCGGTGCTACGCTGGCAAGCGATAGCAAATTCAGAATCATAAGTACCGTCACAGAAGATGATATTTTTGCAGCCGCCACAGTTGGTGGAATTATAAACGTTCCGAGAATGATAAATCGGATCGCTGGCACTGACATTCTCGCTGTCATAAACGCGCTCGGTGGTGATATAGTTGATATCCTGCCAAGCCTGGAGTAAGTCTTTCATACCCTTGATGGGGCGTAGAGGCTGGAGCCACCCCTCAGTTTCGCTGCGTTTACCAGAATTAGCGTCGGTGATATATTTCTCAGCATTAGGCATGGCAGAATAAGTAGCCTCACCAGTAGTAGAATCTTTGACCATAGTTGGAAGCTGAATATCGGGCGCAAACTTGGCTTTGAGCTGCTCCAGAGTATAGGGATTATCCTGGCCAAAAATTGCCTGAAAAATTTGGTTGGCTGTGGTTAAAGTTGTGGTTTCAGTCATAAATTACCTCCAAAAAAATTAATGATTAAGTGCCTGCCGGCTTGTACTAATACTAGCCATGAAGTCACCGATGTCAGCATCATCAAAAGCAAAATCGAAATCAGAATCGCCAGAAGTTGATGAAGGCGCAGCGGGACGGATTTGCGGAATTGGTTTAGCCGGAACCGGATCCCCCGGCGAGTAATCGGTGGTGCTGGCCTTAAAAATTGGCAGGTTTTTGCCTGCATGACTAATTTGCACCAAACACTCGCGACATTTGAGGCCAGATAATAACTTGGCTTGGTCATCATCTGTGTCACTGCCCACCAATTTAATCTCTAAGTTCTGTGCCAGCATATTAGCGTCCGTACGCGACACCCGAAATAGATAATAATTAGAGACATTGGCAAAAATCGAATCGCGCAAACTCGGGCTAATCTGGGCGAAGTATTGCCCAGCTAGAAACACCGAAACTCCGTACTTGCGTAGTTCAGAAAGAAAACGTGGCAAAATGGGATTTTCAACTACCGCGACTTCGTCAATAATAATCAAGAGTTGTTTGGATGACGAGCGACTTTGGGCTAAGAGAAAAATTTGTTGCATGAGTAGACCAGCCAAAGTCCGAACGACTTGGTCGCCAAACTGGAGACGATTGAGCGAAAAAATCGTAAGAAATGTATCCTGCAAAACCCCTGCTAGGCCTACCGATTGGCAGGCTTGGTTGAAGGCTGGGACCATCTGCATCTCATCGACAAAAGCGATAATTGGAGCAATGGCCTCGCTATAGGATTTGGTTTTGAGTTCTTGAAAATCCGTGAGAAAAAATTGCGCAACGCTATCCGGCAACCGACTTTGCCATTGGTTCAATAACTGTTGGCGATACTCCAAATTGGTGAGCAACTGGCGCAGAGTCGTGAAAGAAAAAACTTGCGCTGTCGAGAGCAGATAAATACTATGGCGCAACACACGCTCCAAGCGGCTGCTATAATTGTCGGCAATCAGCGACCGAAAAAGACCAAGAAGCAGTTCAATGCTAGCACTGAGATTCTGTGTGTTAGCCGCAAATAAATCAATACTGCTTGTCGGCTCAACAAAATCAACAACCATGCGATCAGTTATATGTACTAAATCGGTTTTAAGAGCATCATGTGGATCAATCACGACAATTTGATACGCATCACGATGCTGCTGATAGAGCTGACTAATCATACTAGCGATAAACTTGGATTTGCCCATACCACTACCGCCCAGAATAAGTGAATGACGAGCAAAGTCATATTGTTCAATTTGCAAGTAGGAGAGGGTGTTCCCGTACGGAAAAGGATCGATTTCTAGCAAGCCAGACCTATCCGCAGGCAGTAACAGTTTAGAGATTTTATCGAGTTTGAGATATTTGGGGATTTTCTTGTAGGCAAAATTTTTGCTCCTAGTAAAGTCAACGCTAAAGAGCGTAGCTGGTGAAGATAAAGGTAAGTGACGAGATAAATAATGTGTATTGTGCAGCGTCAGGGCGTACGTTGAGGCAATAATTCCCTGGCGCCAACCGCTAAGATTGAGTGTGAGGCCTACAAGGTGTTGCTGTTTGCGAGTGAGTGTGGTCGCCAGCGCTGCGCAGTTATCTTCTAGGCGATGAGTCAATGGCCAACCCGTGCGCGCTGCCGGTAAGTCAGGTAAGGTTGCTGGCTTGAGGAGGAATTTAGACAACTGCAAACTAGATGGCAGGGCAACCGGACTTTGCAAGAAATAGTGGATGATCTGTTGCTCAAAATAAATGTGCAGCGACCACGCGCGCAAGCCACCAAGATAGCGTTGCACTGCGACCAGAAATTCCTGCCACTCCGCGGGGGTAACGTGATCACTACCCAGGAATATCTCATACTCAAAACCGCGCATGGTATCATTGTACGAAAAAATGCTAAGTTTACCCGACTTTTTGGCGACCAGAAAAGTCGGTTTAATAAATTGGGATCAAAAAGTCCGTGACGCCATCATGATAGTATTCTAGTTCCGGATCGGGTTTGAGACGGTAGCAGCAGGTGGGGAGAAATTTCTCGTAGAACCGGTCGGACATTTCTTGAATAGCGCGGGCTTCTTGTGAAGGGATACAAATTTTGAGCCAACGCGAGGCTGGAACACGATAGACCTGCATATCAGGATGGCGCTCTTGCCACAAAACCCAATATTCGTAAGACTCGAGCGAGTCACGCGTTTCGAGATAGTTAATCATGCCATAATCAGGATGAGGTAAATCTGGGTATTGTTGCTCGATGTCAAGATAAAATTGCGGGGCATCGTGTTTGATATGTCGGTTGTCGGTCTGGATATTGCAACCATAAAGCCGTAGGGCTGGCAAATTGACGATTTCATAGTCTAGTTCAGGTTCAAGTTGAGGTGGCGAAAAGACTAGTTTGGGATAATACTTGAGTTCAACGGTGGTGTTTTTGACAGCGCTCGGGTTGATACCATGGAACTTGTGAAAGGCTCGCGAAAACGCTACCGCCGAATCGTAACCGTATTTGGCGGCAATATCAATCACGCGCGCATCCGTCTGTGCCAGATCCTTACCAGCTAGTGTCAGCCGACGCCGACGAATATAATCCGTTAACGTAATTCCTGCAAAAAGCGGAAAGATACGTTGCAAAGTTCCTAGGCTCACCCCAGCACGGTGCGCCAAAGCCTGATAGTCCAGCTCACCCTCAAGGTGGTCTTCGAGATAATCTAGGGCTGAGTTGAGGTTATCGTAAAATGTCATAGTTGAGAGTTAAAGAAGGCTAGAATTTCATCACAATGGTCTAGTGTAGCGGTAAATTGGTCTTTGAGGGCGCCTAGGCTAATCATTTGTTCTGCTAGCCCACGGATAATCCCCTGCTCGGTGGCCGCAGTGAGAAAATTGGGCAAAATCTCTAGGCCCGATGTGACTAGCGTGGTAACATCGTCGGTAGCACGGTTGAGGTAATATTCAATGATTTGGGTGCCCAACAATTCCTTAGTATTGGTGGGGTTTTCGATAAAGTTATTCATACCATAAAGCGCCAAGAAGGCCTTACCAAGTTTGTAGGTGATTTCGGGTGGTTCTATATTATATCGTGTGTAGAGATTCATCATCTCCACAAAGAATTGCGAGGCGTGAATGCTACGGAAACGCCGGGCTTGCGCTTCAACGTCGGCCCGATACTGTTCGCGGTCAAGATCAGTATATTTGCCATTCTGCAACAGGAGTTCAACCAACTTGTCCGTGCGCACGCTATAAGCGTTGAGGAAAAGTTGGCGGGTATAGTCAGCCTCTTCGCCACTAAACGAGAAGATCAGCCCAAGATCAAGAAAACCCACATTACCATCGGCGTCAAGATAAACGTTGCCGCTGTGTGGGTCGCCATGAAAAGTGACCGGCAGGCCGTGGAGCAAAGCATAAAATGACAGGTTCACATAGTCATTCATGCCCCGCCGAATGCGCGCCTTGTTCTCAGGAGTGAGTGCAATCTGATTGATCGTAGGCGCCGTGATAAATTCCATGGCGATGATGTTGTCAGTACAAAGTTCGGGAATGAGTGCTGGGACTTTGATAGAGACAGTATTCGCCAGTTTACCATTCACACTATCGGCAAACTCTTGGTAGGCACGTAAATTCTGTTGCTCGTGGCAAAAATCAGTTTCTTGCTCGATCCAGTTCGCCCAAAGTTCCAGCGCTTTGTCGCTGCCGAGATAGTTGCGGAACTTGGCCAGTTTACCGAAGCGATGAATAAAACGCCGAATTTGACGTGTATCATGCTCTACTTTTTTGACAACGTCTTGGCGCTTGACTTTGAGTGCTACTTCACGGCCATCCTGCAAAATCGCGCGGTGTACTTGAGAAATTGAAGCTGAGCCAACTGGAGTGGGGTCGATAAATTGAAAAATTTCGTTCAACGGGCGCCCGTATTCCTGGGTAATTTGTTTGGCAACCTTGCGATACGAGATTGGGTTGCAATGATCGCAAATTTTGGAGAGTTGAACGCGGTCTTGCTCGGTAAAAACGTTACCGTAATTTTGCATGGCAATAATCTGGGCCATTTTGATATAAACCACGCCCATATGCGTAGCAAAACTATACAAAACTTGGCCGGTCGTACGGCGCAAAATGAATTTCTGGATGAGTAGCAAAAAACCGTAAAAATATAGACGCATAACTCCCTCTTAGTATCATTGTAGCACAGAATTATAATTTTGTCAATATCTGGGACGGTTTTTGTGATATAATGTAAACATGACAGAGGAAAAAGTCACTCCTGAGGCCAAACAGGCTGCCACAACAGGGGTGGAGAAATCTGGTTCAGACCATAGCGCTTGCCACCATAAGCATGGTTGGCTGAGCAAACATTTTTGTACGCGTAATTTGAAGAAATTTGGCGCATTAGGCGTAATCTTGTTTGTGTTACATATTTTATTCCATGTGGTGGAGATTTTGCTAATTCCAACGATATTGGTTTGGCTAGGCTGGAAGTAACTAAAGTTTGAGAGAGCTGAGCAGTTGCTTGTCATCATCACTGATATGGCGCGATTCGCGGGCTTTTTGGATGGCTTTGTTGTGAGCAAAGACGGAAAGTTGGTCGCGCTGAAGGTAGTCCAAAGTCTCGTTCCGGAACTTGGCAAACAACTCGGCAACGAGCCAAGCCTTGGCCATCTCGACATAATATTTGTCGGATTTAATCTCGTCGAGCAGGTCAAAGATATGCTCGAGGTATTCCGGCAAAATGAAGTGATCAAGAACCATGACGAGCATAAAACGGAGCGCATATTCCTCCTGACTAGAGCGATATTGCATCAAAAAATCCCAGAGTACTGGCAAATCTTGCGGTTTGGGCTTGAAACTGGCGCAAAACGTATCACAAACGGCCCAGTTGTTGATTTGCGGGATAAACCAAGCAGTATAATCTAGACGCTCGGCTAGCCCCATCGGAGCTGTAGCAATGACGATGCCTGTAACCATGATTTCTTCGTAATAGTGTGGCTGGATTTGGTCAAGAAACCACCAGAAATTATTTTTTGTAATCTCTTTGGCGAGCCGACGTTGCTCGGGAATACGCACGCCAATGACGTGCTGGGCCTGAGGGCAGGTCTTGAGATGGAATTCACGATAGCCTACATCTTGTAGGTCAAATAAACGTGATTGTAATTCTTCGGGTGGCATATGTCTGTATTATATAATGTTTGTTAGGGCTTGGCTAGGTTGGGCATATAACACTATTGTCTTTATTGACCAGAAAAAATCCAGTAAATGAAGGCGCCGACGAACACAGCCAGCGTGACCGAGCCGACCCAGAGCAAGACGCCGCAGAAGCCTGATAGCCAGCGACGGAACTTGTGTTTGTCGTAATCTCTGATGGCCGCCATTAGCTCATCTTGAACCACGGCGTCTTCGCGCAGGCTACGTCGGAGAACACCAGCGACAGCGTCGATGGCATAAACCTGAGTACCGAGACACTCAGAAAGCGTGCGTGCAAAGCGTTCGTTGCTTTTGGTGCGCTTTTCGAGACGACTCAGGCGTTGCTCTAGCTCAGCGATTTTGTTATCTTTTTTAATGATTGCCTTACTCAGTTCAGCGACATCGACATCGTGCGCTACAACCTCCGAATCGGCAGTTTTTTTGCTCATGCGGGGCCTCCACTCTCCGTTAAGTTTGTGCCCTGCCCAGAGGCGATTTTCCCTTTTTGTTCCCACTCGTGCTTTTATCTAGTATAGCATGGATTTAGGGTTTGTGGGAGAAATTAGCAATATGCGCCTCTCTCGTGCCGTCAGTGGGTCGCGATAGAGTGCGGAATCTTTGTTGGAGTTCATTAAATGCCCCTGTAGGAATCGTAACTTTTGGTAGTTGATTGTAAATTTGACGAAAGCTACCTTTACGATTTAGAAAATGCACATCTTGCGGTAAGTTGTGCACGCGCCAATGCCCGCATTGAGAATGAGAAATAAACAGATAGATTGGAATGTCCAACTTTAAATATTGTTGTAAACAATAACGATGATAACGATTTTGCTCTACTGGACTCATAAAGTAGGTTTTCTTACTGCCAAAATACTGTATCCACTGCTTGCGCCGACCATCGCCGTAGATCTTTCCGCTATATGCTTTATGCTCAAAGAGCAATATGCCTTTGTGGGACAAAACTACAATATCTATCTCTGTAGTCTTGCCATTCTCTTGCCCGCCCTTATTGAATGCTGGGATATAAACATTGCGAAATATTTGTTGGCGTGGGACACCATTTTGTTGCAATTCTAGATAGAGAAAGCGTTCACCACTTTGCCCGAGTGTTTGGTGCTCGGAGCGGCGAAAGACATAATCAACAATATCTATAATAGTTAACATATTCCCATTTTAGCACAGCATCACTCTCTACATACCTAATACAGTACTAAGGCAGCGGAGGGGGAGACCTTGATAACGATTATATGGCCCGAGCGATGGATAGACATTTGTCTCATTAAAATGAAGATAATAAGCATAATCAATAGTAGCAGCATATGAGGACCAATAGACAGCGGCACTGCCAGCATTCCGGAAGTTACCCACAGCATTAATAACATCAAAATGTCCGCTGCGCACGAAGACCTTATCGTTTTTCAAAAAGCGATAAGGTAAAAATTTGATTTCACCCCTGTTATTCCGCAAACCAAGCCTTATCAAAAATTAAAAAATGATAAGGTCGCAAAAATCGTCCAAAATCAAAAAAGCGCCTACGCCAGTAACAACGTGCATGATGGCCCTTCTACTCATTTGGTTCTTTGATATACTCTATCAAGTCCCCAACTTGGCAATCCAATGCCTCGCAAAGTGAAATTAGCGTAGAAAAGCGCATCGCCGTAATATGATTATTCTTAATTTTAGAGAGGTTAGCAAGCGTGATACCAACCTTATCCGCCAACTCGCCCAATGAGATTTTGCGTTCCACCATCAGACGATCTAGATGTAGGATAATTTTGCCTTGTGACACTGAAGGCGCATTACTATTAGACCAGTCCATCCAAATCCTTTTCTAGGTTTGCACCATAATTGAAAAATTGCGAAACACAGAGGAAGACTAGACCAGTGAAACAACTCAAATAATTAAAACCGTCGGGCTTACCTCCTAAGAAACTTACGAAGGCTACCGAGGCTAAACTCATGACAGAGACACCAATGAAGAAAATACCGATTTCACGGAACATGCGCACAATATCTTGTTGAAAAGGCGTATTCCCTCTAGCGAACCAGGTTTTACCTTTGGCTGTTTTGAGAATCAAGTAAACGTTACGAAATATCATCGCCATCAGCGACAAGACAATAGCACTACAAAACGCAAAAATAGCGAGCATAGATGCGCTAAGAATTGGCAGGGTAAAGCCATAACAAGAAACCATGCTGTCGTTTATCGCAGCAGTTTTGAGCCATTCTGTAACCGGCGTAGCCCAAATCAAGCTACAAATTGTGATTATAAGCATCGCGCCCACCAACCACCAGTGTAGAATTTCTGCGGTTTTAGCGATGATGAGCGTCACTTTTTGCAATAATAAATTTGCTTTTTGTTCGGCAGGTAAGTTCTTTGACATATGTTCCTTTATTTAATTTACTCCTATTCTATGCCGCTATTTATTGTTTGTCAATAAATTTTTGTCGTAAAACGAAAAATCTTCTTTAGGAAACATGCAAAATTTCTTATTTACTAGTTTCCGTGCGCAGCGGGTTTATCAATGCACATGATGGTACGTTTAGAAACGCTTTTGCATATGGAGCATGGTGGGCGTCACGTGCCAATACGACCGTTAATTATAGTTTTGCGGTTGATCTTAACTCAAATACTATAGATAATTCCGTAAGCGGTAACCGCTATGGTGGACGCTCCCTCCGCTGCCTTAGTACTGTATTAGGTATGTAGGAGTGAGATGAAGATGCTGCGCCAGCTCTATTTTAGGCGTTTCTCTAGCGTGGCAAAATTTATATAAATATAGATGAGATCTTCCACTAGTGCCGTGTCCTTCTTTCGACGGATACTATTCATAACTGAGATCACAATCTGCGCCAACAAAAATGGCAAGAGAATGATAATGGCAACACTAATCGTGGGCACAAGAACTGATACCAGGCGCGAAACGTTAATGGTATTGATGCTGTCATCATAGGCCACTATTACAAGCGTACCAATTGATAATATTAACGAAAGCGTACCGCTAAAAAGACTGGGTTTATCTGGAGATGGAAGTTTGTGTTCAAAATATTCAATCATTACTTTGACGTCATCGGATGTCCTAATATTAAGCTGGCGCAAACTCTTAATGAGATTATCTAGACGTTCTTCATCGTTGACCGTGAAATAGGCACGCAGCGTAGCAATTACGCCCTTAGTATCGCGCAATTTAGCGTGGGATTGGCCCAACTTTTTGATATCAAGGTAGAAAAACAGCACAACAATAGCAAGTAAAACTAAAGCGAGCACGCCAACAATAATGAAAATGCTCAGTGAGGTAGCATATGAGAAGATGATTGCCGCGAGACACAGGATAACCGCAAGCGGCCAGTAGATCTTGTTGTAACGTTGTTCGGCTGCGTCACGCTTATAACTCTTTTCGATTGCGTCAAACATGCTTGCCTCGTTAATCGAGATTTATTAACTCATAGTCACGGCTGCCAAAACCAATTTGCTCGGCATATTCTAGGATATGCTCACCGTTTTGGCCAGTGACGCGCTCCATGAAACTATCACGTCCTGGGTCGGTGGAATTTTTGACCATGTCAAGGGCGGCTTGGTCAAGCGCCACGGGGTCGGCTGAAGCCATAATCCCCATGTCCGCCATGCAGGGCGCCTCGGGCTCAGCGGCGCAGTCGCAATCGCGTGAGAGATTATTAAGAACGTTGATATAGAGCATGCGCGGTTGGCCGTCATCAGCCTTGCCGTTGACATAATCAGATACAGCCTTGGCAGTCTCGGCCATACACTCCAAGAAACCATCTTGCTTGGCGGCGAGGCTACCCTCAACATCCGCCATAATGCCGGACATCATTTCTTCCGGGCTACGCGTGGCACCGAGCGAATGAATATAGGCCTTACCACTCGCCGAGGCAAAACCGATAGATTGATTCTTGATCACTCCGCCAAAACCAGCCATTTCGTGACCCTTAAAATGTGCCAAGTTGAGGAAAGAGTCATAATTATCAATATGCTCACCCACAATGTCGATTGGTAGCCATTTGTGATTTTCTACCGGAATCTCAATCTCACCATGCGCATCCATAATATCCACTTCGGCAATATCGAGGAAACCGTGCTCGCGCGCAGTCTCAAGGTGACGCTCAGTTTGGTCGCGACCACCGGCGTAAGCCACATTACATTCAACAATGACGCCCTGCAACTTAGTCACTAAATCCTTGATTAACTCTGGTTTGAGATAATTATGATTCCCCGCCTCACCCGTAGAAATTTTGATACCAACTTTGCCGGGCAACTCCACGCCCAGCGCATCATAAATGCACACCAAGTTCTCTGGCGTAATATCTTTAGTGTAGTAAACTTTGACTTTTGCCATGATGACCTCCTATTTTATTAATCGGTAGATCCAAATCCGCCCTGGCGCTTGCCGGTGGCATGATCGTTATCTACAGTAAGAAACTTTTGAAATAGAACTTGTGCGATCCGGTCGCCCTTTTTGATTTTGAGCTCGTGATCAGACACATTGAAAATAATAATACTAAAATGACCGTCGGTCTGAGGGTTACCATAATAATCATGGTCAATAATGCCGATACCATTAGCCATCACAATGCCCTTTCCAGCACCAGAACTGCGATTCGCGATAATATAGTACTCATCTGGCTGACAATAAGCCTTGAGGCCTGTAGGAATAACTGTGGGCGTAATTCCAGGGCGAAAAACCGGCACTATCACATCTGCGGCTGCTTCAATGTCATAAGCGGCGGCGCCAGCCGTGCTTCGCATGGGTAGGTGGATGTCTTTATCTTCCCAGCCCTTAGCAATCTCAAAACCTCGCACTTTCATGCTCTTATTATAGCGTATTATTCGTTCTCGGCAAACTGTGAGTTGTAGAGCTCGGCATAGAAGCCATTCTCAGCCAAAAGCTGGTCGTGGGTGCCCTGCTCCACGATATTTCCATCACGCATCACGAGGATCAAGTCGGAATTGCGAATTGTTGAAAGACGGTGGGCAATCACAAATGAAGTGCGGCCTTGTGTGAGTTTGGCAAAAGCGTCTTGGATCAGTTGTTCGGTGCGGGTATCAACATTAGATGTCGCTTCATCCAAAATCATCATTGGTGGGTCAGCAACCATGGCGCGCGCAATCGTGAGAAGTTGTTTCTCTCCGGCCGAGATATTATCAGAATCTTCTGAAATCACGGTATTGTAACCATGGGAGAGTGACTCAATAAAGTGATGAATACTACTGGCCTTGGTGGCGCGGACGATATCGTCGTGCGTTGCAGAGGTCTTGCCATAGCGTAAGTTTTCTTCAATTGTGCCTGAGAAAAGCCACGTGTCTTGCAGAACCATGCCAAAGAGTTTGCGAACATCAGCGCGTTTCATCTCTTTGGTAGGTGTACCGTCGATGGTGATATAGCCACTATCCGGATCATAAAACCGCATCAAAAGGTTGATAATTGTAGTTTTGCCAGCGCCGGTTGGGCCAACAATTGCTACTTGCATGCCAGGCTTGATTTTGACGGAGAAGTTCTGGATAATCGGGCGAGTTTTGTCGTACGAGAAATTGACATCATGGAATTCCACGGCACCCTTAACATCAGTAATCTCAAGAGCTGGATCGAGGTCTGGAGCCTCTTCGGGCTCTTCAAGGAAGTTAAAGATACGTTCCGAAGCCGCTAAGGTCTGTTGGATATTGGAAGCAATCTGAGAAACTTCAGTAATTGGACGGTTAAATTGGCTAGCATATTGAATAAATGCCTGCACGCTACCAATCATCAATTTGCCGTCGATGGCCATTCTTCCACCAACCACACAGATTGCAACGTAGCTCAAATTGGTAAACATGTTGGTAATTGGGAAGGCTAAGGCGGAGAGGAAGTTGGCTTTCCAGGTCATTTCACAAAGTTTGTCGTTGGATTTGCTAAATTTAGCAATTGCTGTCTCTTCGTAGCTATTAGCCTTGATGATACTTTGCCCAGAAAAGTCCTCTTCGATGCTACTGTTGAGTACGCCAAAAGTAGACTGCGCCGTGCGGAAATAGCCTTGTGATTTCTTGGCAATCAAGCTAATGAAAATAAGGGATAACGGCACAGCGATAAGTGCAATGACTGAAAGCCAAATCGAAATCGACATCATCATAATAAGGATACCGATAACGGTCGTGAGGCTGGTGATAATTTGTGTGAGAACGTTTGCCAAAGTGTTGGCGACAGTACCCACATCGTTACTCATGCGTGACAATGTATCACCAATTTGGTGCTGATCAAAGTAGGAGATTGGTAAACGAGCAATCTTGGCGACAATCTCGGCGCGCATCTTGCGCGCATAATGTGCAGAAATTACAGACAAAATTGCACCTTGAATATAGTTGAGAATTGCAGAAGCAAGATAAAGTGCAATCAAGATAAGCGCTAAACGACCGATTCGCCCCCAATTGATGGCCTCGCCGAGTTGTTCGGCACTTGGAATACCGCCAGCTTGCATTGCTGCCAACTGATAATCCTCCACGGCGGAGTTGGTCATCTGACCAAGGATATCTGGACCAAAAATTGAACAAACTGTCGCAGCAACCGCCAAAATAATGGCAAAAATCAACGGTACCATCCATGGTTTGAGTGAACGAGCAAACATCTTGAACGCCCGACCCAAACTCTTGGGTTTTTCGGTAAGATGACCACCTCTAGGCATGTTTTTCCTCCTTCATGTTAGCAACTGTGGCGCTGTTGGCCATTTCTTGTTGAAACTCTTGATCTGAGAGCTGAGATTTGGCAATTTCGCGGTAGACTTTGCAGGTGCTAAGCAACTCAAGATGATTGCCTTTGCCGACAACCTTACCTTGGTTGAGTACCACAATTTGCTCAGCATCACGAATCGTGCTGATGCGCTGCGCCACAATTAGGGTGACAGCATCTTTAGTGATTGGCTTGAGGTCTTGACGTAGTTTGGCGTCGGTCTTCATATCAAGTGCCGAGAAGGAGTCGTCAAAGATATAAATGTCAGGGTTCTTAGCGATGGCTCGCGCAATCGAAAGGCGTTGCCTCTGACCACCGGACACGTTGGTGCCACCTTGTGCGATATGTGAATCATATTTTTTGTCGAGTTTCTCGATAAATTCTGCGGATTGTGAAACACGTGCCGCCAAGTGCAGTTGCTCTGTGCTCGCTTCCGGCGCGCCAAAGAGAATATTACTCTTGACCGTGCCCTCGAACAATACACCGCGCTGTGGAACATAGCCAATTCGTCGCATCAAATCATTCTGTGCATAATCTTTAATATTGATGTCGTTGATTTTGATTTCGCCAGATGTGGCTTCATAAAAACGTGGTACGAGATTAATTAGGGTGGACTTGCCTGAACCCGTTGATCCAATAAAGGCCGTAGTTTCGCCCGCTCTGGCGACAAAGGAGATATCCTGCAAAACTTTTTCTTCGGCTCCGCTGTAGGAGAAATCGACATGCGAGAACTCAACAGACGGAGTAATGCTCGGCTTGCCAACGGTTTGTGGCTTCCAAGTAATCTTGGACTTTGTATCCATGACCTCATTGACACGCTTAGCAGAGACGCTAGCACGCGGCAACACCACAAAGAGCATAGTGAGAAAGAGAAAGGACATCACAACCTGAATGGCGTATTGCATAAATGCCATCATATTGCCAAGGTAAGCAAAATCTTTGGTGATGAGTGTAATACCAATCCAGACACAAAGCAAGGTGGTGCCGTTGAAGACGAGACTTACGAGCGGATTTTCAAGCGACATAATCACATCAACCCAGGCGTTGAGGTGTGAATACTCTTGATTAGTGCGGTCGAATTTGCGCTTTTCGAGTTTTTCATTGTTAAAAGCACGGATCACGCGGAGGCCAGTGAGATTCTCACGTGTGAGCAAGGTGACACGATCGGCGAGTTTTTGAATGATTTTGAATTTTGGCATCACGATTGACATAATCAAGACCGTGAGACAGAGAATGATCCCCACGGCAAGGGCAATAATCCAAGTCATATCTGGTGCCGTAGCAATTGCCTGACCAATGGCCAAAATACACGTGAGCGGCGCGCGCAAGCCCATCGAAAGCGTCATCACAATTGCCTGCTGGACCTGGAAAATATCGCTCACAGTGCGTGTGATAAGCGAAGCGGTAGAAAAGTTGTCGATTTCTGCAGTGCTTAGGCTGAGAACATGAATAAAGAAATCGCTGCGAATGTCACGTGTGATGCGGGCGCCAATCCAAGACGAGAGAAAGTTAGCCAAGAAAGCACAGACCGAACCCAGCAAGGCGAAGCCAATCATACCCACACCAGTTCCCCAGATATAATCAAGGTCACCAGCAACGATGCCTTTGTTGATGATATTAGCCATCATAGCCGGCAGTTGCAGGTTGGCCCACACCTGTACAGCAATAGTTCCAAGCAACAAAATCGTTTGCCAAAGATAAGGTTTTAGATAGCGATATAACTTTAACATTAGACTATGATAACGCTAATTTTTGGCACAGTCAAGACCATGTGATATAATGAAAATTTATGATGAAGCGAATATTAGATATATTAGGGATTGGCGAGAAGCAAGCCAATCCAGAGGAAATGACATTTCCTGTAGCAAAAGTTTTGGCCTTCTTTAGCGTAGCGCTGGGGGTGATTTTACTAGCAAGCAATCTGGCGGCACTCAAAGTTTGGAACTTGTTTGGCATACCAGTAGATGCAGGTATTTGGCTCTTTCCAATCGCATATATTGTCGGCGACCTTTTGGTAGAAATTTATGGGCAAAAAATGGCGAACTTGGTTTCGGTATATTGCACTCTGTTTGCCGTGATTGTAGCAGGCGTGTTGGCTTTCGCTAAAGTAGTGTTGCCGGATTTCCCCGGCGTAGATAATGGCGCTTTTGAGATTGTCCAAAGCGCTACGGGGCGAATTTTCTTGGCTAGCGTGGCAGGATTCTTAGCAGGACAGATTGTAAATAATGGTGTTTTCGCACGCCTGCGCGCGAAAGAGTCTAACCAAAATGCACATTTTATTAAACGTGCATTACTGTCGTCTTATGTAGCACACATCTTTGATAGCCTGATTTTTGAAACATTGGCTTTTGTAGGTCGAGTTCCATTTGGAGACTTTGTGGCGCAAGCGGTTTTTGCTTACGTGGCGGGGATCGTCCTAGAAACTATCCTGAGTCCGCTTACAGCTGTACTAGCCCAAAAACTACGCCAACGTCTACGTTATAATAATGGTAAGAATTTAAATTAACTCGACATCAGCTGAGAGTGCTAGGTGGTCAGAAACCAAATCGGGATGAACGGTGAAGTTGTTTGCCTGCACAAAATTATTGACTAAAATATGGTCACACGCAACTTCGCCATTGTATTTGAGGCCCGAGAGAGTATTCTTGATTTGATGCTCATGTGTAAGGTCATGCAAAAAATCTAGGGGACGCATAGCGGGCGAATTATGGATAACATTGAGATCACCACACATTACCAATGGCCCATCAATTTGACTGACGATATTACCGACCTTTTCAAAAGCCTTCACCGAATCAGCATCACCCATTGGATCTGGACGCCAGAAACCGTGGTGATTGACAACAGTCAATCCGTTTTCTAATTTGGCGATTTGGACATTGAGATTATTACCCACGTCTTTACCTAACATAAAGTGCGCTTTATATTCGCCGTGGACAAACTCAGACTGCGTTTCGGCAATTGGGATCTTACTTAAGATGAGATTCCCAAGCGAGCACTCTCCACCCACCATGTCAAAACTCCAGTTAGGAGAAAAGAAGATGTGTTCTAGTCGACTGGCTTTGACAATTTGCGATAAGTCAAAACAAAGTCGCGATAGGTGTTGCTCGCGACTTTGCGACGCAAAAACTTCCTGCATGCAAATCACATCAAAATCATTATTCTCTAAAAATCGGCGGAGATTCCCTTCAACTTTCCCCATCCAAACATTTAACTGTAAAATCTTCATATAATTTATTATAATATAGGAATGGAATTTGAGATTGAGAAAGTTTTGCCGAATGGATTGGGTAGGGTTGGAACGATAAAAACCGCGCATGGTGAGATCAAGACGCCGGCTTTTATGGCCGTGGGGACAAACGGCTACGTGCGATTTATTGCACCTGCAGAATTACGAGACCTTGGCGCACAGGCAATGCTTTCTAATGGCTATCATTTACGCAGAAAAGCACCAGAAATTGCCGAAACTGGAGGCTTGGCCGAGTGGTCGGGTTGGCATGGGCCGACGATTACCGACAGTGGCGGGTTCCAAGTGATGTCGCTTGGGTCTGGGCTTGGTAAGGTGGTCTCGATGGAGAAGGAACGCCATGTCACCAATACGGCACATAAGGAACGCTTGGCACACGTTTCTGAGGATGGTGTAAGTTTTATTGATCCATTTGATGGTCAGCCGGATTTTATTGGTCCAGAGGAATCGATGCAAATTCAATGTCAAATTGGCGCCGATATTCATATGGCCTTCGACGAGCTGACATCCCTCGCGGACACTTATGAATACAATATTGAAGCCGTGGAACGCACAGAGCGTTGGGCAGAACGCAGCCTGCGTGAGCACATCAAATATCGCGATGATTTGGGCTACCGTCAGAATTTATATGGTGTACTACAGGGTGGCCGGTGGGAAGATTTGCGTCGTCAAACTGCGCAGCATCTTGGGGCTATGCAAGTTGACGGCGTAGAGTTTGATGGTTTTGGTCTAGGCGGAGCATTTCTCAAGGAAGATTTGGGTGAAATCTTGCGTTGGTGCAACGAAGAGTTGCCCATGAATAAGCCTCGTCACTTATTGGGATTATCGCACCCTGATGATATTTTGATTGGTGCTGAAATGGGTGCAGATACTTTTGATTGCGTTGCCCCAATGCGTGAAGCCCGACATGGCAAAATTTATACCCGCACCGGCAATATCAACTTACGCAAATATAGCGATGCTGGCGAACCGTTAGATCATGACTGCGATTGTGCAACTTGCCAAGCGGGCTGGACGCGTGGCAGCCTGCGTGCGCTTTGGCGCTCAGGTGATATGGAGAAAAAGGCTAAATATTATAATCTGGCGTCAATTCACAACTTGCGTTTTATTGTCCGTTTGACTGAAGAAATTCGTGAAGCAATGTTGGGCGGATATTTTGAGGACTATAAACATAATTTTTTGGCAAAATATTATGCTACTTCTTAATCTATGATAAGATAGTAGTAACAAGGAGGTCGCATGAGCAAAACAATTGAGGTAGATACAAAGACTTTTGTCCGATTTTGGTTGGTGATTTTGGGTTTTGGTTTGGCAGCCTTGTTTGTGTGGCGAGCATGGGAAGCCTTGGTTATTATTGGTATTTCCCTGTTTCTAACAATTGCAATTCGGCCCTTAGCGCAGCAAATCAACCGTTTAACCAAAAAGGATCATGCTGCCTCTTCTTCAATTATAGCTTATATTATTGTGATTGGCGTGTTGGGAATTGTGGTTTCGATGGTGGGGCCAGTAGTCATTGAACAAACTACACAATTTGTACAACAACTGCCAACCACCTTTGAGCACACTCTGGGCGGTTGGGACGGTATCAATGACTTTGGGCAATCTCTCGGGATAGAGAACCTGCAAAATGAAATCATGACAGCACTACAAAATTTCTCTAGCGGTTTTGTTTCAAATATTGGTAATGCCCTCGTAATGAGTGTTGGCACGGTGGCGAAGGTGTTGACTAATTTGATTTTGACAATTGTTCTTACTCTATTCTTCTCGTTAGAGGGGCCCTCAATCGTAGACAAAGGTTGGAGTATCCTTGAGGGACGGCGTAAGAACTCCGCTATCCGCGCTTGGAAGCGCTTAGCAGGACGCATGGTTGATGTAGTATCAACTTATGTTTCCCATCAAGCCATGGTGGCATTATTGGACGGCTTGGTTGTAACAGTTGCGGTTTTGCTCTTGTCGTTTACATTTGGCTTGCCTGGTGGCCTGGCCTTGCCAATGGGGCTAATCGCGATGGTATTCTATTTAATTCCGATGTTCGGGCCAATTATTAGTTGTATTTTAATTACGCTAGTCTTACTGTTTAGCTCACCGGTGGCAGCAGCAGTCTTCTTGGTCTTCTATATTATCTATGCACAGGTAGAGAATAATGTGATTGCGCCGAAAATTCAGGGCAATGCCTTGAATTTACCTGCCACAATGGTATTGGTGGCAATTATTATCGGAATGAATGTATTTGGGCTACTCGGCGCGATTATCGCTATCCCAATTGCCGGTTGTATCAAAGTGATTGTGGAAGAGTTGCCAAATTTGCGTGAGGCGGAGAGTAAAGAGCAATCCCCAGAGGCGTGCGCCGAAGTCGTGATTGTCGAAAAGAGTTCTAGCCAAAATAAATAGTCTGTGGTAAAATAATGGCGTGGTGGGTCTTCGCCAAGTGGTAAGGCACTGGGTTTTGGTCCCAGCATTCGCAGGTTCGAATCCTGCAGACCCAGCCATAGCAATGGTCCGTGCCCTAGGTACGGGCTTTTGCTATGCGTACACTTTCACTATTATTAAACACAAAAATTCCATCTTCTAGCTGATTATCTTCTCCCGTCACGTCATTAATCACCGTCTTCCAGAACCAATATGCCGACTCGCTCCCATCCGCTGGACTAACTTCCCAATTGCCGGGGTGCATAGCAAAGCATCGCCTTGCTACCTCCCTGCCAACCCCTTTTCTTCTAAACCGCGGTAGCACCAAAAACTCAGCTATAAAATGTCCGGTTGTTACTTTTTGAAGGTATTGATTTATCATCACGAAACCCATCAATTCGCCAGTTTCTGATTTGACAAGGTAAGCATTTCGATCAGGGTCGGTGAAATAATTATCGAAATACTTATAATTGAAACTCCCATCTGTATTTGCTACATTATTGCCAGATGGGCTCGTCTCGAATAGCATGTACTGCAATAAGTTCCAAAGAGCCTGCCGATTTTCTTCATTGACGCGCTCTAACTGAATTTTTGCTAAATTGATTCTAGTTACCATAGTAGAATTATACTGGAAAATCATGCATCTTACTAGTTCGTCCGATATTTGGCCCCATCTCCATCTCACTCCTACATAGCTACATCACTACGTTCTGTGGTATGGGTGTCGATTCGGGAGAAGGATGAAAGTTTGCTTCCATTCTTTTTTACTCCCCCTCCTACATACCTAATACAGTACTAAGGCAGCGGAGGGGGAAACCGAGATAGCGGAAGTTGTTGTTCGAAGAACTAACATTATTAGCAAAGTCAAGATAGTGGGAGTTGGTAGTATTGGAATATCCATATGACGACCAATAGACACCAGAGATGCCAGCAAACCTTAATGAACCAATTGTGCGCAGCGGGTGGTTTAGTATATATAACACGTCGGGGACTCTTAGATCCGTGGGACTATATAGTCAATCTTGGTCATCGCGTGCCTATTCTGCGGATAGCCTAGCTTATCATAGCGAATACAGTGATGAAAACCTTGATCCTTCCAATCTTGATATAAGGGCCGATGCTTTCCCCCTCCGCTGCCTTAGTACTGTATTAGGTATGTAGGAGATGAGAGCAATTATCTATTTGAAATACGTCACCGTAAATTCTGTTCCCTTGCCTTCTTCGGATTTGACGGTAATCTGGCCATTATCAGCTTCAATCACAGTCTTAGCAAAAGATAATCCAATACCAATACTATCGGCTGCGGAGTTTTTGGCTTTATAAAACCGTTCAAAAATGTGACGCAGATCTTTGGAGGCAATCCCCTCACCAGAATCTTTGATAGTGAAACGCAAAAAGAGCGGACTATTATGGACAGTGATTTTAACAGTACTGTCAGATTGACTATGCTCCAGGCAATTTTTGACAATGTTAACTAGTGCTTCGACTTGCCAATGCTTGTCTAACTTGGCCTTGGCACTCAAATCCCCTGCTATGACAATATTCACGCCCTGTAAGTCTGCAAGTACCTCTAACCTCCCGCGAACTTCATTCAGAAGTTCGCCAGCACTAATTGGGTGCTGGCGTAAACGAATTGAACCATTATCAAACTTAGCCAAATTTAACAACGTCAGGACTAGGTTTGACATTGACTCAACTTGGTGACTGATAGAACGCAGAAAGTCCTGACGCACCGCCACCGGCATCTCCAGGTCTTCATAAATATTATCTATCATAACCTGCATAGAAGTGAGCGGGGTACGCAGTTGGTGAGAGATGTCAGCCAAAGCAGTTTCTAGGTCTTGACGGGCTTTTTGGTTATTGTCGGCAGTTTCGCGGAGTAGAACCATCACTTTATATAGCTCATTGGATAGAATCGAAAACTCATCCTCACTATTTTCTTCCAAATGCAAATCATAGATGCGTTCATTGAGGCGCCCAATGTAGTCAATCAAGCCCGTAATCTGTCGTTGACGGCGCCAGTCTCGCCAACTAAAATAAGCAATAGCCGTAAGCGCAAAAGCCACTAGCATTATAACAATAACCACAAGCACTCGCCAACACAGCCATGCAGCACTATTCGAAGCATAGTCACTCGCAAAATAGCCATATTGCCGCAAGACTTCTGTACCAGTCGATATTTGATCTATGCTTGGCTGGCGTAAATTAGTAATTACTTCCCTTGCATCACCTCCAGTAACCACCACGCCCACTAACGCTGCAATTTCTTGATTGGAACGCTGCCGATATTGCCGGTAACTCTTCGCCAGCGTCAAACTAGCAACTACGCCGACCACCAAAGCGATAAGCGTCACCGGCAGAATAATACGCCGCAGATAGTGGTGTTTCACGCTGCCTCCGTACATAGGCGATAACCTATACTTTTGATGGTTTTGATAGGTACGCTCGGACCAAGTTTTTGACGGAGACGTTTGAGATAAACCGAAAGCGTATTGTCGTTCACAATGCTACCCGAAGCATCATAAATCTCATCCAACAAGCGTTCGCGCGTCACGACCTGACCAGCGTTCTCTAAGAGGCAGGCAAGTAAACGACGTTCCACGGCGCTCAAAGATATGGTTACGCCAGCAACAACTGCTTCGCCAGTAGTCGGATTAAAAGCAAGGTTGCCGAATTGTGCCACTTGGGTACTTGCTCCGCGTGGGCGTAAGGCTTTTTGAATGCGCAATAATAGCTCACGATTACGAAACGGTTTCGTAATGTAGTCTTCGGCGCCCAGTTCCAATCCTTTTACGACGTCGGCTTCGTCGTCTTTAGCAGTCAAGAAGATAACCGCCGTATCTTGTGCTTTATGCAAGGCTTCCGCTAATGTAAAACCATCACCATCAGGCAGACTCACATCCAGTAGGACTAAGCGATAAGTATGCATCGCGAGATTCGCTTCGGCCTCAGCTAAACTACTCGCCACATCAACATCGTACTGTTCGCGTTCCAAGAGGTACTGTAGGCCCTTGGCGGTCAGTGGATTATCTTCGACGAGTAGTAGTTTCATGCCAATATTATACTATATATTTTCAGAGCGAATAGTTTCGATGATGTTCTGCTTTTCTACTTGTTTTACGGAATAGCGCATAATGATGCTAATGAGTAGACCTACGGCCACAACGGAGATGAGGATTGCCATCCATGGGATTGACCAGCCAAAGTCTACCGAATTAGCGATCGACTGATAAAAGGCGTACGATAGCAGGAGCCCAAGTGGTATACCAATAATCAAGGCTTTACCAGCATACATCAAACTTTCTAGCCGAATCATATGGTTAAATTCTTTGCCCGTCATACCAATCGACTTTAGCATTGCGAACTCTTTGGCACGCAGGGCAATATTGGTTGTGATCGTATTGAAGATGTTGGTGACGCCAATCAGAGTAACCACGATGACGAAGCCGTAGAGGAAGATAGAAATAAGCAGGTACATGCGGCGCATTTCGGATACACCCTCTTTGACATCTGTGTAGTAATACGAGTTGGTTGTCTTGTTATCCTCAAAGTATTGATCAAGATAACTGGTGATGGCTGGCACATCTTCCACATTAGCCGCGTAGAACTGACTCATGTATTCTTTGTCTAGGGCAAATTGCTTAAGGAATTCTGGCGTCGCTGGCACGATCATCATCGGCATGTGCGCATCTTCGTAGCCTAGAGGATAATCGCTAATCATTTTAGTAATCTCGACTTCGGTCTCATATTCCCCAGCACCAGCCGCGTTCACGCAAGCCTCTTCAATATTCACATAATAGCCAATCTGATTGCCATCCATCTCGAGTGGCTCCTGCGTAACACACTTTTCCGGTACTTCGGGAACAACCTTCATTTTATAAGTGTCACCGTCTTTTAAATCGGTCATACGACCCAGTGCATATCCGCCCTCTTCGCGCATATTCATGCCATAATCATTCAGTAAGACCACCTGGCTATAATCCTTTTCATGTACACCCACACTCTTTGCAAACTCGGCAAAAGATTTTTCATCCATCGCAAAAATCGGGATTTCATGTGAAGAGGAATGCTGACGATAAATCGCAGTTTCTTTGAGGTTAAAACGCGAGATAAGATCTTCGTAAATCTCCACATCGTCGTTTCCGCTCATAGCAAAATCAATATCTGTATTGCTATATTGTAAGCCAATCATGTCTTGACCGTAGTGGATAAAACTATACAGCCCAACAAATGTTGCCACCGAAAGCACAATTGAGACCACCGTGGTGCGATATTTCTTGCGACTACGTTTGAGATTTTTATCCGCAATCACGCCGCCAATACCAAAAGTATTTTTGACTAATTTGGAAGTGCGGAGTTTCTTGGCTTTGACTTTGATATCTTGATTACCGCGAATTGCCTCGATGGGCGACATACGTCCAGCGCGAATCGCCGGCATTAGGCTAGAGAAGAAAATTGTAACTAAACTCAAACCAATTGCTACTGGAAATACCCAAAACGGCATTGAGAACACTACTGCACCTTCAATCATGCCAGCAAGTAACGTATTTACGATCCATACCAATATTGCCACTGCAACAATACCTAGCAAAATGCCTAGAGGAATGCCAATCGCACCAATCACCAACCCCTCAAAGAAGATACTGTGACGAATTTGACGGGGTGTAGCACCAACACTCGAGAGCATTCCAAACTGGCGCATGCGTTCTGTGGCAGAAATACTAAAACTATTACGAATCACAAACACGCTAGTGACGACGATAATACCAATCACGATTACTGCCATGCTGTAGAGCGTAGCGAGAGCCGCATCGCCCATCACCATAGCCTCATATCTAAGAAGATCGCCATTCGTACGATAATTAATATATTTACCCGTAGCGGATTCTATGGCGTTCTGGATCACCTCACGGTTCGCTTCATATTCTTTGGCATTATCATAGCGCATATATATATTATATGTACCTTTAGTATCACTTGGCAGAGTATCAAGACGTTCGTAGTATTCTGCTTTGTAAGGCTGGTGCTGATAAGTCTGATAGGTGTCCCAGATGTCTTCATCCAAATCATTTTTGGTAAGTGGTTTAGAATAATAGTAAGATTCGACGTGTTGGTTTTGTTCCACGTACTGTAGCGCTTCTACCGGTACCTCTTGGAACATTTCGTGAAAATCGCCCCGTTCAGCAATAGCATAATTTACCATCATTTTTTGGAAACTGGTCACCATGCCAACGACTGCCAAAATTAAGGCTGAAGACAAGATAACGCCAATAATTGTCACCGCTGTGCGGCGCTTGTTCTTTTGTAGATTTGCAAGCGTTAGATGTTGTAAAACTTTCATTTCGGGCGCCCCTAATTCTGCTCATCTTTGACGATTTTACCGTCTTCAAAAGTAATAATACGGTCGGCTTGGCTAGCAATTTCCAAATCGTGCGTAATGATGATAATTGTTTGATGATACTTCTTGTTGGATAGTTTGAGTAAGGACACAATTTCATCACCCGATTTCGAATCAAGGTTGCCAGTAGGCTCATCCGCCAAGATTAGTGCGGGATTATTAATGAGCGCGCGGCCAATCGAAACCCGTTGCTGTTGTCCGCCCGAAAGTTGATTCGGCAAATGCGTAGTGCGGTTTTCGAGACCTAGAGTTTTAAGCAACTCACTTAGCCTGCTTTTGGCGACCGTCTTGCCATCTAGGTCGCAAGGTAAAGTAATATTTTCAATCACGTTCAGAATCGGAATTAAATTATAGAACTGATAGATAATTCCTACCTGCCGGCGGCGAAAAATCGCTAGCGCATCGTCTGAAAGTTCATAAATATCTTTGCTGTCGATAAAAACTTTGCCCGATGTGGGACGATCTACACCACCAAGGAGGTGCAGCAAAGTGGACTTACCAGAACCGCTGGCACCCACAATGGCTACGAATTCTCCTTCATCAACCGAAAAACTCACATCATCTACAGCACAAACTTGATTTTCGCCTTTGCCGTAGGTTTTTACTAGATTCTTCACTTCTAAGATCTTCATGATAACCTCGTTTTAATGTTGGTAAATGCAGAATTTTCTGCTTAGTTACATCATAACAAAGTAAAGTGACATCCAGATGACACTAGGATTTTTTGGTACTTTTGGTGGTATTAGTGCGTGACACAGTGCGAGGGCGCGACTTAGGGTTTTTGTTACCCGATACTTGCAAGCGCATGTCGGCAATAATCTCCGATTTGCTCTTGTTGGTGCGATGAATTTTTTGCGCCGATTTGCGATCTTTGAACCCTTCTACTGGCTTGATGATATCCATGCTTGGTTGTTGCTTGGCCTTTGGCGTAACTTTCGGCTTCGTGCTAGTACTAGTGCTTGGTTTGGTTGCGACTTTAGTATCAGCTTCTTGCTTAACGTTAGTCTGCATTCTCTGCACTTCTGCCGGCGTAACTGCCTCTGGCTCTACTATTGCTGGTTCTTCAATAATGATTGTCTTAATCCGTGGCATCACGACATGGCGCCCTAAGTTGCCGCTCAAAGTAAAGTCACCAAACATCAAAACATACCCAATTGCAAGTACAATTACGATAATCAAAAGTAGCCAGCATAATAGATTGTCGATGCCTATAGCAGAATAATTTAAGAAAATATAGGGGTAATCCCAACCGTTTTGACTAGGCAAAAACTCCGCTGTGAGTAAAATAATACAGCAATAACTGATGATGATTCCTAGCCAATACCAGGGATAACTCAAACCCCAATCACCTTTTTTGGTAAAAAACAGCCAGTCGCCAAGCGCCAAAAGTGGAACGGCCAAAAGTTGGACATAGCCTAAAGGGTCGCGTGCACCTAACCATTCAAGTGAATTTGCCGCGTAAGCAATCCGTAAGCATCCAAGACTGATCCCAACCACGATAATCGTGCCTTGCAGTAATGGGCAAAAAGAGCGGTGCGGCATAGGTGCTTTGCGGTGGAACCATTCCACAACTGTAGCCGCCAAAAAATAGCCTGTAGCCACAATTAGAAGCCAGGTCTCGAGTAATCGCCAAGCATTCAGCCCCAGGTTATTAAACTGTGCCCAGAGTGCAACTCCAGAAATGATGCCGGCAACCAGTTTGTATCCAACCGAAAACCAAAAACGTATTTTAGCCATAAGCCAATTTTACTCTTTTTTGCGATAATTTTCAATGGCCGCCGCAAGCGCTTCGTGCCCTAATACTGAGCAGTGAAACTTATGCTGTGGCAAGCCACCCAAATAGTCTGTGATTTCTTGTGGCCCCACCTGAAGGGCGTCATCCAGAGTTTTGCCTTTGACCAATTCTGAAAGGGCCGAAGTTGATGCGATAGCACTAGCGCATCCATAAGTTTTCCATTTGACATCGACAATTTGATCGTTTTGGACTTGAATAAACATTTTCATTTGATCACCGCAAACTGGATTGCCTACTACCCCCTCTGCATCATGAGGGTATTTGGACTCGTCTCCCATCAAGAAATTGCGCGGGTTCAAAAAATGTTCTTTGACAGTGTCGGAATATACCCATGGGGCCGGTTCAGTCATGTTCCTCCTTGATTTTAATAGTACTGATTCCCTGCAAACGTTGCACAAGCCCAGGCAAGACTTGGATAACTCGATCAATATCTTCTTGCGTAGTCTCAATGCCAAGTGAGAAGCGAATACTGCTATGTGCAACTTCAGCATCGCCGGTGGTTGCCATCAAAACATGGCTAGGCTTGATATCGCCCGCCGCACAGGCTGAACCCGTTGATACCATAATATTTTCTGCATCTAGATAAAGCTGAATTGACTCCCCTTCCGCCGCCCGAAAACTCATATTAAGTATATTAGGCAAGCATCCTTCCATTGGACTATTGCAACTACTATGCGGTACTGTTTCTAAAATCCGCGTGCGTAAATCATCACATAGTGGCCGGACTTTTTCGGCAAAAAGTTTACAGCTCCAGTTATCCCAGCACCAAGTTGCGGCTGCTCCAAGCCCCACAATACCTAGAACGTTACTGGTGCCAGCGCGGCGCTTTCCTTCTTGATGCCCGCCAATGATAAGGGGCTTGTATGGCGCACCTTTGCGCACATAAAGTACGCCAACACCAATTGGTCCGCCGATTTTGTGCGCGCTTAAAGTTAGGTAGTCTACTCCTAGAGACTTGACGTCAACCTTAATCTTGCCAATCGCCTGTGTAGCATCCGTATGCACAAAAATGTCATTTTTGTGGCAACGTTCCGTAATCTCAGCAACAGGTTCCAAAGTGCCAAGTTCATTGCTAGCCAGCATAACAGAGACTAAATCAACATCAGTCGGAACGTTCGCAGAGTCTACTCGTCCTTCTTGGTTTACGGGGATAATTTTGCATTCTTCAGTACGGGCACGCATTGACCCTAAAACTGATGGATGTTCAATCGCGCTGACCGCAACTTTCTTGCCACGAAAAATTTCTGCTACAGTGTTGTTGGCTTCTGATCCCCCTGAAGTAAAAATAATTTCTTCAGGATTAGCGTTAATGAGTTGCGCCACTGCTGCACGCGCATCTTCAATCGCACAGCGCGCCGCATGACCAGTACTATGTAGCGCCGAGGCATTGCCATAACCAGCCTTCATTGCCGATACCATCGCGGCTTGCACTTCTGGTAACAGTGGCGCTGTGGCAGCATAATCGAGATATACTCGCCGACTCATTTTTGCAAGAACTCCTCAATACGAGCACGCATAATTTCTTCGGATAGCTCAGCATGCGCGGTTTGTTCGGTGGCAGGTGAAAAAGCCAACTCTTTGGGTTCGGACAACATCAAACTTCCTTTCTAGTATATTTTATCATGCGATAATTTACGCCATTAGTATCGCCAGTTTGCAATATTGTAGTACTATACTTGATATGGTCAAATTCTGGAAAAAAGACATCGGCAGGCTTTTTCGCATCCATTTCCGTCAAGTACATTACTTCTGCCTCGGGCAGATACATTTTATATAAACTAGCACCGCCAATGATGAACTTTTGTCCCGGTAATAACTCCAAATAAGCATCAAGATCGGCCCGGTCATGAAAAACTTTGATGCCGTCTGCTGTAATTTCTTCACGCGACAGCACAATATTCTCGCGTCCGGGCAAAGCACGTCCAATACTATCAAAAGTTTTGCTACCCATTACAATCGTGGCGCCCATCGTTGTCTCACGGAAAAACTTTTGGTCTTCTGGGAAGCGCCAAAGTAAGTCATTATCTTTACCTAAGCCGCCATCACGACTAACGCAGGCAATCATGGCAAGATTTTTCATCTACTCAATCTCCAAAATTTTACCAGTGCCATATTCAAGATGCAACAGACGTTGATTGCGTGACCCGCGGAATTTGAGTGTTAAATCGCGCTCAGCCAAGATGAACGGACCGTCGATCAAGGCGTCCAGACTTTTAAGAAATTCCCACTTCGCGCCGCCAATTTCTTGAAGTTGTTCATAAGCGTAACCGCTAAAACTCCAGACATTCCAGCCCAATTCTTGACGGCACCACTTACTGATTTCAAGACAGGCCTCGGGTTGCTCAAAAGGTTCACCACCACAAAAAGTAATTCCGGCTTGCCCCTTAAACTCTTTGAGGCGAGCCTTAATCTCATCCACTTCCACCATAAACCCGCCGTTAAAGTCCCACGTCTCAGGGTTCTGACAGCCCATACAATGCCGTGCGCAACCTTGCGTCCAGAGTACGGCCCGAAGGCCGTACCCATTGACGATGTTATCATGTTCGAGTGGTCCGGAAAGCCGAATCTGCACTATTTCTTCCCTTTCATTGACTTTTGTGTGCGCTTGGCGGCTTCGCGAGCCGATTTCTCTTCAGCAGTATAGACGCCAGCCTTATTGCAGGCTACAGTATGCTTTACGCGGTCGTGCTCTTCGGCCTTCTTGCCATCGTTCCAGCGCTCAAGGCTGCCTACCAAGTAACCAGTGATGCGACGCAGACGCTCAAATGGCACGTCACCTTCGCTTTCTTTGCGGCCACAAGACGGACAGCGATCGCCTTCAATGATACCAGAGTAGCCACAAACTGGGTCACGATCAACTGGGTGGTTGACTGAACCGTAGCCGATGCCACTTTCTTTCATTTTACGAATCACGGCCTCGAAGGCTTCGATATTCTGTGTTGGGTCACCGTCTAACTCGATATAGGTAATATGGCCAGCATTACAGAGCGCGTGATATGGGGCTTCAATTTCGATCTTCTCAAAGGCGCTGATCGGATAATAAACTGGCACGTGGAAACTGTTGGTATAGTAATCGCGGTCGCAAACGCCCTTGATTGCACCATATTCTTTGCGGTCAATCTTAGTAAAGCGCCCAGCAATGCCTTCGGCTGGAGTAGCCAAAAGGCTAAAGTTGAGATGATATTTCTTCATATACATATCACAGCGCTCACGCATGTGTGTAATGATGTCGAGACCGAGCTCACGCGATTCTTCGTCTTCGCCGTGGTGCTTGCCAGTCATAGCAACTAAACATTCTGCCAAACCAATGAAGCCAATACTCAGGGTGCCGTGCTTGATAACATCGCGCAGACTATCGTTCCAGCCGAGTTTTTCACTGCCAAACCAGTTATGCTCGCCCATCAAGAATGGGAAGTTGCGTACGTGTTGGTTGGCTTGGAATTCGTAACGTTCAAGCAATTCGTCCGCCACTAGGTCCATTTTCTCATCAAGATCTTTATAGAAACCAGACCAGTCGGCTTCTTTGCGCTCACCTAGAGCAATTCCATGCTTGATACCGAGACGTACCAAGTTCACCGTGGTAAAGCTACAGTTGCCACGACCGGTAGTAATGTGATCACTTTCGGGGAAGATGCTACCATAAACACGAGTCCGGCAACCCATAGTAGCGATTTCGGTGCGATAATCGCCTGGCACATAACCTTCAAGGTTAAACGGCGCATCAATAAAGACAAAGTTCGGGAAGAGGCGCTTGGCACTAACTTCCATGCTCCGCTTAAACAAGTCATAGTTAGGATCGCCAGGATTGTAGTTGACGCCTTCTTTAACCTTGAAGATAGAGATTGGGAAGATTGGCGTTTCACCATGGCCAAGACCGTCTTCGGTCGCATCAAGCAAGCAACGTACTACCAAACGACCAGCTTCACTCGTATCAGTACCAAAGTTAATACTTGTAAATGGCACCTGCGCACCAGCGCGACTATGCATCGTGTTGAGGTTATGGATAAAGCCTTCCATAGCCTGGAACGTCTGGCGTTCTACATCTTCGTTAGCACTTTCGACAATGCCTTCTGGCAACTTTAGTTTCTTGAGTGCTTTTGCATCACCGTATTCGAGATCTTCAGGGATCTTAACTTCAATTTCTTTGTTGCCGCTAAAGCGATTATACTGGCGAATCGCACGGTTCAATGCCTTGCGGAAACTCTTGTTGACGCCTGGTGCCATGGCGTAGTCAAAGTTTGGAATACTCTGACCACCATGTTGCTCGTTTTGGTTGGCCTGCAAGATAATTGCCGCCAATGCGCCATAGCTACCAATTGAGTTCGGTGTACGCAAATGACCATGGCCAGTATTGAACCCGCCGTCAGCAAATAATTGCAGTGGGTCGGTCTGGCAGCAAGTCAACGTACCGGTTGCATAGAAATCTAGGTCGTGTACGTGGATATCGCCTTCGTCATGCGCCTTAGCAAACTCTGGTTTCATCAGCAAAGTCTTAGCAAAAATCTTTGAGCCTTCAGCACCAAATTGCAACATCTTACCCATGGCAGAGTTACCATCAACGTTAGCGTTGCCGCGCTTAACGTCGGAATCTTCGGAAGCATCAGCGACCGCAATGGTCTTATAGATGTTCATCAAATTGCTTTTGGCTTCGCGAACGCGGTTGCGCTCTTGGCGATAAGTAATATATTCTTTGGCAGTCTTCTTGAAAGCGGATTCCATCAAGACTTCTTCGACGATATCTTGAATTTGCTCGACGCTCGGAGTACGCTGTTTGATAGTCTCCTGAGCACGCTTCACGGCTTTATCAGCAAGTTGTTTGGCGCGATCATGCTTGAATTCTTCGGTGGAAAGTCCAGCCTTAGCAATGGCTTCTGTAATTTTCTCTGGGTCAAAATCTACAATTTTCCCATCCCGTTTGACAATTTTTTTGAACATAAAAAATATTACCTCCTCTTGATATGTTCTAATGAATTTTTATTTTCTTTCTTTGTTGACCCTACATTTAGTGTCTATACTTATTTTAAGACACTATATATAGCGTGTCAATAACTTTAGCGTTGTATTAAATACAACGCTTATCTCTATTAACCTTGGCTTTGGAGTTTCTTATAGAATTCAATCACAATGAGCGGCACAACAAAAGCGATAAGCGCCACAACCATAAGTGCTATTAGTGGCACAGAGACAGTATCAACAATACTCATCAACGGGCCAAAAATTGCTGAAAGTTGCAACAAAATCGCCACAATTAGCGCGTAGAGAAAACCGTGATTGCGCACTTTGAGACGCTGCCAAGCGGATTCATAAAGCCCGCGCGCCGAAATAGCGCTACTCCACTGCATCACGACGAGAGCCGTAAAGGCAAGTGTGTTAGCCTGCTCTGGTGAGTGTAAAATCAGATTAGAGACAAAATAAGTCGCCAGCGTAATTGAAGCCATCATAACAGCAATAATAATCATCCGAATCACCATGCTAGCGGGCAGGATCGCAGCGTCCTTGTGCTCTGGCTTACGCCGCAAAATTTGCTGCTCGGGCGGCTCGAGCCCGAGTGGAATCACCAAAAGCGAGTCGGTGACCAAGTTAATCCACAAAATTTGGATTGGAGTCAGCATATGATTACCAAAGAGCAATAAGGCGCCCAGCATCGTGAGAGCCTCACCAGCATTGGTCGCCAACAGATATCCTAGCATGCGGCGGATGTTAGCCAAAACCGTACGGCTTTCTTTGATCGCTTCAGTGATATTTTTGAAGTTGTTGTCCAAGAGCACAATGTCGCCGGCATCTTGCACAATAGATGAACTGTCGCCCATGGCAATTCCTACGTGTGCGCCCACTAGCGCCGGTACATCATTAACACCATCACCAGTCATCGCACAAATCTCGCTTTGTTTGATAGCCTTCAGAATCCGAAACTTATCTTCAGGTGTGACACGAGCAAAAACAGTAGTAGTGCGTACCAAATCCGCCAAATCGTCATCATTAATGTTGCCAAGTTTGGAGCAATCCAGAACCTCGGAAATATCTTTGGCAAGACCAAGTTCTTTGCCAATGGCATAGGCCGTGCTAGCATGGTCGCCAGTGACCATTTTGGTTTTTACACCCATGCGTGCAGTTTGACGAATGGCTTGGGCGGCCTCTGGACGAATCGCATCAGCAATTGCAATAAAACCTTCAAATTTTAGAGTGTCATCCTTTTCGAGACGCGCTAGTTCATTGATTTCATGCTTGAGTTTGCCACTAGCGATGGCAATGACTTTATAACCCTTGCCAGCCAACTCCAAAAGTTGCGCTTCAAGTATTTCACGCTCTTTTTGTTTTAATTTAGCCCGATTCATGATGACTTCTGGTGCGCCTTTGACCACTAGCTGCAAATCACCTTTTTTATCACCATAGAGGTTGCCCGATAATTTTAGCCCTTGATCAAAAGCATAAGATTTGAGCGGCGTTAATTTATCCAAAGCGTATTTTTGCTCTTGAAGGTAATTGAGCAAACACACATCAAGTGGATCTGCCACCGAAGCACTGCCAGATGAATCGATTAAGGATGACGACAGCAGAGTTGCACGTGCCAAACTCTCGCGAAAATCTTGCTTGGTAGATGGCGTCCAGATTTCTTTCAGTTCCAGACGATTCTCGGTGAGGGTGCCAGTCTTGTCGCTGGCGATAGTCGTGACAATCCCAATCGACTCAATGGCCTTGAGTTCTTTAATCAACGCCTGTTTTCTCGCCATCTGCTTCGCACAAAGCGCCAAAATAATTGAAATGGCAATTGGTAAGCCTTCTGGCACCGCCGAAACAATCATAGCGAGAGTAAACTTGAGCGCGTTCAGGATATCAATGCCATCTACCAGTTGCACGATCAGCACGATCACGGCCAGCGCGACCACCACAATCGCAATTTTGTAAACTAGCTTGTTGATTTTTTCCGATATGGGACTGGTTTCCTCAACTGATGATGCCAGAGAGGCGATGCGACCATACTCGGTATCATTGCCAGTGGCAGTTACCAAAATCTTGCCTGTACCGGTTACTACAAAAGAACCAGCAAAGACCATATTGCGTTGCTCGTAGACCTTTTTGTTACCCGAAATTGCCCGAGCATCTTTAGCGATTGAGGTGGACTCACCAGTAAGCATAGCTTCATCTGCCAATAACCCAGATTCATTCACAATACGTCCATCAGCGGGGATGCGGTCACCCTCGCGCAAAATTACAATATCTCCCGGTACTAACTCTGTAGCATCTAGAGCCTGTTCTTCGCCTTCACGAATTACCGCCACACCATGTTGCGTGTTAGTCTTGAGTGAACGCAAAATCCGCTCGGTCGAGAACTTTTGAATATAATATATTACCGTATCAGCGACAATGATGACACCAATCGCAATCGTTTCGATCCAATCTTGCTGAATAGCCGAAAGTATCATCGCCACTACCAGAATCACCATAAAAACATCCATAAAAGGCTCGAGGAGTTTACGCCAGAGCGGAGTCTCTTTAAACTTTAGAATATTTTTACCATAGGCTTCTTGGCGCTTGTGTACTTCGCGCATCGTGAGACCCTTTTCTGGGTCCACGGCAAATTGCCCAAGAGTTTCTTTGACGGTTTGGTTATAAAAATTAGCCATGAGTATATTATACTACATAAAGCCGTCCGCGTTTTGCCCATACGAAACGTTTTCCATGTTATAATGGAAGTGCTAAATCTTACAATTCATATAAACGATTCATCTGCTCTGTCTATACGAGTGAAGTATGCGGCTATTTACGCAATCTTACTTGTATAGACGCAAGTGAATTGTAAGGTTTAGCGACTAAGTAAATAGTCGCATTTTTGCTTTATAGAAAGTGTGACGGTTCAAGGAGGTACAATGAGCGAGCCAACCCCGCCGGACAAACTCGTTTTTCAGTCAAATATGCAAACTGCCAGCCAGAAGCCAACAGATTACTTTGCGGAGCAAAATCAGAAACAGGCAGAGAAAAAGCAAAAAACGAGCAAGATACGTAAACGTATATTCCTAGTCGGAGGGCTTGTCGCGCTCATTATCATCGCCGTAGTGACAATTTTAGTTATCAATCATCAACAATCTGGGCCAGTAGTGTCGGATGACGCGGGCGCTGGAGATGGCACCGAAATCAGTGGTGGCAATTCACAACTGGCAGGCGTGCAAAAGTTAAACGAGCAGGTCACCGAAGTTTTTGAGCCAACCTATTCCGCCGACGAAAATGGTAACATTGTGGTGAGCGGTGATTTGGAGGCCGCCGAAGCAACCTTTGCTGCCGCCTTGGCAAACGCAGCCAATCAACAGCGTATCGATACGATTTATGTGGCGCAAATTGTTTTTTATTCTTCCCTAAGTGATAATCAGCGAGTAGTGGGAATCGCCGAAAACGTCGACCCCAGTAAGTTAAATCTTTCCGAAAAGATCAAATTCTATAATTTAACTTACTTAGCTTATGCTGCACTGGGGGATACGAATCAAGCCAATCGTTACTATAATTTAACACGCGAAGCAGCAAGTAATACAAGCGGGATGGGAGATAGCTTATGAAAAAACGTTTAGGGTTAGCAATGGTGGCACTGATAGCCTTAGTCGCGGCTTGTGTGTATTTATTGCCAGATGTGCAGCCAGCATATGCCGCTAATGGTGGCGACTCCAACGACAGCAATGTGGGCGGCTGTGGTGCAGCTGGGAAAAACTGTACAAGTTGGGGAATTACTTGGGTTAAGCAACCTCTAGATGAATTCTTGCAGTCGTCCGAACGCGTTGGCTTAACCAGCCAACAGAAGCAAGATATGATTAATGCCACTGCGGGAATGGCTGACCCCTATGTCTACCGCTTAGCCTACGTCGACTATGCCAATGGTGGCAAAATTCAGCTGGGTAGCGTCAGTGGTCTAATTAGCAATGACCGCGCGGATCGCAATAATGCAGTTTATGTTGACCCGTCGTCGATTCCGGGCGGCATGTCTGCCGCTGAAGCGCAGGCACTGTTTGAATACGCGCTGAGTATCGGCGTCGATATGCAATATAACTGGGATCAATTAGCAATTTTTGCCTTTGATGAGGCTTGGACAGATTGCGGAACAGATTCATCCTGTATTCAACAAAAGATAGAGCAAAAAATCACTGAGCAGACTGAGAATGGTGACGGTAGCAGCGCCATGGCTTACTTTCAATCCAAGACCATTATTGATGTTGGAAATGGTATCCCCGAAGGACCACAAGATTCAGGTTGGGATGGGCATGTTGCGATTGAGTTTAGCACTGATGAGCCATCCGTGACTGTCAACTTTACGCACACAATTGAGTATCAACCAAACGGTTTTAGCCTTGGAGGCAAAGACAAATTTACAACCAAAGCATCTGCAGGTGATATCTCAGCGGGGTCGGGCAAAACAGATGTAGCGGATACCGTCAATAACTATACGCCTTATAGTATCACAACAGGCGGCGGTGGCACTTTTGGCATCTTTACTACTAGTTCTGGCACTTCTACCTATGGTACCACCCCACAAACGGTTTCACTCAGCCCAGGCGAGACGAAGACAGTTTGCAGCTACATTAATTACAGCAACAAATTTGCTAACATGAAGAGCAAGAAGCATATTGAAGTGCACTACAAGGCTGCAGATCCCGCCACGAATAGTCCTGCAGTTCCAGAAGATTCGCATTACGACTGGTATCTCAATAATTATTCTGGGTCGGGTAGTTCTGGGGCCTGCGCAACCATTACGCGTCCAGCTGACCCGTCCGGTGAGCCAGTTAATCCTAACTCCAGCGGATCCACAACCTCTGATATTATGTTTGCTGGCGAAACTACTCAGCTGGAATGGGATTTGCACGGTAATACTTATGATGTACGGCGTCTTATGGAGCGCCAAATCACAGCGCATCTCGTGGATGTGTTGCCGGGACGTAGCGGACGTTTCTTTGATACCACTCCACGTTCGGCTAGTAGTCCTTACAACCATTATTCGGGCGCCAATATCGCGGCACGACATAACTTTGGGGAAGAAGGCGCCAATCTTGACAATAGCCCCGATACTTATAGCAAAGCCTTCGGCGTAGTGGTGCCAGATTATGTAGGATACAAATATTGCCATACGGGTGGCTACCGCTATGAATCGTGGTACGCTATCAACGGTAACTGGAAGCATGACACGCGCACCGATAAGAATTATCGCAATTATTGGTATGTCTACAGTGCGTCCTGCCGCACAATCGCCAAGAAACCAACCATAGCGATTTGGAACGGGAGCGTTTTGACAGCAGGCGGCGTCACTACTTCAACCTCGCCACGATTTGATAACGCCGTCATGGGCGCTAAGGTTGGTGAAGGCGGATCACGCACTTTGTACGGCTCATGGGTAGAATATTTGGCAGCCGTGGGCAAGAACGTGAATTACTTCACCTCTGGGTCAAGTTTGGCGATTGGCTCCAAAAATCTGTCCGCTCCGCAAAGCATTCCGTTGAGCACTGGTAATTCCCCGCTCACGATTGCCAACAAGGATCGCCTGGGCAGTTCAGGAATTTATAATAATTCGACCTACCGCACACGCTTGACGACTTTTTTGGAAAATCAGGCTACGCCTTTGACAAGTGACACACTGGGCGCAATGAATAACGTATCCAACACACAAATCCTCACTCATAATGGCGATTTGAAGATTACGGGTAATATTACTACTAATCCTGGGGCATACAATAGCATTTACCATGTACCACAGGTTGTGATTTTTGTGCACGGTAACTTAGAAATCGCTAGCGACGTGACGCGAATTGACGCTTGGTTAATTGTTGACGGCAAGATTAACACCTGTAGCGATTTTACGTACGGCTCCACTGAAGCGGATGCGGTGAATCGTTTGCGCGATACGTGCAATAAGCAATTAGTTTTTAACGGCCCAGTGTTAGCTAACGGCTTGACGCTCAATCGCTCCTTTGGTTCTGATCCTTTGGTGACGCGCACGGGCACCTTTGGTGCACCACCGGCCAAATATAATGCTGGTGAAATCTTCAACTTGCGAATGGATACTTATCTGTGGGCTTACGCTCAGGCTGGACGTTATGCCTCCAGCTATACCGAAAGTTATTCCCGCGAATTAGCACCGCGTTATTAATCGTAACCTTTTAGCCGCAAGGCTTGCTCGGCGGCTTCCGTAGAGTCGAAAAGTTGTTCCATTACGCCAACGATATAGACTTGCGGTTGTTGCCAAAGCGTTCTTAAGCCACAGCCCTTGAGTTTAAGATTAGATTGTAGTTGTTTGGCCTCATGCGTCAAGAGTGGCACAAACGTGAGTGCCACAGTAATGCTCAGCACAATTGCTTCCGTATCAACCTTAAAAAGTCTGAGTGGAGCACAAAGGTTAGCAATGCCGTGTGCAAACTCTTGAGAAGTGAGGAGCTGAGAGACGAGATAAGTCGCCTCAATCGCTAGGCCAAGTCGCACGCCTAATAGTAGAGCTTGCGGCAGGCCAGAAAATAGCCAATTACACAGAATAACAAAGGTCACAAAACCACAATTCTGAGCAAGGAATCGGACTTGTTTCTGCCAATGATGACGCTGTAGAAGTAGCAGTATACATAAATCAAGCAACAATAATCCACCCAAGATTCGCCAATCTTCTAGCCAAAATAGCCAGATATTATAGATGATAAAGCCTAAGACCAGCAGGGCGCCTTTCATATTTTTCTCCGCAAATCACGTAAATTGTAAGTTTTTAATTTTTTGGCAATTTGCAGCAAAAGTGGCACTTCTAGCCCAAACTGAGTCAGCAAAGTAGGATGCTTGATTAACTCAACAGGTGTTGATTTGATGATTTGCCCGCCAGTTAGAATCAACACGGTGTCGGCTAATAAAATTTCGTCAAGCAGATTAGTCATCATAATAATACCTATACCCTTTCGCTTGAGATTGTCCAAAACACGATAGACAGTGCGTCGACTTGGTAAATCGAGCATTGAAGTACCCTCATCTAGAACCAAATATTCTGGGTTGAGGGCTAGCGCACTAGCCAAGACTAAGCGCTGTTTTTGACCGCCCGAAAGTGCGCGTGGATTAGCATCCAATTTATCCGCTAATCCTACTTGTGCCAAGGCTTCGAGGATTATCTCCCGACGCTTAGATTGGATGATAGACTGACGTGCACGTTTTGCTTTGGGGAGATCGGTCATTTCTGGCAAATTGAGATTTTGCAAGGCAAAGCCAATCTCGTCCTCCACTCTGCCAAACAAAATCTGATGATCTGGGTTTTGCAAAACTAGACCAATCTTTTGCCGCAATTCGCGCACCGGTGTTGAGCGCTTGAGCCGTAGGTCATCAATCCAAACTTCACCCGAGAAATCGAGTTTGAGCCCAGCCAAAACTTGAGCCAAGGTTGATTTACCACTACCATTTTGTCCGATAATGACCGTAATCTCACCGGGCGCAATCTCCAAATTCGCTTGCGCTAAAACTGGATGCTTGGAGTAACCACAACTAAACTGCTTGAGGCTGATCATCGGCAGTTCCTAACAAATGATTCAGACGGGGAGCAAAAATTTTGACTAGTGCCGTCATCGTAATTAGCATCACCGGAGCCATTACTAATTGCTTCATCACCCGCACAGGAATAATCACACTGCTTGCATCCCCCGTCATCATCAGTACCCAGAGTGTATTGAGCCCGCCGTTGAGTACGCCCGTAATAATCAAGGTACATATTACCAAGCGTAGCACAAAGTTGCGATCCAGCTTAATGCCGTGCGGGCGGTAGAGACAAAGGCCAGCCGTTAGTCCAGTGAGGATTGCCGTCAGCGTATAGCCAAAGAAAAAGCTACCCGACGGAAATAGTAGCGCACCAATCAAATCCGCAATAGTTGCTACAAAAGTTGCGCCCGGCCAGCCCAAGAGCATGCCCGCCAACATCACTGGCACGAACATGAAGTTGATTTGAATAATCGGCGTCCGGAACGCCAGCAAGCGTTGCAGTACGATAGTGAGCGCAATCAAAATTGCAGTAATAATTACTTTACGCGCCCGAGGCATGGTGTGGGGCGCGGGGCGGTTGGTCATAAAACTCCTTCCCCGCTATTTACGAGGTTGGCAAAAGCACTCTCATCATAGCGGAATGCGAACCAAAATCAGCGGTTTCCCTTGCCTTGCGGGCAACTTCCCGTCCCACAAGTCTTAACTATTTTGGCCCTACTCTATTAGTTGATAATAAGTTTATTATAGCACGCTTTGCTCAATGAAGTGCACCACATCCGCCCAAACTTCCTGCTTCCCTTTTTCGTTTAAGATCTCGTGACGCATGCCAGGATAAAGTTTGCTCGTGACGTGTTGGTACCCGCGCTGGCGCATGAAGTCTACGGCTCGCACAAAATCTTTATGACTAATAATGCACGGGTCATCTGCCCCAGCAATAAAGAAAATCGGCGCCTCTGGGTGAGCTAGTTGCCAACCTTTTTTGCTATAGGCTCGCTGCACCAAACCAAATAGAGTCTCAAAACCGTTCAAAGTGAAGATAAAGCCATCACGCGGATCAGCATCATAGGCCGCCACTACCGCTGGGTCACTGACAATCCACGAGTTTAGGGTAGGATAATGCTGGGCCATATCAACCGCTTGACCATTCGTGCGTGCGAGTTTGGCGGATTTTTGATTATATCCGCCAAAAGCCAGCTGGTTCACAAATTTGCTACGGTATTTGTCACCATGGAAAAGTTGCAAGAACTTGGCTACCATTTTACCCATACCGGCACCGACACGCTTGCTAGGTGAGCCGCAGACAATCAACCCGTCAACATCCGCATCATGCTGCTGCATATAGCAGCGCACCACCAGCGAGCCCATGCTATGGCCAAACAAAGTCAAAGGCAACCCGGGGAAGCGGTTCTTAACATACTCTGTCACTTGATGGACGTCATCAATAATTCCCTGCACGCCGTTTTGGTAAAAATAGCCGTAATCGTCAGCGGATTTGACGCTGGCACCATGGCCACGATGATCATGGATAATTACCACAAAGCCTTGCTGGGCACAGTAATCCATAAAATCATGGTAGCGCTCGCGATGCTCCGCCATGCCGTGCACCAGTTGCAAAATCCCGCGCGGTTGTCCGCCCGGGATACGTAGGCTCACACCCAATTCCAAGTTATCATGTTGGCTTTTGATCGTAAATTCTTCACGTTGCATAAACCTATTATAGCATGTATAATATAAAGGTTAATTATGTATTCCACCACCACTTTGGCCAAAAACTCCAAGCTCACAGGCAAACTCGTGGGCACACATCAGCAACTCGACCAGGCCGCACGCAAGGTGCTGGCCAAACATCTTCCTCGAGGCAAATATTTCCCGAGTGCCAAAGAGATTCGACATTTTTCTGGTGCCCTCGGGCCCGATGGCCTCAAACGTAAAAGCCCTGATGAAGACGATCCTTCGCACATGTTTGATGGCGAAAACGGCGCGAACCTCGTGCAGCAGATTCTAGACCACCATTATAATCTTGTGCAAGCGCTCAAAAATCACAATGAAGTGCGGGCAGCCTTTGAGGCGGCTTGGCTGGCACACAAAGTCACTGATGCTTTGACCCCCGCGCATCATTTTCCGCTCTCGGAAGCCAAAGAAGAACTGATGTCAAATAAGGAATTTGTAAAGATTTTTGGTGAGCCAATCAAGGGGATTATGCATGGACGTAGCGCCATCGAAACCGCACGCAACAACTGGTTGTACTGGGGTGCTGGAGGGTATTTTTCTAAGCATTTGGCGTATGAGTATGGCGTGGTGGTGATTGCCGCCACGCTGCCCCAACGCAAAATTATGCCTGAGGTGGGCAAGGCTGAGTTCCAATATGTGGACGCCAAAAAGACTTTGTTTGAGGCGATTGATCGAATTCAGCCGGCCAAAATTTATGATAACTTTCGTAAAGACGGCTGGACGACAGAACTAGCGCTCGAAACCAAGAACTTGGTTTTGCCAGAAATTGTCCGAGCCGAGGCGTTGATTTGGTATTCGGCAGCCGAGGAGGCCTATGGTTTACACCGCAAAAAAGATACCAAAAACACCGCAAAAGGGGCGAAAAATGCTCGGAAAAAGTGATCTCAAGGTACTTTCAGGGCGATTTAAGGGCATGCGCCTACAGTCGCCACATTCGGCTCTGACGCATCCGATGGGCTCACGCGAGAAGTTAGCTCTGTTTAATATACTTCAGCCTTATCTGGAAAACGCTATAGTGCTAGATATTTATGCTGGTTCGGGATCCTTGGGAATCGAGGCCCTGAGCAGAGGCGCCAAACAAGTGTTTTTTGTGGAAAAAGCGCCAAAAATTAGTAAAATTATCCGTCAAAATCTCGCCCACGTGGCCGAAAAAGGCCATTTAGAGGCGATTCTGGCAACTTTGCCCCCAGAGAGCCGTGAGACCGCGGTGGCTGATTTTGAGGCAAAAAACGGTGAAAATATGATATTTTATAATGTTTTTACTGTTTCAGCAAGAGAATTCTCCCAAAATCCAGCCGCAGAAGGCGTCTTTGATGTGATTTTGGCCGACCCGCCGTATGACCGCTTTGATGTTTCTGAGGTGGCGGAATTGCCCAAATTATTGCGTAAAGGTGGGATTTTGGCGCTGTCTTTCCCCTCTCAGCAAGGTGCGCCGGAGTTTGATGGCCTAACGCTACTGACAGTGCGTAAATATGCCGCGGCTGGGATTACGCTGTATCAGAAAAATTAGGAATGTTATAACTGCGAGTGCGGCCTTAGCTGGATATTTTGATGAAATTATGCTACAATGGTTCTATGCCCGTGTGGTGAAATTGGTATACACGTATGCCTTAGGAGCATATGCCGCAAGGCGTGCTGGTTCAAGTCCAGTCGCGGGCACCACGGCCCTAACAGGGGCGAAGTAGCATTACTGGAACCGGCAGAGCCGGCGCCAAGGCTACAAGTCCAGTCGCGGGCACCATTGACAAACTGCACCAGAAATGGTGTTATTTTGTTTTAACATTTCCGTTTTTTTACTCCTGCATATCTAATACAGTACTAAGGCAGCGGAGGGGGAGGCCACTCCAACGATTATACGGACC
>CAMUBZ010000004.1 GCA_947087275.1 uncultured Candidatus Saccharibacteria bacterium
TCGACACAAGGCTCTTCAGGCCTCTGCTCTACCAACTGAGCTACAGAACCATACCTACATTATAGCACATCTCGCCCATAATGTAAGCCCCCAGTAGCCCAAAACGGACAATTTTTAGTCTTTTTTCTTGAAATACTCTTTGCCTAGGCCACAAAGTGGACAGATAAAATCATCTGGCACTTCGTCGCCATAATAAACATAGCCACAGGCCATACAGACCCAAGCCGTCTGGCCTTTTTCGGTCTTCACCTTGGTCAAGTCTTCTTTGTGCTCTTGATAATAAGCATAAGTCATTGGTTTCTTGTCTTGCAAAACATCCGCCTCAATCATGCGCCCAATATAAATCGTATGCGTCTCGGCATCAATCGCATCCACTTTCTCGCAAACCATATACCCCAGCGAGTCCTTGAGTACAGGTACACCCTCAACTTCGGTCGTCTCGCATTCAGTACATTTGTCGATATCTTTGGAAGACTTGAACCCGAAAGTCTCAATAACTTTAGGGTCTACCTCCTCGCCCAATACGGACAGTGCAAACTTGTCGTTCTCACGGAGCAACTTATGTGAATGGTTGGTCTTGGCTACGGCTACCGTAATCAGGGGTTGCTCACCCGCGCTCGCGCGCGAAACGGCATCCACGATACAGCCACCGCCCTGTGTGGTCAAAACATACACACCTTGAGTGATTTTACGGGTAATTTTGGGATTCTTCATAATAATTCCTGTTCTAACGTTACGCAAAGTGATAACCAGAATAGCCTAGAATGGTATTTTCTCTTTCCGAAGCGCGCCTCATGGCGAGCGATGGAAGAAAAATGCCAAGGTAGGGTATTGTGGTATCACGCAGTGGTGCCCGAAATGGGACTTGAACCCATATGGATTTCTCCATTCGATTTTAAGTCGAACGCGTATACCAATTCCGCCATTCGGGCGCCATCACTGCTACTTTCATTATAGCACAGTTCAGAATAAAAAAGAATCTGCCAGCTACCTGACAGATTCTAAGACATATAGCACATTTGCGAACACCCGGTGCTACCGTTTATTTAATTTGTGGGACTACGGGCGGCTCTCAACGTCAGATTCGTCCGAGTTCCTACTTACATTTTATCATAACCACAAACCGCGTCAACCTTGATTTTTGTATAAAATCTGCATTAACTCCCAAAAGTTTTCCACAGAAGTAACAGAGGTGAAATGTAAAAACCGAACAAATAACCATTGACTTTTTGCACCATCTGTGATACAATAGAATTATAACCACCAGAATTGTGTGGCAAGTCTAAGTTGTTGTGCTATACTAATAACATGACAAGTGGAGGAAGACCCTGGCTACGCCGGTTTGAGCGTTGGCTAGATGAATGGAAAATCACCTTTTCGGGGATTGTTTTGGCGACCCGTGATGTTAAGTTTTTGTTGACTGTTGCGCTAACCTTCGTGATTTTTGGCACGCTCATGACGTTACTTTCGGGAAGTACAGCTGCCTTTAATTTATTTGGCGTGGCGGACTTTTGGGGCAAACTTCGAATTATTGGCGATGGCTTCTTGGGCCTTTTTGGCGTGAACCGCAATTTTTGGGACTGGGCGTTGACTTTCTTTGTGACGCTCCTACAAAGCCTTTTGATTGGTCTCGTCGTGCTGGTTTGGCGCCATAAGCGTCGTGATAAGAAATCCCAAGTCGTAGCCAAGGCCACTAATTCCGACAATGTACAGAGCGCCGGATTGGCGGCTGGTTTGGCTGTGCTGGGCACCGGTTGCCCCACCTGTGGCACCACACTGATTGCACCAATTATTGGCACGCTCTTTAGCACTAGCAGCTACACTCTTGCCAGTACGATTTCTGGGTTACTCACAGCGGCAGCAGTGATTATCGCACTCTTTTCGCTCAAACGCATTAGCAATGACGCTTATGCGTTGCTGATTAGTGAACGTTATCAAAATAAGCATCAATCAGAAATGAAGGAGAAATAATCTATGAAACAACTACGTACTATCGGAATTATCGCCGTAATCGTCTTGCTGTTTGGCGTTGTGATTGCGAGTTTGTCCTCACGACCATCGGCGGGTGAGCAAGTCTGGAATGAGGCCACAACGGTTGGCAGTATGGATGCCAAAAATCACTATGTGATGTACACCGACATTATGTGCCCATATTGCGACTTTTTCTCACGCGTAGTAATGGATAACTGGGATAAGTTTACGGCTTACCTCGAGGAAAATGATATTTTGTTTGAAATTCGGCTTACAGACTATCTTTATGAGGGCACAGGCAGCCAGTACTCGCGCGATTCTGCCGAAGCGGCCTATTGCGCGATGCGCGAAAATAAATTCTGGGATTTTTATCACGGCGCCCAAACCGCGTTGCTAGAAGATTACCATTCCAAGGGCATTGGCGACAGCAAGACTTCGCCCAGTATCAAAGATTTACCAGATGATTATTGGCTAGAGATTGGCCACGAGGCTGGCCTAGGCACAGATTTTGATAACTGTGTAGCCAACCATGAAATGGCGAGTGAACTCGACAACAATACTCGTCGTGCTAATCAAGTTGCTCAAGGCTATCCTTATTTCAAGTTCAACAAGTTCACGACTGCTGGTTTTGATAGCAGCTGGGGCTGGGATTACGTCAAAATGTATCTCGACGCCGGGCTCAGTAAATAGCCTACAAACAGGCTATTTCTCGATTTCGGCGCCAGTTTTTAGATTACGTAATTTGTAGTGGCCTGACGCTGCTTCGGTTTCACCAATCACGGCGGCGAACTGTGCTACTTTGCTGGCATATTTCATCTTGTCGCCGAGTTTTTTCTCAGTCAGGACCAAATCTACAGTTTTGCCTTCGGCTCGCAAATCTGTAGCGAACTTAGCGCAAGCCTGATACTCATTGCTAGAGATTGGCAATAAACACACGTCCACAGGCTTGCTCTCGCTAGCCTTGGCTAACCCAGCATCCACAAAGGCTGCAAACAAGCGTGTGAGGCCAATCGATCCGCCTACACCTGGCAGAGCCTGATCGGTATAGTGATTGGCTAAGTTTTCGTAGCGTCCGCCAGAGCAAATCGAGCCAAACTCGCGATAATCTGGCGCAATCGTTTCGAACACCGTGCCAGTATAATAATCCAACCCGCGCACAATCATCATATCAGCTATAACTTCCGTGGTGGCAGACAATTCTTGGACGGTCTTGAGCACAATATCCAATTCTTCCACCCCCTCCAAGAAGGTAGCATCTTGGCAACCCAGATCCCGTAATTTTGGTACAACTTCGGTGTAATCACCATGAATCTGCATAAATGTTGTAATCTTTACAACATTTTCCGTACCCAGGCCTAAGTCTTGCAAGGCTTCAACGGTCTTTTCTGGCGGTACCTTTTCGGCGTGGTCGACGATATTAAAGATTTCGGCGGATAAATGGTTCAAATTTAGTGCTTGCAACAGGCCACTGAGTAATTTACGGTTGCTCACGCGCACTACAAAACTCGGCAACGGCAATACTTTGAGCGCATCTACCAAAGTTGCAATTACTTCGGCATCATACGCTACGGGCAGGGTATTCCAGCCGATCACATCCACGTCACACTGGTAGAATTCCCGAAATCGCCCCTTTTGCGCCCGTTCGCCCCGGAAGTTCCGGCCAATCTGCGTGACTTTAAAGGGGAAGGTCAAATCATTTGCGTGTTCCACCGTATAGCGCGCGAGTGGTACGGTATGATCAAAACGCAGGGCTTGGTCGGCATCATTGGCGGTTTCGGCGGTTTTGACTACTTTATAAATCTGCTTCTCGGTGTCGCCGCCAGCTTTGGCAAGCAAAATCTCAGTGCGATCAATCGTGGGAGTCTCAATACTTTGGAACCCATGCTGTGCATAGGCTGCAGTAATGCCGGACTTGAGGCGGTTAAACTCGGCTTGCATGGCTGGCGTCAGCTCTTGCATACCACTGATGGGGGAAGTATTGAATTTTTTCATAATAAATATATTATAGCACTAAATTGCGCTTAGCGCACGTAGTGGTCAAAGATAAAGCGCACCAGGCCAAAGAGTAGCACAATGCCTAGAGCAATCAAAACAATTTGTGATGCGCTAATTCCATGGGATTGTCCTTGTTGTTCAGTATTTTTCGTGGTGCTACTGACTTCTGTTGCGGTTTCGCTCGTTATGATCTGAGAATTCATTGTATTCTCGGCTTCGACTTGCTCGCCCCAGACTGTCGACTCGTCACCGTCAAGCGATTCAATCGGGTCAGTCTCAATGTTCATGCCACCGCCTACGGTATAGACCGTACTGCTGGCAGAGTTCTCTGTATTGCTACTAACATTGGTGTTAGGCGTAGTTGGTGGCTGCTGAGTGTTCGTGATTGGCGCATCGTCTATGCTTCGCGCTTCAGCTACGGTAATCGGGATTTTGAGTGTTACTATATTTTCATCGCTATCCCCCACGGTATAGGCCAAGGTATATTGCCCCGCCCGGCTCAAATCCACTTCAGATTTTGTAATAATTTGCTCGGGTGCGTACACGCCGTCTTCACCGTCGCGCGCGCTCACTAATTTTGTAAAATCAACCTGGTCGCCCACGGTATAAGTTCGCTGGCCTTTGTAAGTAATCTCTGGCACGCCACCCCGCTGTAAGTGCTTAATAAACTCACGGTATGGCTCTTGATCGGCGCCCTTGAGGTTGCGATAAGCCAGAACAATGCGCGTTTTGTTTGCGACATCCAGATTTTTGTTATTCAGTACCGCATCGGATAATTGTGACTTATAAGTTTCAATCTGGCCGACGATATAATTTTTGAGTAAATTATACAACGCCGTTTTGCCCTCGCTTTCGCTCCAAGTTGATTTGCGCAGGCCGTCAGTCATTACGACATAGCGTTCACTACTTCCACTCGGCATAAACGCCGTTGCCAAGGAATAATTCAGGTTGCTCAGCATCTGCACATTTGCCCCTTGCACATCAAGCATATACCCTTTGCCCAGTGAAACTGAGTAGGTTTTGGGCGCACTGGTAAATTTGATTTCCGTGCCTTGTGTGCTAGTTTGCTCACTTACAACTACTTGTCCGCTCGGATTTAGAATCTTGACTGCGGCATTAGAGCTCAAGGTCTCTGCTGTCACAGTGATTTTGGCCGAGCGAAAGTCGCTCGCAAAGACGAGTTCGTATGCTACCTTGCCAGACTTGCCTGGAATCCGCAAGGTCAGGGAATTATTGTAAACTGGCGCCGGCCCCACGCCGATTTCTTGCGCGTGGCTCACGGTAGGCTGATGGTAAGCCATAATCTTTGCCCCAGCCACTACACCCAGTGCAAGTGTCACTAACAGCAACCCTAGCCGGAGTTTGTGTCGCATCAAATTGTCCCAAATCTCACCAATCATATAATGCTTATAATTATACCACAGATTGCATAAAAATACAATAGTAAACTGGGGTAAAATGCTTTTCACGTTTTTGCTTAAATTTCTGCTATAATAATTATCATGGCAAAGCAGAAGAAAGAAGACATTGTAGATAAACTCGTGGCTTGGGGATGTAAACTGATTCATCTCGACAAGCATACCGCGGCCTTTCAGCAACTTGCTAAGTTTGTCATCGTGGGCGTCATCAACACCGCTATCAACTGGACGATTTTTGCTATCGCTTTGCATCTTTTGCCGATTCCAGATGAAGTTGCCAAATCGGTCGTCGCTAGTGCGATTGCTTTTGCTATTTCGACTATTTTCAATTTCTGGGCCAGTACCACTTGGGTCTTCAATACCACCAACAAAAAATCCCGCAAGCGCCTCTTTATTGAGTTTGCCGTTATGAATGGTATTGCCTTCTTGCTCTTTGACGAAGCAATGTTGGCCTGGCTCGTCTCAGCAAATTGGCATCCAATGATTGCTAAAGTCGCTACCACGGCCTGTGCTATGGTCTTCAACTTTATCACACGTAAGATGTTTCTCGAAGATCACTCTACGCGCAAAACATCTTAAGCACCGCGTCGCGGTAAATCGCTTTGACTTTCGCGTAATCTTCTGGAAATTGCTCAAGATAGTGGGCGGTTGCTACGCCACTATTGATTTCGATAATTAGTAAATTATGACTCTCGGCGTCACGAATGATGTCTACGCTACAAAATCTTAGCCCAATCGCCCTTGCTGCACGTTGCGCTAGGCCCGTCAACTCCTGCCATAAATCCTCATCGTCCACACGGCTCACCGTTGCTCCTTGACTCAGATTAAACTTCCAATTATCATCCTGGCGGTTCTTCTGGTAGATTAGTCTCGCCTCACCATCTAGCATAATGACGCGGTACTCATGTGCAATATTATAGAACGGGCACATACTGGCCGAAAAACTCTGCCAAAAGACTTCCTCCAATACGGCCGGAACTTGGTCGAGCGCCGTTACTAAACTCACTCCCATGCCACATTGGCCAGCATTGGGCTTAATGACAATACGCTGATTGTGCTTTGCAAAATATTCCGCGATATATTCAGGAGTATTACGACCCTCCACAAACTCCCCCACAGTGGAGTTTTGATAGAGCATTGCGTGCTCTATCACCGGCACAGCCTTCTGACGTAAAATCTCAAAAGTGACATATTTATCATCGGCTGCCATGCTAGATGCCGCGGGGTTTAGATCGAACTTACCGTACCCTAGCACATGTCGCTCTTGGCCATCGCGTTGCATCACTGCCAGCCAATCTGACGATAGCCAAGTCAAGTCAATTTGATTTTCTTGGCAGATTTCCTCTAGAATCTGATGATACGATGAAGTTTTTCCTTGCATAATCCTCATTATATCACGGTTTTCCATGTTGTAACTATTGACAAAATTGGGTATGTGTGCTATCATGGAGGTATGGGATAGATTTATCCCTTTGCAGATTACCAGTGATAGTTAACTCTTTGGCCTTGAATGGCATTGAGTGCGTCAGTTTTTGGCGCTTTCGATGCCATTCAAGCGATGGTAAAATAAACACCCCAAGGAGGAAAAGTTATGTGTAAATTATTCAAGAACAGAGTTACGAAAGAAGATGTGAATGCTGTGGAAGCAAAGATTGATCAGGCCTGCAAACAGGTTCAGGTCAATGGCAGTATCTTGGCGAGAGTGTTGGATAAGTTGGCTCCTGAGAAAGCGCCGGATTTGGCGATACCTCAGAGAGAACTGAAAACTATGCGTCGCGAAGAGGCCCAGAACTTCTACGGGGGGGGGCGCACTTAACTGTGTTGAAACAATCACCAGTTTTATGTTACTTGTGACGTTGCCCGATGATAAGGAATTTCAGGTTAGGTTTGTCGTACCGAAATCTGTGCCGACCGACGTGAGTGGTCAGGCAATAGATTTGACAGCCTTCCAGTCTTATCCGGAATTAATCGAGGGCGCCGGCCTGTATCATTTTGAGTGTACCCCCACCTTTCTGTTTGGTGATTTTTGGATGGAACAGGAAACAATCTATTTTCGTCCGAAGAATCCGCTGGAAGCCAAGCATATTTTCGTAAATCTCAACTGTCCTGTCGAAACCGACCCGCTGCGGGCTTATGTCGCAGAGCATTCGATTGATCATCCCACCAAATGTACTGACAGTCCGTATTTTATTATGGATTTATCCTACAACGAAATGGAGTTCAATAGTGCGGTCGATGTTGGTTATCATCAGAAAGACTATCAGGACTTTCGGGCCAAGCGCCTGCGCGAGTTGCGTGCGGCTTGTCAGCAGCGCTATCAGGAATACTATAGTGGTTCCGATAAAGTAACACAGTAATTGCTATCACGATGAATCTAAACCCCGGCAGCAATGTCGGGGTTTGGCTTGACATCTTCTTGCAAACCGCTTATACTTTTATCAAATATTACTATAATATCAAAAGGAAAAAATATGGCAAACAATACTAAAACTCCAAGAATTCCCGCAGAATATACTCCAATCTCGATGTGGGGCTACTTTGGCTACTCAATTTTATTCGCAATTCCAATCATCGGCTGGATCTTTGTAGTTATCTTTGCACTTACCGCCAGCAATCATAACTTGCGCAACTTTGCGCGCTCACAATTCTGCCTCTTGATTATTTGGATTGTGTTGCTCCTAGTCAGCTGTTTCACCGGCCTGCTCGCATCCATGTTTAACGGCATAAAGATGTAGTCAAAATCCAGATTTGCTATATAATATATAGTATAACTTAGGAGATATTATGCAGATTGCACTAATTATTATCGCCGCTATCGTCTTGCTTTTGATCATTGTGATCTGGGCTACCTATAACGGTTTAGTCAAAACTAACGAGCGTGTCAATGAAGCATGGTCAGATATTACTGTCCAGCTCAAGTATCGTGCCGACCTCATTCCAAATGTCGTCGAGACTGTCAAGGGATATGCTAAGCACGAAAAGGGCGTCTTTGAAGAAGTGACCAAAGCACGCAACGCTAGCATGAACGCCAAGACCGTTGACGGCGCAGCCGAAGCTGAGCGCTCAATGCAGGGTGCCCTAGGGCGTCTCTTTGCGATTGCCGAGGCTTATCCTGAACTCAAAGCCAATACCAACTTCCAACAGCTTCAGTTACAGTTACAAGACGTTGAGGATAAGATCCAAGCCGCTCGCCGTTTTTATAACGCTGGCGCCAAGGCCCTGAATACCAAACTTAAACTTTTCCCAACTAATTTGATTAACAAGCTGGTTGGTCACTTCAAAGAACGCGAATACTTTGAAGTTCCCGAAGCGGAAAAAGCCGCAATCGAGAAGGCTCCAGAAGTCAAATTCGATAACTAAAGTATCCAATGTATAAGCAAATTGCCGCCAACAAACGCAACACAGTCTTTATCATTATTGGTTTTGTACTGTTTATTACTGCGATTGGGGCGGCTTTTGCTTACTTTGCTGATGATTGGTGGGTAACAGTTTGGGTACTGGTGATTGCGCTAATTTATGCCGTTGTGCAATATTACGCTTCGAGTTCATTGGCTGTCGCCATGACTGGCGCCAAAGAAATCCAGAAACGCGATAATCCACGACTGTATAACACGGTTGAGAATTTGGCTCTTTCGGCTGGATTGCCGATGCCCAAGGTCTATATTATTGAAGATTCGGCGCCAAATGCTTTTGCGACTGGCCGCGATCCGGAGCATGCTGTAGTAGCCGCCACCACTGGCCTGTTGGATATTATGGACAATAGGGAACTCACTGCCGTGATGGCGCACGAGTTGTCGCACGTCAAAAATTACGATATTCGTGTGTCGATGATTACCTTTGGCCTAGTCTGCATCATTGGGTTTATTTCTGATTTGGGTGTGCGCATGATGTGGCTCACGAATGCACATGACGACGAAGATAACAGTCCGATTGGACTCATTGTGATTTTGCTCACCTCAATTTTGGCACCCATTGTGGCCTCAGTAGCCCAAATGGCAGTCTCGCGGGAGCGCGAATATCTCGCCGACGCTTCAGCTGCACACCTGACACGCTATCCCGAAGGTATGATTTCTGCGCTCAAAAAGTTGGATACTCACGCTCAGCCAATGAAACATCAAAACCCCGCTACCGAAGCGCTTTTTATCAATAATCCACTCAAACGTGGGTTTATCAATAATCTCTTTAGCACCCACCCTTCCATCGAAAAACGTATCGAAAGGCTCGAGCATGGCAAAAACCAGTTCTAAACCGCGCAAACAGCCATCCGCTACCGGCAAAAAAATTACCTTGAAACGCCGACTTGCTGCTTGGAAGCAAAAAATCCACGATAGCCGTGCCGAGCACGTGCATCTGCACAAGTCCTTCAAGCGGTCATACCGCGAAGATTACCTGCGTCAAACTTCTACGCCTGGACTTTTGAGCCATGCCATGATTGCATTCAAAACGATCTTTAAAAATTGGCGAACGTTTTTGCCATTTATTGCACTCATGGTGGTGCTTTATATGCTAGCCGTTGGCTTGATGAGCGAGGATTTTTACAAACAATTCCAAGATTCAATTGACGAGACCAGCGCGGAGTTGGCCGGTGGCAAAATTGGCAATTTTGCCAAAGCGGGTATTCTTTTGATCTCTACGGTCACGAGCGGTGGCTTGGATGCAGGGATGGGAGAGTCGCAAACAGTCTTTATGCTCTTCCTCTTCTTAATTATGTGGTTAGTGACGATTTACTTGCTCCGCCATTTCTTAGCTGGCGAACATCCCCGCTTGCGCGATGGCCTTTATAATTCTTTGGGGCCGCTACTCTCGGCGCTCGTAGTCTTTGTGGTGATTTTCATCCAGGCAATTCCACTGATGTTGGTGATTATTACCTATTCCGCGGCTGTGATGACTAATTTTCTTGCCACGCCGTTTTATGCTTTGCTCTACTTTATCTTTGCGGCTTTGATGCTGCTTCTTAGCGGTTATTTGCTATCGAGTTCGATTATGGCTCTGGTGGCGGTGACGGCACCAGGAATTTATCCAATCAAGGCTCTGTTTGCGGCTTCGGATTTGATGGCGGGCCGTCGGCTCAAGATGGTTTTGCGGCTGATTTATCTCATTTTTGTGATTGCACTGGTTTATGTTATTACCATGTTGCCGATTATCCTGCTTGATTTGTGGTTTAAGAGCATGTGGGGTTGGATCAATAGCTGGCCAATTGTGCCGTTCTTCCTGCTGGTGATGACGTGCTTTGTCTTTGTTTACGCCACGACTTATATTTATCTTTACTATCGCTGGCTATTGGATTACAAAGAAAAATAGGAGGTACCATGAATAAAACTGAGGCGGAACAACGCATTCTTAAGTTGCGCGAATTAATTAACGATTATCGCTATCATTATCACGTTTTGGACGAGTCGATTATGTCGGAAGCGGCGGCGGACTCACTCAAACACGAATTGTCTTTGTTGGAAAAAGAATTTCCAGAGTTGATTACGCCGGATTCTCCTACGCAACGTGTAGCAGGGAAACCTCTTGATAAGTTTACGAAAGTTACGCATCGTGATCGGATGATTTCGTTGGCAGATGTTTTCTCGGCGGATGAGGTGCGGGGCTGGGTGCAGGCTAACGAAAAATTGGTTGGCCCAATTCAAGCTTATTTCACCGATATCAAGATGGACGGTCTAGCCTGTGCTCTGCACTATGAAGACGGACTGTTTGTGCAGGCAGTCACGCGGGGTGATGGTATGGTGGGCGAGGATGTCACCATGAACGTGCGCACCATTGAAAATGTCCCCCTACGGATTCCGGAGATGTGGCATGTGGAAGTGCGTGGTGAAATTGTAATTTTTAAGAAGGATTTTGAAGAACTTAATGCGGCGCAGGTTAAAGCCGGCGAAAAACCGTTTGCCAATCCGCGTAATTTGGCGGCAGGGAGTATTCGTCAGCTTGATCCACGCATTGCCGCGAAACGCCGGCTGAAGTTCATGGCCTATGATTTGGTGGAACCAAACCTACCCACGCACGGGGAAGCCTATGCTAAACTGCGCGAATTAGGTTTCCGTACGAGTGGGGAAGATAAAGTTTTCCGAAGTATCGAAGAAGTTTTGCAAGAAATCAACCGTTTGGAAGATTATCGTCAGACTTTACCGTTTAATACTGACGGCATGGTGATCAAAATTAATGACCGCGTGGTGTACCAAAAACTTGGCATTGTGGGCAAGACACCACGTGGTGCCGTTGCCTTTAAATTCCCAGCCGAAGAAAGCACCACGCGGGTCAAGGATATTGTGATTTCGATTGGGCGCACCGGTGCTGCCACGCCCGTAGCTATTCTTGAGCCTGTCGTCGTAGCAGGCAGCACGGTGCGCCACGCTAGCCTGCACAACGCCGATGAAATCGCCCGCCTTGATGTGCGCATCGGCGACACGGTTATCATTTATAAGGCGGGCGACATCATCCCGCAAATCAAGGAAGTTCTGACGCCGCTCCGCCCGATTGGCACTGAACCATTTGACTATGTCGCTGCCCTCAAGAAGCAATATCCTGAACTTGAGTTTGAACGTCCTGATGGCGAGGTTGTCTACCGCGTCAAAGGCGAAAGTTCGGATTTTATCCTCAAACGTGCCCTCGAATATTACGCTTCCAAGTCAGCGCTTAATATCGATGGTTTGGGTGAGAAAAATGTTGAAGCCCTAGTTGACGCTAATATTGTTAAAAGCATTGCTGATTTATACCGTCTAGAAAAGAAACATCTTAGCAAATTAAGTCGCTTCGGTCGCTTGTCTGCTAGTAAGTTAATCGACGCTATTCAAAATTCCAAGTCTGCTCCACTGAATAAATTTATTACCGCTCTTGGTATTCGTCATGTTGGCACTCAGACTGCCACGACTTTGGCCAATGGTTTTGGGTCAATCGAAAAGTTAGCGCAAGCCACAGAAGAAGATTTGCAGAAGTTACCCGACATTGGCCAAATCGTAGCAGAGTCAATTTTGGCTTGGTTCGCTGACGAGGACAACCTCAAACTTTTGGCGGAGCTCAAAGAGCTGGGTGTGCAGCCAGTACATCAGGATCAAAGTGACTTACCGCTGACCGGCAAGAGTTATATTGTGACCGGTACGCTTGAGGGCATGGGTAGAGAAGAGGCTGAGGATAAATTGCGCGCCCTGGGCGCAACTGTTACGAGTAGTGTGACAAAAAATACCACAGCACTCATCACTGGCGCCAAACCCGGCAAAAGCAAAACTGACAAAGCGGCGAGTCTAGGCATCCCTACGCTGTCGGAAGCCGAATTTTTGCAGATAATTGGTATATAATATATACTATGCCCAAGTTTGAATTAGTTTCCAAGTATCAGCCAACAGGAGACCAGCCTTTTGCGATTAAGCAGTTGACGGACGGTCTCAAGGCTGGCGTACGCGAACAAACTTTGCTCGGCGTTACTGGTTCGGGCAAGACTTTTACCATGGCAAATTTGATTCAAAATGTGCAGAAGCCGACGTTAATCTTGGCTCACAACAAAACTCTGGCTGCTCAACTTTATTCTGAATTTCGGGAGTTCTTTCCCAAAAACGAAGTACATTACTTTGTTTCCTACTTCGATTACTATCAGCCCGAGGCGTATATTGCTAGCACTGATACTTATATCGAAAAGGATTCTGCCATCAACGACGAAATCGACCGCTTGCGCCACGCCGCCACGGTGGCTTTGCTGACTCGCCCCGACACTATCGTTGTAGCATCAGTTTCGTGTATTTACGGTATTGGTTCGCCAGACCACTACACCGAGATGTCGCTGGCGCTCGTCAAAATTGACGGACAATGGCGCGTCTCTGGTGCGAGTAACTGGTGGACGAGCGATGCTGGCTCGCTTGCCTTATCAGAAGCGGAAGCCAGCCTAGAAGGTCGTGGCGAAATCCTCTTGCGCGACAATCAGGCGCTGCCGTCGCTGGTTAATTTTACAACTCAAGACGCTTCAACGCTGAGTCAACAAAACTTTATCAAATATCTTGTTGCTATGCAGTATCATCGTAATGATCTAGCTTTTGAACGCGGTAACTTCCGTGTGATGGGCGATACTGTAGATCTGTTTCCGGCGAGCGGCGAGTGGGCGTTTCGCTTTGAATTTGGCTTTGATACACTTGAGACGGTGCGCATTATCGATCCGCTAACTGCCGAAACCCGCGAAAAGCCTGACCGTATCCACATCTTTCCAAACACCCACTATGCTACCCCCAAAGACCAACTCGACCGTGCTCTGGATGGGATTCAGGCTGAGTTTGACCAGCGTCTAGAATATTTTGAAAAACACGAGAAATTCCTCGAGGCTCAACGCCTAAGCCAGCGTACCAAATATGATATTGAAATGCTCAAAGAAACTGGTTTCGTGAAGGGGATTGAGAATTACTCGCGCCATCTAGATGGCCGCAAACCGGGCCAGCCGCCAGCTACGTTGATTGACTTTTTCCCCAAGGACTTTTTGTTGCTCGTCGATGAAAGTCATATGACGCTGCCGCAAGTGCGTGGTATGTACAATGGCGACCATGCACGCAAGATGACCTTGGTGGAGTATGGGTTCCGCCTGCCAAGTGCGTTGGATAATCGTCCTTTGACTTTTCCAGAATTCCAAAAGCATGTTAGTCAAGCGGTGTATGTTTCTGCGACGCCGGGACCTTATGAACTAGAAAATTCGCCTGAGCCAGCTGAGCAGGTGATTCGCCCCACGGGACTATTGGATCCAGAAATTGAAGTGCGTAGTTCGGACGGGCAAATTGATAACTTGATGGAAGAAATCGACAAGCGTATCGCCAAAGGCCAGCGCACCTTGGTAACAACTCTGACTAAGCGCATGGCCGAAGATTTGACGGATTATCTCAAAGAGCGCGACGTTAAGGTGGCTTATATCCACTCTGATATTGATACTTTGGAACGAGGCGACATCCTGCGAGATTTGCGTGCTGGAGTATATGATGTACTGGTTGGTATTAACCTCTTGCGTGAAGGTTTGGACTTGCCAGAAGTCTCACTTGTCGCCATTCTTGATGCCGACAAAGAAGGTTTTTTGCGGTCCGAGAGTGCGCTGATTCAGACGATTGGGCGCGCTGCTCGTCATGTGGATGGGCATGTGATTATGTATGCCGACACTATTACGGAAAGTATGGAAAAAGCGATTTCTGAGACTAACCGTCGTCGGGAGATTCAGCAACAATATAATATTGAGCATAATATTACGCCGCATTCAGTGCAGAAAGAAATTTCTGCTGGACTACGCGCGATTATTCCAGAGAAAGAGGAAAAGGCCAGCCTTGACCTCAAGCGTATCCCGCAGGAAGAATTGCCTAGCCTAATCAAAGAATTGCGTTCGCAAATGCAACTTGCCGCCGCTAACCTTGATTTTGAGAAGGCCGCGATGCTACGTGACCAAATCCAAGAAATTGAGGAAACTAGCAAAAAAGGGAAGAAGTAGGTACTTAAGTTGTGGCTTTTATCCACTCTCCCACATACCTAATACAGTACTAAGGCAGCGGAGGGGGAAAGCGAGGTTGCGACCATCCGGGCCGTTCGACGAGTATGCCACTGAAGCACCAAAGGCTAGATTGTAAGAACTAGGAACGGCGGAGCCATTAGCGTGTGTAGACGAACCTCGCGACGACCAACCGTAGCCACTAAGGCCAGCGTACCTCAAAGTACCAGCAGTATTTGGCAAGTAGACGAGCCCGCTGCGCACGGGAAACCGGTACAAAAATGCAAAATTGTACCACTTAGCTACGGATTCTAACAGGGACAAAAGGCAGATTATACTGGCACAAAAGTTAAAAAGTGTATCAGTATAATGCATTCTAAAACTGGATTATTTTAGTGTTTTTATTCACTTGGTTATACATTTAATCTCTGTAACCCTAAAGTAAAAACTGAATAAATTTGCTCTTTTTATTCAGTTGGCGTGCGCAGCGGAAATATTCGAGTATCTATCAGAACTGGGACTTTTAGGTATGCTAGTAACTTTGGCGAGTTTTGGTCAAGTAGAGGTGCGAGCGTGACAAATGCTCATTATTTCGAATTTACCGATATCACAATGAGACAAGCAGACGCTGCACGTGAACATGCTTTCCCCCTCCGCTGCCTTAGTACTGTATTAGGTATGTAGGAGTGAGATGATAGAAAAGGAATAATTTGCAGGAGTCCCGTAAGTATGTTAAAATGGCAACAATCACCCCACGAAGGGAAAACTTGAGCGATAACATGTTCACTTCCAGGGTAGTACCTGGAAAATGTGCATCGTTGTTTGCGGAAAAAAGGAGGAAAGTTATGAGTTTTGTAAGAACATGTGGGAATGGTATCTTGATACAACTGGCAAAAGGAACGTTAAATTCCCCGGAAGATGCGGCTAATTTTTATAACTTGCCAGTATCACCACCGCAAAATGACTCAGAGAGGTTGCGGCTAATGGAAGTTGGTCCAGACTATGGTTTTGATGAAGGTGGTATTATCTATGAGTTTGCGTCACGCGATGTCCTGTTGAATAAGCAGGGTGAGCAACTTAATTGCCTTAATTCTATTGGGTGCCATGACTTATTGATGACCTATGATCACGAACGCTTTGGTAGAACAGACAAGATAATCCTATTGAGTAAAGTTGAAGTGTCCGATAAACTGGCGATAGTTAGCGTGACTCTTAACGCATGGTGTGCTCATTACATTTTGATTGTTGGGCACTATACCAGTGCACCAAAACCAAAGTTACCTTGGAAACTACGGCGAGGTGCCTCGTTTCATACCATAGCGGATATCCGGAATATCAAAACGCATCCGCATGCGCTGTATAGCAGTACGCAATTCGTAGAATATACTATTTTACCGTTTAGTTTCCCCTATATGGGGACGAAATTGGTAAATGCAATCGAATGCTACCGTGCGCATCTGTTTGAGGAGTATTTACGGGATAACTTTTTACTGCAAAGCGAAGTCGAATCGAAATATACTCAGATGCAGTCATACAATTTTGATACCGGCATGTAGGCACTTCTGGTGAAGCGATGTAATGGAAACAGACCGACCTAGAACTGGGCCGGTCTTTTCTCGGCTCGGTACAGATCTAAACTCATCTTTACTTTAGTACTGTATTAGGTATGTAGGAGTGATATGCAGTAAGCATTTCATCTCAAAAACTCTTTACATTTGAGAGAAAATTAGTTATCATATAAAGGTAGAGTTGGAGCTGGTTGATATTAGTGCTCTGACAAAATAATAAGATAAAAGGAGAAAGAATGGCAGAATTTGACCGTTCCAAGCCACATATCAACGTCGGTACGATGGGCCACGTTGACCACGGTAAGACTACTCTTACTGCTGCAATCACCAATGTGCTTGCAAAGAAACTTCCATCAGAAGTTAACAAAGCTGTTGCTTATGACCAAATCGATAACGCTCCAGAAGAAAAAGCTCGTGGTATTACCATCGCTACTTCTCACCAGGAGTATGAGTCTGACAATCGTCACTATGCGCACGTTGACATGCCAGGTCACGCCGACTACATCAAGAACATGATTACCGGTGCTGCTCAGGTTGACGGTGCTATTCTCGTAGTTGCCGCTAACGATGGTCCTTTGCCACAGACTCGTGAGCACGTCTTGCTTGCTCACCAGGTGAACGTGCCAAAGATTATCGTCTTCTTGAACAAGATGGACCTCGCTGATCCAGAACTCGTCGAACTCGTCGAGATGGATGTCCGTGATCTCTTGAACCAATATGGTTTCGATGGTGACAACACCCCAATCATCAAGGGTTCTGCTACCAAGGCTCTCGAAGGCGACGCTGCCAACGAAGATGCTATTATGGAACTCGTCAAGGCTATGGATGAATACTTTGATATTCCAGAACACGATCTTGACAAACCATTCTTGATGCCAATTGAAGACGTCTTCTCAATCAAAGGCCGTGGTACTGTTGCTACTGGTCGTATTGAGCAGGGTGTTGTTAAATTGAACGACGAAGTTGAAATCGTTGGTCTCAAAGACACTCAGAAGTCCGTCGTGACCGGTATCGAGGCCTTCCACAAGACTCTCGATCAAGGTCAAGCTGGTGACAACGCTGGTCTCTTGCTCCGCGGTATTGAGCGCGAGCAAATCGAGCGCGGTCAGGTGATTGCTGCTCCAGGTAGCATCACTCCACACACCGAGTTTGAGGCTCAAGTTTACATCTTGAAGAAAGAGGAAGGTGGTCGCCACACTCCATTCTCCAAGGGTTACAAGCCACAGTTCTACTTCCGTACTACTGATGTAACTGGTGAAGTTGAACTTCCAGCTGACAAAGAAATCGTCATGCCTGGTGACACCGTCACCTTCAAGGTCAAGTTGCTCGCTCCAATCGCGATGAACAACAACGACCGCTTCGCTATCCGCGAAGGCGGCAAGACCGTCGGTTCTGGTGTTGTTACTTCTATCGTTAAATAGCAAGAAGGTGAGAGGAGAGAAAGAGAGTACTCTCTTTCTCTCCCGAGCCGACGCAGCTATTTCTGGCGCGTAGCGGCAGAAATGGGAGTCCAATCCAAAAAATCCCCCTTTGTCGGGGGATTTTTTGTGGTATAATAGCCAAATGAATCGACAAACCGCTATCGTTTGGACCAGTATTATTGGTATTATTACCAATGTAGTTTTGGTTGGCTTCAAGATGTTTGTCGGCCTGCTGGCCGGTTCCATCGCAATTATTTTGGATGCAGTCAACAACCTCACTGACGTCTTATCGTCGGTGGTGACTATCATTGGTACCAAACTTGCCATGCGTTGCCCAGATGAGGGCCACCCCTATGGTCATGGTCGCATCGAATATCTAACCACATTACTTGTGGGAGTAATTATCTTAGCAACTGGCATTATGGCAATGGTCGAGTCCATCCCCAAGATTATCCATCCCGAGTTAGCCGATTATTCTTGGGCTACTATCGTCGTGGTGGTAGCGGCCATTATTGTCAAACTCTTGCTCGGCGGTTATGTGCGTCGTGCGGGCAAACGTTTCGCCTCGAGTAGCCTCATCGCCTCGGGGCTTGACGCCCTGTTTGACGCCGTACTGTCCTTTGCGACATTAGTTGGCATTATCGTAACTCTGATCTTTCAGATTAGTATTGATGGCATTCTGGGCGCTATTATCTCGCTATTTATTATCAAAACTAGTATTGAGATTCTCTCGGATGCCTCCAACGAAATCTTAGGTCGCACAGCGGATCGGGAATTGATGCGCAAGATTAAAGAACTGATTTGCACCTTCCCGGAAGTCAGTGGCGCTTACGACCTCATGTTACACAACTACGGTCCCACCGAGCTGATTGGTTCCGTCCAAATCCAGGTCCCAGACCAGCTAACGGCCAAAGAAATTCACCGCCTCACACAAGAAATTGCGCACAAAATTTACGCCAAATATAATGTTAACCTAACAATTGGTATCTATGCCGAAAACAGTGCCGAGCCGGCACATCGCGAAATCCGCGAACAGGTGCTGAATATCGTGAACCTTTATCCGGAAATCCGCCAAATGCACGGGCTTTATATTGACGACGAACGTCACTTAGTTACTTTTGACATTGTGATGCCCGTGCAATGCTCACGCAAGTCCGAAATCAAACAAAAAGTCGCCCGAGAACTTCGCCAATCTTTCCCTGATTACAAATCCTTGATTACGATTGACATTGACCTAGAAGATAACTACTAAACTATTGACAAAATATATAATCTGTGCTACAATAGAAAGATAAGCAAGTTTTTGATGCTAAAAAATAGGACAGGGGGCTCAAAAAATGAGTACATCAGTAACAGAAGACAGAACACAACGGCGTGGAGTGTCAGAAATGGTGAGGGCGGTTGAAGACGTATTCTGCGAGGGGCATAGCTATGAAGAGATTTGCTCATCTGTGCTGCTTCTCGTTCGAGAGGAGCTATCGGAACATTGGAGGGAGCTGACGGCTGAACAGCAGAGCACGCTGACGGATATTCAGCATCATATTGACTACTCGTTAGATAGATATAAGCGAGACCTTGACACGTTACCGTCTGATGCCAGTATGACATTGCGAACCATGGCGGAGTATGGGGCGATACATCTAGCGCAGATTGAGGTTGTAGCAATATTTAAACATCATTGGCCCGACTGACTTCTAAACCTAATCCGAGTGCTGCCAGAACATCGGCAGCACTTTTGCATTGACAATTCTTTTATCAGATGATACAATCACCATATCAAGCTAATCATGTGTTCCAAAAACTCATGGACGGCTCGTCTAGAAGCCATCTGAGGTTATGGAACAAGAAAGGAAACTATGACCGAAGCCAAGAAAAGCGAAGGTTTAAAGATTCGTATCCGCCTCAAGGCATACGACCACCGCGTTATCGATCAGAGCGCAAAACAAATTGTTGACACCGCCATCCGGACTGGCGCCACCGTTTCTGGCCCAGTGCCTCTGCCTACCAAGCGTAGCACTTTTACTGTGGTGAAATCCCCACACGTCTACAAGACCGGTGGTGAAGCCTTTGAAATGAAGGTCCACAAGCGTTTGATCGACATCTCCAACGCTACCCCAAAGACGATTGATTCTTTGCAGAATCTTTCGCTGCCAGCCGGCGTTGACGCTGAGATTAAGATGTAATCTACGAATAAGGCTATTTGCTATTTTTGAGTGGGTGCGCAGCCTACGGGCGAGCATGCAGCGCTCCATACCCGTAACGACGGGCTATGGCGACGCGTCACTCAAAAATAGAATTATGGCCTTATTCCGTGTTATAATGGTTATATGACTGTGGTAATGCGGCTCAAAAAACGCTTTTATTTCGTTGCAGCGAGGTATTTCCGCTTTTTTGCTAATTTTGCTTTCAAGAGGTGGCATCCACGAGTAATCGCTGTGACTGGCTCAGCTGGCAAAACCACTATGCTACATATGGTGGAGTTCGAACTAGGCGACCGCGCGCACTATTCGCATGACGCCAACTCCGCCTTTGGCATTGCTTTTGACCTTCTGGGCATGGATGGTATCCGTGGTTCCAAGTGGCGTTGGCTTAAACTGATTTTTCAGGCACCAGTGCGGGCATTATATTATAAAAGAACAGGAGAATTTTATGTGGTTGAAATCGACGGCGAGCGCCCGCGCGAGACGGAATTTTTGGCTACTTGGTTGAAGCCCGAGGTGACGCTTTGGGTCTCTTTGGGGCTTAGTCACGCCGTGCAATTTGAACAAGAAGTCAAAGAAGGTAAGTTTGCTACGCTCGATGAAGCGATCGCGCACGAATTTGCTACTTTGCCTGCTAATACCACTCAGCAGGTTTACATTGACGCCGATAATGAACTGATGCGCACCGCAACCAAAGGCATCCAGGCCAAGGTGACGGCCGTTAGTCGCAGCGAACTCAAGCGATATAATGTTTATCCGACGCGCACAGATTTTATCTTTGATTCTACGTCCTTTCATTTTGCTCAACCTCAGCCCAAAGACATTGCAATCCAACTTCTGATGCTCGAAAAATTGGTCGAATATCTTAAAATTCCCCTCAAAACTGATTTATCTAGTATGCCCGTACCGCCTGGACGCAGCTCGTATTTCCAAGGCAAGGGTGGCCTCAATATTATCGACAGTAGCTATAACGCACACCTGATTAGCGTTGAGAGCATTCTGGAGATGGTCAAAAACCTCCATGCTGGGCATAAATGGTTGATTATTGGTGATATCGTCGATCAAGGCTCGCTTGAAGGCGAAGAACATCGCAAATTGGCTGATTTGATCGCTGCCGCTAAGCCCGAAATGGTTATTTTAGTGGGGCGACGCACCAAAGAATACACCGCTCCGCGGTTGAAAGAACTTGGCGTTGAGACTCGTACTACGCTCGATCCGCATAAAGCCCTCAAATTTATCGAAAATAACACTTCTGGTGACGAGACTCTGATTTTTAAAGGGAGTCAATACCTCGAGTGGATTATTGAACAATTGCTAGAAAATCCTGAGGACGCCGCCAAGTTGCCTCGTCGCGAAAAGGCCGCCGTCAAGCGTCGTGCTAAGCGAGGTTTGGTATGAAAAAGCCCAAACTTTACATTATCCACGGCTGGACTTATACGACTGCCCCCTGGGCTCGCACGATTAGCTTGTTAGAGAAAAAGGGCATCAAGGTTGAAATGCTGCACGTGCCTGGCCTCACGACGCCATCCAAAAAGGTTTGGACGATTGAGGATTACGTCAAATGGGCCGACCGCAATATTCCTAAAGGCTCAGTGGCTTTGGGACATAGCAATGGTGGTCGAATTTTACTCAATCTCTGCGCCGAAAAACCCGACAAACTCAAACATTTGATTTTGCTTGATGCTGCCGGTATTTATGAAATTTCCAATAAACGCGATGTGGTGCGCACGCTCTCCAAGAAGTTTGGTTTTCTCAAGAATATTCCCGGCTTAGCTAAGATTTGGCATAAACTCACTGGCTCCACGGATTATGCGCGTGCTCCGGAAAACATGAAAAAAACTTTGTCTAATATGCTTGAGTCCGATCGTAACCTCGACCTGAGCAAGGTTCTGGTGCCAACCTCGATTTTATGGGGGGCTGCTGATACAGTTACTCCTCCGCGGCAGGCCGAAATGATGCATACTAGAATTGTTAATAGTAGTTTAGAAATTTTTCCAGATTGGACACATGCACCTTATCTTTCGCATCCGGCAGATTTGGCCAAAGCGATTTATCAGGCTTATGTGCACCCACCAGAACTCAAACTCCCTACCGTTGATAGCGCGACGGCAGTTTCGGCTGCTCTGGCTCTCAAAAAGGCTCCAGAACCCACACTTGAGGCCAAAAACCCGCAGAATTCAGTTGCGCCAGATGTGCCCACCAAGTTAGTTTTGCGTACAGGAGAAAAAATCACTGCTGGTATGGTGGTGTCCGATACTGACGCCGCAGCTGTCAAATATCGCCACAAGTCTCCGGAAGTTCTTACGAAGGCGACGGACGCTGGTGAGGTATCGGCCTCAGCTAGCCTCAAGAAAGCCAAAACTGACAAAAAGCCCGATACTGACGCCGCGGCCGCCTCAGCATCGGCGAGTTTACGTAAGGCTACGCAGAAAGTCAAGGCGCCAGAAATCGTCTCTAGCGCCAGTCTCTTGTCGAACAAGCGTGAAGCAAAGCCTAAGACCGAGAGCACTGGTCTCATGGCGGAACTCGACGAAAAATCAACCGAAAAAGTTGACTTTGTCCCGCTTGACCCCACCAAATCTCCCAGCCAGCCCTTGCCTGGCGCTATTACCTCGGCGTCTGTGCCTAAGGTAAGCCGCATCGAAAAAGCCAAACGTAAGGTCAAATCCGTCGCCAAGAAACCTAAGGGCAAAGTTAGCACAGGGAAGAAAGCATGATTTTTCTAGGTCAAGCCTCAAATTATCGCGGTGGGCGGGTGCTACGGCACCTGTTTGCGCGCGGAGGTGCCAAGGACAGCCAAGCGCTCCGGGCGGCTCTTGCCAAAGCATATAAAGTCGAAAAGTCTTCAAACTATGAGCCAGAAGAGCAAGTGGCACTATATCACACTGGTCGCTCCGCTCTTGCGGCCGCCATTATGGCGGTAACGCCCAAAGGTAGCCAAGTGATTATTCCAGGGCTAACTTGTATTGCTGTGGTTCGCGCCGTACGGGCGGCGGGTTGTGAGCCGGTTTTTGTTGATATCGATCCAGAAACTTTGCAATATGATTGGGCAGCATTGGAAAAGTGCCTTACAGAGGCTTCTGCAATGCCTCGCGCCATCGTAGTACAAAACACATTGGGGAGACCGCTCGATATAGTTAAATTGGAAAAGATTGCCAAGCGTCATCATTTAGAGATTATTGAAGATTTGGCACATTGTGCAGGCCGATTTTACGCCGACGGGCGTAAAATCGGCAGTGTTGGGGCGGCAACGGCCTTATCTTTTGGTAAGGGAAAGGCTATCGACACGATTTCGGGTGGTGCTTTGGTGCTCCGAAGTGCCAAATATACCATGCCGTCGCCGCCCGTCTTCTGTGCCAAGCGCAGCGCTCGCTGGCGCGAGCGCTGGTATCCTGCGCTTGGCGCCACCATTCGCGCGGGTTATCACCTCAAACTCGGCAAAGTGTTGACCGCAATTTTTCTCAAACTCCACTGGATTGAGAAATCTGCTGACGCCGAGTTGAATCTAGATGTAAAATTGACGGATTGGCAAGCCAAACTCGCCTTGCGTCAACTAGAATTACTGCCCAAGACTCCTTTGCGAGAGCATGCTTTTGTCAAAAATCGCGAGCAGTTTTTAGCAGAGTGTCGCGCGCGTGGATACTACTTGGACGAGATTTGGTATGATACACCGGTTTCACCTGTGCGTTACCAAAAAGAAGCCGCTTTTCCGAGCAAAGATTGTCCAGACACCGTCTGGGTGGCCAAGCATATTATCAACCTGCCAACTTGGTATCCCAAGGCCAAATTAGCCCCCGTGCGGGAAATTTTGGCAAAGCACTATATCGACTTGTCAAAATTACAGGAGAAGCAGGATGATTAAGGTAGAATATCGTAATACATCAGGCAAAGACAAGCAGTGGCGGGAGTTGCAAATGACTTGGCAAAAGGTGCAACAGCAATATTCTGAGGCCAACTTTTTACAGTCACCAGCGTGGGGCAAGATGAATAGTATTATTGGCCACAAAGTAATGGTTGATTGCGCCGGCTGGAATGCGCCGACTAAAGATGCTCAGGACAAGACTCAGAACGCGCCAGATGGGTCTAGTATTGATTTACAGGCTTATTGGTGTTTGATGATTGTGAAGAACGCCAAGCGCGGACGCTATCTTGAAGTTCCGGGCGGGCCTTTACTTGATTGGCAGGATGAAGCGGCAGTGCAGGCAGCCTTTGCCCGGCTCCACGCTATTGCCAAGCAAGAAGGCTGTGTGTTTATTCGTCTGCGTCCACAACTGCGCCGCGGAGCCGGGCAAGAATCATTATTGGCGGCGCAGGGCGCGAGCCCGGCGCCCATGCACTTGCACGCCGAACACACTGTGATACTAGATTTGACTAAATCGGCTGACGATTTGCTCGCCGCCATGCGCCGCCAAACCCGGTACGAAGTGCGGCGCGCGGCCAAACTGGGCATCCAAGTTGAGTGGGCGAACAGTGAGGAAATCTTCCGTGAGTTTCATCAGGCGCAGGCCGTCACGGCCGCGCGCCAGCACTTCGTACCACCCGACCTCGACACGCTTCTCGCGGAGCGTACGGCTTTTGGCGACAACGCGCGGATTTATATTGCGAAGACAACTGAGGACGAGCCAATTGCTTATGGCCTGATTCTGCTTGACGGCGCTGAGGCGGAATATTTTGAGGCCGCTTCCACCGATCTTAATCGTAAACTCCCTGGCTCTTATGCTTTACTTTGGCAGGTAATTCAAGATTTGCAGAAGCAAAAGATTCAGCGCTTTAACCTCTGGGGAATTGCTCCAGCTGGTCAAAAAAATCACCGTTATGCCGGTGTTACAACCTTCAAAACTGGTTTTGGTGGCGAAATTGTCGAGTTTGTCCCCGCCCAAGATATTGTCATCAAACGCGGTCGTTATCTGGTTAACTTGCTGATTGAGACTATTCGCAAGAAAAGACGCCATCTAGGATGACCTTATCTTTCCATTATACCACACACTATGTAAAAAGTCAATAGAAAACGGAGAAATTCATGAAATTCGAGCTAAAAACTGCCAAAAATCGTGCTAAGTGGGACGAATTTGTTACTAGTCACCCCGAAGCTAACTTTTTGCAATCCTGGGATTTTTATGAATTTCATCAGAGCCGTGGCAACGATGTAGTGCGTCGCATCGCCGTGGATGCCGAAGGGAATATTATCGCCGCTTATGCTGGCGTGGTGGAGGCAGCTAAACGTGGTCGACATCTAGCCATTGCTGGTGGCCCGATCTTGGACTGGGGCAATCTGGAACTAGTCGAGGCGGTATTTCAAGATATGCGCAAGCAAGGGAAACAAGAAAATTGTGTTTTTGTGCGCGTACGCCCACAGTTGGAACGAAGCGAATCCAGCCTCAAACTGATGCAACAACTCGGTGCCAGACCTGCTCCGATGTATCTTTCGGTAGAGTTTGCTGGCGTGCTTGACCTTACCAAGAGCGAAGATGAACTGCTCAAAAATATGCGCCAACGTTTGCGTCGTGCCTTGCGCAAAGCCGAGAAAAATGGCATCACCGTGGAGAAAAGCACTAATCCCGAGGATATTCACGAATTTTATCAAATTCAGATGGAGACCGCCGGGCGACACGGTTTTGTAGCCTTCTCGGAGGACTTTTTCTACAAACAATTTGCCGCCTTGGCCAAAAACGGCGAAGCCGTACTCTATACCGCCAAATATCAAGGCGAGACTCTAGCGCAGAATTTCATGATTTTTTATGGTAACGAAGCGTCCTATCATTATGGTGTTAGTTCTGAACTCGGCACCAAACTCTCTGGTGCACCACTGCTACATATGGAAGCCATGCGTGATGCGCGCGAAAGGGGAATCAAGCGTTACAACTTTTGGGGTATTGTGGAAGAAGATGAAGTTCATCACCGTTTTTATGGTGTGTCGTGCTTTAAGCGTGGCTTTGGTGTGACCGAGCTCAAATACGTCCCCGCCCACGATCTCGTGCTCAAGCCGGGGAAGTATGTTCTCACTAAGTTGATTGAGGATGTGCGCAAGCGCGCACGCCACGTTTAACGATATCAATATACTATTGACTTTTTTACAAACCTATGCTATCATAAGCACATGAAACTACTGATGGGGAGTTAGGTAGAGTATTTTTTGTACCTTAATATCCCCTTTCTCACGAAAAAAAGAAAGGAAAAAGAAATGAAGAAATTGTTATTAGTCGCTTTGGTTACCTGCTTATTAACAGGATGTGGCAGTAAAGACGTTGAAGAACGCTTGTCTGCATTAGAAAATGAAGTTGCAACGTTAAAAACAGAGAATGCCACTCTCTCTGCCAAGCCTGCAGAGATTGCAAACAACAATGAGGACGAGATCGCCTCCACGCCCACAGTGTATATCGACGATTCAGATGCTACACCGGAACCCACTTCAACTTCAGACTCAAAACCATACGTTTACGATTGGGGTGAGTATCCGGACTTTGTTTATAATGACGATGTCGTGGATTACTACGTGAATTGGGACCGTGATAAGCTGACGGTCATTACTTTAGATGGCGTCGATGTTTATACGGGTGATGACACCCCGTCCAGTTCATGGAAGGTTGACGGTATTACGGAAGATAGCTACATGTGGTATTTTGACGAAGTTGAATCAAGGTGCTTACTGACGGAAAACGCAGTCGTTATGCTAAAAGACGATGGTGAAACCGAAGTCTTTTTAGATAATGTCGTTGGCTACGGTGGCTGGGATTGTCTAGTTACCGTCTATCAACTTCATGACGGCGTTCTGTCGATATATGAGCAGACAAGTAATTACACGATTAGCAAACTTACTGTCGCGACGGATGTAGCGGAGGTAGACGTATATCGACAGTTTCTTGGCGAGTTCATCTTCTTCCGTAAAAACGATGGCAGCGTTTATCACTTTGATCCGCATGACTGGGATGACGATGTTGAATGGGAAGATTGGAATTCTGAAAATTCAAATTGGGTACGCCTTCTCGCTGGTGATGATAGCGTCCTGAAGCCCCTGCGTGCAAATAGTTTGGAATACTATCGCACATGGCTTGAGGATTATAAGGAATGGTTCGATACAACAGATGATCCCGATGCTCTTTATCCGTTACCTGCATTGCTTGCAGAGTTTTCTGTAAAATAATAGTTTTGGCTTCGTTTCAAAAATTATCGGTTTTAGGTCGCCTCTGGCGGCCTTTCCGTTTTTCTAAAAAACAAAAAACTATGCTATAATTAGAGTAAATTTAGGAGGTTTTATGGCGCACATCAAGCGTAAATATATTGATAGTCACTGGCTAGTATTCGTTTTTCAGGGTATCATTGCCTTTTTGTTTGGATGTCTCACCCTGTTTACATCCGACGAGACTTCGGCGGCGTTGGTCCCAATCGTTGGTATTTCGATGCTGGCGCTTGCAATTGTCGAGTTTGCCAACTCGGTCTACCGCAGTTATAACCGCCAAGGGTGGCTAGTATCCACCGCTGTCGCCGTGTTTGATGCTGTCTTTGGTTTATTGTTACTTTTTGTTATGAACGAAGGTATGACTTGGCATTTGGTTTTGATGTCAATTTACACCTTGCTCCGCAGCGCCTTTGAGCTCGCGATTGCGTTCCGTACTACAGTTGATCCAACCGATCGCTTTATCTGGGCACTCTGTGGCGTCTGTGGTGTTATCTTTGGTATCGCTATCTTCAACTCTGGCCATTTGGCTAATGTTGATTTTATGCGCTTCTTCGGTGCATATATGATGATTTTGGGCGTTTCTAGCCTGATCTATAGTGCACATAACCGCGACCAGCAGCGCGAAGACCGTATCGCACGCTCCGAAGCCGCCAAAGCCGCCCGTTCCAAGGCAAACGCTCAGGCCGAAAAGTCAGAAAAATAGGCATAAATGCATAAAATATGGTATAATTAGGTCTATTATGAAGTATCGTCAACCTACCAAAGCAATTATCACCGACGCCGGTTTTGCCAGTCGTTTTCTACCTATCACTAAATCCATTCCTAAGGCTATGTTGCCTCTTGGCAACCGCCCAATTATGCAGTTAGTGGTCGAGGAATGTGCGGCTGCCGGCATTCAAGAAATTATCATCGTTGCCACCCCAGAGGGCAAGGGCATCTATGAAGATTATTTCAACAATAATGTTAACCGCATCCGCAAGTTGTTACGTTCGCAGGGGAAATTAGAACGCTACAACCCAGTTCAGGATGTCCTGGATCTTCCCAAAATTACCGTTATCGAACAAGACCCGTCTTATCCTTACGGAAACGGTTCTCCAATTGCTTCCGCCCGCAAATTTATCTGCGACGACGAAGCCTTTATCGTGGTTTATTCCGATGATGTGGTCTTTGGCAGTTCCGACGTCAAAACCTTGATGCGGTCTTACCAGCAGCACCCTGATGCCGCTGGTATTATTATTGCCCAGGAAATGCCACGCGAAGTTCTGAACAAATATGGTATTATCCAGCTCGCCGATGAGACGGCAATGACTTTGCAAAATATCGTTGAGAAGCCTAAGGTCGAAGACGCACCGTCTAACCTCACCAGCTATGGTCGCTATCTGCTAACGCCCGATGTCTTCCAGTATCTGAACCCTAAGGAAACCGGTCTTGACGGTGAACTTTGGACGGTAGATGCTATCACCAAGATGGCCGTCGACAATAACGTCTATGTTGAAAAGACAGAGGGAGAGTGGCTCACTACTGGTGACCCCAAGAATTATTTCATGGCGCAACTCAAATATGCTATGGAGTATGAAGATTACGGCGACGAAGTCAAAGCCATATTGCAAAAATAAATTAACTAAATTAGGAGGTAAAAATGAACATAGCAGAATGGATTTTGGTAATCATGCTCGCGATTGCCCTGTTTATATTCTTGGTGGCTGGGATTGTCTTGGTTATCAAACTGATTAACTTGGCCAATGAAGCCAAAAAAATTGTCATCACAAGTCAGGGGATTGCCGAAAAGGCCGACGATATTGTGGACAATGTCAAAGGGATGACGTCTGTTGGTGGAATTGTCAAAACTTTCGCTAACCACGTGGTTAGCGAACAAGAGCGCAAGTATGCAGCAGAGGACGCAGCACGTGAGGCTGCTGAGCAGACTGCTCAGGCTGCGATTGTCGAAGCCGAGCGTGCGGAAAAGCAGGCCAAGCGCGCTAGTGCTACTGCACGTAGCGCTAGGAAAGCGGCGAAGAAGTAGGCCTAAAACCCAAGCAACAGAAAATCCACCTCAAAAAACTGGGGTGGATTTTTCCATAAGGCACTTCTCTCCGAGAGAAGTGGATACTATTGTTCTGCCGGAACAGCAGTATCCAAAAGTTTTTGTAAGGAATGATATTCTGCCATTATCGGGCGCAGTCGTGATACTCTATAGGTCAGACGTTCCCAGCCCCCTTCTGTCAGAGCAAAAGGATACCAGTCAAAACCTACGTGCGTATCGTATAATATTGGCAACTTAACATAAACCTCGCCGTCCGAAAGTTCATAATCCTGAACTTCTCCACGTAGCTCCTCACGAATAATCTTAAATATCGCTTCAAACTTGGGGTGTACTTTTTCTGCCTCTCGTAATGCTGCTTCCTCTCGTTTTCTGAGCTCTTCGGCTGCCGCAGTCCTACGTTCCTCAATTTTGCGTTCTGCTTTCGCTATTGCGTCTTCTGCCGCCGTAATTTGTGTGCAAATCTCGTCCAATAATTTCTGAGTATAGAAGCAAATAGTGATGGTTCCGGGAAAGCCTCTGGCGATATCTTTTCTGGCATTTTTATTGTTTCTCCAAATTGAGAAACAAAACGCGCCAACAAGGCCGACTATGAAGCCAAGGCATAACGTGTATCTCTGAAAGACCACCGATACAATTATGGAAACAATGGCAAAGCCTACCATCCCATAAAGCGTAAACCGTTTGTCTTTGAGATATTCGTAGGAGATGCTTTGATAGAACTCATAGTCATCGCTACGGCAGAGTTGATCACAAAGCAAGTCATACTCATCATATTTTCTACCCAACTCCGTTACCTTTTCCCGAATTAACTCTTTTCTTTTCTTTTCATATCTATTCCTCCATATTAAGGTGTATTTAGCGCGTAAGGCCCGCTAGCGACCATAGGACTACCCTATACCTTTATTGTATCACACAATATTAAAAAAGTCAATACCATTTACGCTTTTTGTGCAAAAATCAAGTTAAAATCCCCGAATTTTCTGTGTTATAATAGTATTTATGACGGAGGTAACTAAAGATTCTGAACCACTCAAGCCGAGTGACTTTGTTCATCTGCACAACCACACCCATTATTCTCTGCTCGACGGCCTGACCAAGATCCCAGAGCTGGTAGATTTTGTCAAAGAGCAGGGCATGGAGGCTGTGGCGGTGACCGACCACGGTACGATGAGCGGCCTAGTTGAACTCTACAAAACTTGCAATGACGCCGGCATCAAGCCAATTCTTGGACTTGAGGCTTATGTGGCGGCGCGACGTATGGAAGACCACGATCCGGCGCACGACAAACAGCGGTTCCATATTACTCTGCTCGCGATGAACAATCAGGGATTTGAGAATCTCTGCCATTTGATGTCCGAAGCCGAAATCCATGGGCGCTACTATAAACCACGTATTGACCATGCCATCATGGAGAAGTTTAGTGAAGGTATTATCTGTCTGAGTGGCTGTGCTGGCTCCGAGATTTCCGAAGCGATTCGCGCTAATGATCTCAAACGCGCTCGGGAGTTGATTGACTGGTACCATAATCTCTATGGTGACCGCTTTTATCTGGAGATGCAGGATCACGGTCATCCTGAGTCGCCTACGCACTGGGACGTGCAGAACCAAATCAACCAGCAACTGATGAAGTTCCATGATGAGACTGGCATCCCACTGGTGGTGACCTGTGATGCACACTATTTACGCCACGACCAGCAAGACACACACGAAGTTTTGCTTTGCGTAGGCACGGCATCCAACCTCTCAAATCCTAACCGCATGACCTTGAAGGATTTTGAGTTGCACGTCATTCCGCCCAGCGAAATCATTGCCCGGTGGGAAAAGACTTGTCCTGAGGCCGTTCGGAACTCGCGCCGTATTGCCGACCGCTGCAATGTTGACTTGCAACTCGGGCGCATTTTGATTCCGAAGTTTCCGGTGCCAGAGGGCGAAGACGAGAAGTCTTATCTGGACAAATTAGTCTTCCAAGGGTTGGTATATCGCTATGCGGGCAAAGAGTTGGCGGACACGGTCGACCTAACAGTGGAAGAATGCCGCAAAATGCTAGAGGAAGTCGACAAATCTCCTGAGCGCGAAGCCGAAAAGATGAAAATCCTGCCCCGTATCGACTATGAGCTGAGCGTGGTAGACAAGATGGGCTACAACGGCTACTTCTTAATCGTGCAAGACTTTATCAACTGGGGCAAAAGTCAACGTATCGTCTTTGGTCCGGGGCGTGGCTCGGCGGCTGGTAGTATTCTCGCCTATGCTCTGCGTATTACCGAACTTGACCCGCTCAAGTATGATTTGCTCTTTGAGCGCTTCCTTAATCCAGACCGTATCTCTATGCCGGATATTGATACCGATATTCAGGATACGCGTCGTGACGAAGTTATTGAATATTGTACGCGCAAGTATGGTGAAGGGCGCGTGTCCAACATTGCTACTTTTGGTAAGATGATGGCCAAGAACGCCGTGCGTGACGTGGCGCGCGTGCTAGAGGTGCCATATGCTGAGGCCGACCGTCTTGCCAAGATTGTGCCTGATCCAGTACAGGGCCACCACGTTCACCTTGCTAGTGCCATCAAAGATGTTCCCGATCTCAAACACGAGTACGAAACCAACCCAGTTTCCAAGGAAGTTTTGGATTTTGCCAGTCAGCTTGAGGGGACTATCCGCAATCACGGTGTGCATGCCTGTGGTGTGATTATTGCTCCAGATGAGCTGGAAAAATTCCTCCCTCTTGAAGTTTCGGCCAAGGGGCCAATTGCTGCCCAATTCCCAATGGGTCAGGTAGAAGAACTCGGCTTGCTCAAGATGGACTTTTTGGGGCTGAGCAACCTTTCGGTGATTAACAACGCTTTGCGTATGATTCGCAAGGTGTATCATAACGATATTGATTTGACGCGTTTGCCACTCGACGACGAAAAAACTTTCCAATTACTGCAACGTGCCGAGACAACCGGCGTCTTCCAGCTGGAATCCGCGGGTATGAAGCGCTATTTGCGTGACCTCAAGGCAAGTCGATTTGAGGATATCATCGCTATGGTGGCCCTTTATCGCCCGGGCCCAATGCAGTTTATCGACAGTTTCATTCGGCGCAAACACGGCGAAGAGCCAATCACTTATCTCCACCCAGGTCTTGAGAACGCCCTCAAGGATACCTATGGAATTATGATTTATCAAGAGCAGTTCATGAACATCTCACGCGAGTGGTGTGGTTTTACCGGTGGCCAGGCCGATACTTTGCGTAAAGCCGTAGGTAAGAAGAAAGTCGACCTCATGAACAAGGTGAAGCCGCAGTTTATTGAGGGCGCAATCAAGGTTGGTGGCGCCACCAAGGAAATTGCCGAAACTTTCTGGAATCAGCTCCTCGAATTTGCGAACTACTGTTTTAACAAATCCCACGCTGCGTGCTATGGCTTGGTGGCATACTGGACGGCTTACCTCAAGGCTCACTATCCTGACGCCTTCATGGCGGCTTTGATGACCGCTGATATGCGTTGGACCGACCGTTTGGCTATCGAGATTACCGAGTGTAAGCGTATGGGGCTCAAAGTGTTAGGACCAGATATTAACGAATCTTATGGCGATTTTGGTATCGTAGGTGGCGAGGGCACAATCCGCTTTGGTCTTTCTGGTATTAAGAATATGGGTAAATCGCTCGTGGAAGAATTTGTGATTCCAGAGCGTGACAAAAATGGGCCGTTCGCTAGCGTGTGCGATTTTTCGGCTCGGGTCAATTCTACCAAGTTTAACAAGAAGTCTTGGGAAGCTGCTATCAAGACTGGTGCCTTTGACCGCTTTGGTGACCGAAGCGATTTGCTCTTTAACCTTGAAGCGATTCAGGCATATGGCGCCAAGCGTCAAAAAGATGCTGCGAGCGGCCAGACAGATCTCTTTGGGGCGATGGGCGATGCTGGTGCAGTGCCAGAACCCGAAATTAAGACTGCGCCCACCAAATACCCCGAAAAGGAACGCCTGCTCTGGGAACGTGATCTGATGGGCCTCTATATTTCTAGCCATCCGCTCGATCGTTATGAAACCTATTTTGCCGAGCAGACCCACCCTTATGAACTCGTCACGGCCGAGAACGACGGTAAGCAGCTGAGTATTGGTGGCATTATTAGCGCTGTGCGCACGATTTTGACCAAGAGCGGCACCAAGATGGCCTTCGTCAAGTTGGAAAACAAGATTGCCGAGCAAGAAGTAATTATCTTCCCAAATCTTTACGAAGAAGTTGGCGGTAAACTTGAACAGGATAACGTCATCAAAGTTACCGGTCGGGTGAATGCTAAAGATAAAGACGGCAACGTTTCTTCGGAAGTAAAAATTATTGCTGATTCTGTAGAAGTTATTCCTGATACGGTTTTGGATAGTTACCAAGCAACAGGCCAAAAACTGCCAGTGCCCAAAGCAGCGGCCCCACGCCAAGCACGCCGTAGTCGTGCTACGAGCGTTGGCGGTGGCTATCGTAGTAGCGCCCCTGCCCCCGTAGTTGACGATACCCCTCGGGCGCCGATTACGCCGCCACGGGACACGCGTGGAGAAAAACTCTATGTTTTGGTGGAGGACCCCAATAATACTGACACACTAAGCGAAATCCGCCACCTTTGTGAACTTAATCCTGGTGTGCAAGAAATCATTATGGTCTTAAAAGACGAAAACGGCAAACGTCCACTTAAATTGCCATTCAAAGTTGACGTTACCGATGAGCTTACCAAGCCATTGTCTGACTTGCTCGGGGCAAGTTGCGTTAAAGTGCAATAAAATAGGGAACGGCTTAAGCCGTTCCCTAACAATAACGTTATTGTTGCCTTGTAGACCAACAATTGCTTTACATTTTGTGTGATTACGCTTTTTCGGTTAGCTTTAAAGTATGCTCCAAATTCTCCATCTTCAAATTCGTTCGATAGAAATCTTTCAATGAGCATCCCGCTCGGCCTCCACCGGCGCAGGCGCATGCACACGCGCAACTAACGCAGGCGCAGCTACTCCGGACACAACTACTTGTATGAATATAGGTTGTACTCCGTCCACCAAATCCGCTACGACTATTATATCCGTCATCACTGGCTGCCCAGATGATAAGTAATATTACCACTATAATTATGATAACGACGATAACAATCATAGTGCCAGAAATTCCACTATCACCTTCTTGGTATTGTTCATCGGGATTAGTATCAAATGCATCTAGGTTATATTTTACGGACGCATTTAGCCTTTCATTCATATCGAGGCTACTTTCCCAAATTAGATATCCGTCTTCAGTTTTGGGCGCATTGCTTTCGATGATGTTACTATCGTTCCACCGTATTCGGATGTGATTAACTTCAATTTCTTCAAACCATCCCGGAGTAAAAGAATAGCGACATAAATGCTTATCCTCTTCAATGGCGTACATATATGATTGATGGATTGAATAGCTGAATTTTACAGTTTCGCCGGCAGAGTATTGACGCTTAAAATCAATACGAATATAAGAGCCACCATTCTCTGACATATACTTAATTGACTTAATATTATCGGTCAAAGCGGTAATCTGATCAACATGACTGTTTGGGCATCCAATTTTCACCCATTCCAACGGCCCTTCACTGGTGCTGTCTAACACCAGCCATTCAATGTCATAATGAATGTCCATCGTACCGTCGGGGCGCATGTTAACAGTGATATCGTAGTCTTCGATTTCATCCAGAGGTTTAGGCTTAGCATAAACTGTTAGGCTCATCACGCTAATAATTATCATAATTGCCAAGCAAGATATACTCCATACCAAACTTCTATGTTGTTTTTTCATTCTTCCTGACCCCCTTACTTTCTGAGTGGACAGACGCCAGCCATCTGGCTTGATTCTGCCCGTATTGCCGTACATCGCTCCGAATTCCAAATTTCATCCCAAGGCTGCTCTAATATTGCTCCTAAATCCGAGCCCGTACTTAGCCAGCTCTGACAGGGAACTACTTTACCGTCAGGCGTAATTGCCATATTGCTTAAACAAGCTCCGCAGGTGGGTACGTTAAGTCTCAATGCTACCAAATCCTGCTCCGCTACCCAACCGGGCGATGTAAAACTGATTTCCATATGTTGTTCGGCACAGAAATCGGTTGCTTCTCTCAAGATTCGCAACAGGGCGTCACTAGAGAGTTGCGTTTTCTGCGAATTATCTGAACAAGCATTCCCGGTGACGATTAAACCGGAACAAGTTACATACTGTACTCCCAAAATGCTCAGCATCTTTAACGTTGCGATATAATCACTGTTCAGTGTACATAGGGGAGTATTGATACTGACACTTAATCCGGCCTGTATGGCGTTCTTGATTCCATCCAGTGTCTTTTGAAAATTTTTTGCACCTACCAACTGATTATGTGTTTCCTCATCGGAGGAATAAAACGTAATCTGGATACTGTCCAAGCTGGCATCGTATAAGCGTTGGCAGAGTTGCGGTGTTAAAAGTACACCGTTAGTGTTCAATCTGGTTACAAACCATTGCGCATAGTTGACCAATTCCACCAAATCATCACGCATGGTCGGTTCTCCGCCCGTGAATGTCACCTGCGGTATACCAACCATACGGCAACGGTCTAGAATTGCTTTCCACTCGTCTGTCGACAGCTCCTTAGCTTCTGCTAGACTCTGACCGGCCGCATAACAGTGTAAACATTTCTGGTTACAATGCCAGTTACCCTGCTTCGTCATCGCGCTCACCATTAAATCCATGCGATGTGGCGCTTTCATAAATGGTGCATATTCTCCAAGCGACATATACCCAATTTCCATACTAGGCTTACGCCGGTATGCCACATCACACAAGACGTTAACGATACTCCATAGGTCTTTGCGCAGACATTTTGCGCTGGTCTTAGGATACACTGCACGCACATTAGTAATCGTTTTTTGTACGATTTGCTCTAACTGCGCGTCAGTCACCTCTGCTCCGGCAAAAACATTGACTTGCTCGATGAACTCATTCAATAATACTGCCCATGCAAAATTAATCGGTAGGATATCCTGCCCATTCAATATAACCACGCTGGGTGCACCGTCTTCGGTGATTTTTGGTGGAATTAGATGGATGCGTACTACGCCCGGACCATACGGGTTCAGGGTGGTATGCGCCACGCCGGTCATCCTGGATTGATACTGTAATTCTTTCGGTGTCATTTTCATACTTTCACCACTCCAATCTGTAAATTTTTTCTAGACCCTCAAAAAACAGGTCTCTACCACCATTATAGCACACAACTGCAAAAAAGTCAAGAACATAAGGCAATCTTTGACATCCGTAACCCTTTTTGATAAGATGAAACCATCAAATATCAGTGGGGATATCGTACCTTGTTTTTGAGATATCTCCACGCATAGGAAGGTGGGATGCTATGAGTATAGCAGAATGTTTTAATGCGGTGGCGGGTAAACGTTTGGCAGTGGTAGGCTTCTTGAGTAAGGAGGGAGCAAAAGATTATGATTACCGTGGCGGGCTGGAATTTAATTCTTTACGCACTGAGCGAACGCGTGAGTTCCTGGCAAAAGAGGAGTGTACACTGGAAAATCTGGAACGCCTGCGCGCAGCGCTGCAGGCTGACATTGCCACTCTGCAATGTCAGTATCCTTGGGCCAATTGTTTGGCTATTGCCACTCCGGGGCTGGAACTTTTGACCAATGAAGAACTTGAATCTCTAAAGCTGGAGTTTTTCAGCCAGATACAAGTTTTGACAGATTGCTGTGTAGAACGGAAATTTACGCGAGTTGGTTTGCTGGGCACGACGTGGGATGTTTGCTCTAGTAGCCCGTTATTTGTGGCTTTGAAGCAGCAGGGGATTGAACCCTTAGTCCTTGATGTAAGTTACCATGCGCCTGTGACGGCCTGTGCAGCTGGTGCATTGCACAATTATATCCAACATCAGGGGCGCATGCTAAGTGCGGACGAATATTGCGTTGAAGCAGTAGGGCAAATGATTCATGCAGCCTGTGGCACAATGCAGGCACTGGTGATTTGCAACCCAGAACTACGGCCGCTCATGAGCTTATTAAGGTCTAAGCGCAAGCAAGTTTTTGCCAGAACTACAATTATTGATTTGCCGGGACTTTACTGGGACTTTCTCTCCAAACAATTATCTCAAAGCCAAGAAAAATCCCCCAGCTAATATCAGTGGGGGATTTTGACTACCCTATCTCTCCATTATATCACACAAGTTAAAACTTGTCAATATTTTTTGTACTAAAAGTTGAATTTTAGCGCTGGGTCTTCCTCGGAAATTCGCATCAGCTCGTTATATTTGGCAATGCGTTCCGAACGTGAGAGGGAACCAGTCTTGATTTGCCCTGTACCCAAGCCCACGGCGAGATGCGCAATCGAGGTATCCTCAGTTTCGCCTGAACGGTGCGACATCACAGTGCGGAAACCAGCCTTCTTCGCCATCAGCACGGCGTTGATTGTCTCGGTTACTGAGCCGATCTGGTTAGGTTTAATCAGAATTGCGTTAGCAGCCTTTTCTGCGATACCGCGTTCCAGCAACTTGGTATTGGTGACAAAAAGGTCGTCACCTACAATCTGAATCTTATCTCCTAAGCGTTCAGTCATTAATTTCCAGCCTTCCCAGTCACCTTCATCCAAACCATCTTCAATCGAAATCACTGGATAGTTATCTACCACCCACTCATACCAGCTCACCATATCTTCAGAAGTTTTCCAAGCGCCGTCAGTCTTGAGCTCATAATGGTCGTGGTTCCAGAACTCCGAGGCCGCAACATCAAGCCCCATGGCAATATCTGTGCCAGGGCGGTACCCAGCGGCTTCAATCGCCTCTGTAATGCACTCCAATGGCTCATTATTACCTTCGCGCACTTTTGGCCCATAGCCACCTTCATCGCCTACGGTGACAGGATAGCCACGACCTTTTAGGACCTTTTTTAGTTCATGGAAGACTTCTGCTCCCATCCGGACCGCTTCGGCCATCGTGCCTGCGCCTTTTGGAATAATCATGTACTCCTGAAAATCGGTACACCAATCCGCATGGCAACCACCGTTCATCACGTTCATCATTGGCATTGGCAAACACATCTCAGGTGTAGTGCCAGCAATCGCGGCAATATATTGGTAAAACGGCAAATCCTGGGCCATGGCCATGGCTTTGGCGGTCGCCAAGGATACCGCCAAAATCGCATTGGCGCCTAGTTTCTCTTTGTTCTCGGTGCCGTCAAGTTCCAACATCAGTTGGTCAACTTTTGCCTGATCGGCTACGTTGCCCACCAGTAAATCATGAATGTCGTGATTGACATTCCAGACGGCTTTGGACACGCCTTTACCGCCATAATATTTTGGATCATTGTCGCGTAATTCCAGCGCTTCACCCGTACCGGTTGATGCGCCTGAAGGCACGATTGCCCGACCCATGTCGCCAGAAGCCAAGATCACATCGGCTTCTACCGTTGGGTTGCCACGGCTGTCTAAAAGTTGCCGGGCTTTAATATCTTGAATTGTATATTTATCCATAACCAAATTATAGCATAAAAAACTTTTGCTTACGGCAGACTTTTTGTGTTACAATAGTAACAAAGCTTAAGCAAGGAGAGTCATGGATCAAGATCCTACGACTGTAAATCAGGAAACGACCCCAAAGGTCACTCATGAGGTAGACAGTAACTATACCAAGCATGATATCAAAATATCGTCCGAGAAAAAGCGCACTGGGCTGATTGTTGGTATTGTGGTGGCTGTGCTATTGGCGCTATGTGGCGGTTTGATCCTATGGTTCTACCTCTGGTATAGTAATCCCGATCAAGTAGCGTACGATGCGATGACGCACTTGATTGAGGCCGAAAACGTCGGGATAGAAGGCGGTATCTCGATTATCAATCCTGATGAAGACAGCGCACTAAAGATGTTGTCGATTGCGTTTGATGCATCATCCAATAATTTGCCAAGCAGTACTGCAGCCAAGATTATGTTTATCTTTGATGCTGACAAAGTCGAGGGTGATCCGCAGATTTTGATCGAAGTCAAGAATATCGTGATGCGAGACGGCGTTATATACTTGCAAATTGGCGGAATTATGGACTCAATCAACTCCTTAGAGATTGACGATGATACGCGCGCTAGCATGGAATACTTCTTGAACACGCTGGAGGCCATCGATAACGAATGGTGGCAAATTTCTATCCCAGATTTGCTTGAGACGATGGAGTTGCCCGCCCAGCAGAATGATGCCCTGACTGGCATGTATCGCTGCGCAATGCAAGCCATCAACAGTGATATGTCTGGCGAAATTGCAACAATCTACAAACAAAACCAATTTGTTGAGGTCAAATCGAGCAAACAACTTGCGCCCGATGTCGAAGATGTTGTTGACGCCCTCGAGGCTGGTCATAAGGCATATGAACTCACTATCAACAAAGACAAAATGGCGAGTTTTGTGAATCGCCTGCCCGAGACGCAAACAGCCAACGACTTCTTTGCTTGCTACAATGATGTCGCCAAGCAATACGGCGGCGAGCGTTTGAGTACTAACGATTTTGACGAGATCTCGGCTGAGGACGTCGAATGGCCTGATAGCGAGCATCTGCGGGTATTCCTTGAGATTTCCCAGTTTGAGCACCGACTGCGCAGCGTGAATATCTTTACTTATGATGACGACGGTCAGACTACTGGTGGCGGTATCGTGGTGTTCAAATATGACACTGTAACGGTGAATCCGCCCGAGAGTTATCGCCCGATTACTGAGTTATTTGATGAACTCTCCGAAATGTTTAGTCAAATGTTTATGGTGCCAATAGAAGAGAATGAGGAAGAATTATGGGATTAGGGAAGATGCAAATTTTGAAAAAGGCCAAGACCGCTGCTAGTGCTAAAGTGGCGCAAGTAGGCAAGGCTGTCAAAACCAAAAAACCAGACACCGAGAATAGCGCGAAGGCGGATGAACTCGCCCAAATTTACGATGAACAAAAGGCCGCAATGCAAGGTGATTCTGATGACACTATCCTGGCGCTTGATATTGGTACAGAGAATGTCAAAGCGGTGATTGCGCGGCAGAATGAATCAGGTGGTCTGGATATCATTGGCATTGGAAAGGCGCGGCAGGGTGCATCCAATATGTATGCCGGAGCGATTGCCGACATTCCAGCCGTAGTTGATGTTTGTGAAAAGGCTCTGAGTCAGGCCGAGAAGATGTCTGGCACCACCAGTAAGTTGACCGTGGTCGGCATTGCGGGGGAACTCATTAAGGGCAACACATCTACCGTGCGCTACCGACGCAAGAGTGGCAACAAGCCGTTGTCGGAGCAAGAAATGGCCTTGATTATCAAACGCGTGCAAGATCGTGCTGGTGAGCAGGCACGTCAAGCCATCGCCGACGAGACCAATAACCCCGACGTAGAAGTGCGCTTGATTAACTCTGCGATTGTCAGTATTAGTATCGATGGTTACAAGATTTCTAACCCAATTGGTTTCAAGGGCACTGATGTCGTCATCCAGTTTTATACTGCCTTTGCCCCATTGGTGCACATTTCTGCCATCGAGAAAGTCTGCGCCGAGCTGAGCCTAGATTTATTAGCCGTGGCCGTAGAGCCCTTTGCAGTATGTCGTGCCTGTTTGGGCGATGATTTGGACAGTAATTTCTCTGGTATCGTCATGGACATTGGTGGTGGTACGACTGATATTGCCGTTGTGGATGACGGCGGTGTTGAGGGGACCAAGATGTTCGGCATTGGTGGGCGGAGTTTCACGCACCAAATTGCTGAGACGCTGGATGTCGATTTTGAGACCGCTGAGAAGTATAAGCTTGCAATCAAGAATCCTGCCAAGGTGCCGGCCGATATCAAGGATAAGATGTTGATCGCAATTCGGCGCAACTTGGCCGTTTGGCTCTCGGGCGTGGAGATTACACTCGAAGAATTTAATTTGACCGATATGCTCCCCAACAAAATCTTGCTTTGTGGGGGCGGCGCGGGTTTAAATGAATTGCAAGACGTTCTTGCGACGACTGACTGGTTCAAGGAATTACCATTCGCGCGCCGCCCCATCGTGCATTTGGTTGAGTCTGCCGACATTCCTGGCATCACCAATACCACGGACGCTGTGTTAGATTATTCTTATGTCACCGCCCTCGGCCTGCTTCGCGTGGCCCTTGACACCTTGGCTGGTGTGCCAGAAGAATCTGGCCTTCGCGCCAAACTCGCCAAGTTATTGCAAAATTAAGCCAAAACCCGCCCTATATATTGACAAAATTGTAAATCCGTGATACAATGAAGAAAGGAGATGAGTTTACTCTCCTGTAATTTGATAATCTGACTATCTCAGATACGATTTTGGTATCTGTTAACTAATCAACATGCATCAAGGGGGTGGAATAATGTGGATAATTTATGCAGGTTGTGCCGCGATGATGATTTTTTGCTATGTAATGGCGTTCAAAAACCTCATTGTAGCGGCAAAAGTTTTAAGAAAGACACTTCCGTATAAACTAATACTTCTTCGAGCAAGTGAAGAAGTATTAATGGGAATGATGTTCTTTATCTGTGGAGTACTAATCTCTGTTCTTAAACCCAAACCGTTTGGTTTCTCGGTTTTCGAAACGACGATTGCGTTCCTAGCTTTAGGGGTTTTATGTTTAGATGCGTGGTTTATGCATCTGTGTCAAAAACGCAAAATGTTACGTGCAGAGTTTGATCCGTACCGCAAAATACGTATGCAGAGTTGTGCTAGCCTAGCAGTGGCGCTTCTTCTGCTCAATTTTATTTATGCTTGCGTATGAATTGATTAGTTATACCGCTGGCCAGTTCGGCCAGCGGACAATCACGATTGCCTTGAGATACTTAGATTAGTCTATTTGTAGTTGATAGCCTTCGACCAGGTGTAGGCAATGGTTGTGTCCTACAATAATAATCTTTAACAACCGATGCATAAAACCGTACCAGTTGTTACATATCTCCACCCACTCCTACATACCTAATACAGTACTAAGGCAGCGGAGGGGGAAAGCGTCGTAACGATAGTAAGTATACGATGGAGTAATTGTGGTGAGAAAGTTTAGATTGTATGCATTAGCCGCTGATGCATACGAACGAGAAGACCAATAGTGGCTAATTGCTTGGCCACCGCCAAACGTTCCAGAAGCAACACTTGGGTTGATATATCCGCTGCGCACGAAAGACCCTAGCGCTTTTGATTTTTCGCTAGGGTCTGGTCGCATGAATAACAGAGGTAGAGCTAAAATTATACCTTAGCGGTTTTTAAAATTCGCTAAGGTCGCATAATATTGAAGCAAGCAATGTTCGTGCGCAGCGGGAATATCCGTACCGACTGGGGTATTATAGAAGCACCTGCTAGCGACGGCGGAATCGTTGCATCGCGTGCTGCTAATGCTGGGTATAGGTATAATTTATCTATATATAGTAATGTTATTTCTCCATCTAACGGCCCTTCTTACCGCCTGCACGCTTTCCCCCTCCGCTGCCTTAGTACTGTATTAGGTATGTAGGTGTGGGGGTAAAAGAAAATATAAAACATCACACTTGTGCTTGCTAATTTCATTCAACTTACTCTACGCTTTCTGTAGAGCACGAAGATAGGTTCTGAGTTGGTTAGATCTTCTTCACCTCAACAAACTTCCCCGATTCCAGCCCGTCCAAATGATATGGGCCAAAATCTGTGCGATGTAGACCTACCACTGTATAGCCCAGCGCGCCAAACGTGCGCCGAATTTGACGGTTGCGCCCCTCAGTCATCGTCACCCGCCAAGTCTTGCGGCTGTCGTCCAATCGTTCCAGCCCCAGTTGCGAGCGACCATCGGGTAACTCTACCCCAAAATCCGCAATCATCTGCTGGTGCAGTGGCTCGAGTGCTCGGTCCAACTTTACCTCATAAATCTTGGTTTTGACAAACTTTGGATGCGTCATTTTGAAGGCAAAATCGCCATCATTAGTCAGTAAAATCAGACCAGAGGAATCTTTATCTAACCGCCCTACGGTTTTGAGCTCACGATATTTTTCTGGTAACAGTTCGTATAGGGTAGGGAACTCTCCCTGACGCTTGCGTGAACAAACGTATCCGGCAGGCTTATTGAGCGCAAGATAAGTATACCCCTCAAGAAAGGGGACTATGCTTCCATTATAGCACACCTTGTTATTTTTGTCAATACGGGCACCCAAAATTGCCGGATTTTCGTCCACCAACACCTTGCCAGCAGCAATCAAATCATCCGCTTCGCGCCGGGAAATCCCCAAACTTTCCGCTAAGAATTTGTTCAGACGTATCGGCATCACAACCTACGCCTGAGGTGGCATACTATTCTGGTCCAGGCTGCCCAAAGTTGGCGCTGGTGCAGGCTGCTGAGGAGTGTCGGCCACAGTTGTATCGTTACGCGGAATATTCAAGACTGGGTCTGGATTTGGCGCTACCGCAACTGGCGCGGGGTCATTGGCGGGAGTCACTGGAGAAATCGTGCCGTCCGCAGCGCGGTCACCCAGCACCTCGTGCACGACATTCACTACATCTTCAATCCCTACCTGAGACTTTACTAAATAACGATCAGCTCCCAAGTTTTCGCCGCGTTCACGTTGGTCTTCAGATGAAAGCGCCGTCATCATGATCACCTTAATATCTTTGGTTTCGGGCGTGCTGCGCAGGATATCAAGCATATCAAAGCCAGAAATCTTGGGCATCATCACGTCCGAAATCACCAAATCTGGTCGCTCACGCACTGCCACGGCCAAAGCCTCTTCACCGTCACCAGCAGATACAATGGTGTATCCCTCGGCGGTCAGACGAATGCTGTAGATTTCGCGAAGGCTGTTGTCGTCTTCGACTAACATGATTTTGCTCATTTAAGCGGCTCCTTGATTTGGGTTAATTTGACTTGGTTGATTTTGCTGGTTAACGATGGGTTGAGGTTGCGCTGTCGGTATCGGCTGGGGCTGAGCGGGTTGTGGTACTACTGGTGCAGGCTGGGCTGGCTGTTGCGCGACTGGAGCTGGTTGAGCCGGCTGTGGTGGCGCAGATGACTGCGGAACCGGCGAGGATATGACAGGAGAAGGTGATGATGCCGATAGTGAAGCCTGACTAACTGCTACCGGCTGAGAAACAGAGGATGACAAACCATGCGTCCCGTCTTTCTGCTGCAACTGCGCTTGCTCATTCTGATAGGCAATCAACCGCCGCTGATATTCTGCCGGCGTCAGCCTCGGCAAACTCACATAGAACGTTGAGCCGTCACCAAAGGCGCTTTCTACCCACACGCGGCCATCCATGGCTTCAACACGCTGTTTCACCAAGTAAAGCCCCAAGCCCGTACCGCCAATCTGGCGTGTTTGGGAATTATCCACTCGATAAAACTTTTGGAAGATATGCCCAGCATCCTCGGGCGAAACACCAATCCCAGTATCTGTCACATTAATCAATACCTTATCACCATCACCCCGGGCATTCACCCAAATTTCGCCTCCGTCTGGCGTATATTTAATCGCATTCTCAATCAAGTTGTCCAAAATTTCGCGTAAGAAATCCAAATCCACCGCTGCATAAACCAACTGGTCAATCTGTTTGTCACCCGTCACTGGACCGGTCGTGCCAAAACTGTATTTCAGGTGCTTGGCTCGCATGTCATTCTCGCGCGCGCCTACCATCTGACGTACCACTGAAACAATCTCTACTGGCACCGCATGTACCTTCAGCCGGCCATCATCCAACTTGGTCACATCAAGCAAATCTTTAAACAACCGTCCCAAATGCTGGCTGGACGAATGGGCTGCTTCTAGATATTGCCGGGCACGGTCGTCAATCGTGGCAGTGCTAGGATTGAGCGCTAGCCCCAAATACCCCTCAATACTTGCCACCGGCGTGCGCATCTCATGGCTGGCTGTGGAGATAAATTCACTTTGTTTTTCCTCTTCCTCCAACTCTTTGGTGATGTCGCGGAAGGTGATAATCTTATTGGACTTGGGGCCACCCGTAGGAGTAACCGTTAGCGAAATTGCTGCTCGCCGCTCGCTCTGCACCGAAATCAGAACATAGTCCCGCAGCGTCATAGCCTGGTTAGTTTGCACCGCCTGCGCTAGTTTGCTTTGGTCTGGTGGCACCGCGGCGCCATTCGTGGTCTCGAGCCGGAGGACGGTCTTATAATCTAGCCCAATCATATTGGACGGGCTACCATAACCTACCATGGTCGCCGCCGCCGGATTAGCAAACTTGATAATACCAGCATCATCAATCAGTAACACACCATCCGTAATACTGTTTAACGTCAATTCTGCCAAAGCCGAATAATTAGCAATATCAGCGGCCGCCACAGGCATCGACACTTTTGGTTTTTTACTTTTGAACAAACTCATTATGTTTATTTTAACACAAGCGCACGAAAATGTGCTATATTTAATACATATGAATAAGGAAGTTATTTATTTGGAGCCGGAGGATGACATCACCGACATCTTATCCAAACTCCAGCGGGCTGAACAAAAAGTCGTGGCCTTAGTGCCCCCCAAAAAAGCCACTATGCTTCGTAGTGCGGTGAATATGAAGTTAGTAGCAAAAGCCGCCAAAGAGTGTAAGAAAGTTGCTGTGATTGTAACTGCGGATCCAGCAATTTCCAAGATGGCCATGATGGCGCAAATTCCAGTCGCCAAAACTTTGCAAAGTCGCCCGGTGGTGCCAACCAAAGAGAGCCTAGAAGCTGCGCAAGCTGACGAACAGGTCATTGATGAAGATTTGGCCGATGTGACAGACAAAGCTGAACTTGACAGCCTTAAACATAAGGCTGATGCGCCCGGAAAGGGCCCTGAGAGCGCTGCTGAGGCCCGCAAGGATAAAAGCGCTAATACTATCGAGTTAGACGAAGAAGGCCTTGAAAACGGCTCCAAAAAGGCTTCTGAGAAGGCCAAGAAGGGCACGGACGGCAAAAAGGTGCCAGATATCGCACGTTACCGCAAATGGATCATTGCTGGCGTCGTGGCGGCCCTAGTGCTGATTGTTTTTGGGGTTTGGGCTTTTGTTTTTGCCCCTGCTGCCGAGATTGTGGTGGCCATGAGTACTTCCTCCTCTAACTTCTCTGAAGAAATCCGCTTCACCTCTGACCAGAGTGCCGAGAATGTCGAAGAAGGCATTTTGTATGCCCACAAAGAGACTTTTGAGCCTGAGTATACCGAAGATTTTGAGGCCACCGGCAAAGAAGACCGGGGTGAAAAGGCTACGGGCACCGTCGCGTTGGCGATGCGTTTTACACCTCAAGCTGATGCTGCAACCACGGTCGGTCTTGGCAAAGGCACGAAGTTGACTGCTACGACCGCCGACGGCAAGGCCGTTACCTATACCCTCGATGAAGACTTGACAACTGATTGGAGTGGCGAAAGCACAGCCGATTTAACCGCTGATGGCTGGAAATGCAGTGGTGTTTCTAGTACAACTTGTACTAAGTCTGCGAGCGCCAAGGTGACCGCCACGGCAGCAGGTGAGGATTATAACATCGGCGCTGGCCGCACCTGGAACCCCATTACTGACGATGACGAAACCATCACAATTAGCAATTCCGGTGCCTTTACTGGCGGTACTTCCCGCGAAGTAACCACTGTCACTCAGTCCAACCTCGATAGCGCCAAAGAACGCATCCTCGCTAGCCATGCTTCTGAGGGTAAATCATTACTCATGGATCAGGTAAAATCTGATGACGTCGTAGTCATTGAATCTAGTTTTGCTTCTGAGGCTGGCGATGTCAAATCGACTCCTGCAGTAGGCGCCGAAGTCGACGAAAACGCCAAGCCCGAAATCACCGTCAAGGCAATTTACTCAGTCTATACTCTCGACAAAACCAAAGTTGAAGAGTTCATCAAGGCCAAGATGCAGGTTGCGGATGATCAGCGGATTTACTCCATTGGTGACCCTTATGTAGAACGTTTTACCAACCTCGATGAGACCGCTCGCCTAAAAACTGTAGTCAAGACTGGCCCAACCGTCACCGAAGAGACTATCATGGAGAAATCCAAGGGTCGCAAGATTGGCGAAGTTCAATCCTTGCTTCGATCCATCAATGGTGTCAGTTCTGTAGAAATCACCCCATCTTACTTCTGGGTGAACTCGGTACCAAATGACCCCAACAAAGTCACAATTGAGCTAACGGTGGAGGATAATTAAAGATGAAGTTAATCGCCTTAGATGTTGGCACAAAACGCATTGGGGTGGCTAAGGCCGATTCCGCCGTTCGGATTGCCGTACCTTACCCTGCCGTCGAAGTTGAAGACGGCGCCGAATTTCAAAAAATTGCCTCACTCGCCCGGGCTTGGGATATCAATAGTTTTGTTCTCGGATTGCCTCGCAATAGCCAAGGGGAAGAGACCGAGCAAAGTCGCTATGTGCGCAAGTTCGCCAAAGAGCTCAAGCAAGCCATCCCGGATGCCAAAATTTGCTTCCAGGACGAGAGTTTGACCTCTGTTGAGGCCGAAAAACGCCTCAAAAACCGCAAAAAAGGTTATAAAAAAGGCGATATTGACTCTGAGGCGGCAACGATTATTTTGCAAGATTTCCTCGAGAAACACACTGGCAAGCCCACCACTAAGGCTGCCGCTGCTAGGCATCAGTCAGTCAAAGCCGCCAAGCCACACAAGTTGCTCATGGCCCTATTTATCGTAATTATCTTGCTTGCTGGAGCGGCTGCTGGGGCGTACTATTTCTATGATTATAACTTGCAACCTGTCTTTACAGAGGTGGATTGCGATGATTCCGAAAACTCTACGGTGGCTGCTTGCAAGCCCGTACTCTTTAGTATTGAATCGGGCGCCGGGGTGAATGATGTGGCGGTTGACCTCAAAAATGCCGGTCTAATCCGTAATTCAATCGTATTTCAGATATATTATCGCCTCAATTACAGCGATTACACCATCAAAACCGGGGATTACGAACTCACCAAAGCCATGTCCATGGAGCAGATCATTAACCTGATTGTGGACGGCAAAGGCGGTGATGTTTTTACCTTGACTTTCAATCCTGGCGAAACTGTGCGCGATTTGAAGGCCAAACTAGCCAAAGTGGGGTATGACGGCGCTTCGATTGACGAAGCCCTTTCTCAGGCCTATGAGGGGTCTTATAACTGGATTTTTGAGGGAAAGCCCGAAGATGCTGGTCTTGAGGGCTATCTTTATGGCGAAACCTATGAATTTTATCAGTCGGACACCGTAGAGACCATTATCGAGCGTATGCTAACAGAGATGGCGGACGTGATTGAGGAGAATGACCTCAAAGCAAAATTTGAGGCTCAGGGGCTAAATCTCTATCAGGGCATCACTTTGGCCTCAATTGTGCAGAAAGAGGCCAATAACGCAGCTGATCAGGCTAAAGTGGCGCAAGTGTTCTATAATCGTCTCGCTCAGGGGATGAGCCTTGGTAGCGATGTTACCACCCAATATGCGGTAGATTTGGTTGACCCAGATCGGCAAATTTACACCAATAATGCAGAAGCCTTACAGATTGACTCCCCCTATAATACTCGGTTGTATGCTGGCTTGCCTTACGGCCCGATTTCTAACCCTGGCGCACAGGCGCTCAAAGCCACCGCTACCCCTGATGGCGAGGCCTCAAACTACTTATTCTTCTTGACAGGAGACGATGGTATGATGTATTATAGTGATACAGAGGCTGGGCATAACCAAAATATTCAGAATCATTGCCAAGAACTCTGTAATGTTGCTTTGTAGGTGATCGCAATGGTCTCCGGGCAGGGTGATATTCGATTTTATTATGAGAAAGAAACGTAACGAGCACAAGTTTAAGAACTTCATGGGTAAGTTTTTGCCCTATGCGGTCATGTTTTTGGCGATTCTAGGAGTGGCCAAAGTCGGTTCCGAGAGCAAAAACGAGTCGAATGCAGGTAGCATCAACATGAATGCGATGGCCGCCGAAAACTATAATGTTTCGGCCGACCAGCTTTCTGAACTTTATGTTGTGGCGAGCGTATCAAATAGTTTTAACCTAGCCAGTGTGGATACGGTGGCTGGTAACTACGTCATTGTGCAGTCGATGAAAGAAATTAGCCAGACGACGACCGATCGCATCGAGAAGCCAAGCGTCATCAACACCAATATTTCTCGTGGTGTGCAAACTTACGTTGTGGGTGAGGGCGAAACCATGGCCAGCATTGCTGCCAAATATGGCGTTACTACAGACCAGATTCGCTGGTCTAATGGTCTCAAGAAAACCGATGTCGAAGTGGGGCAAGTCCTCAAAGTGCCAACCACGCCTGGCATCGTCTATACTGTGAAAGCTGGCGACAGTGCTGAGTCGTTGGCTAGCAAATACAACAGTACCGCCGAGAATATTATCGCTTACAACGATCTTGAGGGTGGCAACCTGATTATCGACTCACAAATCGTGTTGCCGGGCGGTAGTCTACCATTTACAGAACGTCCAGAATATGTTGCGCCTACACCAAGCTACTCCAGCTATAGTTACTCTGGTTCGTATGCTAGTCGTCAAAACATGGTGGTGGTGGCCCGCGGTGCTTATAATGGCATTTATAATAACCCTGCTGGCATCAATGGTAACCCAATGGTGCGCGGTCAGTGTACTTGGTATGCGTGGTATTGGCGCGCCACCGAAGGTGTGGCTATGGGGCTTAGAGCCATGCCTGGTGGCGCCACTTTGAGCCACGCGCGCTACTGGGCTGCTCGTGCCTCTGCCCTCGGCTTCCGGGTCGACCGCACGCCGTCGGTTGGTGCCGTCTTCCAGACCGCCTCTGGTTATTATGGTCACGTGGGCATCGTCTTGGCGGTCAATGGCGATGGCTCCATCAAGGTGCGCGAAATGAACCTCGATAGTCGCGGTGTGGGTACACTAACTGAGGGTATTATCCCTGCTAGCTCAGTCGGTAGTTTTAACTATATTCATTAAGGAAGTTATGTTTGTTGATACTGCAAAAGTCAAGTTACAGGCCGGCAAAGGCGGCGATGGCGCCGTCTCCTTCCGTCACGAAATTTATATCCCCAAGGGTGGGCCTGATGGGGGTGACGGCGGCAAAGGTGGCTCAATCATCTTCCGCGCCGACAAAGACACCAATACTCTGCTCGACTTCCGCTACAATCCTGAGCTCAAGGCCGAAGATGGGCATAATGGTTCTGGCCAGCGCAGTGCTGGTCGTAGTGGCAAAGATCTGATTGTTGAGGTGCCAATTGGTACGGTAGTGCGTCGCGATGGTGAGATTTTGGCGGATTTAGCCGAAGATACCGAGGAGGCCGTGATTGCCAAAGGTGGCGACGGTGGCTTTGGCAATGCGCATTTCAAATCTTCCACCCGTCAGACCCCAGTGATTGCCGAGGTTGGCGAACCGGGAGAGGCGTTTGAAGCCTCACTTGAGCTCAAACTGATTGCGGATGTGGGTTTGGTGGGCTTGCCTAACGCCGGCAAATCAACCTTTCTTTCGGTCGTCAGCAATGCGCGCCCCGAAATTGCTGATTATCCTTTTACCACGCTGACGCCACAGCTCGGCGTCGCTACAGTGGATGGCCAAGATATTTTGATTGCTGATATCCCAGGTTTGATTGAAGGCGCCGCCGATGGCAAAGGTTTGGGGCACGATTTCTTGCGCCATGTTGATCGTACGGCAGTTTTGCTGCACCTCGTGGATGTATATAGCGATGATGCCGGCGAGGCTTACCGCGTAATTCGGCATGAGTTGGAACGCTATTCAGATTTGGCGCATCGCCCCGAAATTGTGGCTTTGACCAAATGTGAGGGCGTAGATAGCGAGATTATTGAGATGCAAAAGTCGGCGATTTTAGCCGTCAATCCAAAGGCGCGTATCTTTGCGATTTCTTCTGCTGCCAAACAGGGAATTACGGAGTTACTCCGCGCGTTGATGAAGGAAAAAAACGCAAATAAGCGTAATATTGATGCTAGGTCCGGCGTCTCTGACGAGGTGGGTGCGGAGCCTACAGCCGTCAATCCTAGCAACGATATTCCGGTTATCACTCTCGGTGCGGAGCAGCTCAGCAAAGCCTGGAAAGCCGAAAAAATCGACGATAAGTTCGTCGTCACTGGCCCCAAAATCGAGAAATTTGCTCGTCGCACTGACCTTAATAATTACGCTTCGGTCAACCGCCTACGTGACATCATGAAGAAACTCGGCATCCGCGCCGAACTCACTTCGCTTGGCGCCCAGCCTAATTCGATTATCTCAATTGCGGGCAAAGAGTTTACTTTGGTTGAAGACTACTAGAATCTTGTCAAAACTGCGACTTTAGCATAAATAGTATTGACAAATAACGAAACTTGTGCTACAATGGAAAGGTAGGGCAATTTTAGGCCTACATATACCTTAAAAAGAGTTTAGGACAGCAATATCGTCCAGACTGCAAAAATTTTCAACGGAGGAAAAGAAATGAAGAAAAAGTTTTTAGCAGTAACAATGGCAGTTGCATTATCGTCTTTGGTAATGAGTATTCCGGCACAGGCGCGTGAGCTGAAAAGGAATCCCGTGGTGCCACCTTTAGCCACAAAGAATGTTTTTCAAAATGATGACCAGAGTTGCGATGATGACGATGATAGCGACCAGTATGATATTGGCGCTGGCGAGAATATCTGTGATGATGACCCTTTGGCGGCTGGATTCCATACTGATTTCTACCTCACAACCCTTGGCGACCATCCTGATATCCGTACCCGCACTATGAACCTTGACACTGAGTATAAGGCTCATGTGCCGCTCTATTGGATAGGCGAAGAAGGTCAGGATTTAGAGAATGTACGCGTTAAGGTTGGGTACTACTCTGTCAATCAGTACAAGGCATACTTTATCGTCTATGTCGAGGCAGATGGTATAGACCCCGTTCAACGCGAATATGAAATCGCAGTAACCAAGGGGTCCGAAGGTGTCATTCCTCCCGATACTACGTTTGACGATCAAATGTCCGATAAAGAGGATTATTTTTATACTCTGGAACGGACCAGCATCGCTAAGCTGTACAACAGTGGCTATTTGAACGGAGCGCAGGTTAATCACAAAGACCTGTTGCAGCGGGACGGCATCTTGATTGGATATGATGATCAGGATGGTTTGATGCCTAGTGGCGAAGCATATGGGTGCGAGTTAGTCTTTAAGGTACAACTTGTAGAGATTGACTCCATTGAGTATCTCAAGAATTTCCCTGTGCCCACTGATATTCCTGAGGAGTGCAATACTCTGCCCACCAACTACGAAGTATGTAGCATTGAATAGTAGTCCTAAGCATAAAAACATCTAGAGGTGCACTGTGGTGTGCCTCTTTTTGCTAATAGTTCGAAATATCATATTAAAATTGACTTTTGCAACAATGTGTGCTATAATGAAAACATAGGACGCTTTGTTTCTATGTCCTTTGCTAAAATTCTAGCCTTTTTGAACTGTTTTGGTTGCCAAGTTTGCGTAGTTTAGCTAGTATAGATAAACTCGTGATGCAGCAACTAAAACATGAACAAGGAGGCAGAAAAAATGACCGAGAAAGAAGTAAAAACAATGACCGACGGAGCACCGGCAAACATCAGACCTTATGTGCAGGTTTTGCCCATAACTTACGGACTGATTGTGAAAGCGACCACCACTGATGATGAGCGTCAGTTGCAGTGCATCCAGCAGGTGCACGATATCCTGCGGTGTACACCCAGTCAGAAGGTTGGTAACTTGATCCCGGATATCTTCTTGAATGAGGATACACAGAAGTACCAGTATATGAATGGAAATCTGGTTCCGGGTTATCGGTTTGAGGTTGGGCAGGACTCACATCCGGTTCCGGGAGATGATCCTACACTGCGTCTGAGCGAACAGGAGACATATCTTCACCGTATTACTATCCCTGCTATTTCCAGAATGGTCTGTGAGCAGCTGGACGCCGAGCCTACTACAACATTGGAGGCTCAGAGCCCGGAGACTCTGCGGGCATTGTTGGAGGTTTGCTCATGGGCGGTACAGTTTGACCATCCGGAAACTATTGAACGACGTGACGCGGTGCGGGAACACTTGCAGGCAATTCGGTCCACATGTAAGGTGTAGCCTAGGCTACAGTAAAGACCAGGACAGAATATCGTCCTGGTCGATTTTACTCTATGAGAAAAGATCGGCACCCGCCGCGGTATAATCCAGGCAGCGGAGGGGGAGACCGATGTAACGTTCGTTCGGGCCATTCGACGGGTTGACAGTTGAGGCATTAAAGTTGAGGTTGTAAGCGCTAGGAATGGCCGAGCCATTAGCGTGGGTAGATGAACCTCGCGACGACCAATCGTAGCCGTTGATGCCAGCGTTCCTAAAAGTACCAGCAGTTACGGTCGGGTCAATGTTCCCGCTGCGCACGGGACTGCACAGACAAGGGCGACCCGAATGGACCGACACGCATCCGGTCGTAGGCAGAGAAGTTCATTTTGTTAGTGCTTGGCCGTGACCAAGACCATGCCCGCCCTTCATCATTCTTTTTGTAATCTAAAGGAGAACTTCACGATCTTTTACGGAAGACCTCTAGTGAGCGCAGGAGTGAACTGGGGCTACTTTCGGGCTCCATGGACAACTTATCCACGTCCTAATTTTAACATAATTTGGTTGTCAAAACCGGCCGAAACCGTTAACACTATTGACAATATTTACAATCTATGCTACAATGAAAAGAGGAGGATAGCACATTGCATAATTAGATTCCTAGAATGTGCTATTTTTGGCTTCACGGAGGAGGGCAAATGCATGAAGAAGCAAAAATTGAAGCAGTATCTCAGAGAGGTGGGATGTAGTATTGAGTCGCATAGCCAAGGCGAAACGTTCCAAGAAGTTGGAAATTTTATTCTCGGCAAGTGGAAGAACACGACTTTCGTTGTTGAAGCGGTAGCTGATGGCATTATCTTGCGGGTGAAGCGTGAGGCGGAATGGAGTGTATCTGCTGCGCCCTGTCGTGCCTGCTCACGCTTTATGGGGCTTGAGGTTCCTTCAGAGGTCGTCACTCATGACTGGGCTTATCCAACCGAACGGAAATTTGTTTGGCAAACAAGATCTACAGAACCTCAGGAATAAAGGTAGTGGCACCTAAACGCAAGGTAAAGATTTGTATTTTAGGCCCTAAAATATGCTCGGAAATTGCTTCCGAGCATAACTTTTTATCTTGCTCCAAAGAAAACTGGCTCCGAAGAGCCAGCCCTCACGCTGATGCGCGCCCACCCTGGGGCACATTGGTTTGTTTTAATCCGCTGTTTTTGTTTTTTGTTAAAGTCTCCACACTCCACTAAACGTATCAGTGGAACCCCTGTGAAGCGTACCAGCTTATACTTATAATAAGCCTAAGTATTATTACTGTCAAGAGAAAAGCAAAAACTGTTGTAAAAAGCACAACAGTTTATTAAAAATGAAAGATGCGCGGTGATTTTTACGCTAAGAGCGCCTCCTTGCGTGGGAAGGGGTTGACTCTTAGGCGAATGGTGTGCTACAATAGAGGTACTTGCGAATGTAGCTCAGTTGTTTAGAGCGCTTCCTTGCCAAGGAAGAGGTCGAGAGTTAGAGTCTCTTCATTCGCACCAAGTTGAATTCTATGAAGATGGATGAGCCGCAGGTTTGTCCATCTTTTTGTATCTGTAAATTATGCTATACTTATCATAAGTAGCATAACTATGGGAGAGGAGCGTTGGGGGTGAATAAAAAGTTGATTTTCGGAGGAGCGGCAGTTTTATTGCTGAGTGTTTTCTTAATCAGGTGGATAATCTACGACTCGGCGTCAGTCGAGCAAAACGCATCTGCGACGATTGAGGAGACAGACAGTAGCCCCATAGTGGACGACTCAAAGATAGAGGGTATTGAATTTGATGTTCAAGAAAAAGAGGATAGTAATGGCAATAAGATATTTATTTCAGTCATCAGGGAAGAAATCGATTTAGAGCAATACGCTGTCGACTATTACAATAAGTTCTTTCATGATGATGCCGAAGTGCATGGTGTGATGATAAAATTGCCAGATGGTAATACTAGCACCAGAATCGCCGTCGAAGACGGAAAAATAAGGGTTACGACACATGCATACTTTGGATCTGAAGAACGTATTCTCAATCGATTATTTCATGGTCAAAAGTTGCATGATGTATATGTTGATGTTGAAACTGGTGCTATTGAAGTTATTGCTGATACCAATACTAATCTGCAACCTCAAAGTACGGCAGAGACCGAAGATGAAATCGAGACTGTAGTCGTGCAACCTCAGCAACCTACTACCACTAGCGGGCAAAGCCAACAGCAGGCTCCTCAACCCACAGTTACGCCAACCGAGCCTGAAGATAATTCGCAACTACCACTCAAGGCGACTTGCTATGATGGCACAGTGCAGTACCAAGACCATCCTTCTCTCCCTAACTATCAAGGTATGTGTTCTGGTCATGGTGGGATATACCAGAGGCATGGACGGGTTCCATAAAAGCACACACTTGCTTAGTTTGACAAAAATGAATTTTTGTAGTTGTATAATAACAAGCCTATCAAAAAGGCCTAGTTGGTGGCGTACTAAACGGCATAAGAATCTTACGAGTACAGGAGGTAGAAGTATGCAGAAGAAATTTGATTATCGTGACACGGAAAGTTTGCGGCAATATTTGGACCCACAAGGAAGAATAAAACCGCGTCAAAAGACTAAACTAACGGCCAAAGAACATCGACAAATGACGACGGCAGTGAAGCGTGCAAGACATCTGGCCATGCTATAACTCTTAAGCACAAGGCTGACCGTAAGGTTAGCCTTTTTTGCCATCATTCCTACATACCTAATACAGTACTAAGGCAGCGGAGGGGGAGGCCGAGTAAGCGATTACTATTGTCTAATGGATAAACTGCACTAGCATAGAAGGTGAAAAAGTATGCGAGCGTCATCGACGAGGCTGCTCGCGAAGACCACCAGTGGCCATTTTGACCAACATATCTGAGCGTGCCAGCAGCATTAGCTAGATTAAAGTGCCCGCTGCGCACGGAAAAGTAAATGAACTTGTACAGCATGTACAAGTTCAACTTATTTCTACCTCTGTTTTGTAATATGATTATGTAGTTTTATCATGCTTGTGCTTGGTAAATTTTCTTGATTTATGCTAGTCTGGAGGAATGATAATGCAAAAAGGTAGAATTGTTATTCCGGGTGGCGTGGCACCATGGCCGCATGAAATGCGAGTGGCGAGGATATTAGCGAGTTTAGGCTACATAGTAGAATTTATTCCCAAAAGCAATATTAAGACAGCAGATATTTTATTAAACGGGGTAGAGTTTGAGATAAAATCTCCGTTGAGTAATAAATCAAACTCCTTAGAACATGTATTAAAGAAAGCCCTCCGTCAATCACCCAATATCATATTTGATACATCTCGCATACAAGAAGTCAACGATATCAAAATTAAAAATTTCTTGGCTCATCAGGTTCAACAGCGAAAACAAATAAAGCGCATACGACTTATTATGAAGTCTGGAGAGGTCGTTGACATCAAATAGTAGCTTTGCTATAATAAAAATATTGAAGTTCTTGCACGGCGCCGAAGGTACCTATCGCAGGGGCTTCTTTTTGTGCGCAGCGGGTATGTAGGAGTGCTATTGTCTTGACTTTTATAGGCGTCTGTGTTACAATAACAGTAATTATGCCAAAAATCAAGTTCACCATTATTACGCTTTTTCCAGAGGCTTTGCAGCCTTATCTGGATAGTTCTATGCTGTTTAAGGCGCAAAAACAGGGAATTATCGAGATTGACTATGTGAATTTACGCGATTTTGGTCTCGGTCCGCATAAGTCAGTGGACGATACGCCGTATGGCGGTGGTGACGGGATGCTCTTGCGCTGTGAGCCTGTGTTTGCTGCGATTGAGAGTATCAAACAAAATTCTCCCGAGGCGGAAGTGATTTTGCCGACTCCAGTAGGGGTGACTTGGAATCAGGCTTTGGCTCGGCAATTTGCCGGTATTGAGACAGCTAACAACGAAAACTTAGCAGAAATGGCCAGAGAACGCTCCTTGGCACATACGGATGATGCTGTTAGAGCTGGACAATATTCTACTATGAGACCATCCGCAGCCAGTCGACAAAACTCGAAGATTTTGTCGACACGTGGCGAGGAAGAGGCGGCTTCCGCCCATAACGATGGGCCGGAAGAACGCCGTGTCGTGCAGGAGAATATTGACCAGATGTTAACGGGCTCGCAACAATTGCGCCATTACATCATTCTCTGCCCACATTACGAGGGTTACGACGAGCGCATTATGACCATTGTCGATCATCCAATTTCGCTAGGAAATTATGTTCTCACTGGCGGGGAATTACCAGCGCTGATTATCATTGACAGTGTGACACGACTTTTGCCAGGAGTATTAGGGGGAGAAACGTCGGCCACGATTGAAAGTTTTTCTTGTGGCGACAATTTGGAATATCCGCAATATACTAAGCCGGCGGACTTCAGAGGTCTCAAAGTGCCAGAAGTGCTGATGTCGGGTAACCACGGGGCTATTGCCAAGTGGCGCGCTGAGCATAGCAATAAACAGATCAAATCGTGATATAATAAAAACCATGAAAACACAAGCACAAAATCTTTGGCAACGTATTTATAGCATGCTGACGCGACGACAAAAACGCAACTTTGTTGTGATTTTGATAATTATGCTAATTTCTGCCGGATTAGGCCAACTTCTGCCCGTAGCAATTGGTAGTCTGACAAATGATATCTTGGGACAAGACAGGCTTGCTTTTTCTAATATAATCCCATTTTTATTCTTTATCCTAGTGGTCGTAGTGGCCAATGAAATTCTCAAGATAATTCGTAGGTTACTTGTAGAAGACACTAGCACAAGTTACGAAAAAACTGCGCGTTCTAAGGCAATTAGTGCATTACTGCATGCTCCGCTTGATTTTTTCCGGAAAAATATGGTTGGCAATATCCACGGGCGACTTAATCGTAGCCTTGAAGGCGTGGTGAAACTTATCAAATTACTTTTTATGGATTTTGCGCCAGCCGTTTTTAGTGGTATTGCCGCGGTCATTGTAATTTTTTCACAGCTTCCAGCACAGTTGGCATTTATGATGCTGCTCGTTGTGCCTATTGGGGTTGCCATTGTTTTGCGCCAAATCTCGACGCAAAAAGGTATTCGTGTGCGCTTAATGGAAGAAAAGTCCAATATGGACGGAGCAATGGTGGAGCTAATTAACGGGATTGAAGTTATACGTATTACAAATAATGTTGGTATAGAAGTTCATCGATTTGATGTGCAATCAGAAGATTTGCGCCGTGAAGAAATGGCACACCATAAGTCAATGGCATTCTATGACTGTCTCAAATTCGTTAATGAGGCGATTTTTACCGTACTAGTAATTGGTGTATCTGCATATCTCGCCAGCGAGCACATGATTAGCGTCGGTGCTGTTTTGACCTCGTATTTATGTTTCACGCAGCTGACTACGCCACTGCACGAATTGCATCGTATTCTGGATGAGCTATCGGAGGCTTCAGTTCTGGCAGCAAATTATTTTGAAATTATCGATATTCCGGAAGATTTTTCCTACAAACTGATATCTGCACCAGAACCCTTAATATCAAACAGGGCTTTTATCGACATTAGTGACTTAAGTTTTTCTTACTCTAATGGCGATACTATTATCAAAAAATTAAACTTGCAAATTAACGAGGGAGATTTTGTTGGGTTAGTTGGCCCATCAGGGTGTGGCAAATCGTCGCTAATCAAAGTACTAACACGGCTCGAGGACTACCAGGAGGGAGAAGTTGCTATCGACGGTTCTAATTTGCGAGATTTATCACGAGAAGATATCTCCAACTTGATAGCCCTCGTCCCACAGACTCCTTTCTTGATTGCGGCGTCAATCCGTGACAATATTTGTTATGGCGTGCATCGCGAAGTGAGTGATGCCGAGGTAGCCGATGCTGCACGCCGGGCAAATATCAGTGATTTTATCGAGAGTCTTCCTGACCAGTATGATACAATTTTAGCAGAATCTGGCAGTAATCTATCTGGTGGTCAGCGTCAAAGAATTGCAATCGCACGCGTATTTCTACGCAAACCAAGGATTTTGATTCTGGACGAGGCGACTAGCGCGTTGGACAATACGTCTGAGCGTTATATTCAGAGTGAGATAGAAAAGCTACGTCGAGAAAGTAATACGACCATTATCTCAATTGCGCACCGGCTTTCTACTCTAGAGAATTGTGATACAATTGTTGTCTTTAGTAATGGCAAAATCGCACAACAAGGCAAGTTCAATGCTTTGCGTGATGTAGGGGGGATTTTTCGTGACATGTATCTTGGCAAGTTGCGTTAATCTCAGCGTGCTATAATATCTCTATGGATTTGTCCGCGGGAATTGAAACGGTCAAGGGCGTTGGCCCCAAGACCGCAGAAATATTGAAGCGCGTCAACCTGCGTACTGTGGGTGATTTGCTTTATTGTTTACCCCGCGTTTATGAGAACTATCAAACCACGGTCAATATCGAGGATCTGCGCCCGGGCAAGGTGATTATTCGTGGCAAAATTAGCGATTTGCACGTTGTACGCACCAGTCGCAAGCGCCTGACGCTGACGCAGGGGGTAATTCGTGATGAAACTGGAGCGGTGCGCACGGTTTGGTTTAATCAACCCTATCGCGCGAAACAATTTGATGAGAAGCGCGAGTACTATTTTACTGGCAAATATGAGCTCAAAAGCGGGCGCTACCAACTCACCTCGCCCTCGGCCACCTTGGTGCAAGATGTCAATAATGGTACGGCAGCCACTTTTCAACCGATTTATTCCGCCAAAAGCGCCATCAAACCGCAAATGTTCCATAAATTGCTGGAAAATCTCCGGCCAGAGTTTGCCAAAATCCCAGATTTATTGCCATTTACGGATGGAAAACCGCTTTTTGTAAAACCGCGGGCGCGGGCTGAGGCGCTCTATAATTCGCATTTTCCGGAAACTCCCGATGATGCCGAAAAGGGACGGGACTATCTGGCCTACGAGGAGCTATTTGAGTTAATCTTGGCCGCTAAGCTCAATAAGCAGGAGAATCAGCGGCTCAGGGCGGAATCGCTCAAATTTAACGCTAAATTTACTCAGGCTGTAGTCAAACATTTGCCGTTTGCGCTCACTGGGGCGCAGCGCCGAGCAACTTGGGAAATTCTGCAAGATTTGGAGAAAAATGTGCCGATGAACCGCCTTTTGCAAGGTGATGTGGGTTCCGGTAAGACGATTGTGGCAGCACTGGCAGCCGCTCAGGCCACCCTAAATGGCCACCAGACGGCCCTTTTGGCGCCTACCGCTATCCTAGCCACCCAACATTTTGAAAGCCTCCAGACGTTGTTTGCGGGGCTCCAGAAGGCATTTTTGCGCGAATTTGGCAAGAAAATTCGCTTACCGCGCATTGCTTTACTCACTGGTGCCACCAAGAATAAGCGTATGCTGAAGACCGCGATTAAGGCGGGCCAAATTGACCTAATTATTGGTACACACGCCCTAATTACTGATGATACTGGATTCAAGTCGCTCGCTTTTTGTATCATTGACGAGCAGCATCGTTTTGGCGTGGGGCAGCGGCAAAAATTGCTTCTCAAATCCCCCGACAACACCGCGCCGCACCTCTTAGCAATGACTGCCACCCCAATTCCGCGCTCTTTGCAGCTAACTTTGTTTGGCGACCTTGATGTCTCGATTTTGAATGAGCTACCGCCGGGACGACAGCCAATTACCACCAAAATTTTGGCTGAGACTGAGCAACGCGACGAACTTTATCCCAAAATGCGCGAACTTTTGGCCAAGAAGCAACAGATTTATTGGATTTGTCAGGTGATTGAAGAGAAAAACTCGGGTACGGCTACGCCTGTCAAGAAGCAAGTGAAGAAGTTGCAAAATTTGTTTCCGCAGGTGAAAGTGGATATGTTGCACGGCAAAATGAAGCCCGAAGAGAAGGATGCGATTATGGCGCGGTTTGCAGCGAATCGGATTCAGATTTTGGTGTCAACTACAGTAGTGGAGGTGGGCGTGAACGTGCCCAATGCCAATATGATCGTGATTCAGGATGCGGAAAATTACGGTTTGGCGCAGTTGCACCAGTTGCGTGGGCGCGTAGGGCGCGGTGATCAGCCCGCGAGCTGTTTTCTCTTGACTACTGGCGAAGGGCGACCATCCAAACGTTTGCGTGAGATGGAAAAATCTACCGACGGGTTTTATCTGGCGGAGGTCGATTTGAAGATTCGTGGCCCAGGAGAGATTTATGGTTCGCAGCAACATGGTGAGCTTAATCTGCAAGTAGCCAACTTGAATGATACGACTTTGATGGCGCAGGCTAGTCATCATGCCGGGAATTTCGCCAAAGACCCGGCTGCACTCAAGGATTATCCTGAGCTATCTAGCAGGATTAAGAAATATCAGCAACTCACGACATTGAATTAAAGATCGGCACCCGCCGCGGCATAATCAAGGCAGCGGAGGGGGAAACCGTACCAACGGTTATTCAGGTTGGACGGGTTCATCGCGGTATTGAATTCGAGGTTGTACGCGGTAGCCGAGGTGCTAGAAGTATAAGCACCTGCCCGCGACGACCAGTAGTCAGCATTGTGGCCAGCGTTCCTCAGGACACCAGCAGTCGGTAACTCAAAGTAGCCGCTGCGCACGAATGCGAGCCAAAGCCGAATCATACACCTCGTGAAACAGCCCAAAAACTCTTGCGGCGATAGAAGTTCGCTTACTACTTATTGACCATAGCCAATAATAATATCTAGCCTCACCATAAATATCTTTATTATTCTAGAGGGGAACTTCACGATCTTTGATAACGAGAGCCGCCGGCAAGCGGAGGAGTGAACTCTGGCTGCCCTTAGCGCCCATGGAGATATATCCACGTCTTAATTTTAGCACTCATATTCACTCCTAAATAGCCAGGTGACTAACGTCACCTGGTATGAACGTCGATTCGGAAAGAACCGAGTTTACTCGGTTCTTTCTCTCATCTCCTACATACCTAATACAGTACTAAGGCAGCGAAGGGGGAAGCCGACGTAACGGTAGCCGTAGAAGTTTGATGGTCCAACTGCACTAG
>CAMUBZ010000005.1 GCA_947087275.1 uncultured Candidatus Saccharibacteria bacterium
GTGGTACCGTAGCTCAGATGGTTAGAGCGTGGGACTCATAAGCCCAAGGTCACTGGTTCGATCCCAGTCGGTACTACCATTGACATTATTCAAAATATATTTCATAAAATGATACTAGTACAACTGGTATCATTTTTGTAATCAAGCCAAAAAAAGATCGGCACCCCCGCGGCGAAATCAAGGCAGCGGAGGGGGAAACCGTTCCAACGGTTAGACGGGCCATTCGACGGGTTGACTGTCGTAGCGTTAAAGTTGAGGTTGTAAGCAGTAGCCGAAGTGCTAGAGGTATACGCGGCCGCTCGCGACGACCACCAGTTGCCGTTCTGGCCAGCGTACCCTAATGTGCCTGCCGAAACGGTCAAATTGATACGCGCGCTGCGCACGAAATTATCAAACCCAACTACCTCACCATCTCACGTAAGTTTAGAAGTTCAATTTTAGAGTTTTTGCATCGTAATTCAAAAACTTTGCCAACCTCATACTTCTCTTCAAAGCATTATAGGGGAACTTCACGATCTTTCAGCTGAAGACCGCAAGTGAGCGGAGGAGTGAACTCTAGCTACTTTTGGGCTCCATGGACGATGTATCCACAAAATTACTATAACATGCTATAATAAGTCCATGAAAGACAAAAAAGGATTTACTGTCCTTGAACTTATGGTGGTGGGCGCATTTGCAGCGTTGCTCCTAGTAATTTTCTTTATCCAAAAAGCTAATGTTGAAGCTATGGACCGTGATGACGAGCGCAAAACCGCCATCAACGCGATGTATTATGCGCTTGAAGAATATTATTATCCTAAATATGGCTATTATCCGGCTGAAATTGACGAAAACGTCTTACCTGTGATTGATCCAGAGTTATTTACCGACCCACTAGGTACCAATTTAGGTATTGAAGGTAGTTCTTATAGCTATGAGGTAGCTAACTGCAACTCAGAAAACCATTGTCGTGAATACACTCTACGTGCGACGCTAGAAAAGGAAGATACCTACATCAAAAAAGGTAAAAGATGAGTAAAACTAGGGTGGTGATTGCGCTAGGCGGTAACGCCTTGCAACAAAATGGTGAAGTTACGGCTGAGGCTCAAAAGGCCGTGGCTAGCCGCATTGGTGAAGTTATTGCCAAGTTGTCAGAAAAATATGAGATTATTATTGCGCATGGTAACGGTCCGCAAGTAGGGAATATTTTGGTCCACGAAGAAAACGCCAGCACCGATTCCGCACCGGCAATGCCTCTCGAAACGGCGGTGGCGATGAGCCAGGGGCAAATTGGTTATTGGCTTTCTCAGGCTATCGACAATGCCTTTGCGCGCAACAAACAACGCAAAAAAGTCATTAGCGTAGTAACGCAAGTTGTCGTGGACCGGAATGACCCAGCGTTCCGGCATCCTACTAAGCCAATTGGTGAATTCTATGACGCCAAAGAAGCGATGCATCTCACGAAGTTGCGTGGCTGGGAAATGCGTGAAGACGCCGGCCGCGGCTATCGCCGCGTCGTGCCGTCACCTAAGCCTATCGATATTGTAGAGCGCAAAGAAATTATGTCCTTGGTGCAGTCCGGCACGATTGTGATTGCCGTCGGCGGCGGCGGTATCCCAGTTGTCCGCACTAAGGTACTCAAAGTTTTGAAAGGTGTCGATGCGGTGATCGACAAGGATCTCGCCGCCGCAAAACTCGCTGAGCTGGTGAAGGCTGACATGTTTGTTTCGGTCACGGCCGTGCCGAATGCTTACCTCAACTTTGGGCAGCCCGACCAAATTGCCCTAGGCATGATCAGCCCACGTGAGGTCATTGAGCATATCAAATCTGGGCATTTTGGTGTTGGGTCGATGCTGCCCAAGATTCAAGCAGTTGCGGCGTTTGCGAGCAAAAAACGTATCGGGATTATTACTAATCCCGATAACCTCGAACTTGCTCTCAAACGCCGCTCCGGCACAATCGTGCAAGAGTTTTAGTCACCTAGGACGCTAACTCCCTTGCTGCCATGCGCACGGCTTCGGCCCATCCCGTCGCCACATGTGGGGTGCCTGCCAATTCTTCTATCTTCAGTCCACTGCGAATTGCCAATACGATTTCCTGTATCACCAAATCCGCTTCAGGTGCGACTACGGTCGCACCAATAATTTGCATCTTAGAATTAATCAATAATTTCACAAAGCCTGCTCGAAAATCGTTCGTATTTGAAGCGCTAATCGCATCGAGCGGCACAATGGCAGACTTATATTTTTGTTTAATTTGTGCACATTCAATTTCGTTTAGCCCAACTTTTGCTACTCGCGGCAAAGTATTGGTCATGCGCACAAAACCAGTATAATTCACTACATTACCGGCACCCTTCAGGGCATTCAAGGTCGCCAACTTACCTTCATATGTAGCCTTTTCGGTCGAACTCTCACCACCAATTACATCGCCAGCCGCCCAAATATGCCCATTTGATGTGCGCAAACTTGAGTTAACGTCCACGCCACGATAAGAGAATTTTACGCCTGCATTTTCTAGCCCAATATCCGTAGTTGGTTCAGGCGTGGTTGCTAGCACAATCGCCTGCACGCGCACTGATTTTTCTTGTCCACCTCGAATAAAGATAATTTGTTGACTATTACTATCTTGTTGCAACGCGATCGCGCGTGAATTCAATAAGACTTTGACGCCAAAACGATCCTTCAAGTGCTTTTCAATAACCTCCCCAACTTCTGGGTCCTCACGGGGTAACAATCGTTCTTGCGCCTCCAGCAAAATCACATTCACTCCCAAAGCCGAGAAGTATTCTGCCAGCTCGCAACCAGTCGAACCACCACCAATCACGCCAATCGCTTTGGGCAACTTAGCCATTCTCAGCGCCGTGTCCGGCGACCAGCAGTTTACAGTATCAATCCCAGAAATTCCGTTGACAGCAATATTAGTACCCGTTGCAATCAAAAACTTTTCACTACTAATTTGTTGGTTACCTACTGCAATTTCGTGCGAACTTATAAACTGGGCAAACCCATGATAACAGTCTACCCCGGCATTTTCAAACACCTTACGATTGCCACCGCCCGCTCGACGCACCGCCGCGGCTTGCCAATTCAGCACCGTTGGATAGTTATAGCGTAAAGTTGTGCTCGACATACCAAATCGTGAACCATCCACCGCCTCGGCATAAAGCTGGCCAAAATTCAGTGCTGCACCGTAGGGAATGTCACGATAATTTAGTGTAGTACCACCCCATCTATCCGACTCAACAATCGCCGTCCGAAAACCCATACCAGCAGCCATCAAAGCCGCCGCACGCCCTGCTGCACCGCTACCTACCACTAGGTATTGATAATCGCATCTTGCCATTTAGTTTTGACCCACCATATTCTATATTATTTTACCACGATTTTGATAAACATAAGACAAATCCATATTATACTTTGCAATTTCTAGTGCCACTCGCCGATTAATATCATCAACTGTCACCGTAGTGCGTTTTGCAACCCATTTGGCCACATTTGCCACTACTTTGTCCGCCATTAACTCTGCCGTGCTCTCTGCCAGACGTAGTTTTTTGGCTTCTAGTAAAATCTCGTCCTTTAATTTTTCTTCGCTAAAAGCAAACGTTGTCTGCGTTTTTGGCTTGCGCTTAATTAGATGTCGCTTTTGCTTTACTTTTTCACTTTTTTGCATCATACAAGCACCTCAAACGAGAAGATAAAACATGCTAATACCAAAAACCCTACACCCGTCAAAATCCGGAAGAATGTTTTGTGCTTAACTCGCCATCTTTGAATATCAACCACTGTTTGCCCCTTTCGAATCGCCAGGCGCAAAATTATCGACGGCAGAATCGCAATGATAGTATATAATGCCACCGCAATAATCTGGTGCAAGTGCGGCAGATCCAAAATACTATTTGCGGCTACCACTAGCAAAATCAAGGTGAAAGGCATTTCAGCCAAACTAGTCAACAATCCTAGAGAAAACGCCTCAGTATTGCTATTAGTGAGTTTGGCTCGTTTGTCGATAAATCTGGCTACGCTCCGCGGTAGCCATAACTCTGTGCTTCGGCCACGTCGATAATAAAACATCCAAGACGCAATTGCCAGTGCCACGAGCATGCCCACGATGATCACTAGCTCTTCGGCATAAAGTGGTTTGCCAAAATAACGATCTAACACGAAGGCCATAGCCGCTAGACTTAGCAAAATCAGTGTACCAATTCCAGAAATGTAGCTACTTACTAAATGTTTAGTTTTCTTACGCACATGTTTGCCAATACTAGCATGATATAACAGCAAAAATGCACCGAGTTCCAGTTGTAAAGTCGCATGAATTACTGCGGCCAAAAACACCTCACTATAGGGAACGACCATCTCCATATTTAAATTATATCATACTTATGCTTGCTAATTTTTTCAAATTTGTGCTACACTCCCGTCATGAAGAAAATTATATCCCATTTAAGCATAACAACTATGGTCGGAATTTTGTTGTTATTCAGCCTAAGCATCCAACATACCACAAGCATCAATCAAATTCTTGCCGCTTCCGCTAATCCTGAAACTAAAATGGAGATTACAGAAGACCTGTCACCATCTGCTGATGTGACTACCCCCTTGCCGAATCTCCCCACGACTCCAGTTGAAACTCCGCAAATCACCAGTGCACTTATCATTAAAGCTATCAATCCTGGCTATACCGTAGATGGAAATCGCGACGTCGGCGAATTCATCGAACTCCAGAACTCTACCGACGCTTCACTCTCGCTCGCCGGCTATTCGCTCCGCTATACTAATTCTAGCGGCAAGCAAACAACCTTAATTGACTTTTCTGAAGGGGGTTCCATGGTCGGCGAGTTTCTCCTCTTACGCCTAGCACGACGTTCCGACGGGACGGACGCTGAAGCGACCTATACTACGGCGATTGCTGCCACAAACGCGCGTCTAGAACTTTTGCTTTATGAAGAAGTTGTAGATCAGGTTTGTTGGTCGCGTTCGACTTGGGAGTTCGCCAATAACTGTGCTAAGGTTTTTGATAGTGATAAACCCTCAACTTTGGTGCGCAATAGTGTCACGGAAACAACTTTTCAGCATCTTTACACAGATTATGAACTTCACTATGATGTTAGTCATCCAACATTAAAACTGCCGCCCGAACCGGAAAATCCGACAGAAACTTTACCACCAAATGCAGATATCACCCAGCCATCAACGCCCGACGACACTTCAAACTCCACCAGCCAAAAGCCTAATCCTCAGTGTAGTGGTCTAGAGTTTACCGAGGTCCTTGCATACTATTCTGATGACTCAACGGAGCAGTTTATTGAACTCTATAACGCCACCGATCAAGAAATTAATCTCACTGGCTGCTCCATAAGTTATAAAAAGAAAACTTATCCATTGAGCGGACAAATCCAAGCTGATGATTATTTCGTAATCTATCCCATCAACTTTAAGCCTAGTTTTACTTTAACTAAGAACCCCAGTTCATCCAACACGATTGAGCTGATCGATGCTGATGGCACTACGTTGGACATTTTGATTTATAGCCACGGACAGAAAAAGTCCATGTCTTATGCCAAATTTATTGACACCGACGGTTCTGAATCATGGAATTTAACTTACGCGCCAACTCCTGGAGAGGATAATACGTATCAAGAATTCCGTACTTGCCCAGCAGGCAAAGTCATCAACCCAGCCACTGGCAACTGTATCAAAGTTACTGCTACTAGTACTACCACTAGCGAATGTCCAGCAGGGAAATACCGTAACCCACTCACTGGGCGCTGCAAGAATATTGAATCTAGTACCACAGAACTTAAACTTTGTTCTGAAGGTTATGAGCGTAATCCCGAAACCAACCGATGTCGCAAGGTGAAGGCCGAAAACGATGGCGCAGGCTATGCTCTCGTCCCAACTACTTACTCCAACAAATCAACTTTTGTCGCTCTCGGCATCGTAATTTTACTTGTATCGCTTGGCGCAATTTACATAATCTTACAGTTCCGCCACGAACTAGCTCGCGCGGCTCGCAAAGCCCGCCAGCGCCTCTATCACGTTCGCAAAAACTTGGTCGCGCGGGGCATCAGCCTTCACCGGCACAAGAAGCCCTAGCTCTTGATAATGTCGGAGGACTGGAATAGTCTTCTCGCGAAATTCGTTAATCCGTGTTTGAAAAACTTCTGGGTTAGCATCATCTGCTCTGAGCCCACGGTCATTCAATAATTTTGCTGCCTCCCAACGTTCAATCGCATCTTGTTCCGAGAGCTGCAACATCACCACCGCTTTGATTGGATGCCCACTAGAGCGTGCTACACTCATTACTTGATCTTCTTCGCCATTCCATCGTCCAATCGATGATAGCACTAACGGGTATTCCCAGAGTTCTTTTTTCTCAAAATACGGTAATACCCAGTCATAAAACAAGTTTTGGGGCATGAGTTTACCATTTCCAGTGATATCCTGATTAGTCGATTTTTCCAATGCGCGCACAATCAGACCCGAAGACAAAAATTTGCCACCAAGCGCCTCTGCCAATCTCACCCCTACGGTATCCTTGCCGCTCATCGGCAAGCCAAAGATGTTGATACTGCCCGTACCGAGCCACTTCTTAATTACTTGAATTTGCTCTTCCATAAACGCATTATATCATATTCTCAACAAGGAACAACAGAATGCCCTGTGGAAAACCTGTGGATAACTTGTGCAAAAACCTCAAATCCCAAAATAGCAGTCTTGCCAAAAGAGTGCTAATTATATATAATATAGATATGAATCTCAGCAAACGCCAAGAGGGTATCCTCTTCGCTATTATCGAAGAATATGCCGAAGTCGCTACCCCAGTGGGCAGTGTCACTTTGGCTAAACTTTTTAATGTTTCATCGGCCACGATTCGGGCAGAGATGGCACGATTAGAGGAATATGGTTATATTGCCCAACCGCACACTTCGGCGGGCCGGGTTCCGACCGACGCTGGGTATCGTTATTATGTGAATGCTCTTGCCGAACAACCCGAAAAGATTGCTGATCTCGAACAACTGCGTGGTGTTCACGATGATAAACCCCTTGAACGTAGCAATCGCGTACTTGAAGTTCGCATTAGTTCGCAAGAACGCGCCGATTATGCTATTCGAGGCGCAGTCGATTCACTAGTTGAACTCACGGGGAATCTTGGCCTTGCGACGATTGGTGATCAATTATATATGTCGGGCATTGCTCGTCTCTTTACTCAACCCGAGTTTTTAGACAATCAACGCGTGCAGGCTGTTGCCAAGTTGCTTGACAATCTTGAACCTTGGCTCCGCGAAGCCGCTCCCGGACAGCCTCTTAATATCTTTATTGGTCAAGAAAACCCTATCGGCAAAACTTCCCAAGTTTCTTTAATTATTAGTCGTTTTCGCTCGCCCTATTCTGATCGGAGTTATATTGGTGTCCTTGGCCCGACTCGCCAAAACTATGCTCGTGTTATGTCTCTCGTTCGTCAAGCCGGCACCATGCTCGAAACTGCACTAAACCTAAAATAATCAAGGAGAAAAGATGAAGAAAGCCAAAATTGAAATTAAGGACGCTAAACAGGCAGAGCCTATCACTACTCAAGCAAATGCCGGCGCCACTTCTGCCACGCCAGAACAGCCCGCTGAGCAAGTCGATCAAAACGCAGCTATCATCACGGAACTCACCAATGATCTCCAGCGCACTCGTGCTGATTTCGAGAATTTCCGCAAGCAAGTCGAAGTACAAAAATCTCAGGCTATGGCGGCTGCCAAATATGCCACAGTGACCAAATTCTTGCCTTTGGTGGATGATTTTTCCCGCGCCATTGACGCTTACCCCGAACAATTATCACCTCTCAGTAAGAGTCTCGATAAAACTCTGCAAGGACTTGGTCTAGCTCGGATTGTTTCCACTCCCGGCACTGAATTTAACCCCGACTTACATGAAGCAATTTCAGTTGAAGATGATGAGGGCGAGACCGAAGTTATTGCCGAAACCTTGCGCCCCGGCTACACTTATGATGGCGCCGTGATTCGCGCCGCGATGGTCAAAGTCAAACACCAGTAATTTTCACATGAACTCTTTGCGCTAGCGCTAAAAAGTGCTACAATAATATGTATGAAGAGTCATGATGGGAAAGTTCTTGCTCGTATTGGTCGCCGTGTTCGTGCTTGCGATTATTTAGTTGTAGCACAACTGTTTTTGCAAAGTGACTTCTTACTCGAACATCCTCTCGCAGCCGATGATATTAAACCGCGCTTACTTGGTCATTGGGGAACTTGCCATGGAATCAACGTCGCTTACGCTAATTTACGCGCTTATTTTAGTAAAGAAGAGCAAGTTAACCGTCCCACCAAGTCCAACAAGCCAGCTCGGCCCGTCAACCCCTTTGCTGTTGGTGCTAAGCTCGTCGAAGACAACGATCAGGAACATGATACTAGTGTCGTTGACCCTAACTTCTCTTTTATCCTTGGCCCCGGTCACGGATTTCCGGCCTTGCAGGCTAATTTATTTATTGACGGTGACCTAGAAAAAGTCGACCCCAAAGCCACTCGTACCTTTGACGGCATCGCCTATATTTGTCGCAACTTTTCTTGGCCTGATGGCTTTCCGTCTCATGCTAGCCCCTTTACGCCTGGAGTGATTTGTGAGGGCGGTGAATTGGGCTATGCTCTCGGCGCGGCTTATGGCTATGTTTTGGGTCACCCCGAGCGCACCATTGCTGTGATGTTGGGCGACGGGGAACTAGAAACTGCCACGGCCCTCTCTTCACTGAATCTAGTCAAACTCGTTGGGAATCATCGTGCTCACGGTCAAGTGATTCCAGTTCTGCATCTTAACGGTTACAAGATTTCTGCCCCCACGCTTTATGCGCGCAAATCCGAACGCGAACTTCACGAACTCATCCGGGGTTTTGGCTATACGCCTATTGCTATCAAGGGCGATAGCCCCGAAGTGTTCCAAGCAGCTCTTGAACAGTCTGCCAAGTATGAACATCCTTTCCTCGTTTTGCGCACCGAAAAAGGTGCTACTGGCCCTCAAGAAGTCAATGGCCACAAGGTGGCAGGCAACTTTTTGGCTCACCAAATTCCGCTCCCAAATGCCAAGACCGACCCAGCCGAACTCAAAACTTTGCAAACTTGGCTTGAAAGTTATCATTTTAGCGAATTATTCAGCCCTGAGAAAGGATTTACTCTATGATCGACGTCGTTGACAACCCCGGCAAGGACAGTTTCTCTCCTGCTCGCAGCATCGGTGCGGCGATGGCGGATTATATGTCAAAGCACGAAGATTTTTATCTTTTTTCGCCCGACGAGACCACCAGCAACAAACTCGACGCAGTTTTTGAAGTATCAGCCCGCGCCTGGGACTTGCCACGCCAAGACTTTGATTTGCCCGAGTCGGTTGATGGCCAAATTGTTGAAATGCTTTCCGAAAACACCTTATTTGCTTGTATGGTCGGCCACCTTATTGCTGGCGGTACAGCCATGATGACCAGCTATGAAGCCTTTTTCACAATTATTACTTCCCAAGTACTTCAGCATCTTAAGTTTCTTGATCAGTCCAGTCAGGTCAAATGGCGCCCAGCTTACCCTGCTGCTAATTTATTGTCAACTAGCACTTGTTGGCGTCAAGACCACAACGGTTTCACTCATCAGTCACCGGCGTTGATTTCTACTTTGCTTAGCCTACCCAGCAACCGCAGTAACTGTCTCTTTCCAGTGGATGATGTTGCTGCCGAAGCCGCCTTTATCTATATGTTACGTTCTACAAATGTTGTAAATCTTACAACATTTAACAAGACTGACCAACCCCGTTGGCTCGACTCCCATCAGGCAGATGCTCAATTTAGTCACGGTGGCGCCAGTATTTTCGACTTTATTTCTGATGAGGATCCCGATTATATTTTGACTGCGGCCGGTGATATCGTCTCCTGTGAGGCTATCAAGGCTATCGAAATCCTCCGCCAAGACCTACCCGACAAGAAATTCCGTTTTGTCAACATCTCAGCGTTATCTTATAATGCCATTGGCACCACAGACAATAAACTCAAACAAGCGGATTTTGAACGCCTCTTCACTGCCGACAAGCCTCTGATTGCCAATTTTCATGGCTACCCCGCCACGCTACAACAGATTTTAACGCAGTATGCCAATCCGAACCGCCTACATGTCCATGGTTTCGAAGAACACGGCAGTACTACTACACCATTCCAAATGCTCAGTGTTAATCATGCGTCGCGCTATCATCTTGCGATAGATGTTGCTAAGCTAGAAAAACGTGATGACTTGGTAGAAAAATATCAAAAAATTCTTGATGAAAATGCTCAGTATGCCCGCGAACACGGCGTTGATAATATATAGCTAATAGTAAAAAGTATACTATTTTCCGAGGTGGGTGCGGAGCCTGCTGGCGAACATACGGTGCGCGAGTCCCATAAAGACGGGCAGGAGCGACACGTCACCGAGGGAGAGTATACTTGCTACTATTTGTGTTATAATTAGGCCTATGGAATTATTTATTTTAATTATCACTCTGTTAATTTTAGCAGAGACTACAGTTCTAACTATCAAAAATATCAAAACTCCATTTGCGGGGTCTAATCAAAAACGCAAAGTTTATGTAGATACATCAGCTTTGATGGACCCACGCTTGCTTGCCGTCGCTCAGACTGGCTTTATTGCGGATGATTTGATTGTACCGCGTAGCGTTATCCAAGAGTTGCAACTGCTGGCCGACGGCAAGGATCATGACAAGCGTCTGCGCGCCCGTGCGGGGCTTGACGCTGTTCGCGAGCTCGAGCGAGTGCTTTATTTCGACACTACGATTCTCAGCGACCAGCTCGATCGTACTCCAGTCGACAACCGCTTGCTCGACCTCGCAAAACAAAACCATGGCGCTATCCTCACTAACGATTTTAATCTAGAAAAGGTTGCCGCTGCTGAGCATATCGACACGCTCAACCTCAATGCCTTAGCATTAGTCTTGCGCAACGAATATCTTCCCGGAGAAAGAACTAAAGTCAAGATTGTTGCTGTGGGCAGCAACGAAGGTCAAGGTGTAGCCTATCTCAAAGATGGTACCATGGTAGTTGTTGACCGCGCCAGCAACAAAATTGGCGAAGAAATTGAAGTAGAATTTATTCGTGTCAACCAAACCGCCGCCGGCACCATGATGTTTGCCAAGCCTATCTCCACTAGAAAAACCGTTTCATCCAAATCAAGTACTATGAAAACCGCGCCAACTACCAATAAATCTTCCAAAACCAAGACCACTAAGCCACGTTCTCCTCGGAGTTCACAGAAATAAAGAGTTCGTAGAAATAAATAATCCCCGCTTAGGCGGGGATTATTTATTTCTAGTTAGACCCAGAAGTGCTACTTCCACTACTCGTTCCGCCCCCAGTTGCAAACGAGGTAAAGGCTTTGCGCACGGTTGCACCATCCGCGTCTGTCACTTCCACGGTTACGTTCTTCTCGGTACCTACAACGGTATAGAACAAGCCATTCGTCAACACATCTGTCGTAATGCTGCCTTTCTTCGCCTCCTTACCGTCCACCAAGATACGATAAGACTTCAAATCACTTGAACCTTCAGTAACTTTAATTTCGAGTTCATCGCTCACCCCAGTTACAATTCGCCTATTGATTGTAATCTCTGCACTCACAGTGTCGCAGGTATCCACCTCATCATAGTTATAACCTTCTGGCGTATACCAAGTTTCTGTCTTCGACACTGGGTCAACATACTTTGTTAGCTCGATTTCAACCCGCTGGCTTTCAGGTGTACAATCCGCAGCGCGGAGACCGTTCTTCTTGTTGAATGCCACAGTTTCCTTCACGATGCCAGAATTCTTGTCATTATACCAAGACGGCCAAATATCGGTTTTGCCGTTGACAGTCAAAGTCTGAATCCCGCTCGGTTTCGTTGGCTGGTCACCCGACTTCCATTTGCCTTCCTGGGCATAAAGATTTTTATGAACATTGCCCATATAACTATTTACGACAATGCGCGTCACATTATTAGAACTACTGCGCAAGCCCGAACCATCATGATTACCATTCCAAACCACGGTCGAAACTGCCGTCGAATAACTCGCCATCCAGAGGTCTTTTGCCACGGCGCTGTTAGAAGTCGTAGATGTACCAGTCTTGGTGCCAGTCCACACCCCAGAAATCACAAATCCTGGAGCCGTACCGGATGAGCCAAATACTAGTTGCCGCGCTGATGAATCACTCAGAATACTAGAGATTTCGTAAGCTACCTGTTCGTCCACCACGCGTTCACCCGCTACATCCTGCCAAGTCTCCAAAACCTTTCCGCTTTGATCTTTTACCTCAAGTACATAGGCCAAATCTTTATACACGCCACCACGTGCAATTGAAGCATAAGCATTAGCGTGCTCTACTGGAATCACTGTACAGCCACTACCGATCGCCATCGAAAGCCCTGCTGTACTGCCGTCAGCACAATAATTTTTATCGCCCAAGCCGTGCAAGATTTCTAGCGCATTATCAATTCCTACAATCGCAAGTGCCTTGGCAGCCGGGATGTTCAATGAGTTGCCTAACGCCTGCCGAATCGTCACATCACCATAGAATTTCCCAGTAAAGTTGCGCAGTGCACAACTACCGGTATATCCCGCACAATAAACTGAATCAATATTCTCATCTTTCAACACTGTGCCTGGGCTATAAACCTTATCGCCCGCCAACGAGAACAAAGGCGTAAAATCAAGCAACGGCTTAATCGAAGAACCTGGTTCCAGTGGGGAAGTTGCTGCATTGACTTCGCCATACACTGGCGTATTCCAGTCCACAGAGCCTACCATCGCAATCACTTGCGCCGTCTCATTATCAACTGATGCCAAGGCAATATTATCACTACCATTGGTGTTTAAACTCTGTGCACCAAGTGCCACGGCTTCTTCAGCCATCTCTTGCGCACGGTAATCCAAGGTTGTGGTAATTGTATAGCCACCGGCACGCATCGTCTGCATTCCGTACTTTTCTTCCAGTTGTTTCTTTACTTCCATCACAAAGTGTGGCGCCTTGATGTTATCGTACTGGGTTGACTCCGGCAAAATCTGGTCCAAAATCGGTACTTCCTTTGCCTCAGCCGCCTCTTCGGCGCTAATATAACCCATTTCTGCCATCACGTCCAAAGTCTTGTGCTGGCGTGCAATCAAAGCCTCATTGCCAGCCTCATAATACGGGTTTAGATAAGCTGGATTATTTGGAATTGAAGCCAAAAGTGCCGATTCAGCTAAGTTCAAATCCTTCGCGCTCTTACCGAAGTAAGTCTGAGCCGCGCTCTCAATACCATTACGGCGCCCACCATACGGCGACTCATTCAGGTACATCGTAATAATCTGCTCTTTGCTATACATCTTCTCTAGCTCAATCGAGAGAATCAACTCCTTCACCTTGCGTGCGATACCACCACGGTTTTCGCTTGCCGCCTCATCCGAGAAGTAAAGTTGCTTAATCAACTGCTGTGTCAACGTCGAACCACCTTGCACACCCCGCCCAGTCAAAGTTGATAATGCCGCACGCACCAATGCCGAAAGGTCCACACCCGGGTGGCTATAAAAACTACGGTCCTCAATCGCCACCGTCGCTTGGCGCACATAGGTAGAAATCTGGTCTCCATCCACCACCAAGCGGTAGTCAGCGTCACCCTTATCTTCCCATAGCACCACACCATTGCGGTCCAGATAGGTGTTCACCGTCTCAGAAATCGTTAAATTACTGAGTTGGATTTCTTTCAGTTGACTCTTATAATATACAAACAATGCGCCCACCAGAATAATACCAATTAGTACACAAGCCGCAAAAATCTTGCCAATCCGCTTCAGGCCCTCCTTAGAGAACCAGTAAGCCTTAATCCGTTCCCATCGGAAATGCGCAAAAAACCGCGCCGGCTGTTCCTTAGGCAATGGACGCAGGTTTGCTGTTTTACTATTCGTTTTCTTATTATCTGTTTTGCGTTTGCTGACGCTCGCCACCTTACTTTGGGCCGATTTCGCCAACTTCCGCGTACGATCCGCCACCAAACTAGAATAGACCCCCATTTTTCCCCTGTCACCAGAGTTCTTCGCAGTTTTACTCATATGTTAATTATAACACAAACACCATAAAATCCACTACATCTAGCAGGGAATTGTCATTTTGCTGTCACTTTGTGCCTAATGCTTGACAAAATCAGACATCTATGCTACAATGAAAGCATAAGGACTTGGTATGATACCAAGAGCCACAAGTTTTTGTTGGCTTCTACATCACCACCGCAAATTTATTCTTGCCGCGTTTCACGATTGCAATCTGGTCCACCGAGACATCTTCGGTCACTTTTGTTCCGTTTACAGTAATCGCTCCGGCCGTAGCCAACTTCCGTGCTTCAGTTTTGCTACTTGCCAACCCAGTTTTGACCAAAATATCGAATAATCGGGAGCCCATCTGCCCTTTAGCGAGATATTCGCCCATTTCCACAATCTCTTCACCAGAGAGGCTCGACAAATCTTCGGTAAACAGCCTCTCACTCAGGCCAATCACGGCCTCCGCCGCGTCCTTGCCGTGCACCACTTCAGTCACACCCTTGGCGAGCGCCTTTTGCGCGACCCGTTGCTCCGGATGCTCAACGTGCTGTTTCAAAATCTCCGCCACCTCTGGCCGCTCCAGCAAAGTATAAATCTTCAACAGATATTCCACAGCACTATCTGGCTGATTAATCCAGAACTGATAAAAGTCAAAAATCGAAGTATAATTGCCTGAACCATTATCTTTCGACGCTAGCCACACGGCATTACCTTCAGATTTACCAAATTTTCGCCCTGTAGCCGGGTCAATAATCAGCGGTGTGCTCCAAGCATCAGCCGTTGCGCCCTCAAGGCGCTTGATCAGGTGAATGCCACTTGAGCAGTTCCCAAACTGGTCTGCACCACAGAGTTGCAAGTCTACCCCATATTCACGGTACAAATGCAAGAAGTCATACCCTTGAATCAAAGTATAAGAAAACTCGGCGTAAGAAATCCCACTCCCACCTTCGCCAATGCGGTTTTGCACAAACTGCCGATCGAGCAGCTGTGTCATTGAGAACGCTTTACCGACCTCACGCAAAAACACCAGGTAATTCATCTCTTTGAACCAGTCATAGTTATCCACCATCACCAGCTCATCGCTCCGTACAATCCGGCGCATCTGTTCGCCAATACAGGCTTTGTTGTGCTCCACTTCTTCTAGTGGTTTCAGGTCACGTTCGCCGTTATCCTTCGGATCGCCAATCTGGCCAGTTGCACCACCAACCAACAGGTACGGTTGATAACCATGACGCACGAAACAAGCACACATCATGGCAGCCGCTAGGTTACCAATCGTCAGGGAATCAGCCGAAGGATCAGCACCCCAATAGAACTTTTTGCTTGCACGATTATCTAGTTCCGCCGGGTCTTTAATCGAGGTTTCGGCGTAAAAACCTCTCCAGATTAGTTCTTCCGATAAATTCATAGGGTAATTATATCATAAAAAAGGCTCCATCATCAGATGAAGCCTTCGGGTTTTGTACGGTAATTCAGATAGTATTTTGCAATATTCAGTTCTTGCCTTCAATACAACGCATACCATTCATCCAAAACGGGATACCAGTCAACGCACTGCCACCCAACACCAACACGCGGGTCGTGACAACGATCGCTGACACCAATGCTACACTGGAGCCCATACTGCCAAGAAATAGAATCATTGCCCCGTCAAATCCTCCGATTCCCATCGGAGTGGGTATAGCTATACCCACCGTAATTGCTACGCCGGACGCAACGATAATCGGTAACAATAATTCCGGATGTCCCATTGCAGTTGCAATTACCCAAAAAGGTAGAACTTCCAACAATGAGTATACCAGCCCCCAGACAAATGACTCCAGCAGTGCGCCTTTTTGGCTAAACACTACATCCAGTGTCTGAAACAGATTATCCAGTTGTTCCTGCACTGCGGCCGCGGTTTTACCTAATTTCTGGCTACGTGCAAGTTTCCTCGGCACTCTGATTTTCCGCTGGTAAATTACTAAACCAGCCGCGAAGGCCACCGTGATTGCAACAATCATGATACACACAAGGTAGACTACCCATGTCGGCATTTCTCCGGTTTTACCCATCGCTACCAGTATCGCCATTGCAATCGCAATTTCAACCCATTTTGTGGAAATGGATATGATGTAGCGGAACATGATCATTCCGCTTGCCTTACCTTCGGATACTTTGAGTTTCTTCAACCGTGCCAACGCATAGACCGCTCCAGTTAAACTGAAGAACGGCAACATTGTATCAACAAAGTTGATCTCATACTGAATTGAACTCAGTAATCCAGCACTCAAGCCATCCTCTTTCAGGTACGGATACCAAATCCGTCCTGCCGCGCGCCACATCAGGAAAATCGTCGGTATCAGCAGTAACAAAATTACCTTGTTTGCGTTCTGTAAGTAGCCTATCGCCTCACCAATTTCATTGCGATTTGACAAGTATACATACACGACTCCAAGCAGTACTGCCACCCAAAACAACGTGACAAAGATTTGTTTCTTATTCATAGTTCTCTCCATCTAAACCCCTCCTTTTTAGAGAACTTGAATATTACATATTATACTATCCAAATTTATAAAGGGCACCTTCACCCCTAGTAGGTGGACTCGAAGGCCATAATCATCCACCGTAACCCCATTATAGCACAGATTTCTAAAATTGTCAATAATAACCCAGGGTGCACTGGCCTCTCTCATCTCCTACATACCTAATACAGTACTAAGGCAGCGGAGGGGGAAACCATTATAGCGTGCAGCAGAAAAAGATGGATCAGTTATACTTAGCTGAATCCAAAGGCTATAGAAATGTGATGTTGCACTATAAGCACGCGACGAGTATATAACGCCATAGTTACCAGCATCTCTAAATCTGCTCAGATTATTAATTGGTAATTCAATCCACCCGCTGCGCACGAAAGTCTAAAAATGTGCGCAGCGGGCACCTATACGTCGCTAATGTTCCCGGTACGCTTAGATATACAGCTGCTGGAGGTGTTTATTGGTCTTCGCGTGGTGATGCTAATACTACTGCATATTTTCTTGCTCTCTATAGTGCACTTAATGCTTCTGATTATAATAGTCGTTACCTCGGTTTCCCCCTCCGCTGCCTTAGTACTGTATTAGGTATGTAGGAGTGTATGGCTTATGGAAAAATATGCAAAATATCATGCCTATGCTTGCTAAAAATTTTCGTTTTGTGCTAGTCTGGACATCAGAGCAAAAGACTCTTGTGTGAACTTTTGGTCGATAAACCAATTAGTAGTTAATAAGCTGGAAAGGTCCGATATGGATAGAGCGATTCTTGAGTATGAGGTGAAAAACCAAAATACCCAGATTACCCACAAGGTAAAAATTACTCTCTGCAAGAGCAAAGAGTAATTCACTTTAAATATATCCCCATTCTAACACTGTTTTACAAATCGCACAAGCCACTCTTCTGCTCTTTTCATGGTATACTACTTATATGAATAAAACTCTCACGAAACGCGTTCTAGCATTCGACATCGACCAAACCCTTAACATTGCCAAAACTCCGATTCCGCCGGAAATTGCCGAACTTTTGGTTAAATGTCTCAATTTTTACGAAATTTGCCCGATTTCCGGCCAAAAATTCGAGCAATTTATCATCCAAATCGTGGACGAACTGCAGAAAGCCGGTGTCACCGACAAACAGCTCACGCATCTCCACCTTTTTGTGGCGCAGGGAACGCAATATTATCGTTACAATCTTGATGCTCGCGACTGGGACCAGGTTTACAACTACCCTCTCCCAGAGGAAGATGTTGTAAAAATCACAACAGTATTAGAGCAAGCCGCCAAGAAATTGGGCTATTGGGAAGCGGATAAACTCCTCCCCGGCGACCAAATTATCGAAAATCGCCTTTCGCAAGTCACATTCTCGGCACTTGGCCAAGCCATGGGCACTTCCGAGAAGTACGATTGGGACCCAGATTGCAAAAAACGTGAAGCCATCGTGGCCGAGTGTCAAAGACTCCTCCCCGACTTTCTTTACGAGATCGGTGGCACCACCTCTATTAACGTCGCCAAGCCCGGTATGAACAAAGAATTTGGGATGACGCACCTCCTTGAGGAACTCGGTGTGACTAAGTCCGACGTCCTCTATTTTGGTGATATGACTCAGCCCGGCGGCAATGACTACCCCGTAGTGCAAATGGGTATCGATACAATCACTGTGCGTTCGCACGAAGACACCGCCTATGCTTTGCGTGGCATTCTCGGCGTCACAGAATAAAGTTGTTTCAATCTGGCACAAAAATTGCTCTGGCACCTCATGCACCAGAGCAATTTGATCACTTTTGCAATTGCTGCGACCAAGTTTTTTCCGCGCCCCGTCGCGCCAACCGGTCCAACAAATCATATTTTCCCAACAACTGACGCACTTCATTACGTAGCATCTGTTCCAGAATCAGAATCGCATCCTGCTGTGCTTCCGTCACCACTTCCGGCATCTGCAAGAAAATATATTGTGCTGCCTGCGAAATCCCTATCCGCACGTACCGAATTACTACATAATTCTGTTGGATATTATGCCAGTCATTACTGGTAGATGTCTCGGCATTGCGGTATTGCGCTCTGCCTTCCCACGGGATAGTGCTGTCGGGATTAACCATGCGACCTTCATCGTCAAGGACAAAGGTCTCCTTGTGGTTGAGTTCATCCCTATAGTTCCACTGTTGAAACAACCCAGACTCGCTACTACCCGATGGCACCTTCGTACCTGCCTTTTCCGTTTCTTTCTGGCCTGACATAGATTTAACTTCGTTTCCGCTACGTATCGACTGCATTGCTACCAAGGTTTCAACATCGTCAAACTTTGCTTGCAAGAAGTTGCGCAACATCTCCCGGCGTATGCCAGTCCGGCTGCAGGCCGCATACTTTGCGTCCGACAGCAGCAAATCATCCCGGTTAGCCACCTTGTTATAGTCCATTGACCACGAAAACACATAGTAATCCCAACAATACGCTTCGCCATTCAGCTCGCCCAGACAAACGAATTCCGCAAGATCAGACAAGTCCTTGGTTGTCTGATCTTTGTCGTGATAGCGTTTATGCCCTATCACGACAAACTGTACATTATTGGGGTCAAAAGTCACATAAAAGTGCTTTTGTCGCGAAGAATGGCGGTCGTGTGTCATCTTGGATCCGGGGATAATGATTGCCTCATCACCAAAACCGCGGTAAAACTCCGCAATTAAGTCCCGGATTTCAAATCCCATCGTCACGTCGGTCTCGCTGTTGTCTTTGTCCAGCAGTATGCCACAAAAATCCAAATGGTACTTCAGGTTTGACTTCCCGTTGATGCCGCGGTTTTTACCGCCGCGGGGAACTACCATTCCTCTGCCGGTTTCGTCGGGTTTTGCGAATTGGCCATAATAGGCTTTCAACTGGGTTGCGTCCATTTTGCGATATCTCATGTCGCCCTCCTTAAAAAGATTTGTGTAGCAAAAATGACCAAATTTTGAGGAACTAGCCTCAAAACCTTCGTCGTTTCCACTACAGACAACGCCTAACTAGAGGCTTACTCTTTCATTGTATCACAGATTTTTATTTTTGTCAAGACGATTATGTATCTAAACTGTCACCTTTGTCCCGTCAAAATCACCACTGATGGCCTTCACGATGCTGTTTTCTCCCTCCAAGCCAAACACCACCAGTGGCATTTTGTTATCGCGTGCCATCACCGAGGCAGTCAAATCCATCACGCGCAGATTCTTAGCAATCACCTCATCAATCGAAACTTCATCATACTTGCGCGCCTGTGGGTTAATGGCTGGGTCGTCATCATATACACCATCGATGGCTTTGGCGAGGAGAATTGCATCCGCATTCATCTCAATCGCACGCAAAACCACGCCCGTGTCAGTCGAGAAATATGGGTGGCCCGTGCCGCCGGCAAAGAACACCACCTTGCCTTCTGTAAATGCCTCGTTGGCTTTATCCTTAGAAAAGAGTTCGGTGAACGCCCCGCACACAAACGGCGTAAAAATCTGAGTTTCAAGACCCACGCCCCGGAAGATCTCCGACACGTAGATACAGTTCATTACAGTTGCCAGCATACCTAGCTGATCAGATTTGGTGCGGTCAATTTCTTCGCCGGTCCTGCCGCGCCAAAAATTTCCCCCGCCCGTCACGATACCTACCTGCACACCACTCTCCGCTAATTGCTTCACTTGCATAGCAACTGCGCGCACAGCATTCTTGTCCAACCCCGTCTTTTTGTCGCCTGCCAAGGCCTCCCCACTAAGTTTTAGTAAAACCCGCATAATTTCTCCTTCTTCTAACCATTGTAACAAACAAGCCCGGTAATGTGCTATAATTAAACTATGAAATCATATATCGTGGGCAACTGGAAGATGAATTTCTCGGTCGGCGAGTCTTCCGTTTATCTTCATAAACTTATGCAAAAAATCCGGCAATACCGTAGTGTTGAGGTCATTGTAGCGCCATCGCTAATTGCTTTGCAACCACTTTCATTGCAGATTGATCGCAAGAAACTGCGTCTCGCGGCTCAGACCGCTAATCCACATGATTTTGGCGCCTATACGGGCGAAGTCTCTTTTACGCAACTGCGTGGCATCGTTGATTATTGCATTATTGGGCATTCTGAGCGTCGGCAGCTCTTTCATGCTTCCGACAAAGACATTCGTGCCTCTGTCGCTGCAGCCTTGCGCAACCAAATTACGCCTATTCTCTGTATCGGCGAGACCGAAACCGAGCACACTTTTGGCGAAACCCACGACGTTGTGCGTGACCAGCTACTAGGTGGTCTATCCGAAGTGTCAGCCGAAGACATTTCCAAAGTTATTATCGCCTACGAGCCAATTTGGGCTATCAGCACCACGACTGGCGCCCATTTGGCCTCACCCGAAGAAATTGCCGAAATTGCCGGTTTCATTCGCCGCACTCTCGCTGATACTTATGGCGAAGATGTCGCAGAGGGAATTCCTGTTCTCTATGGTGGTAGCGTCAACCCATCCAACGCCGGCGCTTATCTTACGGTTCCAGGCATCAACGGTCTACTCGTTGGGGGCGCTAGCCTGATTGCTGATCAGTTTGTTGATATTGTCGAAATGGCCAAGAAGGTACAGGACTAATGGAATCAAAGTCACCAAATCAATCTGGAAAGAGTGGCATGCAGCATCGCCAGATGGATTTTGTGGCTAACAAACCTGCCAAAAAGACGGACGCTCCTTCCAAGTCGCAAGATGTGGAGCCGCCTATGCCGGTCACTTCGGCCAAGGCGGCGATTAACGCCATGTATGCCGAGCAAAAACGCAAAACCGAGCCGATTTTGGCTCCATCCGCTCGGGAAGCCGTTAACGCTGCTGCCAGCCAGGGTGCTGGGCGCAACGCCAAATCAGCTGCCAATTTGCACCATGGGGGTTCAATCCAAAAAGCCATCGAGAAAAACATCGACACCTCACGTACTTCTGCTGCCGCGTTGCTCACGCGTGCCAAATCTCCTGAGCCTTCCGCCGAAGATATCCAACCCACCGATTCTTTTGACCCGCTCGCTTCGCGTTTATCCTCCATGAAGAAGCCCGCCAAGCCTGCCGAATCCAAGCAGGAAATTCCAGTCATTCGCACCTCACTTAAGTTGGGGTCGTCCGCCAAGCCCAAACCCGCTCCAGTGGTGTTACCCCCTAATGCCCGTATGGCACGTGTAGCGCGGCCTGTGGGCGGCATTGCCCGCGCCAAAAATGGTCTAATTCCGCGTCGTCCCGGTGATGTTCAGATTATTCAGCCCAATTCCATCAACCCTGGGCAGGCCACCAAACGCCTAGCTGGCAGCAGTAAACAACTTCCGTCCGCGAGCGAAGGCGCTTTGGAGGTACAAATCATACCTAGTTCCAAATCGTTGCCCGCCAAAGCCCCAGCGCAAATCGTCAAATCTGCACCCATGGCTCCAGCCCGCGTACCCCGCCCCATTGGCCCCATGCGCGACCCACAAATGCTTGGCGGTATTAGCCACCCGGCTAATTCAGTGACCACTGCAAAAGCGCCTAAATCTGGCGCAGCGCCACTCTGGCCAGCTGCCGCCGCTACGGCGCTTGGTCCCAAGCCCAAATTCCGTCCCGCTCCCAAAGGTTATGCCAGCAACACTCCCACCGGCGTACCCACCGACAATTCCTATGTTATGGCCACTCCACCCAAGTTGCGTGTTTCGCATAATAATCACTCTAGTGCTGATTTGGGCGTCGTAGAAGATTATCAACCGAGTGGCGTGCCCGAACCAATGAACAGTACGGCGCTAAATCTCCCCACCAAAACCCCCAAAGAGGCTCCCAGCATCAAGGCTGATAACACCTCGAATTACAGTTTTAGCGCCAAAAAGAAACCGGTTGATAACAACCGTTATGCTTTGGGCGGTCAATCGCCCTTCCTCAAGTCGGTCAGTGTAGAGAAACGCCCGCTTTCTGATAATTCTGCTCCTGGGCGCACCAAGATTGCTCGTCCAGTGATTGAGGACAAACCTAGCAAGGGTTCGCGTAAAAATGTTTATGCCAAGAAAAAGTCCAAATCCGAAATACGTCAAGAGTTGCCTCAGCGACCTACTGTGATTGTCCCCGCCAGCCGCCGCTCCAAAGTCCCACTTTTCTTCTTAATTTTGTTTACAATCATTCTCGGCGCCGTTGTAGGTGCAGCTGCTTATCTCTGTTTCTTCCAATAAAATTCCGCGCTATAATGTGCTATTTTAAACTTAGTCTGCATTCGCTCGCCCTGAGGCGCGCTTCACTTGACTTCGTTCAAAATATCACCATTCTAGACACGAAATTGGCGTTTAGCCAAAAAAACGGGCTCAAAATGCCCTCATAATATCATTGTAGCACACTTCGTCCAAAAAGTCAAGATATGGTGCGAGTGCAGAGAACCTTCGGTTCGCTTCGCTATCCTCAGCGGCGGGGCGTCGGTTCGGAAAAACTAAGATAAATCTTAGTTTTTCGCTCACACTCCTACCGCCTACGAACTCTTGCAGAGTCCTTTCTCTGCCCTCTCACAAAAAGCGCCACAGCCCGAGATATAAATATCTCGACCTCTGGCGCTGGTGCGAGTGCAGAGAATCGAACTCTGATCTCAAGTTTGGAAAACTTGCATACTAACCGCTGTACTACACTCGCGCGTTCCTGGGGTGGGATACTGGAATCGAACCAGCGACCTTCTGGACCACAATCAGACGCTCTAACCATCTGAGCTAATCCCACCAGCGGGGAACATCCCCATTATAGCATAAATTTACCAAAAGGGAACGTTTTCTATTTGACGCGTATGCTTACTCTGTTACAATCGTTGACTACAAAACAAATGTGTGCTATAAATAAGTCACAGTGGTATGTTCTATCCCAAGATCGGGGGAGACGGACATGGCACTTTAAGATAAAGGGTTCAATAGAGATTGTAAAATAGATAAAAATCAGAAAAAGGAGGGGTTATCTCTATGGATAATAGAACGAATCGCGCACGGCAGCAAACTCTGTGGCAGTGTTTTCCTAACAGTGCTAAGGTTTGCATCGCTGTTGCAATTGTGCTCGTTATTTTGGCACTTCTCAGCAGTTATGCCATCAAGTTGTGGTTTGACCCGATGGCCGCCAGCCAGATTACTATTTGGATAATGGTTGTACTGAATGTCGGCGTCATCGTTAGCATGGTAATTTTTGGCATTCTGACCTTCGCACAAGCGGACAAAACTTACGTCGAAGCTAATACGTTGTTTAGCAAAGCTGAACAAACGTTAAAAGAAACACAAAGTGTTTTGACAGTAACTCGACAGGTCTCGATTAAATCTAAAGAAGTGCTCAACAGCGCTCGTCAATCGGTCGAAGGTTTTATTTTCGGGGACGGGTTTGACGATGAGTTTGATGATGAAGTTGAAATTACACCGGACGGACTCACACCATTAGAAAGACAGGCAACTCTTCTTAATCTCCCGGAGGGTATATCATATGAAGAATATATGCAAATACTTCAGGAGTGGCAAGAGGAGAAAAAGCAAAAGCAAAATCAAGGCGAGCAACCAGACGACGAGTTTACTACTAAGGAAGTTCAAAACATCGTTGCTGAGGTTATGCAACATACCAGCGGTCAAGCCGGCACACTAAGGGGTACGAATAATATTGTTGCCACAATAGATCGAATCCAAACTGGAGAGATTAATGTCGAATTCGTTAAAAGTGCTATAGGACACGTACATGGGACGACAGAGAAAAAAGTTAACGAACCACTGCCACCTAAGGCGGCGCAGCAATCTGACTATACTAAACAACCGGATTCGCCGGAATCTCAGCCTGAGGAACAACCTGAGCCGCAGCCACAATCTATCGAGGAGCAAGTAGCAGAACTGGGTCTGCCGGACACAACTATTTCACTTTTAGCTTACCTGCTAAAAACGGGCGGCTACAATCACTACAGTGAATTACCGCCAAAACAACGCAAGCAATTAGATGCTTGCAAGCGCTTGAGTAGTGCTGGTTAATTTTACCATAACCGATCTTAACATAGATGGAGGCGTCAATACGACGCCTCTTTTTACATCATTTTGCAACTAAATTATTATGTTTATCATAGATAACGCTATTGCTTTTGAGCAAAATCATGTCACAATTCATGCCAAAACACTTGACAATTTTGCACATCTGTGCTATCATGGAAAGGAGCCTGAAAATATGTAATCAGGTTCGGTAACCAGAGGTTTTACACCCAAGTAGAACCTAGTGCCCCTGCCTAAGAAGGCAGAGTTAAAAGGAGGAACAGAAATGGGAAGATTACGAAAACTTGGTAGCATGATAGGCAATTTGACTGGTTTTGGAATCAGTCTCACAGACGCAACGGAACAGTGGGTTCCGAGCAATCAGACCCTCAATTTCAGCCAGTATCAAGGCAAAAAGTTACGCGACCGGATTTTTATGGTAAGCGTTATATATGCTGGAGGGTTTGGCGGTTTCGACGAGACTGACTTGCAGAATCTGCTCAAGGCGTATGAAGAAAAGAGCCCTGTCGAGATTACTATGCCGAGACATTTTTTCGAGGGAACCTTAGTTATCTCTATTACAGCCGAACATAAGACCAAGAACGAAACTCTGAAGATGGAAGAGTACACTAAACTCTCCGCACGGGAACAGCAGGAAGATTACTATCTTGTTGTGGAATATGGCGTTGCGATTCAGGGCGAGCATCAATATGTGATGAAGATGTCCGGTAGAGCAGACAGTCAGTCTGGGTGGATGAAAAGGTTCGAAGATTGTTACTTCAAACTGATGCACCTGATGTGTGGGATGAAACGTAACCCTGATGTCAAGGACATTGTCAAGGAAGTCCCGGAATATAAGGATGGCACTTGGCAGAATTTTGCCCTCACTGGCAATATCGGTGAGCATGAGTATAAACTTGGTGCTGGTCCGATTGATTTTTCTGCTGAGGCCTTGGAGGCTATTGCTAAGGACCCGATTAAGAGCCTTGAAGTCTTAAGTAATGTGGACGACATAATTCGTGCATACACCGCTTTCAGGGATTCACTTGGTGGGCTGATGGTGAAAGATGGCGACGTTATCGATGTCAGGAAGAAGACCTTCATTCAGTACCTCAAACAGGCAGCGGTTGAAATCGAACAGGAAGACCCGGTGGGGCGGAAGGGCTATGCCGATGCCATTGCAAAGATGCTGGATGGCAAGAAGGCTGAACTTGACACCCATAAGGAAATGACCGATGAGCAGAAAGAAGCCTACATCGACCAGCTTTTAAGCAGACTTGGTAAGTACGATGACCTGTTAAAGGCCGCACGGAAGCTCATGGAAAAGCAGCCGACAGCCAAAGATAGCAATAGTGGTGACGGTACAGGTAACCAGTCTTCTGAGTTTGCTGCACAGAGAGCGGCCGTTATCCAACAGTATGAAGAAGACCAGAAAAAATATGGTGATAAGGCTACAGCATTAACACCGGCTGGATGGGGAACTACTGGCGCTCTCGCGCGGTACTCGGAGTATAATGCAGACCGTAAGAAAGATGGCCCGTTGGCAAACCTTGCGCTTTGCGACTGGACAATATTCGGAATAGCTGCTCATTATGCTCGAAACATCAGCGACGAACGGTTACGTGCCGGGGAGCCTATGGTGGCGAAGTATCTGGTTGATTCGTGTGAAGCTGAGAGACGCCGCATTAACGGCAACACTAGCGAGTAATCGCTTATGCGGCCGGCCGTGAGTTGCCGCGGTGACCCGTGGCAAAAAATGTTACAAAGATTATTGGAATTTCAGTACCATCGAATTCCTCCGTAGAGAGCCTCGTTCAGATTATCGAACGGGGCCTTTACATTTTTTAGACTTTGCCCAGAGATTTTGACAGTTTTGCAGCACAATTTTATGCTAATAAACATAACAATTATGATGCAAAATCGTCAAATTTACACCCACCCCTAAGGATAAGCGGTTTTACAAATTTTAAGCATAGCGCAAACCTGTGTAAAACTCCCAAAATAACAGGGAAAACACAATTTTTATTACACTTGTGCTAATTTATGATAAAACACTTGACTTTTTTAAGCATGTGTGCTACAATGGAATTAGTCGGTACGAACCGAACACTAGAGGTCCGTATAGATGTCCATTTACAACAATCGAATCATCTCAGATACAACATGTATCTGAGAAACAAGAAGCTAATCGCGTCTATATAGATCAGGCTTCGTGCCTACCAACCCTATGTAATTAGAATAGGAGTTGGTACCTCCTATTCTGTGTATATAAAACTAAAAATAAACAGAATAAAGGAGGAATTATTATGACACCTGCTATCATTGTTACAATTATTAGCATCATAATAGTCTTAGCATGTTTCGTGTTCATTACGGTTATCGCAAATCGTAAAGGTAACCCTAACGTGCCTAAAACAGCACAGAACAAACGTATCGAGAAGGCGGTCAAAAGGAGACAGATTACTACCCTTACGGTTGTATTGATTTTCTTCGCAGTTATCGCAGCGTGCAAATGGTCAACAGCCAAGGAAGATTTTACCTCTTGGACCTCATCGCGAGATTCCAAGCAGGAGGCTACCGGCGCATCAGTCAGCGATAACTCCATCAACGAGAATCCCGACGGCGACAGCCCGGAGGAAGCTCAGACGCCCGCCAACGAGGCGGAGGATACCGGTGAAGACGCCGGTGAAACCGCATCGGCGGGGAATTGGTTTACACGCTGGCTGTGGCCCGCGAAGGACGATGCAACTGAACCCGCACCCGCGGAAGGCGCAGAAGGAGAAAATCCCGAAGGCACTGACGCAGGAACGGGCGAAACGGACGGTCAGGCAGTCGAATACGCTGCTACGTCTGCAGTAACGCAGGTCGGTGCAGGTTTATCAGCAATGGCTGAAATCATCAATGCTCAGAAGTCGGCAAGTCAGGAACCCGGATCTAATCCGGAATCCGGCACACTGTCTGCGGCAGAGAACGTGCAAGAGTGGTTGACTTATTCCAGCGCAAGCTGGAGCGCGTTTAATCTGGCGCTGAAGGAAAGTGTCAAAGATACAATCGTTAAGATTGATTCTGACACGATACGGTTAATTCTCAGTTCATACTACCTTGATGTTCCTTTACATCTGGACTGGGAGGAAGCAGACTGGCTGAAGAAGCGCATTGCTGATGAAGGCAAAGGTGCTGCCTACGACCTGATGGGTTTTCCGATGTACGGTGGCATCGACAGTTGGCTCTGGTTTGACCAAGCTATTGGCTGTCGTCAAGTTACCGCAGAGGATTTAAAGGGCGTGGACCTTACGGACCATGACGCAGTCTGGGCAATTACCAAGCCCAAGCTGGAGGCATGGGAGAAAGAGTTCAATGAGCTCTCCTCTGCCGAACAGCAGAGCCGTATTGACGAGCTCGTGTTGTACGCTCTCAATAATATGTCGGGCTACGATGACATGGCGGCACAGGCCTTTAGGTCTGAGGAATGGCTGTATTGGTCAGCAAAGAGTATCTTTGATGATATTCAATACTGGTACGATACTGCCTACGATATCGCGGGTAAAGATGTCAACGACAGAAATACGGCTGTAGGTCGCGAGTGTTTCATGGAATTTCCGGATGATGTTGAATTCTTTAATCCGGATAAACATGAATACAATGCAGTCTATAAGGAAGAGTTTAGATATGATGTCATGGGGCAGCTTAGTATGATTTATATCGAGAATTTTGCTGCAAGTGACATCAAAACTTACACAACGGATATGCATTGGTGCTACCCGAATGGTGTAGAAGCGAGGTTGCGTCGCGCCACACTGGCTCCGTACACGGAAAAGGGCATTTTTATGCGCAAGACGTACTACGGTAAGCATGGTGTGAATGTACGGGATTTATTGGTAAACCTCGACGACGGGCGGTTTGGTTTTCAAACTGCCACAAAGACGACGACGCCAAAAACCAATCAACAGCCTACCAACTATGACTTGGATATTGACTATGTCTTTGAAGACGGTAGTCAGGCTAAACCGCATTACCATGCGCAGCTGAAGTTTGGTGATGCATATAGAGTAGTATCGCCGACTATCGACGGGTATACTTGTGATACGCCTGTTGTGGAAGGCGTCATGCCGGCCCGCAACATGTATTACAAAGTTATCTACAGGAAGATTCAGCAGAATAACACTGACAATAGTAGCTCTAATAATACCACCAACAACGAGAATCACGAAGACGACAAAAAGGAAGATGACGGTGGTGACGACAAGAAAGAGGAATTCTCCAAAGATGCTGGTCAGGAAGCTACTCGCGAAGAGGGCGGTGGTAACACTGGCGGTGGAGGCACTACAGGCAACGAAGACGGTGCCGATACTGCTGAACAAGCCAAGAAAGATCAGCAGGATGATTGGGAAGCAGAACAACAGAAACGTGCTGAGGCTGAAGCAGCAGCGGCGGCTGAAGCAGCTAAGAAAGCTGAGGCAGATGCAGCAGCAAAAGCTGAAGCGGAGCGTAAGGCTGCGGAAGCCCAGAAGGCGCTGGAAGCGAGCAAGAACCTCAACAATGAGGCACAAGAAACAGAAGTTGTAGTGCAGGAAGTGAAAAAAGAGCCGAACGGAGATGTGATTATTATTGAATCAAAGGACAATCGTGCGGACAAGGTCGTTAACGGCGAGTTCCAAATTGGTGAGTAGTTTTAATGATTAGCTTTTCAAATAAATTAATTATAGTTCTTTATATAGATCCGCCAATAGGGCGGTGGCAAACCATCAAAGGTACCAACTTTGATGTAATGGGGGTTTCAATTGAAACCCCCATCTACCAAGATTTAGTTTGTGTTTGAGATGATTCGATTGTGGGACTGAAGAAGTTTAACAAGATGGACCAGGGAATAAAACAAAATTTATATCAAATTTAATCAATTTTTATTAAGTAAATCATAACTAATCTATAAAAGGAGATTAATATGAAATCAGCAATCAAATCTACCCTCGCGGTAGCGGCTACTGCAGCTGCTATTGCCGGTTTGGCTGCGGTACCATCCATGGTGTCGGCTTACAGTCGCCCATTGTATTCGTACCAGCAAGCCAATGAAGGTGCTATTGATCATATCACCTTTAACTCTATCAAAGTCGTCGACACCGACGCAGCTTGGGCCAAGAAGAATGGCTTAGAAATGCCACTTCTTACCAACGAAACTAACTTCGTCGGTGCGCGTGAAGACACTGGTAAAAATGAAGGTGCCAAGAATATTTGGGAAGGTACTAGCATCCCAGCTGAGGACGGCAAGACCTACATTGTACGTCTTTATGTCCACAACAACGCGTCTGACGGTGACAAAAACACTGCTCTAGACACCAAGGTACGCTTCTATGTTCCTTACGGTTCCGCTACATCGGTAGCTGTAAACGGTTGGTTGACATCCTCTAATGCAACTCCTCAAGAGTATTTCGATGATGTTACATTCACCAGTACTAATGGTAGCCCATTCCACTTGGAATACGTGAGCGGGTCTGCTCTCTTGGAGAATGGTGGTTTTGCCAAAGGTAATGGCGTCCAACTAGCAGACAGTATTACTAACCAAGGGAACAATGGTGGCAGCGCCGACGGTGAATGGACTAAAATTGGTTACTATGGCCTTGATGGCAAAGTCCCAGGTTGTTACAAATATATCAACTACGTTTCTATCCGTGTGAAGGCTGTCTATGACTACGACTTCACCGTGGAAAAGAAAGTTCGTATCGTTGGCGATACTGATAAGACTTGGAAAGAAAGCGTAGACGCCAAAGTTGGTGACAAAGTAGAATTCCAGATTCAGTACAAAAACACTAGTAACTACACCCAAGAAGGTGTGGCCATCAAAGATGTTTTACCGGCCAATCTTCGTTATGTTGATGGCACAGCTAAACTTTACAACGTACTCTATCCTAACGGTGCTACCTTTACTGAAGGTACGCTCGTAACAACTGGCGTAAAAATCGGTAGCTACACTGCTGGATCCAACGCGTTTATCCGTTTCACGGCGGAAGTTGTTGATGATGACGATAGCTTGAAATGTGGTACAAACACTTTGTACAACTGGGGTCAAGCTGGTGTTGGTAACACTGTAATTCAGGATGACGCTCAAGTGAAAGTCGCTAAGGTTTGCGAGACTCCAGATGAGCCAACTCCTCCCGAAGACCCTGAAGAACCAGAAACTCCAGTAGTTCCTGAACTTCCAACCACTGGTCCAACTGCGATTGCGGGTGGTATTATCGCCACCGGTTCTATCGCTACTGCTGCTGGCTACTACATTGCTAGCCGCCGTCAGTTGCGTTAAACTTCGGTTGCCTAGCAGGGCTTCGGCCTTGCTAGGCAGACACCGACTACTGGATATAATTTAACGGTTATATCTTGATCGCTCCAACTATGGTTGAAAATCCCCTTTCCGCTACGGCGGGAGGGGGATTTTTGATAGACAAAGATCGGCACCGAACGCGGGCGCCATAAGGCAGCGGAGGGGGAAACCGTTGTAACGATTATTGTTGTTTGACGGGCCAACTGCGCCAGCATTGAAGTTGAGGTTGTACGCGTTTGTAGCTGACGAGTATGATCGCGACGACCAACCGTAGCCGTTCTGGCCAGCGTTCCTCGAGATACCAAGGCTAGCATTAAGATACCCGCTGCGCACCATTTGGTACAACTCGCATTACGGCAAAATCACCTCACGAATCCGACATCTGACGGTAGATGAGAAGTTCACTGCCAAAGTCAGTAATCGTAATTTCTAACTTTCTCGCCTCACAACTTACTTCCATAGTCTGAGAGGGGAACTTCACGATCTTTGTATTGAGAACCGCCGGCTGGCGGAGGAGTGAACTCAGGCCGCCCTTGGGCCCCGTAGACAAGGTATCTACCAGTCTATTATAACAAGTGAGACTGTCACGCTCAGTCCAAAATATATGTAAAGTTTATGCTTATTGTGAGCGTTTTGTGTTATAATCATAAGCATAAAAGTCATGGATGATCCAAATAACACAAACAGTTCGCCCGAGAGCACTGGCGCCGATAATCGCCAGGCGATTTTTACGCCTCAACCACCAGAACCAACAGGCTCGGCTACTTCTGCTGTGCCGACGCAATCGTCGGTCAATCTTTCACACCCATATCTTTCCAATCATCCTACGCAAACTTTCAATACCGACACTGGCGATATCATCCTAAACACTGGCAGCCCAAAGCCCAAACAAAATAAACGACCATTTATTATTGGTGGGATAATTTTGGTAGTTTTTGTGGCGGTGTGTGTAGGGGTGTTGTTGCTAGTGCAAGCGCTTTCTAAGCCTAGCAGAAATGATGTGGTTAAGAGTTTTGAAACTTACAAAAATGCTATTGAATATGGCCCAGACAACTCTGGCAACGAAGAAAGTTGGTATATTGCGCAGCTATCAGAATATTTCTATGATTCAACCACTATAGACGATCAGGTTCAAAGAATCAGTGAGCTGTATTCCGATTTTAAGGCAAAACTGCAAAAGTCTGGTATTAAAATTAGTACCGAATTACAGAATCTTATTTCAAGTGAAACGGAATTGTTGGAATATGCTGTTTTATACCTGAACTTAGATACCGCAATACAACCGCTAATTTCAACCTATCTGGGCACAGAAGATAATACTGATGCTTCAACATTAGCCTCGCAAATTATACCTACCCAATCAACAAGTAATTTCCTTAACAGTTTTAGGGATGCGTTACAGCAATATGTTGTCTCAGAGTTAAATATGCAAAACTTTTATAATGAGAACTATTGTCTTACTGATGGAATAATTGACAATGAATGCGTGTCGCTACTTGATGAAGATGCTGCTTATGAAGAGTTGCGTCAGCAGAACGAAAGCGTAGGACTTAAGTTACAACGTTATGCTACTAGATTGTGGACAGAGTTGGAATCTTGCACAGAAGCAATTTGGGAGGGACTCAATGAGTAAACGTTTTCTGCAAACTGCAAAGGTTTCAGCCGGTCTCATTCTCACGTTTTTTATAATCGTTGCTTCCATATTTTTATTGCCTCTTCATGCGGAAGCCGCACCGGACGACGCCAGTATTATGAAAAAAACTTTAGCAAATGCCATCAGTAGATGCTATAGTAGTACATATATCCATCAAGATATTACGCCGGCAGGACGTTTTACTACCGAAGATATGTTTGTATATAGTAATCGCAAAAAAGGCGATATCTTGGTTCTAGATGACATGGGCGGTAAGGTTAGCTGTCAGCAAGTGTTTCTTGGGTCAAACAAGTCCCAGGGCTTGAACTCACTTTTTGGTAAAAACCCGACAAGCCCCACTAGTTTGGGGTATGTTCAAGCCGAAGGCGACAACCCCTCTTCCACGCGCTGCATGAGCATTAGCTATAAGCACAAATCGGATTCAGGTACTATGACAAACTTCACTTCTAATTCATTGTGTTTTGGTGTAATGAGTGACGGCACTATTGACAAGAATTCCTACCCAGAAGGTGGGCTATTTGCCAGTGACTGTGCGGACCCGGTTTGCTTAGCGGCCGACGCCGTAGGTAGGGTATATATCGTCTGGGAAAATAATGAAGGCATGCACAACGAATGGGAAGTTGGTTATTATGGTAATGCCATGAACAATAGTAATAGTACTAGCTGGGACTCACTATATAATGAGGTTGCAGATAAGGCCTCTCAGTTGGGTAGTGATCATGGCTATGCCAACCCAAGCATGAGTCAGACCACAACAAATGATCCAGGAGCATTTGCCTCTTATACCATCAACGACTGGTCGGCCGCTGCACAGGCAGCATTTAAGTATTATACTGGCTCCTCTAATATGGATAGTCAAAAGTTCACCAGTGATGATGTTAACTATGTGCTTGATAAGGTCTACGCAAAAATGAAAAGTGATGGCATTATCACAGAAGATAGTACATGTTACGTAGGTAAAGACGAGGCACTCAATCAAGGGACATCGTATGCGCATTATAATGAAGGTATGGGAATGTGGTGTCCAGTTTTCCTGAACACTGGCCTTGCTGCAGGTAAGACTTATAATGTTATTGGGAATAGCTATAAAAACTTAGTTGCTGCTAGCCCAGAAAGTATATTAGGGATTATCACTAACCGCAATCAAGGTTATGCAACAGCTGGCGACAAGTGCATTGAAGATGCCAGAAAACGGCTTGAAGAATTCAAACAAGCATGGAGCGACGAATACGCTAAAGGCGACAGTAAAGATTCAGAAAAACTCAAATATTATAAAGAACAACAACGTGTGCTTCGTAATATGATTAATAAAGCAGGTGGCACGTATGAGCTAAAAAATGGCCAGGTTGTCTGCTTAGAACTCCCACCAATTGATGGTGCTCCCGAAACACCACCAGATATGAGCGGAGATAATACTGGGGGGACAACAGGAGGGAATAATGGCAATGATAGTACAGAAGGAGGGAGTTCAGATTTAACAGAGTGTCTGAATAACGCGTCAAGTCTAGGTTGGATTTTATGTCCAGTACTAAACATAGTAAGCCAAACAGTCGATGCGGTGTATTCCGATATTGAAGAAAACTGGTTGCCGATAGATAATAATCTCATAAGTACAACGTCGGGTATTTATGACGCTTGGAAGGTATTTCGTGATTTTGCGAATATAGTCTTTGTGATATTGTTGATATTAATTGTGTTGTCACAAATCACCGGTGTTGGTATTAGCAATTATGGTATCAAAAAAATGTTACCATCCCTCGTAGTTGTTATAGTCTTGGTCAATATGTCTTTTCTATTTTGTCAGTTCGTAGTCGACATCGTGAATGTAGTTGGCGCAGAAATCGGCAGTATTTTTGCAAGAATTGGCAATACTGGCGGGACGAGTATTACTGGTGGTACCGTAGTTAGAGGTGCAATTGCAACAATTTTTTCTGCAGCTGGAGTGGGCGCTTTAGCGGTGGGCACTGGTGTGGCGATACTTACTAACCCAGGTTTACTGGTGCCCATTCTGATTTTTGGTCTCGGTATAATCATCACACTGTTTTTCTTCTATGCTATCTTGGCGGTACGCAAAGCGGGCATATATGCGATGATTATTTTATCGCCGCTGGCCATCGTGTGTTATGCGCTGCCAAATACAAAAAGCCTGTTCGATAAGTGGAAAAAACTCTTCACAGCGTTATTAGTGGTGTACCCCATATGTCAAATTGTTACTGGAGGCGGACAAATGATCTCTGGTTTAATGTTAAAAGACGGACAAAATGGCTTTATCTATAATGTTGTCGCCGTTATACTATCGTTCGCACCAATTTTCTTAATCCCAGCGCTCATAAGAGGTTCGCTTGTAGGATTGGGGAACATTGGCACACGCCTCAATCAACTTGGTAGTAGGGTGCGTGGTGTTACTACTGGAAGGCTTAACAACTCCGACATCGCAAAACGCATGCGTACTAGTGGCGCCTATTTGGGGGCAACCCAAGGGCGTAACTTGGTAAATAAAGCAAACTCCAAGTTGCGCAACGCAAGAGGAGTCGGAGGTTTAGTACGAGGAATTGAGGATAGTAAATTAGGGAAAATGATCGGGCAACAAAGTGCCCGCAGAGACGCACAAGCGCGAACCGCTTATCGTAAAATGTTGATGGATGATGCGAGCGCCGCAAATATCGCTAATACGATGACTGCAGACACAATTGCAAACGACTTAACTGCTCAAGAATATAAATATCGCCAAGACCTAATAAATAACACTGCTGAAGGTATGTTAAACGACAAAGTAAAATACATGGATAGTACTGGCGTGGAGCAAACCGTTAACACTAATGACATTGGTAGCCTAGATAGTGCCTTAGAGCATTACCTGAACCAGTATGATGCAACTGGCGACGATAGTGCGCTGTTAAATGCTCAAGCCGTGACACAACTCTTAATGGAAAATAATGGCGATAAAGGTAGGACCGCGACCATGAATAGATTAAAGACTCGCAATTTCGATGCAAGTACGGGGATTGGCACGCGTACAGAATCGTTTAATGCTCTGTCACAGTATATTAATCGAAATAATAAATGGATGGCTGGGCTTAAGGCTGCTGATACGGGCTCATTTAGGATGATTGGCGATGGGGCCAAAGGCGGGGCTGTCGGCAGTAGTGCTAACCTCGCTAATCTGCATGAATATAACACGGCTGCCTATGACAAGATAACCACAGGTGGCGCCCATGACCTAGGAGATAGCTTCTTTGATGGAGTGGCCACATCTAATGCGCAAGGTATATTTGACACTACAAGCAGTAAGTTTGACCAGGCTAGGTTTAATGAACTTGCGAAAATACGTGACACATTCGAGCGTACTATGAAAGATCCTCGTACTGCGGCTGGTATTAAACCAGACATGCTGAGGGAAATGAATAAAATTAACCGAATTATCTATAACGGGAGGTTTAACCAAGCATACGAAGCCGCTTATACCGCATGGCAGTCTCAGCCTGGAAATGCCGGGAGGAGCAAGGGAGATTTTGATATGGACTATGCAGCAACTCATGGCGGGCAGTCATTCCAGGATGTATTCGGACATTATAAGGAGTTGACTCCACCATAGTATAGACAGTAAAGTAAGAAAAAAGGCTTACTCGGTTGGGCGAGTAAGCCAGAACTTATTTTTGAATAGGTGGAGCGAAAATCATCTCTACACTATTCGGAACAAAACTAACTTTGATTTTACTTTGAACTACTATTTTGATGTTGTGAGTCGTTCCAATGAAATTGTGCTGAGAAGACGTTCCTTTGAAGGTCTTGATAGATGTATTTGGACATCAGAGAAGCGTCCCGGCTGATAATACTTCATAATTTTTTTTGCCATTTCCTCAAGTTCACATCTCGCTGCGTCTATCGTAATTTCTCCATTCTCCAAACGTTGCTGAATCGACTCTTCTTCTATCCACTCCTCGTAGGATGGATCCATACCTTTGATGCCAATTAAATCTCTCCAATACTGAGGAACATTTGTAAGAAATTGTTCGTATTTTGGGTAGCAATTATGGCAGCACCAGCCGTAAACCTTATTGTTATAGTTGACTTCTTCGTGACATAGTTTACAAATATACGGTACATGGCCTAGACAAAAGTAGTTATTTGACATATATTCTTCACCCCCCCTTAAAATTTTGTCCCAATTTGAAAATGTGCCATATAAGTGGATTTATATTGCCGTAACTTCATTATTTTACTACGGTAAGATTATTTTAGCAATCATAAACAAAATGGACACCCTTGGGTGGGTGCCCATCAACGCCTGAGGATTTGATTTATCTCCAATCTAGTACAGCGCAAAGTGTGTCAACTTCAGTTGCTTTGCCATAAATTGACATAGTACGTGCATCGTTTGCGACTTCAATGGTGAGTATATGATTATCTTTCTTGGTTACTGGATCCATGGTGCATAATTCGGCATATTGCGTTTGCCCAGTTTTCGCCCTTGACATAAAGGCAACCTTTTGTCCGTCTGGACTAGACACCATACTCCATCTTTCCTGCGTTTCGCTAGGAAGAAAGTCAACCATCGTCTGGGTATCCACATCCACTAGCATGCATTGACTTTTTTGCGGGTCAGCATTGGCGTAGAAATGAGTATCATCAACCCAGTCGCTAGGCATATAATCGTTTAGCCAATCCCAGTTAGCATCGTCATGTAAATAAGCGTCAGAAGATTGTATTCTCTGAGGCGCGGCATTTTCAATATCGTTGACCGATACAGCATAGTAGGCGATGGTATCATACCAATATCCAGCGTTCGTATCCGCAACCTCCTTATAGACAAATGTCTGACCACTATCCGTAAAACCAACCGCCTGATAATGCACTACGTCACTAAGGCTATCAGTTACGTCACCAAGCGCTTCCGTCACATCAAAGAAGTTGCCAGACTGGTCCAACCATCCAGCATGCATACTGCGGTCACTGGTATACATCCTCGTGATAGCCATTTTAGAATAGTCGAACGAAAATTGATCTTGATAGTTACAAAAACGGGGGTTATCTAATGGCATGATGTAGCCGTACTCATTTTTGGCGTTTACTAAAGGAAAATGTAAAGATAGTAAATTATGACTATTATTGCCGTTAGGATTTACTAAATTTACTAAGGCATTCATATATCCTGACTTGTCTGGATATAATGTTAACACCACAATCCCCTCAATCTCTCCCGTTTCTGCAGATATCTCCTCAGTATCATCTTCACTTTCCATCTCATCCCATGGTACCAAATCTTCTTCCGGCGGGCGACCAAAATCGTAATCGTCCTCTGCGACATCTGTAGTAGTCTCGCCTTCGATTATGGCACTCGTTTCCTCAGGATGGTTCACTACATCCTCTGGTATTGCTGGGCCAGTATCCTCCACGCATTCGGCAGACGCCGACGATGTATCATTTCCGTGTCCACACCCCACCAACGTCATAGCGCTCACCGCCACAACCAACATTACTGCAACAATCTTTTTCCTCATTTTCTCATCCTCCATTTTTTCAAGGTTCACATAACTACCCTTATATAATCTACAAAAGTAATTATATGAGTAATTAAATACTCCATCATTCTATCACAAAACATCAATACTATCAAGCATAAGAACTTTCATATTACGTTTTTTGCAAGACAAAGCATAATATCTATGCTATAATCATCCTAATGGGAATCCAACGTAACATCGACGAACCAACCGACGCCCGTGAACCACGCGAGCAGCATCGCCTCGTAGATACCAATCTCAACGACGGTGATCTTTCTGAGCAAGCCGAAGAAGTTTCGCTGCGCCCCACGACTTTTGCGGATTATATCGGTCAAGAGCGTCTCAAGACCAACCTCAAACTCGCCATCGACGCCGTCAAAAAGCGTAACGACGGCACTACTTTGGATCACGTCTTACTTTACGGCCCCCCTGGTCTAGGCAAGACTACCATGGCTAACGTCATTGCTCACGAAATGGGTGCTAACTTGCGCGTCACTTCTGGCCCAGCGATTGAACGTGCTGGCGACCTCGCTTCAATTTTAACCAACCTTCAAGACGGCGACGTACTCTTCATTGACGAAATTCACCGCTTGCGTCGCGCCGTCGAAGAAATCCTGTATTCTGCCATGGAGGATTGTAAACTCGATATTGTGATTGGTAAAGGCCCCGCCGCTCGCTCAGTACGTCTAGACTTGCCTAAGTTTACCGTGATTGGAGCCACCACGCGCACCGGCTCTCTGGCTGGCCCTTTGCGCGACCGTTTTGGCCTAATTCACCGTCTCGAATATTATCAAATTCCCGAAATCGAGCGCATCATCAACCGCACGGCAGGTCTCTTGGGCACAGGCATCGCTCCCGAAGCCACCAGTCTGCTCGCCACCCGTTCGCGTCTCACTCCGCGTATCGCCAACCGTCTGACCAAGCGCGTGCGTGATTATGCCGACGTCAACGGCGACGGGTTTATCGACTTGCAACTTGCCACGGCCGCGCTCGATATGATGGAAATCGACGATTTGGGTCTCGACCCGGCTGATCGCAATATGCTCCAACTGATGCTCGAGAATTATGGTGACCGTCCTGTTGGGCTCAATACTATCGCGGCTTTGACTGGTGACGAATCCGCCACGATTGAAGATTACTACGAGCCCTATCTTCTGCAAATGGGCTTGCTTGAGCGCACGCCACGGGGCCGTGCTGTCACACCCAAAGCCAAAGAACACCTTAAACACTTGACAAAATAGACAACCTGTGCTACAATGAAGATTCACAGGCTGGAATTTTAGATTCACGGCCAAGTTTGTGAGTGCAAAAGCACTTTGAAAGGAGAGGATGTTATGTCTAACCGTTACCTCGGTGATATTGCTGGGGCCGACGCGGGCAAATTATTTTATGACAAGTTTGCTTTAAGTGACGGCCTAACGCCACTGCTAACTCAGCTGGGCTTCAAGCACGTACGCTACGAGGCCTACCCTGATTTGCATACACATGACCATTACCCCAGTAATACTTTTGCGGCTGTTGCCCCTGGTTTCCATCTTTTTTGCCAGATTTTAGGAGAGTATAATACGGCTCTTCTAGATGTATGTGGCATTAAAGATACAGATCAGCGGACTGCAATTAGCCAAACCGCGCAAACGCTATTCAACCAGTCCACAATGCAGTTCTGGAGGGGGCAAAACTTCCCATTTAGCGCGGGGAATCACGTCAGTTTTCAATTGCCTGTAATGTCGTTTAGCCACACTTTGGGGATGCTTGATATAGTGGCGCACGAGTGTTTTGGTATGATGGCAATGCCAAAAGTGTTTCTTCCGCCTCAAGACGATGAGCAAACTTTTGACATTATTCAGTCGGCAATTATGGGATATTTTGCGATGCACGCAACACCAACTGGAGTAGAGGTAGACATGTTGTCTCGTCAAGCGTTTGACGAGAAATTATTGCGCACCTGGTTCCCATCTGCCAATAATTTCTATTTTACTCCAAGAGAATTTTAGGTCCTGCAACGCAGGGCTTTTCTCTTGCGCTTAATCTTTTTTAGATTATAATATAATTATGGATAACCCTTATGTATTAACGCACAAAACCCCCACTCATAAAGATTTTATCGACACGACCGATTTCGACCAGTCAGAAATCATGGACATCATCAAGACCTCACTGGTGGTGCGCGATTACATCAAATCGGGGCAAACTCTCGAAACTCTTTTCCACAAAAATCTCGCGATGATTTTTGAACAAAAGTCCACCCGTACCCGCGTATCTTTTGAAGTTGGTATGGAACAACTCGGTGGGCATGCACTCAACCTTGCCCCAGGCGCCATCCAGCTGGGAGGACATGAAACTATTGGCGACACTGCACAGGTGCTCAGCCGTATGTGCGATATGATTATGGCCAGGGTAGATCGTCACGAAAGCGTCCTCGAACTTGCCGCTCGCTCGTCGGTTCCAGTTATCAATGGCATGTCGGATTACAACCACCCCACCCAAGAGATTGGCGATATTATCACCATTTTTGATCACCTTCCTGCCGACAAACCTCTCAACAAAATCAAAGTGGTTTTTGTAGGTGACTGCACCCAAGTATGCGCCTCGCTCATGATGATTGCGACCAAACTCGGCATGAACTTCATTCAGTATGGCCCTCCGGCCAAGTGGCTGAGCGACGATTTTCTCAAAATCGGACGCGCCAATAATCAAATGTATGGCGGCAGTGTGCACGTGACGGACAATCCGGCCTATCTCGAAGGCGCCGATTTCATCTACGCCGATGTTTGGTATGGCTTGTACGACAAAGAGACTCCCAAAGACGTTTATATGCGTGAGTTCTATCCTAAATATCAAGTCAATGACGAAATGCTTGCCTTGACGGGCAACCCAGCCGTCAAGTTTATGCACTGTTTACCAGCTAACCGTAATGAAGAAGTTACCGATAGCGTTTTGGATGGGCCACATTCTGTCGCCTGGGACCAAGCCGAAAATCGCCTCACTGCTCAGCGCGGTTTATTGCTGTATTTCAGCGGCAAGGCTCAGGAGGCTTTAGACACCATTAAGAGGCAAAAGGAGGAACACGATGCCTAAAAAACCAAAATATAAATTTAGGCTCTTCAGCGCCGTACTCGCTACGGTCTGTATCATCCTCGTGGGTGACGCCGTCGCACCAACTGCCGCCATCGGTAATTCGCAATATTTCTGGTGGATTATCATGCTGATTGGTTTCTTTGTGCCGTATGGTTTGATTTCCGCCGAACTCGGCACCCAGTATCCGTCCGAAGGTGGCATGTATACTTGGGTCGAAAAGGCTTTTGGCTCCAAATGGGCTAGCCGCGTGGCGTGGTTTTACTGGGTCAACTACCCACTCTGGATTGCTTCTTTGGCTGACCTTGTTACCACAATTATCATGCAGATGTTGGGTTTCGAGATCACTTGGCCACTTGTGATGGCAATTCAAGTTTTCTATATTTTACTTGTCTCCGTACTCGGCGTTCTACGTATTTCGCAGAGTGATGTGTTGTCGAATGTTGGCGCTGTAGCCAAATTCATCTTCATGGCCGGACTCGGCGTGTTGGGTATTTATGTTCTGTTCACGCAGGGAACGGCCAACCCTATCGATTCCGTCACCGACCTTTTGCCGTTGGTTGAGGATGGTCACTTTAGCCTTGCCGGCCTCGGTTTTGTTTCACTGATTATCTTCAATATGCTTGGCTTTGAAGTGGTCTCCACTTTTGCTGGCGATATGACTAACCCCAAAAAAGAAATCCCCAAAGCCATCATTATCGGTGGTATTTTGATTGCAATTTTCTACCTCTTGCCAAGTTTTGGTATCGGCGTTGCCATCCCGATTGAAGAATTGCAAACCGACACCGGCTTGATTGCGAGTTATGAAATTCTTTTGAATATTGTTGGATTCTCAGCTGGGGTGGCCAAAGCCATTATCGTAGTCGTAGGCGGGTTATTCATTTATACATTGGTCGCCAACATTGCCTCCTGGAACTTCGGCGTCAACTCCGTGATCGCCTATGCCGCCGAAGACGGTGCCTTCCCCAAGTCTTGGATGAAACGCACCAAGGATGGCGTGCCATATGTTCCATCTATCTGGACTTGCGTCGTTGCCTTAGTAATTGCTATTGCTGGTATCATCGTGGCACAGTTTGTCCCCGACCTCACCAACCTCTTCTGGACCTTCTTCTCGCTCAGTTTGGTCTGTTTGTTACTCTGCTATTTGCCAATGTTCATGGCCTTCCTCAAACTTCATAAGCAAGGCCCAGCGGTCAAAGGTGGCTACTGGATTGAAGGTGGCAAATTCAAAATCGCCCTCTTTGGCATTGTGCCATTTGTCTTAATTTTGGTTGCTCTCTTCTTCACCCTCTTCCCCGAATTCAACCTCGAAATGTTTAGCTATAACTGGCCACTGATTGTTGGTGCCTGTATTGCAGTTGTCATTGGTGAATTCATGGTCATGCACGTTAAGGATGGTAAAAATCTAAAATCCACCAAAAAGGAGGAATCACTCAATGCGCATAATGGATAGCACACCCAAAGCCGACGGTTTCTACATGCCGTCCGAACTCGCTCAGCATCGCTGCACCTATATTCTTTGGCCCGAGCGTGAAGACAACTGGCGGTTTAACGCCGAATATGGCCAAGCCGCGTTCAAAGAAGTTATCCAAACAATTGCCAAATACGAACCGGTTGTAGTTGGCGTCAATAAGTCGCAGTACCTCAACCTGCTTGAGATGAACATGCCCAATGTTCAGATTGTTGAGATTAGTAACAATGACTCTTGGATTCGTGACACCGGTGCCACTTTTGTGGTGAACGGCTATGGTCGTATGCGCGCGGTTGACTGGAAATTCAATGCTTATGGTGGTTTGGTGAACGGAATTTATTTCCCCTGGGACCAAGACGATTATATCGCTCCCAAGATGGCTGCTATCGAGGCAGTAGACTATTACCACTTGACCGACTTTGTGCTTGAAGGCGGTTCCGTGCATAGCGATGGCGAGGGGACCATCCTCACCACCGAAGAGACTCTGCTTGATCCCGGACGTAACCCCGAAATGACCAAAGAACAAATCGAAGAGAAACTCAAAGAGTATCTTGGCGCCGAAAAAGTGCTTTGGATACCAAAGGGTATCTACATGGATGAAGATACCAACGGCCACGTTGATAATATCTGTCAATTTGTGGCTCCAGGCAAAGTAGTTTTGGCCTGGGAAGACAATCCTGAGGATCCCCAACACGAGCGTTCGCAGATGGCCTACGATTACCTTAGCCAGCAGACGGATGCTAAAGGTCGCCCGATCGAAATCGTCAAGATTCACGTGCCAAATCCCGTGTTGATTACCGAAGAAGAGTCGAAGGGTGTCGATATGGTGGAGGGAACTTTGCCTCGTCGTCCTGGCGACCGCTTGCCGGCCAGTTATATCAATTACTACAACTGCAACGGTGCTATTATTCTGCCGGTCTTTAACGACCCACATGATCAGGCTGCGATTGATACCTTGCAATCGCTTTTCCCAGACAAGGTAATTGAACCAGTTTACGCCCGCGAGATTATTCTTGGTGGTGGCAATATTCACTGCATCACACAACAGGTACCACTGCCATAACACTACAGATAGAGCCGCAAAGCAGCTTGTATCTCTATATTAGCACAAACATTTTAATTTGTCAAGAGGAATCGTGAAGAATCTACATTATGAAGGCCCAATTGTTTTAGCAATTTTAGATGGTGTCGGTCTCAGCACCGCTCGCAGTGGTAATGCCGTGCGTCAAGCGCACACTGAGTTTCTTGATCAAGCCATGATTAATTATCTCAATATCCCGCTTTTGGCTTCGGGAGAAGCCGTGGGTATTATGCCTGGGCAAATGGGTAATTCTGAGGTTGGGCATAATGCGATTGGTTCCGGCCAAATTATCAAGCAGGGCATTGCTCAAGTCGAAGCAGCTTTTGCCACCGGCGATATTTGGCAGTCCAAAGCCTGGAAGGGTGCCATGAAAAAGCTGGGTGTGCATGGCACTGCTGAAAACAGGCAATATTCTCGCTCGGAGTCATCCGGAGGCTCGGCCGAGGTTAAGCGGCGCGACCCTGCAACGGCAGGCGTCGCGAACGCGGGCTCCGACGAGAATGTTAACTGGTCGACGGCAGCGCCGGGCACCTTGCATTTTTGTGGTATCTTTTCTGACGGTGGCGTACACAGCGATCTCAAATATCTCGAGCAAATGATTAGCCAAGCCTATGCCGAGGGCGTGCGCCGAATCCGGATTCATTGTGTCTTTGATGGACGTGATGTTGCTCCGCAATCTGAGCCTAAGTTTATTGACCGCATTGAGAAGTTCTGTGCCAAGTTTAAGGATGCGGATTTTCGCATCGCATCTGGCGCGGGGCGCATGGTAGCCACGGCTGATCGCTACGAAAGTGATTGGGGTATGGTCAAATTGGGTTGGGATATGATGGTGCATGGCCGCGCTCCGCGCCAGTTTAAGTCTGCCCGCGAAGCGGTGCAGACCCTGCGTCGCGAAAATCCGACCGTGCAAGATCAGTACTTGCCAGCATTTATCGTGGTCGAGAACACTGGTGCGAGTTCCGCGCTCAGCGCTCGCGCTGAGCGCGCCAAGACCTCCGGCTGCCGCCAGCCGCGGGCGGTCGGCACGGTCTCAGACGGTGACGCTTTCATCTATTACGATTTCCGTGCCGACCGCGCCGTCGAAATCGCACGCGCTTTCGACGACCCGAATTTTGACAAATTCGACCGCGGCCAGGTGCCGGATGTCTTCTTTGCTGGCCTTACGGAATACGACTCCGATCGTCATCTCCCCAAGAACATCCTCGTCCCGCCCATTACTATTGAGTCCCCACTCAATACTTTCCTGGGCCAGAACAAAATCTCCCAACTCGCCATTTCTGAAACCGTCAAATTTGGCCACGTTACTTATTATTTCAATGGCAATAGTTATAAGAAGGCCAAGGGCGAAGAGCAAATCGAAGTTCCTTCCGACTTGCAACCTTTCAATACACGCCCATGGATGAAATCTGCCGAAATCACCGACATCGCACTCGAAAAACTCGACCAATTCAAATTTATCCGCATCAACTATCCGGGCGGCGACATGGTAGGACACTTTGCCGAACTCGAGCCTACGATTGTGGCGCTTGAAGCAATCGACATTCAACTCGCTCGCCTTGCCAAGAAGGTTGACGACCTGGGTGGTATGATGATTATCACGGCGGACCATGGTAACGCCGAAGAACTCTTAAGCAAAGACGGCGTTCCCAAAACTTCTCACACTAGCAATCTTGTTCCTTGTATTTTCTATGATAATACTGCCAACACCAAGCGTTATCGCGCGGCGCAAATCCCAGCACCGGGACTGGCTAACCTCGCCGCTACGATTGCGACTTTGCTTGGCCTACCAGATTATCCTGCCCCCTGGCAGCCATCGCTGATTAAATAGCCACCTTGCACAAAAGTGCTTGCGCTATTCTTCACAAAACATGATATAATAACAGTATGTTATTCAACGGTTCGCGCTTAATCGGTTGCCCCATCCTTAGCCTGCATGTTGGCGGGAGAATTGCAAGCGTCAGTGAGCTGATTATTGATCCTGATAACCTCAAGATTATTGGTTGTCGGGTGGAGGGGCCGCTCGTTGGCAAAGAAGTTGGAGAAATTCTTCCCATGGAAAGCGTGCGCGAATTTTCGCGGTTGGGTATGATTGTAGATTCTGCGGACGAATTCGTTGCGCCTGATGAAATTATCCGTATCAAAAACGCTATCGATCTCAACTTTCACTTGGTTGGGCTCAAGGTTGAGTCAAAACAAGGCGCCAAACTCGGTAAGGTGAGTGATTTTACCGTTGAACCGTCAGGTTGGCAAGTCCAGCAACTCATCGTACAACGCCCACTAATCAAGGCCTTTCTCGATCCAGAATTAACCATTTCTCGTAATCGCATCGAAGAAGTCGATGATTATAAAGTTGTCATCAAAGAGGAAGCCGAAACTCCCAAATCCAAGGCGAAGGCTGCCAAAAACGATTTTGTGCCAAGTTTTGTCAATCCGTTCCGCGAACCCGATTTTGCCACCGAATCACGCACCAAAGATCAAGACCAAGCGTAATACATTGTATGTAATCTGTATATACGTTGTCCATACAATGTATATATACTATTCTGTATCTTCCTGATTTTTGGCAGTTTCAACGGCGTCTTTGGCCTGCTGGAAGTTAAATCCTTGGCGCACTAGATACCCAATCAACTGAAAGTCGTTATATTTTTTACGTTTCTTTGCAATTACCTTAAAAATCTCTTCGCCTTCATCACGCTGAACTTTCGCCATGGCGGCAGAAATCAAGTCCGAGCTCACGCCTTTCTTTTGTAACTCCATCCGCAGCCGCTTATGGCTAATGCCGCGACGCACGTAACGATTTTCCACATAAAATTCGGCGAACTTCTGGTCATTCAAATACTTTTTCTCAATCAAACGCTTAATAACGAGTTGCATTACATCGTCCTCAATCTCGGCTAGAGGCTTCTTTTCCTCGCGCGCACGCTGACGATTGAGCATCCGACGTTTGATTTGTCGTCGCCGCAGATAGTCGCGTGTTTCGCGCACCGAATGCGGCCGGGTTAAGACCCACTCCAGCGTGCGTTGATATAATTTGCCAAACTCCGACATACGCCGCAAATCTTCTAGGCGTTCATTCGTTACCCGATAGCCAACCTTGACGCCCGCTTCTACGACTTGATTTATATCCAACGAGAATGCAAAATGCCCATCCAAGAAGATATTGACACGATTTGGATCGCGCACGCCCGGCGTCATCTTGGTTACAGTATAATACTCCGTCCCATTCACTAGTGCAGCCCAATCGCCTATCGGACCAGACACTTCATCGTTGGAGCCATAAATCAACTCAGCTTCGCGCCGACGCTGTGCCGCTTCGGCGTCCAAAACCGCAATTTCTTCCGCTTCGTCAACATCGACTTCATCAGAAACTTCATCGGAATCTTGCTCGGATTCTAACTCCAGCTCCTCGGGTTCCAAAGATTCAATCTTGAGCATCCCCACACCTCAAGCAGATTATTCTGCTACCGGATCTTCGGGATCTGCTTCCGGTGCGATTTCGTCCGCACCACCCGTCAAGTGTGCGACTTCACGCACTTTTTGGTCGATTTCTGCCAATAACTCCGGGTTAGACTTAAACAGTGCTTTAGCTGCCTCGCGCCCTTGTGCAATCGTCTCGCCCTTGTATTTCAAGAATGCACCAGCCTTTTCGATAATGCCTTTTTGGATTGCCAAATCCAGCACATCACCAGTCTTGCTGATACCTTCGTTATACATAATATCAAACTCCGCCGTACGGAATGGCGCCGCAATCTTGTTTTTAACAATCTTCACCTTGGTGCGGTTACCAGAAATGTTATCGCCTTCCTTGATTTGACCAACGCGGCGAATATCCATGCGCACTGAAGCGTAGAATTTGAGCGCATTACCACCAGTAGTAGTCTCTGGATTGCCAAACATGACACCAATCTTCATCCGAATTTGGTTAATAAAGATTACGGTTGCCTTCGACTTAGAAATAATACCAGTCAACTTGCGCATGGCTTGTGACATCAAACGTGCTTGCAAACCCATTTGTGCGTCGCCCATATCGCCGTCAATTTCGGCCTGTGGCACAAGAGCCGCCACCGAGTCTACTACAATCAAGTCCACCGCGCCTGAACGCACCAGGGTTTCACAAATTTCCAAAGCCTGCTCGCCATTATCTGGCTGTGAGATAAATAAGTTATCTGTATCTACGCCAATCTTCTTGGCATAGGCTGGGTCTAGGGCGTGCTCAGCGTCAATAAAGGCTGCCTGTCCACCCTGTTTTTGGATTTCGGCAATCGCATGCAGGGCCAAAGTAGTTTTACCTGAAGATTCTGGACCGTAAATTTCAATAATGCGACCTTTTGGATAACCGCCGCCCAGCGCCAAATCTAGAGAGAGGGAACCAGAGGGCAAGAGTTCGACATCAATTTTCTGGGTTTCGCCCAGTTTCATAATTGAACCATCACCAAACTGTTTTGTAATTTGTGCAATCGCGAGATCGAGAGCCTGTTTCTTGCCAGAATCTTCTGGTGCCATTTCTACTTTTGTAGTCTTTTTTGCCATATTACCTTCCTTTGTTAATCTTATTATAGCATTGTTGTTCGTTGGGGTCGAGCCGAGAATACGCGTTTTTCTCGCACGGGCGCCTGCGTAGAGCCAGCATATAACAAATTTTTCTAAATTAACAAGCATAAGCATGATATTTTCCGCAAAATTGTAATTATGTTTTTGCTTATTGCTATAATTATTATGCTAATATTCAAAGTGCTATTGCTCAAAAGATCGGCACCCCGCCGCGGCATACAATAAGGCAGCGGAGGGGGAAACCGTTGTAACGATTATTGTTGTTTGATGGATTGACGCCAGTATTAAAGTTGAAGTTGTACGCGTTTGTATTAGTAGAGTAAGCGCGCGACGACCACCAGACGCCTTCGTTGCCAGCGTTCCGGAGAACACCAGCGGTATTAGCTAAATTGAACCACCCGCTGCGCACGACCCGGAACAAGTTTTAAACAACGAGATGACTATAACCGCAGGGCAGTAAATCTAGAAGTTCACTTCCGGCAGCCTAACCTTAATCAGACCTGCCACCAAGCCTCTTTTATCTCTTAGAATCTCAAGGGGAACTTCACGATCTTTTTTGACGAAGACCACCAGTTAGCGGAGGAGTGATCTCAGGCTACTTTTGGGCTCCATGGATTGCTATCCACAGGATTATTTTAGCATATCACCCTACACTCCAGAGAGTGGCTGAATATCAGCGCCTAATTTATTCAAGCGTTCCGCAAAATCTTGATATCCCCGGTTAATCGAATAGATATTGCGCAAAATCGAAGTCCCCGGTGCTGCCAGCATGGCAATCATCACCACTACTGATGGGCGTAGAGCTGGTGGCGCCACTAGTTCAGCAGCGCGCCAATTTGTTGGTCCTTCAATATAAACTCGGTGCGCATCCAACAATTCCACTTTGGCATTCAAATTCTCCAGATAGGTCAAATATACTGCGCGGTTTTCAAACACCCAGTCATGAATCAGCGTGCGTCCCTTTGCCGTGGCAGCAATCACGCCAAAGAACGGTAAGTTATCAATATTCAAACCTGGGAAAGGCATCGGTGCAATTTTGTCTGTCGGCGCAACCAACTCAGACTTAAAAATCTTCAAATCAACCAGCCGCGTGCGCCCATTCGCACTATAATACTCTGGCGAACGTTCAATTTTGGCACCCATACTCTTCAAAACTTCTAGTTCTACTTCCAAAAATTCAATTGGCGCACGTCGAATTGTCAGTTTCGACTGTGTCACCAGCGCCACCGCAATAAATGACATTGCTTCAATCGGATCTTCGGCCGGCGCGTATTCTACATTCACGTTAATCTCAGCTTTACCCACCACCTGCAACGTGGTTGAGCCGATTCCGCGCACCTTGACACCTAATTTTTCCAAGAAGAAGCATAAATCTTGCACCATATAATTCGACGATGCCCCCACAATCGTCGTCTCGCCCGGGTACAGCGCCGCTGCCATCAAGACATTCTCCGTCACGGTATCTCCACGCTCAATCAACACCACGCGTTTGGCGGGGAACTTCGGCCCTACTTGGTCAATCTTTTCTGGCATATCCTTAAATTCTGGCTTGAGTGTCGGCTTATCCGGTGCGACTGTGGCATCATAAAATCCACTACAACTCGCCGCATCCACCTTTAGCCCAAACGCCCGGAGCGCTCGTAGGTGTGGCTCAATCGTGCGTGTTCCCAGCGTACAACCCCCAGCATACGGCAATCGGAATTTCTTAAATTTATGTAAAAGTGGCCCCATAAACATCAAAATTGACCGCGTTTTGCGTGCTGCTTCTACGTTAATATTGGCTACATCTAATTCGTATGGTGATATAATTTCTAGATCACAATTGTCATTTATCCAACGACAGCGCACCCCCAAAGACTCCAAAACTTCAATAATTCGGAAGACTTCCTCAATGCGCGCCACATGCTTAAGTGTGGTCGTACCAGAATTCAACATCGAAGCACAGAGTAACGCCACTGCGGCATTTTTGCTCGTATTAATCACTGCTTCACCGTGTAATTCCTTGCCACCATGGATGCAATAACTTTGCGAAACGCTATCATTAACAGAGAGGATTTGCCCGCCAAGCGCTTGCGACAATTTGCGCACTAATTCCAAAGAAATATTCTGCTGGCCTTTTTCTACGCGATGAATTGCTGATTGGCTACTGCCAATCTTCTCCGCTAATTGCGTTTGCGTCCAACCTTTTTCTGTGCGCAACCGCGCGATCACACGGCCAATCGCCTCTTGATAACTCAATTCAGTCTGCTTTTTTACCATAATATCATTATATCACAGTATGAATAATATACCTAGCCTTTGTAGTTACAAACTACATTATTGGCGTGCAACCACCCCTCTACGCTACCCCCATCCAAATATTCACCGGCTACTGGCGCCACACGCATCACACCACCTTTTTTGATATAATTGTCGATTGGGTCGGTTACCACGTACTCTTGATCCTTCGGCCCAAAATCGTTTTCTTTAGTATAGCGTACAATCTCTTGCAACAACTCCGGCGACATAATGTATTTGCTTACGTTAATCAAATTCGATGGCGCCTCATCAACACTCGGCTTCTCTACTACGCCAGTCAGCTTGCCATCCTCTGCCGACAATACACCATATTTTTCCACCTGATCACGCGGCACTTCCACGCCTAGAATCACCGACTCATTATCATTCTGCATCGCTTTGATTAGGGAATCGCTCGCCGACTCGCCACCTGGGTTCCAAATAAAATCGTCACCCATAAACACCAATACCGGTTCGTCAATATTATATTCTTCCACTGCCATTGCAATCGGAATTGCTGTCCCGTATTTACCCGCCGGATCCTGCTGAATATAGTGAATCTTCACATCATCCGGCAAAGTGTGCGCCAGTGCCAAACGATCTTCTTTGCCCCGGTCAATCAAGTACTGGTCGAGCGCCACGTTCTTGGAATAAAACGCCTTCACTTGGCAAGGTTCCACATTTGAAATAATCATGTAGATGTCTTTCACGCCAGCTTTTATCAGCTCTTGCACCGAATAATCCACCAACGGCCGATTGCCTACGGGCAACATCGACTTCTCAATAATCTTCGTAATCGGCAATCTCCGTGTACCCCAACCCGCCACCGGAATAATCGCTTTAGTAATCATTTCCAAACTCCACTTAAATCTGCCTTGATTATAGCACAGTTCTTAAAGTTCAAAACTATTTTTATTCAAACGTATTAGCCTATCCCCTGGCAGGTTAAAATATTTGCCGGGAGCATAGTTCAAAATCGCCTGGCGAAAATCTTCTAATTGTGGGCGCGTGGCCGCAATGCCAGCACGCAAAGTTCCGGCGCGGAGCAGTTCTAGTGCTAAATTTGGCTCCAAATTTCGAAACCAGGCGCGTTGCCAAATCTTATCTTCAGGCAATAGTTGTACGATGCTCGGGTCAATCTCGGATTTCAACTGTTTTTGCGCCTGCCACAATCGATAAATCTCCATTTTTTGCTCAAAATCTAATGGGGAATTATTCATCTGGTGACGTACGCGATTCCGCAAATATTCGTCCCATGAGTTAGATGGGTCTTCCCGGAATTCCAGTCGCCGCTTGGCCGCATATTCCATAATGGCTGCCTTATCCATCGGTTCATAAAACATGTCCATCTCCAAGAATGGCCGCTTGACGCCCGGTGTATCTAGTGCCGCCAGGCCGCGCCAACCGGTGCCCCGAATCAAGTTAATGGCAACAGTTTCTACCAAATCATCGAGGTGATGCGCCGTAAAAATCGTGGCAAATGGGTCAATACTATGCAAAAAATCATACCTTGCCACACGCGCCTCCGCTTCCGAAGCACCCTCCCCCAAATCACCTTTTCCTAGCCGAAATTCCACACCATAATCTTTGACTTTGCGCTCTACAAACGCCGCATCTTCCGCCGAGTTTTCCCGAATCCCGTGATCAAAATGTGCCACAATTATATCACCAGATGAATATTGTCCAGAATGGCATATCATATCTAGCATAACCATTGAGTCAACTCCACCCGACACTGCCAGAATAATCTTTGCCATAATATCATTATTATAGTATAATTATCACTATGAATCCAGATAAAATTCGTAATTTCTGTATTATTGCGCACATCGACCACGGCAAATCTACCATTGCCGATCGTATGATGGAACTCACTGGCACGGTCTCCAAGCGCGAGATGAAGTCGCAGTTGCTCGACTCCATGGAATTGGAGCGCGAGAAGGGAATCACAATTAAACTTGCCCCCGTACAGATGCATTGGAAAGATTACGTCTTGAACTTGATTGATACTCCGGGGCATGTCGATTTTTCTTATGAGGTTTCGCGTTCATTACAGGCGGTAGAAGCCGCAGTGTTGGTGGTAGACGCCACGCAGGGAATTCAGGCGCAAACATTGGCCAATGTCTATCTGGCGCTGGAACAAGATCTCTATATTATCTCAGTGATTAACAAAGTCGACCTGCCAGCGGCCGACGTCGAAAAAGTTACCGCTCAGATTGTCAATTTGCTCGGCTGTAAACCCGAAGAAATTATCCTCGCCTCTGGCAAAACTGGTCAAGGCGTCCCCGAAATCCTCGACCGCATCATCGAACGAGCCCCGGCACCTACTCAACAGTGCATCGATGCGACGACCAGGGCTCTCATCTTCGATTCCTACTTCGACGACTACCGCGGCGTCGTCCTCTACGTTCGGGTTTTTGAAGGTGCCATCCCCAAAAACTCCGAAATCCGTATGATGGCCGCTGGCACCAACGGCCTTGCGCTCGAAGTCGGCGCCCTCACTCCCAAAATGACCCCCACCGCCAGCCTCGAAGAGGGCAGTATCGGCTACATCGTCACCAACCTCAAAACCACCCGCGAAGCCAAAGTCGGCGATACTGTTACACTGGCCAAAACTCCTGCCGCCACACCACTTCCGGGCTACAAGAATGTTTTGCCGTTTGTTTACGCTGGATTTTTCCCTGTGAGTAATGATCAATATCAAGACCTCAAAGATGCCGTAGAAAAACTCGCCATGTCCGATTCGGCTCTACATTTTGAGCCCGAGAATTCGCCGATTCTCGGTTTTGGCCTGCGTATTGGCTTCCTTGGCCTGCTCCATATGGATATTATCCGCGAGCGTTTAGAAAGGGAATTTAACCTCGACTTAGTGATTACTAACCCGAGCACCAATTATGAAGTTACTATGGCCGATGGCGAGGATCTCAATATTCGCTCCGCGTCTGACCTCCCTGATATTTCTGGGGTAGCGGAAATCCGCGAACCGTGGGTCAAAGGCGAGATTATTCTGCCGCAAAATATGATTGGTGGCGTGCTCAATTTGATTAACGAAAAACGTGGTCATCAGACTAATCTGAGCTACATCGAAGACCGCGCCGTGATTGATTTTGAAGCCCCCATGGCCAACCTGCTGACTGATTTTTATGACCAGCTCAAAAGTATTACGTCAGGCTACGCTAGTTTCAACTACGAACTCTCCGATTATCGTGCCGAAGATTTGGTGCGACTGGATTTTCTTGTGGGTGGTCAACGCATTGATGCCCTTAGTCTCATGTGTCATCGTTCCGAAGCTGACGCGCTCGGGCGCGAAATCACGAAGAAACTCAAAACCGTCATTCCGCGCCAGAACTTTGAAGTGGCCCTCCAAGCGGCAATTGGTGCCAAAATTATCGCGCGCGAGACGATTGGCGCTTATCGCAAGGATGTGACTGTCAAAATTCACACTGGTGATCGCGATCGTAAGGCTAAACTCCTCGAAAAGCAGAAGAAGGGTAAAGCCCGCATGAAGCGCTTCGGCAAAATCGACATCCCATCCGAAGCCTTCACTGTGATGCTCAAGAGAGATTAAACATGAGAAAACTCCCGGTCCAGGACTGGGAGTTTTCAATTCAGCATATGACATCTATCATTTACACGGCAACAGGCTCATGCAGGTTGGTCAGTTTGTGGGCAAATATATCCTTAACGTCGTCGCAAACGGCAAACTCCGGATAAAGATTCCCACACATACTTAACCACACTTTCAGCGCATCCGGATGCGCACTGAAGAAAGTTTCTTCAGTGCTGGTCATGATATACGGTGAGTGCAGATCGAACACACTGGTTCCATGCGCGCTCCAGTCCGGGCAATTCAAGTCCTTCACCTCAAATTTTACCTCAAACGTCGGGTCACCGTTTTCACTAGTGCATGACTCCAATGTCGGATTAAGCGCAACCGTGCGGTCCAGATGTTTGCTCTCACCAGCCCTGTCCCAAACCGAAAATGCGACAAACTTGTCATTGGTCTCAAACCAATCCCTCGTCCGCAGGTCGGGAAGCAACGGAAAATCCTCATCCGCCAGCGCAATCGCCTCGCGCAAACTGGTTGCATAGCCTTTGAGTGTCGCAGCGGTTTTTGTGTGCTCCTCAAAGCAAGTGATTTTGCATTCGCCATTGCAGGCAAGGCAGGTTTCGTCATCGGTGCGCAAAGCGTTCTCCACAGATGTGAGCAGGCACTCCAAATTAGCCACGCCGCACGTTTGCAAAATTTCCACGGAGGGAATTGCATCGGTGCTGAGCGGCAGTATGCCAATTTGGCTATACTTGTCGCCCAATTTGTCGCTTTCGCCTTTTGCTACTTCGTGTTTCTTTGTTTTTGTTGTCATAAAGACCTCCTTAAATCGGCATTTCGCCAAGTATTCTGCTGTTTAGCAGTAGCAGAAGTAAGCATTTCTCGCTCCTGATACCGCCAAACAGTACATAAAGTGGTCCTACAACAAAAAAATCATATGCCAAATTGTTTAAAATGCATGGGAAACAAGCCCCATACCCTTATTGTAGCACAGATTATCTAAAAAGTCAAGCATAGAAAATCCCCGACCGCAGCCGGGGATAATCCTTAAACGTTTAAAACCTCATCAACAATGCATCTGCTACTTTATTTTTCTGTCAACGCTCGTTTTACACCCGGCGTTACTGCAAATCGCTCAGCTTCATGTATCATGTTCCACCAAACTGTACGGAAGTCCGGGTTCACCCTCAGATAATTATATTTTGCTTCAGACATATATAAAGTATCCGAATGCAGACGAAATTGTATCTTCAGGGTTCTACCGTCGTACATGTTAAGCAAAAAGCACCTTACGTCGCGTTCATCAGTAGTACAGCAAACAAAGACCCCGCGCTGAATATTGCCATCGCTGTCAATCTCCACGATTCTATCGCCGGATTTTAAGCCACGCATGTGGTCGAAGCTGCGCAAGGAAAAATGCGGGCGCGAGCATCTCTGCTTATGATTACGCGAAGACGCTTCCGTAATATTGTGCAGATACTTTTCGATGTAATCCAGTTTTTCCTGAATCTTATCAATCTCGCCCCGTAAATAGTCCTTGCAGTCCTCAAGCATCCGCTGGTCAACTTCGGCAAAAATACATCCTTCATGTTTGAATGGCTCTACACCGTAGCACTCGGCGTAATGCGGGCACTGCGGTATTGGCTCCGGAATAGTTTCTTTGGATGCTATCAGGGGAGTGGTGGTCGCGATACTATGCATCATAAAACACTGATAGCTACTGCATGGCCGCGGTGTCCTCTTGCACCATTCGGCAACGTATCTGCCGAATCTGCAAGAATGCGTCTTACGCATTCTTTTTTCCGCTACCTTGTAATAAGTATCCGCATCGCCGTTTGACATCAACTCCTTTTCCAACTCCTTTGGCACTTCGGCATAACCCATTCCACGCCAATTACAAGAAAATGCCTTGCCGTCAGGTGAAGCGCATTCTTTGCGTATCTTTTCAGGTGTTGCAGACCTCATCCTATTCAGTTCGGCGCATATTTCTTTTTGTACGCGACGGAACTTTTTCTCTTCATGACGCAAGTCTGCCATAATATCTGAAACATTGTTGGCGCCCAAAAAAGCCAGTTCGCTTGGAGTCGGAATTTTCGTGTTCGTCAAATCATCCACAAACAGGTCGGGATAAAAATACTCACGCGTCATCCGCTCAAGGTTCAGGGTGCTGAGTTTACGAGTTCCATTTGCATTGTTTTGATTTGTCATGATTATGACCTCCTTTTTATTTTTTGGTCTAGCCAGGTCATTTCACGGCCCGCGCTAGCCTAAAGGTGTGCTGCTTAGCAGCAAAAAATCCAAGTAATTCTCAGACTTTTTGCCACCAAACAACATTCGGCCAAAATATAACAAAATTTTAAACGATTTTAACGAACAAAAGGGCAAAATCGTGCCCTATACTTTTATTGTACCACAAGATACAAATAAAGTCAATATTATTTGTTGTAATTTTTACAACAAACCTATCCATTTTCAAAAATATTGTGCTAAAATACATAAAGTTGACCCAGCTTTGCAGCGTACAATCGTCAATCTGCTGTAATCCATAGGGAATTGGCTCGGAGGGCAGACTAATAAATATTAATTCTAAACAGGATTTTTTGTGATGGATAGCACAGAAAACAAATATCTAGGAAAGGAAAAGATTTCCAAGCTTTTGCTGAAATTTTCGATTCCTTGTATCCTAGCGCTACTTATTACTTCACTTTATAACGTCGTCGACCAGATCTTCATCGGTCACGGTACGGCTCCCGGCCTTGGTGCTGTGGGTAACGCCGCTACCTCAATCGTCTTTCCGCTGACGCTCGTCGCCGTAGCGCTTTCGGGGATGTTTGGTGACGGTACGGCCGCTTTCTTGTCGATTTGCCAGGGACGCAAGGATACTAAAAATGCCCACCGTGCGGTCGGTAGCAGCATGCTTATTACCTTCGTCATCAGTATCGTTTTGGTGGCGCTCGGTTATCTTTTCTGCGACCAAATTCTCGGTCTCTTTGGTGCCAGTGGCGAAAACCTTATCTATGCGCGCCAATATTTCTACATTATTATTTCGTTCTTCCCAATCTATATGCTGGGATATATGCTCAACTCGGTGATTCGTGCGGACGGCGCACCGTCGTTCGCCATGATTGCCACGGTGGCTGGTGCTCTCACCAACATTATTCTCGACCCAGTTTTCATCTTTGTCTTGAACTGGGGCATCCGCGGCGCCGCCTGGGCTACGATTTTGGGGCAAGTGCTTACACTCGTTCTTTCCGTGATTTATCTCTTCCGTACCAAAACTTTTCGTTTGCAACTTGAAAGTTTCAAACCTGCTGGCCAGGTAGTGAGCACAGTGGCCAAACTCGGCATTTCTACTCTCATTACCCAACTCTCGATCGTGATTATCTCCATGGTTTGTAACAAGATGTTGGCCACCTATGGCGCCAATTCGATTTACGGCGCTAACGACCCGCTGGCTATCATCGGTATCTGTATGAAGGTCTTCACTATTGTCTTGAGTATCGCTATGGGTATTATCATCGGCGCTCAGCCAATCCTTGGTTTCAATATCGGCGCTGGCAAATTTGACCGTGTGCGTGAAACTTTCCGCAAATGCCTCACTGCCACAATTATTGTTGGCTTGGTGGCAACCGTCATCTTTGAAGTTTGCCCACAATTCATCATCAATATCTTTGGCTCCAACTCCGAGAACCCTGAACTTTACATGCAGTTTGCAACTTTGACTTTCCGTATCTTCTTGCTACTCATTACGCTGACTTGTACCATCAAAGTCATTTCTATCTTCTTCCAGGCCGTGGGCGAACCGTTGCGCGCTGCGATTGTTTCGCTTTCGCGTGACATCGTACTGTTCGTGCCGTTGGTTCTTATTCTTCCACGCCTGATGAACGACATCAATGGTATCCTCTGGGCTGCACCAGCTGCCGATATCTTCGGTATCATTATTGCTGGTGGTTTGGCAATTGCTTACTTCCGTCACCTCGGCCGTGAGAAAACTACTACCGCTTCAACCTCTGCCACAATTCAAAAGTCGCATCCGGGTGTTATCATTACCATCTCTCGTGAGCATGGTTCACAGGGCAAGAAGATTGGTGAATTGGTGGCAAAGCAACTTGGTATCCCATATTACTACAAGGAGTTGACCGCTTTGGCTGCTCAGGAAAGTGGCATCGATCAAGAATATATCAAAAAGGTCAATAGTAACGACGGTGAGCAAATTATGCACGAACTCTATCTCACTACTTCGCCAGCCAAATATGCGATTGAAGCCCAAGACGCTGTTTTGCATAACATCGCCGAGCAAGGTTCCTGTGTGATTGTTGGTCGCGCTGCCGATTATGTCTTGCGCGATACGCCAAACTTGCTTCGCGTATTTATCTACGCGCCCAAAGATTTCCGTATCCGGAATGTAATGGCGATGTATGATGACAATGAAAAAGATGCCGCCAAGAACATTGAACGTTCCGACAAGAATCGGGCCGAATATTATGGCATGATTTCTGGCCAGAATTGGGGTGACCCACGCAACTACGACCTCTGCATCGACGCTTCGCTCGGGCAAGAAAAGGTTGCGGAAATAATCAGTCAGCTAGCTAATTCATAGATATTTCAGGTGGGTGCGCAGCCTACGGGCGAGCATGCAGCGCGCCATACCCGTAACGACGGGCTATGGCGACGCGTCACCTAAAATAGTCTATGAATTAGCACGCTATAACCGATTATTTGCCGCCATTAGCACATGCTCAAAAAGCGCCGTCACAGTGAGCGGGCCAACCCCGCCCACTTTTGGCGTGATAGCCGAAAGGTCGGTACGCTCACGCACGGTCTCGTCCACATCACCCACCAAGACACCGTCTTCACTAGCGGTACCAGCGTCCACAACCACCGCACCAGGTTTGACCATCTCAGTTTTTATCAAATGTGGCACACCAGTCGCGCTCACAATAATATCGAAATTCTTTAATTCACTCAGATCGCTATGACTCCGAAACACTGTTACATCGTATCCAGAATTCCTCCACATTCGTTCCAGTGGTGCTCCCACCAAACGCCCTCGCCCCACCAGGGCAATTCTACTACCCTGCAATTTGATATCATATCCCGCCAAAAGCCAGTTAATTGCTGTAGCCGTGGCTGACTCAAATATATCTGGCGTCTGCACTGATATATCACCAGATGAATAATTACTTGCCAATCCATCCACGTCTTTTGCAGGGGCAATTTTGCTCACAACGGTGTCAGTCTGGCTCACGTCTTTGAGTGGTAACTGTACGATAATGCCATGCACGGTTGCATCTTCATTAGCTTCCGCAATCGCTTGCGCCACGTCTTCCCGCAGCCAATCTTCCACTACCACGTCAATATCGTCGCCATATTGCTTTTTTAAGTTGACATATTTGACAATCACCGGGTTATCACTATCACGAATAATCACTAATTTTGGCTGCACTCCACGCGCTTGCAAACCGCGCACCTGGTGCACTTGGTTTAATTTCATGTAGCCGGCAATCTCGGCACCATTCAACAATTTCATGTTTATTTCTCCTCTGTTAAACTCGGTATTTCCACCGGCTCTTGGCGTAATGTGTAGCCAAACTTTTCTTGCACAGCGTCTATAATAGTTTGCCGTGCTCGGTCCAAATCGTGATATGTCTTGGCGGATTTATTAATCAGAACTAAGGCGGCTTTCTCACTCACCACAAAGCCAAAAAGTTCTTTGCCTTTCAAGCCACAGGCTTCAATTAGCCAGCCGGAATTGATTTTGCCACTACCATCAGCATTGCGCCAAATTGGAATTTCTTTGGCTTCTGCTTCATCGGCGCCAGCTTTGTCTACAAAAACGTTTTTAAAGAAACTGCCAGCACTGGCCACTTCTTTGGGATCAGGCAATTTTTCGCTCCGAATTTCGCATATCATACGGCGAATATTGCTGGGAGAAAAATCTGTCTCATGATGTTCTTCAACGTAACGTTCCAGAGAATTATAAAACGGGCGCGACAGCTCGCCCTTATGCAATTTTACCGTCACGGCCACAATCACAAATCGCCCTGCATCCTTGCCGTGATTAAACCGGGAGTGCCGGTAACTCAGCTCCATTTCGGGTTTAGCGATGGTGACAAATTGATCGGTTTGCGTGTCATAAGCCTCTACTGACACGATTACTTGTGCCATATCCTGTCCATAAGCGCCAATATTTTGTACCGGCGCTGCACCCAGTGTGCCAGGGATCATACTCAGAGCCTCAATGCCAGAATAGCCCAAATCGCAGGCCACGCGCACAAAGTCGTCCCAGACTTCTCCGCCCATACCTTTCAAGGTCAGTTCATCGCTTAGCTGATGAACGGCATCAACCGTCACAAACTTGCCATCTTGCTCTACGAAAATCCCTTTAATTTCATTTAGAATAATCACTCCCGGGAATCCTTCGTCGTGACCAATGGTGTTGGCTCCTCCTCCCATCACCCAAATCGGCAAATCATGTTCCCGCGCAAAACTATAAGCCTGCGCAATCTCATCTGGAGTCTTGGCGCTGATCACATAGCGTGCGTTTCCACCTAGGCGCATTGTAGTAAGGCTAGTAACTGGTACATTTTCGCGAATTTCCATGATTTTATTATAGCATTTTTTCGCAATTAGTGATATAATCAACGTATGGTCTGGGTCGGTAGCTCAGCTGGTTAGAGCACCTGCCTCTTAAGCAGGGTGTCGAGGGTTCGAGCCCCTCCCGACTCACCAT
>CAMUBZ010000006.1 GCA_947087275.1 uncultured Candidatus Saccharibacteria bacterium
AAAATTTAGGCCCACAGAGTATTATCTCGTGGGCCTAACAAGTATATACTTGTTACTTTTATTTAGTCGGATAGTCCGGATGGTCTTTTATCCATTCATACCCGTGACCGGGGTGTAACCACATCGGTTTCTTTTCTGCGCAGAGAGGGCATTTCTCTGCGTTATAAGCCGGGATACCGATATCCTGTAACGATTCCAGCCAAGGGATGCCAAGAACTCCTGCACTGATTTCTACATTACGCCGGATAATAACAACTGCGCCTTCTACCTCGCCACCGCTACTCCTGATGAGATTGATGGTCTGCAACAATGATTGGGCGGTAGTCAGTACGTCGTCAAGGATAATGCAACGGCGTCCCTTGATGACTTCTTCAAAGTCTAATTTCTGACTCCACTGCATAGCAGTTTTGTCGGAATTGGGTTCACACCAGACATAATCGTTGCCATTGATATGCGCAACTTCCTGAGCGAGGTTGCGTCCCATAGTTTCCGGCCCCACCAAGAGGATATCTTTGCTTCCTGCGTTGGTGTGCTTGTGAATATTCTGGGAGATTATTTCTCCGACGTCTGTCATCGCATCGCGTCTACCGGCTAATTTGCGTAAATTGATATAACCGGCAGAATGTTTGCCGCTGGTTAGTACTACGTGGCCATCAGTGATAATTGCTCCTTGTGCTTCCAAGATGTCCAAAATTCCGGGAATAGTTTTACTCATGCTGACCCCTCCTTTCAATGCAGTTGAGTATTTTCTGGATGTTCGGTAAGATGACGTCGTATGATTCACCTTTGCGGTAGATGTTGCGCCCCACAACAAGGCGGTTGACTCCGGCTGCAAAGGCTTCCTGTGGAGTCATGACGCGATTCTGGTCGTCCGTGTTGCTGCCAAACATGCGGATGCCCGGTGTGTTGATGATGAGCCAGTCACTGACTTTCCTGATTGCCTGTGCTTCCATAGCAGAGCAAACTATATCTGTCATATTGCAATTTTCCATCAACGTAGCGTAATCCACTACGGCCTGCGCGGGGTCTTTGTTGAACTCCCATTTGGCAGTGTCGGCAGTCTTACTGGTCAACACCGTGACGGCGCACGGTTGTGTTTCGGCGGCGAAACAGAGTTTGCTAAAGCGATAGAGCAAATCGTAGCTATTATCGCTTATTTCCGGATGTGTTTTAAGCGTGTACCTTGTGTCGCAAGCGTTAGCCATCACGTTGAGCATCCAAGGGTGATTCTCCAAATGCAATTTTGCAATTTCGAGAACTTTGCTGGGAACTTCAACGATTTTAGCATCGTCAAAGACTGCAACATTACACTGGGATTGCACTTCACCGATAGCGGACAGACCGTTTTGTTCGACAAAGAAGCGGTCCAGTTTGACGGCTACCGTCTCGCGCGGGAATTTGTCATCCCCCAAAATACGCAGCAAATCACTTTTGGGAATGTGGTCGGCGCTCCAAATAACTTTGATGTTTGTAGTATCCATTTACTACACCTCGATTCTATAAGTACTCAAACCAACCATGAAGGCTGGCCTGGCTCTTTTATTATACATTATGTTGTTCTATTTGTCCAGCAACTTTTGGGTAGCCATAATGTTATGCTTGTGATATGATAAAAATAAGAAGTGTGGGCAAAGAGTTAATTAAGGGAGGTGCCCAATGTTTAGAAATAAAAAAACGCGAAAACCATGTAAATATATTTTTGTCACTGGTGGTGTGTTGTCGGGTGTTGGCAAGGGAATCACGGCGGCTTCGATTGGTGCAATTTTGAAAGCCAAGGGCTACAAAGTTTCGATGCAAAAATGTGACCCTTATCTGAACGTGGACGCGGGGTTGTTGAACCCAGTGGAACACGGTGAGTGTTTTGTAACGCACGACGGGGTAGAAACTGACTTGGATTTAGGGCACTATGAGCGGTTTTTGGATTTTGAGACCAATCGCTATTCTATTACGCTTTCGGGGGCGATTTATCGGGAGCTAATTGAAAAAGAGCGAAGCGGTGGGTTTCATGGCAAGACCGTGCAGATGATTCCGCATTTTACAGATTTGGTGCAAGAGAAAATTGCCAAAGCCAGTGAGGGCTCACAGATTCATATTGTGGAAATTGGCGGTACGGTGGGGGATTATGAGGGCTTGAGTTTTATTGAGGCAATTCGCTTGTTTGCCAATCGGGTGGGGCGCGAGAACTGTCTCTATGTGCACGTAGTGTATATTCCGTGGCTCAATACTTCAAAGGAGTTGAAAACCAAGCCAGCACAAAATGCACTCAAGGATATGCAAGGGTTTGGGATTATTCCGGATGTGGTGGTGTGTCGGTCGGAGCGTCCAGCACCACGTGAGATGTGTGAGAAAATTGCCAAATTTGCTGGGATTCCGGGTGAGGCGGTGTTGAACTTGCCGGATATCGAATCGGTGTATGATGTGCCGTTTAACGTGCTCAAGTCTGGTGTGTTAGAGATTTTGAATAACTTTACCGGTAATAAAAAGGCTCCAGACATGAAGCGCTGGCAGGAATTTTCGCGCCTCAGAGGCAAGAAGTGGGCCAAGACAGTGCGTGTGGGGCTAGTGGCAAAGTATGTGGGCAACGAGGATACTTATATTTGTGTGACAGAGGCTTTGAAGTCAGCGGCGGCATGGAACAAAGTGAACTTGGAGATTGAATGGATTAATGCTGAGACAGCGACCAAGCGAGATTTTGCCAAGGTAGATGGTTTGGTGGTGCCAGGTGGATTTGGTGCGCGCGGAGCCGAAGGTAAGGTCAAGGCAGCAACTTATGCTCTGGAGAAAGATGTGCCTTATCTGGGTCTGTGTTTAGGCATGCAGATGGCCTGTGTGGCGGCAGCGCGTAAGGGCAAGGTAAAGAACGCCAATTCAGAGGAATTTGGTGCGGGTGCTGGTGAAAATGTGATTTATATTATGGAAGACCAAAAAGGTAAGGAATCAACAGGTGGTACGATGCGTTTGGGAGATTATCCAGCGGTGCTCAAGAAGGGTAGCAAGACAGCCAAAATTTATGGTACCACTGAGGTGACTGAGCGTCATCGTCATCGCTATGAAGTAAATCAAGAATTTTTGAGTGCGATTGAGAAGGGGGGCTTGGTGGTGTCGGGCACTTCTCCTGATGGGGCGTTGGTGGAATTTGTGGAAAGTCCAAAGAATAAGTTCTTTGTGGCGACGCAAGCGCATCCAGAGTTTCGCTCGCGCCCGTTGGATGTACATCCGCTGTTTATGGAGTTCATACGGAGTTTGAAGTAGGTGGGACAGGACGAGCACATAGCGAAGTGGGTCAAAGAGCATAAGAAAGAATTTGCGCGTAGATTGATTCGCGAATCTGGCGCCGAAAAGTCAGGTCAGCCGGCGGCGATTTTTATGGCGGGGCTACCAGGGGCGGGGAAGACGGAAGTTTCTCGTGGTTTGATTCGCCAGTCTAATTTGAAAGTTATTCGGTTAGACATGGATGAGATCGCAGCTCAAATTGACACATATCAACCACAAAAAGCAGATCGTTTTCGACGGAGTGCGTCGGTTTTGTTGACGGAAGTTTTTGACCGCGTAATTAGAGGGGGTTATAACTTTATGATGGACGGTACGTTTGGCGGCGGTTTGGCATTGCAAAATATCGAGCGCGTCTTGAAGCGGAAATATGATTTGAAGATAATATACGTACAACAAGATCCAAGGCGGGCTTGGGAGTATACCGTAGCAAGAGAAAAAGTAGAGCATCGGGCAATTGATTTGGATGGATTTGTAGAATCATATTTTCGGACAATTCAGAATCTATTAAAATTGAAAGATTTTGAGGATGTAAAATTAGATATAATTGTTAAAGACCATAGTAATGGGGTAAAAGAGTGGATACGTAATATTTCGACGAAAGATATTGACCAATATGTCAAGGTTGAGTATAATGATGAAAAGGCCCTCAAAGAGTATTTAGATGTATAGACTTAGATTGCTATTAACCAAAAAACGACCAACTTTGCATGATTTAGTGCAGGGTAATTTATCGAAGTCGTCTGAAGCGGTGTTTAAAGCGGCGTTTGAAGATGCACGCAAGGAGCAGGCCAAAATCTTGAAGCAGGCAAAAAGTTTATCAAAATAGCCTTGCGGGGGGGGGCGCTTTATGTGCTACAATAGAAACAAGAATAATTTTTGATTGGAGTTTCTATGAAGAAAACAACGAGCATTTTGTGGGGATGCGTTTTGGTAGCGCTGGGCGTGATTTTGGGGATTAACGCTCTGGGTATTGCACAGATTAATATCTTTTTCCCGGGCTGGTGGACGCTGTTTATTATTGTGCCCTGTGCGATTAGCCTATTTGGTAATGACACGGACAAAACTGGAGATTTGATTGGGATTTTGATTGGGGTGTGTTTGCTGTTGGCTTGCCAGGGCGCAATTGCCTTTAGCGTGCTTTGGAAACTGCTAGTGCCGGCAATTTTGATTATCATTGGTTTGTCAATTATCTTCAAAGATGCGATTAGTGGCAAGGTGAAAAAGGAAGTGAAGAAGTTGCGCGGGAAGACCAGTGATAAGGAGTACTGGGCGACGTTCAGTGGGCAGAATATCGATTTTGCCAAGGAGAAGTTTGAGGGTTGTCGATTAGAAGCGGTATTTGGTGGGATCAAATGTGACTTACGTGAGGCAAAGATTGAAGACGATGTGCTCATTAGGGCGAGCGCGATTTTTGGCGGGGTAACGATTTATGTGTCAGAGGATGTGAATGTGCAAGTGATTTCCTCGGCGATGTTTGGCGGTACAACTAATAAGCACAGCAAAAGAGTACAAGATGAGGCCAAGAAAACGGTGTTTGTGGAGGCAACTTCGATCTTTGGTGGGGTGGAGGTTAAATAATGTATACAGCACAGCGGGTGATTAAATATTGTGCAGTAGCGTTTGCGGTACTCTTGATTTGCGGAATTATTTCGGCAATTGTAACGGCAGGGATGATGCTGAGTTATGTTTTGGGTGGTTGGGATAATACACCAATTAGTGAGACAGTAGAGGTGATTGATGTGAGCGATATCGCGGTGCAAGAGGTAAAGAGTCTGCATCTTGATCTGAAGGCCACAAGTGTAGTGATTGAGCGAGGCGAGGACTTTAGTGTAGAAGCGGATGAAGAAGTGATTACGGTAAGTCAGGGCGAGAAAGCGCTTTATGTACAGGAAAAAGAATTTCATTTCTTGACGGATTGGGGAACTAGAGGGAAGGAAATGAAAATTACAATCCCACGTGATTGGACGGAATTGGAAACTTTGTGCCTGAATGCTGGCGCTGGCAGGGTGGAAATTCGAGATTTGACGGTAAAGAATCTGGAATTGGACCTCGGCGCGGGAAAAACGGAGATAAGTAGTCTGGTGGTAACAGAACGTACCAAAGTTAAAGGTGGTGCGGGATATCTGGCAGTGCGTGAGAGCGGAATTAAGGATTTGGATCTAGACATGGGTGTGGGTAAGGTGGAATTAAGTGTAAAATTGACGGGGAATAACCAGATTGACGCCGGAGTGGGGAAGTTAGATTTGAATTTGCGTGGTACGTCTGAGGATTATCGGGTAAAAGTTGAGAAGGGCCTGGGTTCGATTACTTTGAATGGCAAGAAAATGGCAGATGACGAGACTTGGGGTAACGGTAAGACTCTGATTGATGTTGATGGTGGGGTGGGCGCGATTGAGATTGTGACGGAATAAGGTTAGACTCCACTTCTACATATCCCCCTCCTACATAGCCACATCACTACGTTCTATGGTATGGGTGTCGATTCAGAAGGAGCCGAGTAAACTCGCTTTCTCCTCTCCTACTCCTACATACCTAATACAGTACTAAGGCAGCGGAGGGAGCGACCGATATAACGATTGCCATCATCGGAGGACGGGTTAACACTTGTATGTAAGGCCAAATCATAGGCATTTGTAGTTGTTTGGGCTCCACGTGAGGACCAATAACGCCCATTTTGCCCGGCATGCCATAATACTCCCACACTATAGACTAAATTAACAACTCCGCTGCGCACGAATTTAGGCTATCGTGCGCAGCGGGTATCTTAATGTTGAGCATACAGTGGGTTCTTTAAGGCATGCTGGTAGTAATAGTGGCAACTGGTCGTCGTGGGGTGTTGGCGAGATTAATGCTTATTACCTTGCTTTTTACGCTGATGGTGTAGGACCGTCGCATGGTCCGAATGCACGTTACCATGCTTTCCCCCTCCGCTGCCTTAGTACTGTATTAGGTATGTGGGAGAGGTGGAATGTGATATAATATATGATATGGAAGAAATTCAGCAGCAACTTGAACAGACTATCGAGCGGCTTTTTGGTACGGATATAGCGGTGGAATTGACGGTGGCTCCAGAAGAAACGGGTGCGGATTACGCGAGCAATGTAGCGATGCGTTTGGCCAAGGTAGCACATAAGGCGCCAATGGTGATTGCTGAGGCAATTAAGGCTGAATTAGAAGAGTCTGGTTGCGCGTTTGGTATAGAGGTGGCGGCGCCTGGATTTTTGAATTTTACTTTGGACAAAAGCTATTTTGAGCAGATTATTGAGACTTACGCGCAGAGAGTGGATATATCACTAGATGAATATTCTGGTAAGACCGTAGTGACGGAATTTTCGGATCCTAATCCGTTTAAGGTGCTTCATGTGGGGCATCTTTATACTTCGATTGTGGGAGATTCGATTTCTCGCCTCTTAGAATTGGCGGGTGCAAAGGTGGTGCGGGCGAATTTTGGCGGTGACGTGGGGTTGCACGTTGGGAAGACTATCTGGGCATTATTGCAAAAACATTATTCACCTGATGATATAACGATTGAGAAGATTGGTCAGTGCTATGTGGAGGGGACGCAGGCGTATGAGGATGACGAAACAGCCAAAGACGAGATTGTGCGCCTCAATAAAGCGGTTTATGCGCTGGCGGATTTGGGTCAGGAACGGTCGTTTGAGCGATTGGAGTTAGAGGGTTTGGCCGAAGATTATGGTTTTTCGACGGCAGAAATGGCGCAAATCGCTGAATTATATTGGCGAGGACGAGAGTTGAGTTATCAATATTTTGCGGATTTTTATGCGCAGATTGGCTTGAAATTTGATAAATATTATCCAGAATCGACGGTGGCCGGGCGAGGCCTTACAGAGGTGAGGGCACATATCGGTACGACGTATGAGGAGAGTGACGGCGCGGTGGTCTACCGAGGGGAGAAGGTAGGTTTGCATACGCGGGTATTTATCAACCGTGAGGGGGTGCCGACTTATGAGGCTAAGGATGTAGGCTTGATTTTTACAAAATGGGATGACTGGCATTTCGATGAATCCGTAGTAATTACTGGGAACGAACAGAGCGATTATATGAAGGTGGTGCTGGCGAGCGTGCATGAGTATGCCCCTGAGTTGGTGGACCGGACGCAACATTTGACGCACGGTATGGTGAAACTGCCGGGAAACGTCAAAATGTCTTCACGCAAAGGGAATTTCCTGAAGGCTGTGGATGTGATGAGCCTGGTAGAACAGGAACTGACTGAATCTCTTCGCGAGAGGATCCGGAGTTACGACGAGGAAGAGCGGCGTAACCCTGCAACGGCAGGCGTCGCGAACGCGCCTCAAGAGAAGACGGTTCAGCCAGTTCCTGATAATACAAAATTAATTGCATTAGCCGCTATCAAGTACGCCTTTTTGAAATATCGTATGGGTGGAGATATTGTGTTTGACCCCCAGGAATCAGTATCAACTACTGGGAACTCTGGTGTGTATCTGTTATATTCGGCGGTGCGGGCACGTAAAATCTTGCAAAAAGCCGAATCTGGGGAAGTGAACAAAAAATTTGTTCAGAATGAGGAGCCACAAGTCGTGGAGGCAAGTGTGCGTAAGTTGAATAAAAAAATTGTTCAATATGTGGAAGTTATCAGGGGTGCAGTGCGGGAAAAAGCGCCGTATAAGGTTTGTAATTATTTGTACGAGTTGGCGCAAGAGTTTTCGCGGTTTTATGAGCATGTGCCAGTGGCGGGTAGCGCAGAAGAAGTTGAACGTAAGACCTTAGTGCGGGCTTACTTGAACGTCATGACGCATGGGTTAGACTTATTAGGGATCGAAGTGCCAGAGGAGATGTGATGAAAAAGGCAAAATTACTGTGGATTGACTTAGAAATGACAGGGCTAGACCCAGAAAAAGATCGGATTTTGGAACTCGCCGCGATTGCTACAGGTTGGGATTTGGAATCGATTGCAGAGATGACGGCCGTAGTAAAAGTGCCTGAATCTTTGATGAAAGAGCGTATGGTGGGGGAATTTTGGGAAAATAACGCAGAGAGCCGAGATGGTTTGATGGCGCAGAATGCGACCGGTAAGAGCGTAACAGAGGTGGAACAGCAATTATTGGCGTTTATGGATCAATATTTTGGTTTAGAAATTATCTTGGCGGGTAATTCAATCCATCAGGATCGTAAGTTTATTGACAGAGAGTGGCCAGAGGTGGCAAAGCGGCTGCATTATCGTATGTTGGACGTGAGCGCCTGGAAGGTGTATTTCGAGGGGGCAAAGGGTAAGAAATTCACCAAGCGCGAAGCGCATCGAGCCTTGGATGACATACGGGGGTCAATAGAAGAGTTAAAATGGTATCTAAGTTTTATGAAAGGGGTGAACCAGTGATGAACTTGGCAGAGATTAGCGGCATTGGGGAATACTCTGAGCAGAAGCGTAAAGTGAGCGATACTGAGGAGGATACGCTGTATTTGGCGCCAAATGACAAGGCGTTTTTGGTAGTGCGCCCCAAGACTATCGAAGTACGCTGTGATGGCAAATTGAGTAAGGTTTTGCGAGAGAAGTACGAAAGCGTGATGGAAAGTCGTTATTTTGGCCGTGGGGGGATAGAAATTGTGCCGAGTGGGCAGTTAGACGAGCCAGAATTGCAGGATTTGGTGCGTTTGAGTTATAATTTGACTAAAGATTTAGCGGAATAAGCAAAAATGATTACAAAAAATCAGAAAAAGCTAATGTTGATGGCGATTGGAATTTTTTTGTTCACATCTCTGGCGGCTATAGCTCTGAACAGTGTAAGGTATGGATGGCACTGGGGCTATTCGATTAGTCGTTATGTGGGCTTGGAAACTTGGAGCGCGGTGTTGTTTGCACTGGGGAATATTGTGGTGGCAGGGCTGTTTGGGAAGTATCTATATGCCGTTAGCGAGACGTGGCGGATGCCAAAATGGTTTTATGGGGTGGTTGTGGCGACGGCTGTGGCATTATTGGGGCTGTCAGCTTGCCCGATTGGCTATTTTGATGCGCCAGGGGCAGGGTATGGCACAAGTGCCCCGAGTCAGATGCATCAAATTTGTTCACGGGTGATGTTTGCCTGTATGCTCATAATGGCTTTTGTTTGGCAGTTTTGTGGCCGTTTACAGAATCGCCTGCGTTATTGGTGTGCTGGTTTTGTGATTTATGGAATATTTTGTGCAGTAGCCTATTTATTTGAATTGGATTGGTTTTTCCGAACGATGTTGGTGTTTGAGAGTGCATATATTTTTAGTTTTATGGTCTTGTGCTGGCGTTTGCAAGGTAAGACGGTAGAAAAGAAAGGAGTAGGACATGGCAGAGCAGAAACCAGAAATTAAAGAACAGGTGACGCAACCACCGCTAAGCAAGTTGGCGAAGTCGGTCACAAATAGCGCTTTTATCAAAGAGTTCAAGGAATTCATTAACCGAGGAAGCGTAGTGGATTTGGCGATTGGTGTGGCAGTTGGTGGGGCGTTCACGGCGATTGTGAAATCGCTGGTGGATGACATCATTATGCCGATTACAAGTTTGCTGGCTGGTGGGGCGGATTTTTCTTCGCTTGCGATTGATATTCCGAATATTTTTGGTGCTGACACGGTGGCGCATATTGCTTATGGGAACTTTATCCAGAACGTGGTAAACTTCTTGATTATTGCGTTTGTGGTGTTTGTGATTGTAAAATTCCTCAATCGCATGAATGCGGATACGGAACGAGCCGAAAAAATTAAGGCCGAAGCGGATGCGAAGGCTGACGAAAAAGAAAAGGCTAAGAAGGATTAGTTGCTTGAGTAGGCTTCGATACTTTGGTGGATAGTTTCGAGGCTGGTGTGGAAGTTGGTGAGGATGCTAATAAGGTTGGCATCCTTGGTGCGGGCCAAGAGTTGTGAAGTCTGAGAAAGTAACAGGGAAACTTGGAGCCCGATGAGATTGTCATAATAACGGTCGAGGACGCCGTTGAGTTGAGCATTAGTGAGTGAAGTGTTGAGCTCTTCAATCAGAGCAGTTTCGGAGGCGGACGTCTTTTCGTCGAGAGCCAGAACATCTTTGTCCTTGCTATTAGCGCTAAGATAGCCAGAAAGTTGGTTGGAAGCATTAGTGAGGATAGCAGAGAGGGAAACGCCAATGGCGCGGAGTTGTGAGGACTTGAGGCTGCGGTTGTAAGTATTGAGAGTGGTGTTGAGGTTGGCGGTGCGAGTGTAAAGTTGTTTGGTGAGGTCGTTGGACTTGCCACCGAGATTGCCAAGCATTGAACCGAGCGCCATCAGCAGAAAGAATAGAACAATGCCAGCGGCGCAGAGTTTAACGATAAGGCTGGTTTTGGGGCCAGACTGCTTAAAACTATGCTTGACTGGGCGATTAGACTGCGAAATTTGATTGAGATACTCGAAGTTATCCATAAGGACATTATAGCATATAAACTGTGTTATACTAAGAATATGGATGACGCGAAAGAAGAAATTCGAGCGCGGCTGCCAGTAGAGGACGTGGTGGGGCAATATATTGAGCTGAAGCGGGCAGGACGCAACCTCAAGGGGCGTTCGCCTTGGGGTGTAGATAAAACCCCGTCATTTATGGTGTCGCCAGAGAAGGGGATTTGGCATGATTTCTCGGCCAATAAGGGTGGCGATATCTTTAGTTTTATTATGGAAGTAGAGGGGATTTCTTTTCGGGAGGCGTTAGAGAAGTTGGCGGCACAGGCGGGGGTAGAATTGCAACGTTATGGTGGGGGTGATCGAGCGGTAGCAGAGCGCAAGCGTCGGATGAAGGAAATCTTGGAATTATCTTGTCGGTATTATCAGTTTTGTCTGACCAAAAACGAGAAAGTTTGTGATTATGTGTTCAACAAGCGCAATTTGACTAAGCCGACGGTGAAGGAATTCCGGATTGGTTACTCGCCCAATCAGGGGAAGGCCTTGGTGCAATTTTTGACTAAAAAAGGCTATAAAATGGCTGAAATGGAGGCCGCAGGGGTGTTAAACCAGTATAAGGGTGATTTGTTCCGCGGGCGCATGATGGTGCCGTTTATCGATTCGCTAGGGGTGATTGGTTATACGGCACGGATTTTGGGTAAGGGGGAGCCAAAATATTTGAACACCCCAGAAACTTTATTGTTCAACAAGAGTCGGTTTGTGTTTGGTTTGGTGCAGGCAAAGGAATCGATTCGTCAAAATGGCTTTGTGGTGATCGTAGAGGGAAACATGGATGTAATTTCTTCGCATCAGGCGGGGGTGAAGGAGGCGGTGGCTACCAGTGGCACAGCAATGACAGAAGGTCACCTTAAGATGCTATCACGGTTGACGGATGATGTGCGGTTGGCGTACGACGGGGATGCAGCGGGGGTGAACGCCACGGAGCGGGCAATCATGCTGGCGGGGGATTTGGGGATAAATTTGAGTGTAATCTCGGATTATCATGGGGCAAAAGACCCTGATGAGTTGATCCAAAAAGACCCGAAGTTATGGCAGGATGCAGTCAAAAATTATCGCCCGGCGGTGGATTGGCTATTGGACAAGTATGAGGAGAACTTAGACTTGAACTCTGGCCCTGGGAAGCGTGAATATGCCGATTTGGCGATGAAATTGCTTAAAAATGTCACACACTCGGTCGAAAAGAAGCATTACATGCAGCTGGTGGCACGAAAATTGGACTGCAGTGTAGAAGACCTACAGATAAAAAACATCGCTGAAACGCCCTCTAAACGGCTCAAAAAGGCTAATTTGGAGGCCTCTTCGGACGTTTTGGCGGGCATCAAGGACAATTTGCAAGCGATTGTGATTTATGGGGGTGTGTCGGGGATAAAAGGGGTGGAATTACCAGAGGATGAGATGCGTTTGCAGGAACTTGAGATGGTGTTTGAGGCGCGATATAAGGATTGGGATAAGCTGACCTTAGAGAAGGAAGCCAAAGCACTTTTGACGCGCTACAAGGCAGAAATGGGCAAGCAGGAGGTGGAAATGCTGAACGTGGAGTTGGCGAAGGCGGAAGAGGCTGGGGATGAGAATTTGCAGGCAGAGATTTTGCGAAAGATTATGACGCTTAGACGGGTGAAATAATCTTGAGTTTTGGACGAAGTTTAGTATAATGTGATGTAATGGATGATAATGAAGAAATCTTAAACGAGAAAAATGTGGCGCTAGACTTGGGTGAGCCATTGCAAGATCCGGGGGCGGATGATTTGGCAGCTGAGGATGATTTCTCGGATGAAGAGCTAGCGATTACGGCGGATAACGTGGATGCGTTTGCTGATGACTCAGTGCGGATGTATTTGCGCGAAATTGGCAAAATCCCGTTGTTGAGCCAAGAAGAGGAATTAGATTTGGCGCATCGGGCTATGGATGGTGACAAGAAAGCCAAGGATAAACTAGCTGAAGCCAACATGCGCTTGGTGGTGAGCATTGCTAAGCGATATGGCGGTCGTGGGCTGGACTTTTTGGATTTGATTCAAGAGGGGAATACCGGACTTTTGCGTGCAGTAGAAAAGTTTGACCCAGACAAAGGTTTTAAGTTTTCGACTTATGCGACATGGTGGATTCGGCAGGCAATTACGCGGGCGATCGCAGATCAGGCGCGTACGATTCGCATTCCGGTGCACATGGTAGAGACGATTAATAAGGTACTCAGGACGACGCGACGTTTGACGCAAGAGTTAAACCGCGAACCGACCAACGAAGAGATTGCTGAAGCCATGGGGATGGATGTCGATAAGATTGAATACGTGATGCGGATTAAGCAAGATATTGCATCATTGGACGCAAGTGTGGGCCGCGATGGCGATGATGAAGAGTCGGTGTTGGGTGATTTTGTGGAAGATTCAGAGCGGGACTCACCAGAGGATGCCACGGCTAATCAGATTCTCAAGGAGCAGATTGCGGAGATTCTAACGACGCTGTCGGAACGGGAACAGAAGATTATTCGGTTGCGTTTTGGAATTGGTGGCGGCCGGCCACACACTCTGGAAGAAGTGGGGAATGAGTTTTCAGTGACGCGTGAGCGGATTCGTCAGATTGAGGCGAAGGCTTTGTCGAAATTGCGCAAACATAAGCAAACCAAGAAATTGCATGGTTATCTGAAATAGGAGAGAATATGCGAGAGCGAGCCAAGAAATTTGTGATAAGTGTGATGGTGACCTTGGGGATGTTGGTGCCAGTGATGCCAGTGGTAGCGAGTGTGCCGGTGATGGCAGACTGTGTGGATACAACAGACTGTGTGGATACAACAGACTGTGTGGATACAACAGACTGTGTGGATACAAATCTTTTTGGTAATTGCTCTGACGGCGGAGGTATAAATACGGATAGCCAAGGTGGTGGAATTATGAAATTGTTGAGCTTAGTGGTGACAGTATTGCTCTATGGGATCGGTGCAGCTGCCGTGATTGGTGTGGTAATAGCCGGGATTTTGTATTTGACGGCACGCGACAATGAGGCACAGATGGCCAAGGCCAAGACGCGCCTAGTCGAGGTGGCGATTGGTTTGATTGCGTGGGCGCTTCTGTTTACGCTGTTGCAATGGTTGATACCGAACTTTACTGGAGACGAGTTGGAATCAAGTCGCATCGTGACGGATAGTATTTTGGCCTGATGCTACATAAGCTGATTATTGTTTGCAACCCACGTTCTTCGCACTATTTGCATGTGCAACGAGAGGTGCTGGCGCCAGCGCGTCAGCTTAAGGGTTGGCTGGTGGGGAAGTATGAACTCAAGCCGACAGACGTAGACGACAACGCCGAGCAGTTGGCAAAGTTGCTGAGTGACGGAGATCTGGTAGTGGCGGCAGGGGGTGATGGTACGGCGGCAGTGGCAGTGAATGGTATTATACAATCAGGCAAAGACGTGACGTTTAGCGCGTTGGGATATGGGAATTTTAATGATGTAGCGCGAATGTTGGGCACAAAGCGTCCAGTAGAATACGGTGGTGAGTATGTAGGGGGGATCACAGAGATTGCCGGGCGGTTTGAAGCAGAGAAAACAGCGGAAATTTATCCGTTGGAGGCTAAGGTGGATGGCAAGGTGTGGCGCTACGCTCCGTGTTATGTAACTTTGGGGATGTTTGCTGAGTCAGCGGCGGTGTTAAACAGTGAATCGGTGCGGAAGAAATTGCGCACTGGCAAAAAACATTTGTTTTTCTCGCTGTGGCAACTCGCCAAGTGGTATTTTGGTAATTGTAAGCGGGAATTTTTGCCGAAGACGCGTACAGAGGTTGTGGTGGATGTTTCAAGCAAGAGCCAAGAAGTACACTTTGCGGAGGGGGCAACGGATTATTTGGCAGTGAACAGTCCACGTGTAGCAAAGCTGATGCGAGGGGCAAAATGTGCTGCCAAAAAGCAGGAATTCCGGAGCACGACGGCGCGTTTGGGGAGTTTTGGGCGGTTGGCATGGTTTATGATGCGTAGTGTGTTGATGTATATACCAGGTAAGAAAACTACAGGGGATGTGATTAAGTTTGAACAACCGAGTATGGTGGTGATTCATGCGGAGGGGGAATATCAGGAGTTGCACGACGTCAAAAAGATTGAAATCAAAAAGTCGAAAAAAGCGTTGAAAGTAATACGATTCTAAGGTTAGAACTGCATCTCTTTCAGGATATTTTTGAGGTTGGTTTCTAGGTCTTCTACGTTGCCGTCGTTGATGATATAGTAGTCGGCGATGGCGATGGGGCCACCTTTTTCCATGTTTTCGATTTCGCCGTAGTCGCGCTCGCGGATGGCTTGAGCATCAAAGGGGCGATCAGGGCGTTTGGCGATGCGCTCGTAGCGCAAGGCTTTGGGAGCAACAATTGCAATTAAGGTGAGAGCGCCAGGGAATTCATGCTGAAAAGCGCGATATTCGGTCCAAGAATAGAGTCCGTCGAGCACAATGCGTTTTTGCCCGGCTTCGATCAGGTCTTTGGCTTCGGCGATGGCTTGGCGTGCCACCCAATCGTGGCCTTCGGCTTCACGGATCATTTCGCGGAAGGCCTTTTCGCTTTTGCCGTCAATGGTGCGCTCGATGCCACGTTTGGCCATTTCTTGATAAATCATATTGCCAAAGTGAATCTTGGGGAGGCCTAGATTGGTGAGATAGTCTACGGCAACCGATTTGCCACTACCGGCCATACCGACAATGGCGAGAAGTTTGATATCTTTGTTCATGAGAGTAATTATAGCATGATTTTGGCCAATTTCTAGAGTTGTCAGTTTGGTGATGAAGTACGGCACATAGGGCATAGTATTTTATGATTATGGAGGTACCTTAGTAATATGAAAAGAGTAAAAAGATTTTTTGCAACAGCGTTGGCTGTTGCGATGGTAGCATCAGTTTCTGTTCCGGTTTGTGCGGCAGAGTTGCCGGTAGATGAGGAGCAGGTTGTTGCGGTTTCCGAGAACAGTGAGCAGGGTTCGGAAGATGGTGTAATGCCCATGATGGAGAGCTACAGGTATTCTGTAGGCCCTAATTGGACGAGAATTGCCTATAACCCGAACGGGATCAATGGTGACTTATACATTGATATTGAGAACTTTAATGGCGTTCTGCATCAGGTCAATATCATTATGTCGGATAGTGCCGGGAGAGTTGTTTGGACTGAAGATAACTGTACCCAGACGAGTGGTACGCGTAGATTTGAATGTGGGGCCAACGTTTGCTCTGTGTCTATACAGATTAAGCCGAGATGGGCATTTGTCGAGGACCACTGGTATCAGGTACATGTAAGTTATTAAGTATCAAGTTGATTCGTTAGGATCGCCTGACAAAAGTTTTAGTCGCGTGCCATATGTGCTCATTTATTAACCAAACACAAGGCCCCACTTAGGGGCCTTTGCTATGTTACAATATGAAGTATATGAATAGATTTAAGATTTTTGATTGCTTGAGGCTAGGTTGGAAGAATATTGCAGGACACAAGGGTCGTAGTGCGATTATCGTGGTGACGATTTCGGTATTGTTTGCTGCTGTTTTAGGATTCAATACTTTGTTAAATGGGGTGGAACGTACTTTTGCGAACGCTACCTCCCTTAGTAATGATGGAAAATTTTATGTAGCAACTGGTTTTGAGCCGGAAACGTTTTCTTGTCTTGAGGATATAAATGAACGATGTGTTTTGACGCCAGCTCCCGACAATAGTGAGGAAATTATACAAAAACGCTTAGAGCGTTATCATGGCAAAAAGATTGGTACTGTATATGAAAAGGCGTTTTATTGGTGGGAAGAACGTCCTAGTATGCATGGTGATGAAATTGAGCACATACAACACTTAGAGACTTTTTATGTGATTTCTGAATCAGTAGTGCAAAGTTTGGGAATCGAGTATGCTAATGTGGTGGATGATAGGTTGCCGGTGATTCTGCCTGTTGGTAAGTCATTGTCTGAGGCGCAACAGCAGAAATTTTATCAAGTAGGGAGCTACCCGGCAACCAAGTCAGGTCAACCCATAATGTCTGGTGGAGGGTTTATGAACCTGATTTTGGGTACTATAAGGGGGAGCCTTGGGGAAATGTTTTTGATTGATGATGGCTCAGGCAAAATTGAACGATTTTTTGATGGGAAGAACGATAGTTTAGTTTCAGAGAATACAAATAATTATGAAAATAGAAGTGAAGCTGTCAAATATGACGTAGCGATTTTTACAGATGTTAAGGATGTGTTTGGCTATTATGATAATGCGTGGCAAGAAGGTCGAGAATTTGGGTATGACTTTTTTGGTCGATATACTTACCATATCAAAGATGTTTTTGGGAATACAGTGAATGTTGCGAGCGCTTTTATGTCACTGAGAATGATTACATTGCTAATTGTTGTCGTGATTTTGGTGATAGCCGTATGCGTTGCAACTTTGACTTTTGTACATGTAATCAGTGACGATGCTCCAACGGTTGCTCTGTATCGCTCTATGGGCGCCAGTAGACTGAATATCTTGGGAATTTATTTGGTATATATTGTCTTGTTATGTTTGTTGGCGATTATTGTTTGCATAGCAGTGACTTTCTTGCTGGTTGCAGTAGCAGCGTTGGTGTATGGATCTAGTCTAGCGGAGACTATTAAGAGTTATTATATGTTGTCTGATTTTGCTAGGGTGACTTTTTGGGGATATGATTGGATTTCTGGAATGATAATAGGGGTTATTATCTTGGTGGCACCACTGACGCTACTGTTGTCGTTGAGGATTTTTTCGAGTAAGCATATCGCTAAACAACTTAAGGAGGACTAAAAATGACAATCGAACTCAAAAATCTTAACAAGTCTTATGGTAAGAAGTCGGTTTTGACCGATGTGAACTTAGAGATTAAAACCAATACTTTTGTGATGTTGCGTGGGGTGAGCGGCTCGGGCAAGTCAACTTTGCTTAGTATTATTGGCGGGATTGAGCCGGCAACATCGGGTGAAGTGATTATTGATGGACGGAATGTAAGTAGCCTCAAGGGTAAGGAACGGGTGGATTTTTATCGGCACAAGGTGGGATTTATCTTTCAGGGGTTTTACCTTCAGCCACAGCTAACAATTGCGGAGAATATTGCTTTGATGGGATGCTTTGCGGGGGTTCCTCGTGCAGAACGTCACGAACGGGCCAAAAAGTTGGCTGAGGATTTGGGGATTGCGGATGTGCTCGATAGATTGCCGGCAGAGATTTCTGGCGGGCAGGCTGAGCGGACTTGTGCGGCACGAGCACTATTTATGAATCCAGAGATTATTCTGGCAGATGAGCCAACGAACAATCTTGACCCAGAGAATGCGAAGAATGTTATAGAAATGTTGCAGAAGATTTGGCGCGATACGAACACGACAATGATTGTGGCTAGTCATGACCCGATGGTAGAGAAATATGCGTCACAGGTGGTTAGCGTGCAAGAAGGTCACGTCAGTAGTGATATGAAGGCGCAAGAGGATTAGATGCATCTGCTAGACTATCTACGTTTGGGGTGGGCAAATATTGTTGCACACAAAAAACGGGCAGCAATTGTGGTGGTGATTGTGGGGGTGTTGTTTGGTGTATTGACGGCAGGATGTTTGTTGATTCAAGGGTTAGAAGACGCGACGCTAGATGTGATGTTGGAGCCAACGAGTGAAAAGGTGTTGGTGCGTACAGTGGCGCAGCAGAGTTTTTGCGAAGACATTTGTGATATTGCGACTGACCGTGAGGAGATTAGAGAAGTTATTGCCAAATGGAATGGGGAAGAGGTCGCCGTAATGGCTGCAGGCTTGACGGGATCAGTTTATGCGGTGGCTCCAGAGTTGGTGCAGAATGCAGTCGAAGCGGATTTTACTAGTATACCAGATGATGCAATTCCGGTGTTAGCATCAACTTCTACGTTGGCCGGATGGTTGCAGATTTCTACTGCCGATACGCACGCGGAGCCTGAGGTCAAACTCAGAGTGGTGCAGAGTGTTCGTGAGCAATCTTTGGGTAAAATCATTGAGTTTGCTGGGCAAAAGTATTTTGTGGCAGGGATTTTGCCGGGCGGGTTTGGTGTCCATAATTTGTCGTTAACTGCGATCAAAGATAGAAAGAATCCACTAAACATATTGCTAGATGGAATATCTACGGGTAGTAGTCAGACTTTGGTACTAGATAATGGTGAGGCTGAGTTGAGCCCGACAGAAGAAATTTGGGCGACGTTTGCCAGTGTGGCTGAAGCGCAGGGTTATATTAACGATATCGCTACTCATAATTGCAATAGTTTGGAAGTGGAAGTAGGAATTTGCTCGCGTGTGAAACAACTTGTGGCGGCGACTGTGGTTGGTGACCCAGTACGGATTTATGAGAATTTTGTAGGAATTTGGACGGTGCTTAAGATTTTGATAGTAGTGCTTGCGGTGATTGCTTGTATCGTAACGATGTCGACCTATGTGCGTTTGGTAGGGCGTGATACTAAGGTGATTGCGCTCTATCATGCTATGGGCTCAACCAAAAAGCAGATTGTTGGAGTATATTGTGTTTATTTGTTGGGACTGAGTTTGCTAGCAAGTGCCTTTAGTTTGGTTTTGGGTGCGGGATTAGTGTTGATAGTCAACTTAATCAATATGACAAAATTGACTCAGATTTTTACTATTGGCTTTGGTGTGGAAGAGGCACCGGTGTGGTTGTTTGGTTGGAACAATTGGATTGCGCTGTTTGTAGGGTTGCTGCTGGTGATGGCACCGCTTTGTACGATTTTGAGTTGGCGACAGTTTGCGAGTAAAAAACTTGCTCAAAAAATGAAATAAATATCTCTGACGGCGTGCTATACTGTTATATATGAAGCGCTTAGTGATTATAGACGGAAAATCAGTTTTTTATCGGGGTTATTATGCGATGGGGGCGCTTTCGACGTCTGATGGTACGCCAACGGGCGGAATTTATGGTTTTGCCGCGATTGCAATGGAGATTGTGCGTCAGCTTGATCCTACCAAGGTGGTGGTGGCGTGGGATTCCAAGAGTTCTACGGCCAAGCGTAAGGAGATTTTTCCGGAATATAAGGCAGGGCGGGTTAAGCCGGGGCCGGATTTTTATGCGCAAATTCCATATCTCAGGGAATTGATTTTGGCTTTGGGGTGGAGTTTTGTGGAGTGCGATAACTACGAGGCAGATGATATTATCGGCACGCTGGCTTTGCAAGCGGATGAGGCGGGGGATTGGGACACGATTATTGTGTCCTCTGATTTGGATATGTTGCAGATTGTGGATGAGAATACCAGGATGTATCGGATTCTCAAAGGTTTTACTAATTTGGAGGAATTGGATGTGCCGGGGGTAGAAGAAAAATACGGCATCAAAAAGGCGCAGTTTTTGGATCTCAAAGCCCTCAAGGGGGATACATCAGATAATATTCCGGGAGTGCCAGGGGTAGGCGAGAAGACGGCAGTAAGGCTCTTGCGTGATTTTGGTACGCTGGAGGGGGTGTACGAGCATTTGGATGAGGTACAGGGGGCCACACAGAATAAGTTGGCGGCCGGCAAAGAAAGTGCCTTTATGTCATATCAACTGGCCAAAATTATGACTGATGCTCCAGTGAAATTGGAAGATTTGCCAGATTTAGAGATTGACCGAGTACGGATTTTGGATGCGCTCAATAAGTTGGAATTTCGGTCGATTGCACGCAAATTCTTTAGCCAGTCCAAAAAGCCAAAGCAGAAGCCCGAGCAGGGTGGATTGGATATGGGGGAAGTAGAAGTTCTGGAAAAAGAGGAACGGGCGTCCGCAAAAAAGTTACCAACGGCGGTAAATTATAGCCGACAGACGCTAGAAATTGTGCAAGAGTTGCCAGATGGGATGCTGGTGAGTTGGAACGTAAAGGATTTGATGCACAAAAATGCCGAAGTGGCAGAAAAAGTGCTGGCGGGGACGCCGTATTGGGATTTGGGGCAAGCAGCGTTCTTGCTCAACCCGTTGGAGCGCAAGATTGACCAAACTGACGAAAAAGAAGCGTACGCGCGACAAAACGATGAGTTTGGCCGGCGTCCAGAATTATACAAGATTTATACTGATTTTGATTTGCCGCTGATTCCGATTCTCTATAAGATGGAGGATTACGGAATGTTGATTGATATGCCGTATTTTGCCAAATTGAAGGAGGAATTTGAGCTGGAGGTGAGTTACTTGGAGCAAGTGGTGTGGGATTTTGCCGGGAAACAGTTTAACGTGAATTCGCCAGCACAGCTTGCTGAGGTGCTATTTGTGCAGTTGGGGTTGCCGACCAAGGGCATTAAGAAAACCGCTCGTGGTTATTCGACGGGGGTAAAGGAGTTGGACAAATTGCAAGGTTATCATCCGATTATCCGAGCAATCAAGGATTATCGTGAGGCGGCTAAGCTGTTGTCAACTTACATTGCGCCGTTGCCCGAGTTGGCAGATAAGAGCCACCGGATTCATACGACGTTCAATCAAAACGTGACGGCTACGGGGCGACTCTCGTCCACTAATCCAAATTTGCAGAATATCCCAGTGCGTACAGAGGTGGGGAAGCGAATTCGTGAAGGGTTTATTGCTTCAGAAGGCAAGGTGCTGGTGAGTGCGGACTATTCGCAGTTTGAACTCAGGTTGGCCGCGGCGCTGGCGAACGATGAGGCGCTGATCAAAGATTTTAACGACAACGTGGACATTCACACAAAAACAGCGGCGGAGGCGTTTGGGGTGCCGATGGAAGAGGTCACTAAGAGCCAGCGCCGCGCGGCCAAGGTGATTAACTTTGGCATCCTGTACGGTATGAGCATTCGGGGCTTGGCGGAGGCCGCCGACATGAAGTTTTATGAGGCGAAAGAGTTTATCGAGAATTACTTCAATTTGCGTAAACCGATTAAGGAATATTTGGATAACTTGCTAAAGAGCGCTCGGGAACAGGGTTATGTGGAGACGATGTTTGGGCGCAGGCGGCCGACGCCAGATGTACTTTCGAGCAACTTTATTGTACGCACAGGTGCTGAGCGGGCGGCACAAAATATGCCGATCCAGGGCACAGAGGCAGATTTGATGAAACGAGCGATGATTCGGGTAGATAAGGTTTTGGCCGAAAAGGTGCCATCAGCACGTATGGTGATGCAAGTGCACGATTCCTTGATTATTGAGTGCGATGTAGCGGACAAAGATGTGGTAGCGGAGATTTTGCAGCAAGAGATGGAAAATGTGGCGCCAGAACTCTCAGTCAAACTGGCGGTAGAAGTGACGACGGGTCAGAATTGGGGTGAGTTGTAAGCCTTATTCTTGAGTTTCAGTGTAGCGATAAGTATAGGGTAAGAGATTGTCGGTATAGAAGAGCTTAACATCATATTCGGTGCGAAGTTCTTGGATTTTGTCGAGAGTGTCAATGGTATAGGAGGCAATCGTTAACCCGGCATCGCGCCAAACCTTGGCGGTTGGCTCATCTAGCCAACTATAATGGATAGTGATAACTTTGCCAAGGATATAACGCCATCACCCAATCTAACATCTCTGGCAGGTAAATCTGAACTACAAAACGATCGAGAACGGAGGGATCGCTGGAGTCTAAAGCATAAGCGATAATTTGGGAGAATTCTTGCTCAACTCTGGCTTGGTCGGTGTATTTTGAGTCGGTGATAACATAGACATCTGGATATTCAATCATGAGGTCGATAAGTTTGCGGTAGTCTAGAGTATGGAATTTGCCATCATAGAGGAAAGAGAGGAAATTTTGGGTGGTAAAAGCGAATTTGTCAGAAGGGCGAATGTTTGTCTCCCACTGGTGTGCGCCATGCATCAGGACGACATCGCCGTCGTCGGTGAGGGAAAAATCGGTCTCAAAGAGGCGTTGCCCGGCTTCGTAGTTGAATCGAAAGGCCTCGTAGGAGTTAGAATAATACGAGTCTTGGATTTCGCCAAGGGCATGAGCGATGTAAGGGCCCTTTTCTAGCCAAGAATAGTCAAAATTGTAGGGTTTGGTGTCGCCTGGGATGCTCGGCTCGAGGTCGGTTGTTGGAGCGTCTTTATGGTGTAGACAAAAGACAAGCCCAACAGAGAGGGCAATAACGCAAAAGCTAGTAATTATGGCGATAAGAGTGGGTTTCTTCATATTTTGTATTATAGCACATAGTGTTATAATGGAGGTATTATGCCAGAGTTACCAGAGGTAGAGACCGTACGTCGGGGGTTGAAACCGTTTATTTTGAACAAAAAAATTATACAGGTGGTGCCGGAGCCCGGTAAAGGGTTTTATGGTAGTGTTACAGAGGTGGATGGTGCTACGGTGGTGGATATTCGGCGTAAAGGGAAGGCACTTTTGATCGATCTTGATAATGGGAATACGCTGATGATTCACTTGCGTATGACCGGCCAGTTGATTTGGCGCGGCAATCATGCCAAAGTGGGGCAGGTGGACGATGCTGAACAATTTGCGGCTGGGCATCCGAGCAAAAATTTTACGAGTGAGCTGCCAAATAAACAAACCCGAGTAACTTTTGTATTTGCCGAGGGGAAGTTGTTCTTTAATGATCAACGTAAATTCGGTTTTGTGAAGGTTTTGCCGACATCAGAGGTGGAATTGGATAAATTTATTGCCGAGTTAGGGAAAGAGCCGTGGGAAATGTCTGCGGAAGAACTGTACACAAAATGTCAGCGGCATGGCCGGTCGCCAATTAAGACGGTGTTGCTTAACCAAAAGTTGATCGCGGGGTTGGGTAATATTTATGCGGATGAATCACTTTTTTATGCAAGCGTGCACCCAGCGACGCCGGCGGGGAATTTAACAATAGGACAAGTGTCCAAAATTTTGGAGGGGGCGTGTAAGACGATGGATGCAGCAATTGACTCAGGTGGCTCGACCATGGCAACTTATGTGCGCCCAGATGGCACAACAGGGGATTATCTCGAGAAATTTGCCCAGGTGTTTCGGCGAGAAGGTCAGAAATGCAACCGTTGTGGGGCTGTGATTGAGAAAACGCGGTGTGCGGGACGAGGGACACACTATTGCCCTAAGTGTCAGGGCTCGTTATCTGGGCGAATTGCGTCGTCTGAGACTGCAGGTGCTCCTTCGCTGGGCTCTGAGCCCCGCTCAGTCCGCTCCTCGTCTCATCCTTGCACTTCATCCCAGCTAACTTCGCCCGCTAAAATGCCGTCTGAGGCTACGGAGAGCGCGTAAAAGCCTATGCTAAGTGTATTCTGGGGTGAGAACCGCCTTGAAACAGAAAAGGCTGTAAAACGCGCGCTAGGCACCGATTATGAGGTGTTTGAAGGCGAGAATTTGACGGTAGCGGACTTACCAAGCATTTTTCAGGGGACGTCGCTATTTGGCACGGAAAAACGTCAGATTTTGCTGAAGGAATTAGGGGAAAACAAGGAAGTTTGGGAGAAGATTCCAGATTATCTGCAAACTGATCACGATATGGTGATTTGGGAGAGTAAAATTGATAAACGCTCGGTGGTGTATAAGGCGATGGTTGCGGCTGGGGTGGAAATGCGGGAATTTCCGGCGCGCGCTAATCCGGATGCCAAAATGGTGTTTAACATCTTGGATATGGCGCTCAGGAATGGCCCACAAGCAGTGAAGATGGTGGAGAAGATTGAGCTGGAGCAAGACCCGTATATGTTTTTTGGGCTTTTGGTGACGCAGGGAATCAAGAAATTGGAGTACCGGGCTGGCACTCGCGAGAAGCGATTGCTAAAAGAATTATCACGGCTAGATATGCAAATGAAAACGACTTCGGTGGAGCCGTGGCTCCCGTGGCTCCTTCTGAAGTCGTTTTTGCTTAGAATCTCACAACTAGATTAAGCGGCTTTTGCGGTGACTTTGACACCTGCAGCCTTGGCAATTTTGGCAAGGGATGCTTTGCGACGAGAAGCGGTGTTCTTCTTGAGAAGACCTTTCTTGACGGCCTTGTCGTATTCGGATTGGGCTTTGGCCATGGATGCAGCAGTTGGTTCGGCTTTGAACGCCTTGAGGGCGGTTTTGATGTCTTTTTTGATTTGCTGGTTGTTAGCAGTGCGCTTTTCGGCCTGGCGGGCTGCTTTTTTCGCAGATTTGATAATCGGCATTGAATATTCCTTAGGATTAATTTAATAAATTGACTTACTTTAGACGATTATACCTGATTACATGAAAATTGTAAAGAGTTTATTACTCTGTTTGTTCACCTTATTCCTACATAGCCACATCACTACGTTCTGTGGTATGGGCGTTGATTCGGGAGAAAAAGATAAACATATGTTTATCTTTTTCTCCACTCATCTCCTACATACCTAATACAGTACTAAGGCAGCGGAGGGGGTAACCAATGAAGCGTCGATAATAGTTATTTAGCAATAGCCAAACAGCCGTCTCGTTAAAATATAGACGATATGCGCTAGTTACATCTCCAGTATATGATGTCCAATCACCACCCCATGCTCCTGGACTGCCAATCACGCCATTCGCAACATATAGCCACCCGCTGTGCACGAAAATACCCTCTCGGAGCAAGAGGGGCATTTAGACCTAGACATTGACGTCAAAGCGTGGTAGAATGGAGTTACGTTGTTTTGGAATTACCGTCGCTTCTTAGTGATGGTAATTTCTAGTTTAAGACGTAAACGTCCGAGGCCGAAGGTAAACGACATAATCCTCCTTTCTCCATTTTGTTAAAATTATCTAGGTGTCCCTCTGCTCCTATATCCAGACTAGCATAAAACGAAAATTTTTAGCAAGCATATCCATGATAGAACTACAAAATTGTACCGCATAACAGAGATAACAGTACTTTGAACTAGTAATAGCGTTACTAGTTCAAACTTTACTTCGTGCGCAGCGGACACCTTGCGCCGACTAATACTGCTGGTACTTTTGGATACGCTGGCCAAGCAGGTGGCTGGTGGTCATCTTATGCTCTAACTAGTAATAATGAATATACGCTTTGGATGAACAATACCGTTATAATGCCCAATAATGCTGGTGTGTACCGCTACGGTGGTTTCCCCCTCCGCTGCCTTAGTACTGTATTAGGTATGTAAAAAGACTGCCGTTAGCGGGCAGCCCTTTTCCCAATTTCTATCCAAGTGAAATTCTCCGGTGCTACGATTTTGTGCACGAATTGCTTATTCTCATAGGTACTGATTTCGAAACCCATGAGCACAGGCTGTCCATCAATACGATCAATGAAGCAATATTCGAACCAGACTACCAGCCCATACTCTCCATAATTGGGATCGATGCCGATGTAATGACCTTTGTAATTCTGGAAAATATAGTCTTCATCGACAACATCACGATAGCAAGTCTGAGCCTGCAGAAATTCCAGCCAATATTTGGCGTCGTGAGCACGCTCGCGGTCGGCAATTTCCTGAGCGTGCGCCTTGTTTCTGACTTCTACTTTTTTGGTGGGCCACTTTCCGGTAGACTCAAATATTTTCCATGCGCAGTAACTGGTGGCATACTTGATGACAAAATTTGCCGGATCTACAACTAGTGCGTCGAGACTTTCCTTCCAGTTAGCGATGGCACGGAATACCCTTGGGTAGGTATTGCCGTATTTGGTGCGGTCGGCATATCTGGATACCTTGAGCGGACTGCTCGGCGCACATAAGTAATAATCGGCCATAGCTAGCCCCCAGAACAGGTAACGACACGTCCGACGCAAAATGCCGTGAATAACCCGAGAAATCTTGTTGCCGTTGTCGTGATTCCACTTGGGGCACGAATATCGTGCCAAAAAATTGATGAATTTTATAGGTACCATATAAAACCCTCCCGTGATATATTTGATACTACCATTGTATCACAGAATTTATATTTTGTCAATCTAGACGAGGCCATAAAGTGGGTTTTTGGCAAGATTGACAGGAGTTGCTAGGAGTAGCAGTTATTGGTATAATGTATGTAATGTTTTGGGAATATGCGACTCAGCTTTGGTTGTTTGGATGGCATTTGCAGAGTGCTGCATGGTCAGATTTATGGAGTTGTATAGTGGAGGGAATAGATTGGTTGGCGGAGCAGATTTCGGAATCAGCGTTGATTGCGGTGCCTGCAATTACTGTGGCTATTCTGTTGCCGCTAGCGATCTTTTTGGCGGATAAAAGTGAGACTCGATATTCTTTTGATAAGAATGTAATTTTCCGTAAGGTGCTCTTGTTCAAAATCTTTATTCCAACGATTTTGGTAGTTTCTGGGCTATTGTTGTTTAATTGTAAAATATTATCTCTGTTAGGAGTGGTGGTTTTGTTGATTGAATCGGCTGCAATTTTGACGAGAACTTATCGCTGGTTTTGCGCATATGATGAGCCAAGGAATGGTAAAAATTATAGACAAAACTTGCGGCTGGGCTTTTTGGATGGTATAAAATCAAAGGATGAACTGTTGACGACTTGGGAGCTGATTTTGTCGGATGAGAATTTATCTCAGAAAAATCAGACTGGTCTGGTGGAGGCTTTTATTAGGGCTGTACAGCGGATTGAAGATGATGACTGTAAAAGTGCAACGTCGACATTGCTACGTCAAATGAATGCAAATCTTGAAAAAATTAATTTTTATAATATAGAAGTATTTTGTAATTTGGTAAGATTTGCGGGTGATTATTATCAGCAAGAGTGTGCGTTTAGAGAGAATAATGACAGGCCAGTGCCACCGTATGGATTGCGAGAGCTGTTGATACAACTGCTACATATGTCACTTGAAGAAAAGGGGCAGGCGCATGTTTTGCAATATTTCTTCTTTAATGAACTAGATAAAGTGCTAGGAGATGTGGCGTCAGGGCTTGATGAATTTATGGGGGATTTGTTGGGAGGTCTTGAGAGAAGTACAGTGAGTATTTTTAACTTATGGCAATATGGTGGTAAGTTCTTCAAAAAATTGGTGGTAACTGAGGAAAAATTGCAGCGCGAGGAAAGTAATGCCAAAACGGTGTTTCGTGTATATAAGCGCTATATGACTGAAAAGTTTATGAGGATAGAGGATCTCAATGATCGTCAAGTGCGAGTATTGGAAAAGGTGACGGAGCAGATTTTGCAAGAGGTTGATCCGCGGTTGTGGTTGAGTTTGATGAGCTTTTCCTGGATGGGGTCTTGGGAGACGTTGGAAGGTAAGGACGCTTTGTATTCAATGATTGTGTCGTGGTGCAAGATCAAAAAGGTGCTTGGTTTTTGTGGGAGAACGCATATAGTTTCTGTGACTGGTAATGAGGCGGAAATGGGCAGGAAAATGGCTGATATTGATAGGGCAGAGTGGAAAGAGACAACGTTGCTGGCGATGCGGATATTGCCTTGGCTAGCGAAAGATCAAGAGCGGAGAAAGATCTTGATGGCGATTGGGCAAATTCGAGAGGATAAGTTTCTCGGTGAGAATAGGAATTCATATGAGTACGCGCGATTGGACGAACTAGAGTGGTGTATGCGTAAGGTTAAAGAGGCCTTGGATAATGGTGGGGAAGAATAGCCGACTTTGGTTCTCGAACCTCGAAATTGACAACCAAAAATGCGTCTTTTATCTCTGTAAAGACGCATTTTCTGGGCTATTATCAACCGATGATTTCATTCTTGGTGAGTCGCGAGGGGCTCGAACCCCCGACCTTCTCGGTGTAAACGAGACGCTCTAGCCAACTGAGCTAGCGACTCATGTGGTTATTATAGCATAGAATGTTGATTGGTGTAAGATTCTCATTTTACATATCCACATCCTACATACCTAATACAGTACTAAGGCAGCGGAGGGGGAAACCAACCCAACGTAAATTGTTGTTTGATGGCGCTATATTGCTATCGGTAAGTGCAAAATAATCAGCATAATTAGATGTAGAAAACGCTCGTGATGCCCACCAGCCACTACTAGTGCCTGCGTGCCTAAAAATACCAGTAGCCATAGTTATGTTGAAGAGCCCGCTGCGCACGCAAGGGCTTTACTTCGTGCGCAGCGGGTATATTTTTCTGCCTAGTACTAATGGGACTTTGAATGGTAGCGGTTTAGGTAGTGCGTGGTGGTCAACGCGTTCGTATGTGTCAGCAAGTTCCGCGTATGACTTAGTCCTCAATACAAGTGTTGCTGTTTCGCACAATAGTAGTCGTTGTGATGCTCGCCCCCTCCGCTGCCTTAGTACTGTATTAGGTATGTAGGAGTATGAGAGAAGGAACCGAGTAAACTCGGTTCCTTCCGAATCGACACCCATACCACAGAACGTAGTGATATAATAATGTTTATGAATATTACTTGGACATATATTTGGTCACAGATTTTTACGCTGGTTGAATATGGCTTGCTTGGGGCAACATATTTTGCAAAACATCGTAAATTGGTCGTGATTTTGGATACGATTTCGATGGCGGCGGGGATTGTGGCTTATATCCTCTTGGGCGCGGATTTGGGCCTAGCGATGTCGGTGGTGATTTTGCTAGCCAATTTTTATTATCTTTATGATGAGGGGCGGCGAGGGAAGAACCACAAATTAAAATTGCGTGATTATGTCTTTTTAGCGTTGGTGCTTGCTATCATTGCAGGGCTTGCGGTGTGGACCTATGACGGTCCGCTTAGTTTATTGTCGGTGGCGGCTACGGTGCTCTATGAAATTTCGATTTGGCAGAACAATACCAAGGTGTATAAATTTTTGGGTATTCCGGTGGCGCTGTGTTGGATGCTGTATAATATTTTTATTTTCTCGGTGGCGGGGATTCTATCCGAAGGCATTATCTTTTTGGCGGCAGTAATTGGCTATTTGCGCGAATATCAGGCAGAAAAATTGCGCAGACTGAAGCGTCTTAGGCGCAAGAAACGCAAATAAGCCGTGGTATAATTGAGGTATTATAGGGGAGGTGTAGGTTCTTTGGAAGGGAGGAGGATTTATGCTACCAAATTCAATGAATGAAGGCTATTATGGAAGATTGTTCCCGGCGGATAAGATGTATGTCTATGTGAGTGGGGTGGTGACTGGCGCAAAGATGAAAGAAAGTATGCGGGCTTTGCCTTATATGCGTGAGATGCACGCCAACAGCGCACCGCGTAAAGATGGGCAGAGATACGAGGTGCATCCATTGAGCATGGCGTGCTATGCTGTGTCATTGATGACGACTTTTGGAGAGCAATCTTGCATCAATGACACTACTATTGCAACGATTTTATTGCATGACGTACCAGAGGAAACGAATACTGCAGTGGAAAGTTTACCGTTTAGTGATGCGGTAAGACATGGTGTAAAATATATGACGGTTTCTGAGCGATTCCCGGGTGAAACGAAATTCGAGCAAAAGCGGCGTTATGCTAATGAGTTGCTGGAAGACCCACATTCGGTAATTTGTAAAGGTGTGGATATGTATTATAATCTCTCGACGATGCTTCCGAGTTTTGCGGAGGAGCGAATTCGGAAGAATGTCGTCGAAGCGGATATGTTGAGGATGCCGGTGCTGAAACAGGCCAAAAATAGATACCCTGAGTTGCGACCGGTTTTGTGGGTTTTGAGGGAAAATATTACGATGCTATTGCATGTTTACGCGATGCAATACAAGGTAAAATTGACAGACCCTAACTTCGTTAATCCACCAGATGCGAGAGATTACTCATATTTGATTACGGGCGCAGAACCCGTTGGCTAGAGAGTTGTGCATAAAGATTTAGCCTCCCCTATGTGAAAGGCTGCCAGGGAATGGTGGCTTTTTGCAGATGTTAAATGTGCTACAATGTATTTATATTATCCAAACGGAGGGAACAAAATGGCAGAGATTAAGGAATTTCATGGCACAGGCGAGTCGGCGGTGCGCCCAGACAAGCCGATGACGGACCGTCAGGTTGTGGTGGTTGTGATGAAGCACCCGACGGAGGAGAAATATTTATGTATGCAGAACAAGAAGTTTGGCTGGATTGACTTTGTAATGGGCGGCATTGAAGGCGAGGAAACTCCTCTGGAGGCCGCAGCAAGGGAATTGGACGAAGAAACTGGTTATACGGATTATGAGTTTGCAGGGGAATTGTCGGAAGTTTATTATGATAATTTCTACGCCGCACACAAGGATGTGAATCGCCATATTGAAGTGCATACGGTTTATGGTAAGTTAAATAGCCTTGAACAAAAAGAGCGCACCCAGGAAGAACAGGATATCGCTGATATTTTGTGGATTGATGTGGCGGAGTTGCCAGAAAAATTACATACTGATGCGCATCGGTGGGATTTGGAACGCGTTTTGGCAGCCTAATTATGGTGAATATAAAAGTGAGGTGCAGGGGCCTCACTTTTTGTGGTATAATATATAGATAAATTAATCTCAAGAAAGGATAAAGTATGGATGTCTCGAACGAACAGACCGAAAAAATGCGCCATACGCTCAGCCATGTAATGGCCGCGGCGGTGCGGGAGCTTTATCCAACAACAACTTTTGGGATTGGTCCAGCCATCGAGAATGGCTTCTATTACGATATTGATTTTGGTGACACCAAGATTTCGGATGCAGATTTAGCCAAAATTGAGAAGAAGATGCGAGGGATTATTGCGCGGGGGTGCGAAATGCGTCGGCGTGAGGTTCCACGGGATGAGGCCTTGGCTTGGGCTAAGGAGAATGGTCAGAAGTACAAGGAAGAGCTGATTACCGAGTTGCCTGAGGGTGAGGCGATTACATTTTATGATTTGGTTGACCCGAAGAGTGGTGAGGTCTTGTTTGCGGATCTCTGCAAGGGACCGCACGTAGAGAACTTGCAGGAAATTGGCGCGTGGAAGTTGGATCGGATTGCGGGTGCATACTGGCGAGGTGACGAGAAGCGCGCAATGCTCACTCGTCTTTATGGTTTGGCGTTTGCTACTGAGGAAGAGTTGGATGAATATTTGGCACAGCAGGAAGAAGCCAAGAAACGTGATCACCGCAAATTGGGCAAGGAACTGGATCTGTTTGCCTTTTCGGATTTGGTAGGTTCTGGTTTACCGTTATTTACTCCACGTGGCACAATTTTGCGTGATATGTTGAATGATTTGGCGCAGGGTTATCGGGTGCGTTGTGGCTATCGCAAGGTATGTATTCCACACATTGCGAATGTGGATTTATATAAGACTTCTGGTCACTATCAGAAGTTCCCAGAACTTCTGCAATTTGTGAGCCAAGAGTCAGGTGATAATTTGGCGGTCAAACCGGTGAGTTGTCCGCACCACACGCAGATTTTTGCGAGTGCGCCACGTAGTTATAAGGAATTGCCGGTTAAATATCTTGAGACTACGATGGTGTATCGTGATGAGCGCAAAGGGGAACTAGGCGGTTTGAGCCGGGTGCGAGCGATTACGCAGGATGATTCACATGTCTTTTGTACGGAAGATCAAGTCGAGCAAGTTTTTGGTGAGTTGATTGAAAGCGCTAAGGATTTGTATAAAAAAGTTGGTATGAAGTTGAGTTTACGCCTCAGTTTTCGTGATGACGGCGACGGCTATATCGGTGATGAACAGATGTGGGAAAAAGCACAAGTGGCGATTGAGCGTATGGCGAAGAAGTTTGAGATGGAATATACGATTGGTTTGGGTGAGGCGGCAATGTATGGGCCTAAGATGGACTTTATGGCCGAAGATGCGATGGGGCGTAAGTGGCAACTTGCTACAGTGCAGCTAGATTATGCGATGCCAGACCGGTTTGGCCTAGAATATACTGATACTGATGGTGCAAAGAAAACGCCGATTATGGTGCACTGTGCGCTGCTCGGGGCGATTGAACGCTTTATGAGCATCTTTATTGAACATACAGCAGGTTGGTTCCCATTATGGTGCGCACCAGAGCAAGTGCGTGTGTTGACCGTGAATGATAAAGCCGAAGATTATGTGTGTGAGGTGTCTGAGGTGTTAAGGGGCGTGGTCTTGCAAGAGCCGGTAAAGAATAATGAGCTACGCTTTGAAATCGATCGAAGTGATGATAGTTTAGGCAAGAAGATTAAGCGTGCCACCGAGATGAAGATTCCAGTAGTCTTGATTGTGGGCGAGAAGGATGCAGCCGATAAGGTTGTGAGCGTACGGACGCGCGACGGGGAAGAAAAGGTGAAACTAGGCGATTTGGTAGGGTGGCTAAAGGATTTTGGTGAAGTTTGATAAAACCATCGTTATCTTGGGGCCGACGGCAAGCGGCAAGACTGGGGTGAGCATCGAAATTGCCAAGAAAATCGGCGGAGAGATAATCTCTGCCGATTCGCGTGCGATTTATCAGGGGATGGAGATTGGCACCGCGGCTCCGTCAATAGAGGAGCAGGCAGGAGTGCCACATTATGGCATTGGGATAGTACATCCAGATCAGCGGTTCACGGTGGCGGATTGGAAACAGTTTGCCGAAACCAAGATTGCTGAGATTCGGGCACGTGGCAAAATCCCGATGGTGGTGGGCGGTACGGGCCTTTATATCGACGCTTTGATTTATGATTATCACTTTACGGATGAAAAAAAACTTGATCAAAGTGATCGCACGGAGATGTGTGCAAATTATTTAACCATAGGGATTAAATGGTCACCCGAACAACTACGTGAGCGTATTACTCAGCGGGCGGACAAATTATTTGTACAGGATTTGTATACAGAAACTGAAAAATTGGTCGAGCAGTACAACTGGAATACTCAAGCAATGAAGAGCAATATTTACCAGTTTGCTTGGGGTTATTTGCAGGGTGAGTACAATTTGGAAGAGGCGAAAAAATTATTTGTTCTAGACGATTGGCATTTGGCCAAACGGCAGTTAACTTGGTTCAAACGGAACAAAAATATTAAGTGGCTGCCACTTGCCGAAGTTGAGTCATATGTGCTAAAATGTATACAGGATGAGCAAGGAAGATAGCACACCAATCGAAAAATTATTCGGCTCGAAGACTCGGGCAAAGTTGCTGGAACTTTTCTTCTCAAATACTTCCAAGTCGTACTATGTGCGTGAAATTACGCGTGTGATTGAGGAGCAGATCAACTCTGTGCGGCGTGAGTTGCTGAACCTAGAAGGGATCGGCATCGTTAAGTCAGACACTTATGATAATAAAGTGTATTATTCAGCCAACATGAAGAGCCCGTATGCGCATGCGTTTCAAGAGATTTTCTCTCCGCATCGTGCGGTAGTGACGCCAGGCAGCAATAATACGATTGAGGTGCATCGGGTGCTGCGTCGCACCAATAACTGGGAAGAGGTTATTCGTCCAGTGGAGAAGTACCTCAAGGCTTTGATTGTGATTAATCGGTTTCCGGGCCAAGATGGCTTGGATATGCTGATTGTGGGGGATGATAGCACCAAGAAGTTGTCGCGTTGGGCTGAGGTGGTCGAGAAGCGCCAGGGTCGGCCGATGAATTACGTCATAATGAGCCGTGATGATTATCTGTATCGTCGCAGCGTGCGTGATAAGTTTATTGCGGAAGTTTTGGAAATGGAAATTGCCGAATTATATGATCCAGAAAAATTGGTACACCCAGAATAATAGATAAGGAGGAATATGTTTGAAATCGAGAGTAAAGACCAAGATATTATCGTGATCAATACAAAAACCACATCAATCAAGTTTGATCTAGCGAACGAGACGATTGATGCGAACCTTGAAGTCGGCAAGATTGTTGGTCCAGGTGAATTTGAGATTGGTGAAGTGGCGATTCGGGGGATTGCGGTCGGGGGTGACAAGACGATTTATGATGCCGTGATGAATAATGTGCACGTGGGGATTATTGGTGGCGTAGAAGATGCTACGGCGTTGGATGAGTTGGGCGTGTCAGATATTCTCTGTACATCTTCGGTGCGGGCGGTACGTGAGATTGAGCCCAAGTTGGTGATTGCAATGGGGAACATTGACGGTATGGTGATGGACCTCAAGGTTTCAGCACGAACGGAGAAGAAGCTGAGGGTAAAGAGCCTAGAATCGTTGCCGGCGACTTTGGAAGTGGTTGCACTAGCATAAGGACGTGTTCTCAAAGTGGCATATTTTACGACATTAGTGATTGCCTTCATAGTTATATTACTTTCTATGATGTTGCACGAGCTGGCGCATGGGTGGGTGGCGTACAAACTGGGGGATGACACGGCCAAAACTGAAGGGCGGTTGACGCTGAATCCGTTTAAGCATTTAGACCCAGTGTTGTCCGTGGCGATGCCGCTCTTGTTGTTTCTCTCGGGCGGGCCGATATTTGGCGGAGCCAAGCCGGTGCCGATTGACACGCGCAAGTTAAAGCACGGAGTGTGGGGGATGGCGTTGGTAGCGATTGCGGGTCCGCTGACTAATTTTATCCTGGCATTTTTGGCTTTCTTGCTAGGGCATTTCACGGGCTGGCTGTATGATCCAGGAGTGCTGGGCGCGATTTTGACGGATTTTGTGTTTATTAATCTTGGTTTTGGGATATTTAATTTGATTCCAATTCCACCACTTGACGGCTCGCGCGTACTGTATGCAGTAGCGCCAGATGGTGTGCGTAATATTATGGAAGGTATGGAACGGTGGGGAATTATCTTGGTGATGATATTGGTGATTCTGGTACCGGGGTGGCTTTCGATGATTATGGGTGGAGCAATGAACGGCATTTTAGATTTCTTCTACTGGATTGTGGGGGTACGGTAGTTTTTTACAAAATAGGCTTGTTTTTGGCGAGACTGTGCTATAATAGTAATGTCTAAACCTTTACGAGCCTAATTTTGGTTAGTAAATTCAATAAGAACACAGCGATAAGAGTGAAGAAAGCGGCACCGCTTTTAGAATCATTCTTGTTGCTTGGTTCGAAAAAGGTTTAGACACCCCAGCGGTGTCGCTTTTTGTATCGGCAGTAGTTCTTTCTACGACCAAACATGACCTTAAAGTTTGGCAAGCAGACTGCGCATACAATATAGGCGACATCCGGGGTGTCATAAACATAACCGGAGGTAAAATGGGGAAGAAGATTAAGAAACAGAGGAGAATTTTGGGCTGGTCAAGTTTGGAGCTGGCGGGGCTACTAGGCTGCATGGTGGCTTGTCCAAGCATGAGCCAAGCGGAAGCGATTGATACTTCGGCGTTTAGCGCTGAGGTAGCCACCAAGACTTCGGTCAAGGCTTACGCTACGATCTCGGTGGCGCTAGATAGTGCAGTGGGGATTGATTTGGTGCCAAAATCTGGCGGGACATTTAATTCAAGTAGTGCTCGTTTGCAGGTGGGGACAAACAACACCTCTGGTTACTCGATTTTCTTACATACTGCGGATGGTTCGCAGGATTTGAGCGCGGTAAATGATAAAAATAATGGCAGAATCACGGCCATTAACGGTACCATGAGTGCAAATAATTTTAAGGATAATTTGAATACTTGGGGGTTTGCGCTGACGAGTGGTAAAGTGGCGGACACTTCAACGGTCTATCGGGCGATCCCGAAGGCGGGAGATGCGGCGATTAAAACTACGGATACTACTAGTGGGCAGGATACGTATTATTTGAATATTGGGGCGGCGATTGACCCCAGTTTGCCGGCGGGAGAATATCGCAATTCGGTGGTGGTATCGGTGGTTGCGAACCCGATTGTGATTTCTGGATTCCGTCAGATATATTATATGCAGGAAATGACGCCCCAGATTTGCGCCAGTGCGGATTTGTATGAGGAAGGGCAGTTGGTAGATCGGCGTGATAATAAAATTTATACCGTAGCGAAATTGACGAATGATACCTGTTGGATGACGCAAAACTTGGCCTTGGATTTGTCAACGGAGGTGGTTTTGACACCAGAAGATAGTGACGTGAGTGCGGAGTGGAGGCCAACAGTGGATACACAAACGGCATTAAGTCAGAGTGATGACCCAAATGGGACAGAATCATGGCATTTGGAAAATGCTGCTGGCTCACAATGGTATTATCAGTGGAATGCGGCGACAGCCGGGACTGGTAGTAACGCTATTGTTGACGGTGCTACAGCAAGTGATAGTATTTGCCCCAAGGGTTGGACTTTGCCTTTGGATGGTGGTACGGATGCAACGATTAAGGGTAGCTTTCGAGGATTGATGGGCGCCTATAATTTATCAAATGAGACTGGCGGTACAACTCTGACGCAACCACCTATTAATTTTGTGCGGGCGGGTAATGTGATTGCTAATCAAGGCATACAGACACATATTGGTAATGGAGCATTTTTATGGTCTAAGAGCGCGTCGTCTAAGTCTACAGCTTATGCTATGTTTGTAAACGGGCAGTCAATTGTGCAGCCTGGTTCACATAGCCGACTTAATGGGTTTTCGGTACGTTGTATAACGACTGTGCTGGCTGAATAGGCACTCACTCCTACATAGCCACATCACTACGTTCTGTGGTATGAGCGTCGATTTGGAAAAAGAATGAAAGTAAACTTTCATTCTTTTTCACGCATACTCCTACATACCTAATACAGTACTAAGGCAGCGGAGGGGGAAAGCGAGATAGCGACTTGTATAGTACCATGGACTGATGCCAGAGTCGTAGAAATATAAATAATATGCTGTGGTTATAGTAATCGCATAGGAAGACCAATAGTTAGCATAGTTACTGGCATTTCCAAAAGTGCCATTAGTATTCGACAAGTACAACCACCCGCTGCGCACGAAGGGAGATAAGACGGGGATTTGCTAAAGTAAGAAGTTGTATGTTACAATAGAGATAAGCCTTGGTGGCGGCATGATTTTCCTGAATAATCATGTTTACGGGATTTCGTGGTTCATTTCCGTGGAAATGCGCATAAGAATTTACCCACCTTGTATATAATACAGGGAAAACATCGTCCCAAGGCTCTAAAGGTATTCTTAATAACCATTATTGCGTCGAAAGTCTATGTTACTCCCTCTCCGTACTTGTAGTACGGTTCGGTCCGTTACTCGACTTCTCCTTGTACTGGTCATTAATAATGCCTTTAGCCGTTATTAAAATGCAAAAGGTGGAAAGATGAAACAGCGGATTCGGGTAGTCGGTATTATACAGAACGAACGAGAAGTCCTAATTATGAAGAAAAACCAAGGGCGCTCGGATGCAGCGCCGACTTGGGAGTTGCCAACTGGCAAGATTAAATTTGGTGAACAGCCTGAAGAAGCGATTGAGCGCACTTTGGAAGAATATTTAAGGGTAGAGGTAACCAAACAGACTAAATTGCACGATGTGGTGACGTTTATGGCACCTCAAGGGTCAAGCCAGTTGAGCAATCTTTATATAGTTTATTTTATTACGCTGAATACTGAGACTAAGTTAAATCCGCGTGAGCGCTATTCGGCGTATAAATATATTAAGCCGGAGGAGGTGGGGAATTATCGCTTGGATGAGGCAAGCGTAACGGTGCTCGAGATGGAAGGTCGGGGCCAGACGCGCGCCAATTATAAGGAAGTGGCCAACAGCGCGACGGTATATGTGGACGGTTGTAGCCGTGGCAATCCGGGTCCATCGGGCATTGGTTACAAAGTTGTGGGGGTGAATGGCGAGGTTTTGGCGCAAGGTGGGGAATTTATCGGTTTTGCGACCTCGCGAGTGGCAGAATATTATGCGATGAAAGAGGGTTGCGAACAGGCGATTGAGTTAGGATTGAAGTCGGTGCGTTTTGTTAGTGATAATCTAATGCTGGTGAATCAGTTAAACGGAATTTACAAGGTCAAAAATCGAGATATTGCGCCGATTTATGATGATATACGGGAATTATTGGAGAGTTTTGAGGCATGCGCCTTTGTGCATGTGGCGCGAGAACAAAACGCAGAGGCGGACGCAGAGGCTAATGCGGCGGTAGACCGACATTTTGCGGAATAAATTGCTAGACTAAAGATAGTGTTTATGTTACAATAGTGGTGAGTCTGAAAGGCAGCCGCTTGGTTTACCAAGAGGAAAGTCCGGGCAGCATAGGGTACGGTAGTCGTTAACAGCGACCGTCCGCAAGGATAGGGAAAGTACCACAGAAACAAAACCGCTGCGGGCTAGAACCACCAAACTTGACATTTTCTTCGTCTTCGCTCGCCAGGGAGGCGCGCTTCAGCCGAAGAAAATGCCGATTTTGGCGGTTCTATCTCCGTAGCAAGGGTGAAAAGAGTGGGGTAAGAGCCCACAGCAACTTATGGTGACATAGGTTGGAGGCAAACCCTACCGGCTGCAAGGAGTGCTATGAAACCTTAACCCGAGGATGCACGCTCACCGCTAGAACCGTCGAGCAATTGATGGTCTAGATAGATGGTTGCCAGTTCTCTCGCGAGAGGGGATTACAAAACCCGGCTTACTGATGACTCACTAAAAATACCACCAATATGGTGGTATTTTTAGATTCTAGATAGTAGAAATTATTTGATCAAGCCCTTTTTCTTAAGGGTGCGGAGGGTAGAAGTGGCCACATTGACCTTGACTTTCTTGCCGTCCACGATTAAAGTTTTCTTTTGAATGTTGGGTTTAAATACTTTGCGGGTCTTGTGCTGAGAGAATGAGACATTATGTCCATACATCTTGCCTTTGCCACTAATTTCACAAACTGCCATTATTTAGTCTCCTTTACGGTCTTAACGATGGCTTCGAAGGCCTTTGGTTGGTTAACAGCGAGTTCGGCCAACATTTTGCGGTCGATTGTAGTGCCGTTTTGTTTCAAACCGGCCATCAACTGCGAGTAGGAAAGACCTAGCTCACGTGAAGCATTGTTGATGCGAGTAATCCAGAGCGCACGCAAATCACGTTTGCGATTGCGGCGATCACGATAACTGTAGCGCAACGATTTAATGACACCTTGTTTGGCAAGGCGGTAACTGCGGGTGCGGTAATGTTGCATCCCCTTAGCAGCGTCTAAGATTTTCTTATGTTTTGCCCGTGCAGGCACACCACGTTTAACTCTCATGCCTTAAACTCCCAATGCAGTCTTAACGTTTTTCTTGATTTTACCGTTGACGAAAGCAGCAGTTTTCATGTTGCGCTTGCGGGCCTTGGATTTTTTGGCCAAGATGTGGTTGCCATAGGCACGCTCACGGCTGATTTTACCAGAGCCGGTAATTTTGACGCGCTTAGCTGTGCCTTTGTGCGTTTTTAACTTTGGCATAGTTTTCCTTTATGATTGATTAAATATTATTTGAGGTGCGACCAGCGAGCCATGGAAGTAGGAAATACTTCTTCTGTACCGATGCTGGTAGGTTCTATTATCAAATCGCAGAAAATGATTTATTTTCGACGAATACTAATAGACAAATTACGTCCCGCAAATTGAGGTTTGCCCTCTACGACGATTTCAGTCTCCTCCGAGATACGGTTTACGATTTTATCGACCATTTCTTGGCCGAGTTCTTTGTGGGCCATTTCGCGGCCACGGAAGATAACCATAACTTTGACACGGTCACCGTCCTCGAGGAAACTACGGATTTTGCGGACTTTGATGTTAAGGTCGTTGTCAGAGATTTTGAGGCCAACCTTCATAGTTTTGAGCTCAGATTGCTTTTCGCGAGCCTTTTTGCGGTTTTTGGCTTCTTCTTTCATCTTCTGGTATTGATATTTACCCCAGTCGATGACTTTAACAACGGGTGGGTCGGCTTGACCGGCAATTTCGACTAAGTCGACACCTTGTTCTCGAGCGATGGCTTGAGCGTCGCGGCTAGACATAATGCCGAGTTGCTCTCCATTAGCACCAATTACGCGGACAGAAGGGTAACGGATTTCACCGTTGAGTTTTGTGCGTGCTGTTTTACTAATGGTTGACTTCCTTTCGCTTATTTTTGAACTGTTTTCATTATAACAAAACTTCCTTTAAATAGCAAGAGATTTCTCTAGTAAATACGATAAGGGAAAGGGAACGTAGAATTACTTTTCTAAGGTGTTTGAGTATTTTTCACAACAGTGACAAAAATGTATGCAAACTGATAAAATTAGTGTTCAATTTGGCATTCTCGAAAGGAGACTGCTTCGGAAATGTGTTCAGTTTTGACCTCTGTTGCTCCCTCGAGATCGGCAATAGTTTGCGCGACTTTAAGAATTTTGAAATAACTGCGCATCGAAAGGTTAAAGCGTTTGGTGGCTTGATGCAAGATATCCCTGGCTGAGGGTTGGAGATGAACAAGACGAGTAACTTCGGCGCTGGTGAGAGAACCGTTGTAAACCCCGGTGCTTTGATAACGCTGACTTTGCCTCTGTATGGCTTCTGTTATATTATTTTTGACAACGTTATGTTCGGGAAACCCTGTCCTATCTATTTTGGTATTTTTAACAACGTGCTGAGTGGAGCCAGCCAGAAGTTCTTCAACGGAGATACGGTTGACGGAGACTGTTAGGTCGATGCGGTCGCGGATGGGTCCAGAAAGACGCTTGTGGTAGTTTTGGAGCTGCGTTGGAGTGCAGGTGCAAGCATGAGAGGGATCGCCCAGATAGCCACAAGGGCAAGGATTCATTGTGGCGATGAGAATAAAATTAGCAGGATAAGTGGTGTGCTGTATGGCACGGGAGATGGTAATTTCATGGTTTTCTAGGGGCTGTCGTAAGGATTCGAGCACGTCGCGGGAGTATTCTGGCAGTTCATCAAGAAAGAGGATCCCGTGGTGAGCGAGGGAGATCTCGCCTGGTCGGATGTGGGTTCCACCGCCGATTATGGCGATGCGACTTGCCGTGTGATGTGGTGCGCGAAAGGGGCGGCGTTGATATTCTGTACTTACATGGTTAGAAAGGGAATGGATTTTGGCGATTTCGATTTGTTCACCAGGGGTAGGCGGAGGTAAGAGGTTGAGTGCCGCTTGAGCCAAAAGGGATTTTCCGGTTCCAGGTGGGCCAGTTAGGAGGAGATTATGGTGCCCAGCGATAGCAATAGCCAAGGCGCGTTTAGCAAAAGATTGCCCCTTGATATCGTCAAGATAGGGGTAGTTATTCTTCGTGGCATCTGTTTGTGTCTTTTTGACAACATAGTTGTTGGGATTGGAAGAGATGATGGCTTGTCCTTTGAGATGTAAAAATAACTCTAATAGATTAGCAACACCGAAGATTTTGACACCATGGATGAGCGTGGCTTCGGTGAGATTGCCTTTGGGCAGGTAGACTTCAGCATAGCCGGCTTGCTTGGCGGCTTCGACGATGTTTATAATGCCACGGACGGGTCGTAGAGCCCCGTCTAGCGCTAATTCACCGACAAAGAGCCTGTTGCTGACGTTTTGCGATAAAAGTTGCCCAGAAAGCACGAGAACGGCCAATGCGATGGGTAAATCGAGATGAGAACCGTCTTTGAGCAATTCGGCTGGGGCAAGGCTAATCGTAACCTTGCGTTGAGGGAAGTCAAATCCAGAGTTGGCGAGCGCGGCGCGGACACGCTCTCGAGATTCGGAGATGGTCTTGTTGGCCATGCCCACAAGATTGAAAGCAGGTAATCCTCTATTAGAATCACCTTCAACTTCGACGATGCTGCCATCGTAGCCTTGAGGTATAGCAGAATAAACTTGTGCAATCATGCGTTTAGGCTACCACAGTTTTAGTAATTTTTACAACTAAAATAGTTGCAAAAACGGGTTTTAATAGTTACGCCTCTGTTAATTTATTTTTCACAACATGGCTTGAACACGAAAATTATTACTAAAACGCTACGGTTAAAAAATTTAATGTCAAAAATACCGTGATAGATTGGCATAACTGTAATAGTATTTTTAACATCACTTATACTGTAAACCTCTTGTGATTTATTGCGAGGTGTGCTATATTGGTGATAGTTGGGGCTGACAAAGTTTAGACGAATTATTAACAGATATCAGGCATGTCGAATAATACACGTAAGTATCCAAATAAGTCAGAAAAATACGACTAAGCATGTGCTTTATGCACCTGCATTTGCTTAAGATTTTAATTTAAGCTGGTCCAAAGTCGAGTTTCCGTAGACTGCGGATTATTAGATTACGGTAATAAGGCGAGGGGAATAATCGACCCAAGCCCGACAATATAGATTAGGGCACCTATAGTTTTGTTGTTTGCAGCTGTAGGATTTTGCTGACGAAACAAGCAACTAAGCATGTAGAATGGTATCATGAAGATTTTTCGGACCCGGAGGCAGTATCCGGCAGCTCCACCAAGTTGCAAAAGTTAGAGCCTGAAGGCTCTTTTTTGTGGTCAAAAGTACAACAAATAGCCTGTGGAAAACTCAACCAAAAATTATAAAAAAATTGTACAAAATCCTATTGACTTAAGCATTTATTGGCCATATAATAGAGACAGTTCTTGAATAAAAATATTATACAAGAACCAAAAATAAAAACTTTCAGTCCTCCATGTAAGGACTTAAAAATAGCCAAAATAACTCCACACTCTACGAAAGACCGGTTTTCCTCGCAGTTGCCGGTCTTTCTCTTTTGTCATGAAATATGCTATAATGGGCAGTGGAAGCGTGGCCGAGTGGTTGAAGGCGCACGACTCGAAATCGTGTGGGCAGCAATGTCTCGGAGGTTCGAATCCTCTCGCTTCCGCCAGGAAGTAAAATCATCATGCCGTAGGTATGGTGATTTTACTTTTCTTGTAGAAAAGTTGAGGATTTGAACCTAGGTTCGTTATCGAGCGTAGCGAGATGCGGAGCGCAAGCGGAGCCATCCTCTCGCTTCCGCCAGGAAATGAATTCAGGACCAAAGCCATACGATTAGTATGGCTTTGGTGGGTAAGGGGGTATGTAAAGATAGGCAAACAAAGTATAGACATTTTGTTAAAAACTTGCTAGGATAGAATTAGGTTTTAGTTATTGCCCCAGATGTTTGTCTGAGGCAATTTTTGTGCGGATATACATTGCTGCAATCGCGCACAAAAGACGAACTTGTAGGAACAGTCGAACCATGCCTCCTCCTTTCCCACCACACTCCGTCAAGTATTTGCCTGGGGACTTTGTTTGCCCTGCCAACAGCCTAGCACAAAATTAATTTTTTTAGCAAACACAAGCATGATAAAAGTGTAAAAAACGCGGTGGGTAGGGAATATTATATGTAAAATGTTGTAAAACAAACAACATAATAAAATAAGTAAATAACAGAGATAAAATAGCATATGTTGTGATAAATACAACATTATTTTGGGCAAAAACTATTGAAATGTTAGCATAAGCGTGCTATGATGAAGACAGTTCAAATCAGAACACAAACATGAACTACAAAAAAGTAATTTAACATTCAGAAGCAAGCGAATTCCACAGGCGAAAAGGTAATTTCTAGCCATAAATTACACTCTTAGGAATTACCTACAGCTTGCGGAATCACCTTGTGTGAATTCTCGAAAGAGAATAGTAAGCAACCTTGGGAAGGAGATGGGTCAAATCCCGTTGACTTCACTGGGGTGATCGTTACCATCCTACCGTACAAATCTACGGGAATGGTAGTCCGTTTCAGAGTCGTCCTTCGGGAACACTCCTGGTAGCGGGCTTGCCAGGGATTATCACTCACGATCGCCCCGATGGAACCGAAAGACTACCATTTTGGGTAGCCTTGAGGCTCCTAGGGGTTCAGATAATCTTTTACTGGCCGATTTTCGCTATTCTTTCTGTGAATCACTGAGGCCGCCCGTGAGAAATGCCTCTAGGTATCTAAGGTAGGAGCATGTCATAGTAATGCAAAGACCGACAAAATACACAGGGAATTTCGAGGGAACGCTTGCGCATTGGGGAATATTATCTGTTTGTACATTGACATTCGAAATTAACAGAGATATGAACCAGTTAGGACTATGCCCCACCAAGAGTGGAGCGGTCAAAATCGAGGATGGGGCGAGTTGTGGCCCAAAGTAACAATGTGTTTTTCGCCAGATAACTCACCCATTCTCACCTAGTTTTCTTGCAATAGAGGTGTTGGGGGTATATAATAAGGTTATGCCAAAGCATCTGATTCCAGTACTTAGCCTGCTCGCAGCAGTCATTTTGCTTGTTATGCTGAATTTCACAACTCCTACAGGAATTGGTCCACTCGGTGTTTTAGTATTTTTCACAACGTTTTATGTCTTGATGTTTGGCTTAGCCGTGGGGGTAGTAAGGATCTTTGCGAAGTTGGTGGGGAAACAGATGGGACGCAAAGAATACCTCTATGGGGTGGTAATTGCTTTTGGCCCGATTATGCTGATGTTAGCACAGTCACTCGGGTCAATTAGTGTTTTGACAGTCGCCTTGACGGTACTATTCGTGCTGTTGGGGTGTTTTTTGGTAAGTAAACGTTTGGCTTAGATAAGGTTTATGATTAAAATTTGTGAACAAAGCCAGTAAAATATGGTAAAATAAGCATATGAATAATGGTCGTGTGCAGAGGATTAGTGCCAAAGAATTGACAAGGCAGATAGATCAAGAGACAGATTTGGGCTTGGTGGCAGGAGCAGAAGGCCAGAGTTTTGGTGGGGTGATGCCTGTAGTTTCGGAGCAAGCGGCTAATGATGCACGCATGCAGGCAGAGCAACTGGGCTGGAAAGTATTAGATGGTGGTCGTGGTGAGTTGGTAGGTGATTCTGGTCAGGAAGCAGCACAAGAAGTGGTGCGTGACGAGGCAGAACTGACGCATCCGGAACAGTTCGTTGGAGATGAAACGCCGTTGCAGGTGCAAGAGAATTTGGAGGCACAGGCGGAAAACTTGCGCAATGAAGAAAACCCTAAGCGGGATTTTGAGGCGCGGATTGTGGCGAAGTCCGAGGAGGAATTAGCACGGGTGGCAATGCGAGAAACAGAGAAATTTACCCACAAGGGAGTCTTCTCTCCGGCGGATGTGGTAAAGATGCACCGGATATTAGGTGATAAGGCTTTGAATAGCATGGAAAATCCGCATCCAATTGGCAGGGGGAATGGTTGATGCCAGATTGGGCAATATATATTATTGTGGTAGTGCTGGTGGGGGTGTTGATTGGTGTGGGCTGGAGCCTGCGGTTGGCGCGGCAAAGACGAGCCAAGAATTACGAGCGTGGACTCAAAATGATTCCGATGCTGATTCATTTGCCGCCATCGACGGATGATATTCAGGGGAATGGACGTGATGAGCGTGACGTGACGAATGAAGCCTTGAGCCAGGCGCAGGTGATGTATTCGATTATTGCTTCGACCGTGACAAAGGGAATGAAAAGCCGAATTTTTGGGCAACGGCATATGGCGTTTGAGATTGTGGCGACGGACGGCCTCATCAAATATTATGCGGTGGTGCCGGCGGTGATTGTGGAGACGGTGAAGCAGGCAGTGATTTCGGCATATCCTTCGGCACGGTTGGAAGAAATTGAACCCGACAGTATCTTTTCGGAGGATGTGACCACGGATCAAGTGGCGGGTGGTGAGATGACGCTGAAGAAAGATTTTGTGTTACCAATTAGCACCTATGAGGATAGTCAGCGGGATGCGAGCCTTGGCATTTTGAATGCGATGTCGGTGACGAAGGCAGGCGAGGGAATTGCAGTGCAAATTTTGCTCAGGCCAACGGACGGTAGTTGGACCAAAAAGTCTGAGGAGTGGGTACAAAATTTAAAAAATGGCAAAAAAATGGCCGAAGCGGGCAAAAAGGCTGCGAACGAAATCGTGCTTTTGGTTAAAGATTTTATACAGGCATTTTGGCGACCGCCAGATGAACACGAAAAGTATGAAAAAGACCCGCTGACGAATTTACAACAAGAACAAATCTCGGCGATCGAAAACAAAACCAAATATCCGGGCTTTGAGACACTGATCCGGGTGGTAGCGAGTTCTAAGACCAAAGAGCGTTCGGAAGCGATGCTGGGCGGAGTAGTGGCGGCATTTGCGCAGTTTGATTCGCAGAACTTTAATGGGTTTCAGTATGACATGCTCAAGGATACCCGCAAGTTGACGGTGGATTATATTTTCCGACTTTTCCCGCAGAGCGCCAATAGTACGATATTAAATAGTGTGGAGTTGGCGTCGATTTTTCATTTGCCGGCGCAGAACGCAATTCCGACGTCACAGGTGGAGCGGCAGGCCACCAAGCAGGTAGATGGCCCAGCGAAATTGGTGACCGAAGGCGTACTCCTCGGAGTGAATGAGTTTCGTGGGGTGCAAAAGGAGATTCGATTGTCGGAGAATGACCGGCGACGCCATACTTATGTGATTGGTTCTACGGGTATGGGTAAGTCGGTTTTGCTTACGAACGTGGCGTATCAAGACATGCTAGAGGGGCGAGGCTTTGCCTTTATTGACCCGCACGGTGACGCCGTGGAACTTTTACTGGCAAAAGTTCCAGAGAGTCGCATTGACGATATTATATACTTTGATCCAGCGGATATTGAGCATCCGATTGGGATGAATATGTTTGAGTTTACTACGGCTGACCAGAAGGATTTTATCGTCCAAGAGGGGATTAATATGCTCCAGAGTCTGTTTGACCCGAATAATCAGGGATTTTTCGGTCCACGTGGGCAGCATATGTTTCGGAATGCGGCGTTGTTGCTGATGAGTGACCCGAATGGTGCAACTTTTATTGATATCCCGCAATGTTTTACGGATCCGGCGTTTGTGAAGGAGAAGTTGCAGTATGTGACGGATAAGGCGGTGTATGACTATTGGACGAAGGAGTTCCCGGCGTCACAGAAGAGTAATGATGCGGGTGAGGTGATTACGTGGTTCTCGTCTAAGTGGGGGCCGTTCCTAAGTAATACGATTATGCGGAATATTTTGGGTCAACGCAAAAGCGGCTTTAATATTCGCGAAATTATGGACAGCAAGAAAATATTCTTGGTGAACTTGTCAAAGGGGCGCTTGGGCGATATTAACTCGCAACTGCTTGGTATGATTTTGGTGATGAAATTCCAGCAGGCGGCGATGAGCCGGGCAGATATTCCCGAGGATGAGCGTCAGGATTTTTGTTTGTTTGTGGACGAGTTTCAGAATTTTGCTACGGAGAGTTTTGAGAGCATTCTCTCTGAGGCGCGGAAATATCGACTGAATTTGTTCTTGGCGAACCAGTTTATGACACAGTTGACAGATAAGATTCGGGAGGGAATCCTGGGGAACGTAGGTACAATTATGTCAGGGCGTCTGGGGGTGACGGACGCGGAGTTGATGGAGAAAGCCTTTACGCCAGTGTTTAATGCGGAGGACTTGCATAAACAGGGGAACTATCAGGCGATTGCGACGGTGATGATGTATAATATCCCGAGTGCGCCTTTTACAATGAAACTATTGCCGCCGATGGGAGAGGCAAATCCAGAGTTGATGGAGACGATGAAGATGTTCCTAGCGACCAAATATGGCCGTACGCGGGCCGAGGTGGAGCACGAAATCCAGAAGCGCTGGAAGACTGCGGATCAGGCGAAAAAGGCCACTACGGGTACGTCAGGGGCTTCTGGGGACAATTCTGGGGCTGAAAGTACTGGTACTAAATCGACATCTGGGAGTTTTTTGGATAATTGGCGCAAAAAACGGGCGGAAATAGTAGCAGAGAAGGCGGAAGCTGTGCCCGAGATGGTAGACGAAGAGGAAACTGAGGTGTTGCAAGCGGTTGAGCCAGAGGTGACGGAGGAAAAGTCTACTGAAGATGAAGCGGTGTTTAAGGTCAAGAGATAGAAATAAAGCCTCCCTAAAAATAGGGAGGCTTTGGGCCTATTGTTACTAAAGAGCTAAATGACTTTGACTTTATTGTTGGTACGTTGTGTGATTTTGAGAAACTTTATGCGCATGGCGCAGAAGCCAAAAGGGTTATTGTCCAAAAACTCTTGGGTAATCTCGAGATTACCGGATTCCGAAACCTGGAATCCGGTAGCAAGCCATAGTAGTATAGATTTTTTAAGTGTTCGCTTATGCTTGATATCTCGCATTAGCGCGTATAGCCCTAACTTGAGATGTTGTTTCACTGGATAGTATATATACTCGTATTTCAAAGGGTCGATATAGAAGTTTTGTTCTCCGGAGAAAATTGCCAGAGTATCTTGGTTGTGTTCCTTGACGAGACACAGACCTTTACTGCTTAGTTTGACTTCGTCGCTACCGACACGAGGTAGTGCCCAAAATACAAATGTCAGCAAACAAACAAATAGGCAATAAGGCAATGTTCTGGTGGCGACTTTGGCTGCATCAGCATCATTAAAGGCTTTAAAAACAAGTAGCGCAATAACTACAAATATGCTTAATACGATTGTAGTAAACAGCGCCGTTGCAGATATTTGCTTAAACTTGTCAATGCGTCGACTACTTTTTAAAATCTCAGAAGAGTTGTCATAGTAAATTTTCATAGAGATATAACCTCTTTTCTGATGGGGGTCTCGGGCAAAGCCCGGCAATCATGTTAACGAACAATAGGCGGTGTAATTATAGCAGATTATTTATAAAAAATCCATATAGCGTTGTGTTTCACTCATACTCCTACATAGCCACATCACTACGTTCTGTGGTATGGGCGTTGATTCGGGAGAAAAAGATAAACATATGTTTATCTTTTTCTCCACTCATCTCCTACATACCTAATACAGTACTAAGGCAGCGGAGGGGGAGACTACTGTAGCGCCCACCACTATGTGATGGACGTAATTCGGTAGCATTAAGTTCAGCCCAGTAAGATGATGTTGATGAAGTAGAAGAAGTCCGTGACGACCAGTCATAACCAATATAGCCAGCATACCTCAAGATGCCAACGCTAATATTCATATACCCGCTGCGCACAATATTCAGCGAAATGCAATGTATAATGAAGGCAAGTTAACAACAATCGCAGAAACGCTAAGCACTCATAATTTTGCAGGGATAGGTAAAGTTTTGTTGTATTTAAATAAGCGGAAAAATTGAATAATTGAGACGATTTCCAGAAAGACCCAAATAGGAGTAAGGTATAATAACGCCGCGGCTATGACTAATCCTACTCCCATTAGGACGCCTCCACTGAGGGCTATTAGCAATAAGGCGATAAATGGCAAGATGTACATAGCGAGTCCGAAGACAGTTGAAATGATCAGGGTGATTTTGATATGTTGTAGTTTTTTAACAATTTCTGTTTGGGGTTTTATGGGCTGCTGTGCTTGGGATGTATCCATATTTTAAGTATAACATATAGCCAATGTTCGTGCGCAGCGGGATTACGAATCTAGGGAATAATGCTGGAGCCTATGGCTTTGCAGGCATTGGCAGCTATATATGGTCGTCGCGGTCGTCTACGGTTCGCTTTGACAATACTGTTGCACTTACTGCGTATCACCTTCGATTTAATACTGATGAAGTTTTACCATCCGATGGCCCAAATTACCGTTATCTCGCTTTCCCCCTCCGCTGCCTTAGTACTGTATTAGGTATGTAGGAGTGGGAATGATTTAGAAGAAAGATCGGCACCCAACGCGGGCAAGAACAGCGGAGGGGGCGACCGTTCCAACGCTCCCACGGGCCGTTCGACGGGTTGACCTCCGAGGGCCCGAAGTTGAGGTTGTAAGCGCTGGGACTGGCAGTACCATTAGCATTGGTAGATGAGCCGCGCGACGACCAATCGTAGCCCCACTGGCCAGCGTACCTGAAAGTACCAGCAGAGACCGTCAAATTGATGTTCCCGCTGCGCACGATATTGAGTCAATAGTAAGAAATCTTACAACTTCACAACCGGTTGGGCTAGGTGAAGAAGTTTACTTGGGATATTGCAGTCGTGACTGCAAGCGTACAAGCCTCCTAATGTCTTTAACATGGCGGAGGGAAACTTCACGATCTTTAGAAGAGAACCGTAAGCTAGCGGAGGAGTGAACTCAGGCCGCTTTTGGGTCCCGTGGACTTTAATCCATAAGCCTATTGTAACATCAAAAAGCCTGTGCTATGATAGAGACAAATAAACAGAGTTTGGAGAAAAAATAACGCGAGTAGCAAAATGCCATAGGTTTTTGTGCGATAAGAACATAAGCATTTTGGTGATTTTTGATGTAATACATTGTATGCATGATGTATTGATTTTGTGTATATGGTGTATGCTATTTGTATGTACATTGTATATACAAACGTTGTAGAAAATACTTGGGCATTTTAGGATACGTATATACATTGTATATATTTTGTACATACAGCATAAAGGTTTTGTATTGCATTTGTCATGACAATGTATTACAATGATAGTAAATGGAGGAAAATAGTCATGGCAATGAAACCACGGGCCAAAACAGGGGCGAAGTCAACAACGAAGCCCGAGCCGACCCCTGTAGTAAAAGAAGTTGAAAAATCATTGGCGCTCACTAAAATGACGACGGTGAGTTTTCGGACGCGGCAAGTGCTGAAGAAAAAGGCTGAGGCCGTGTTTGAAGATATGGGCATTAGCACTAGCGCAGCCATTAATATGTTTTTGGCGCAGGTAGTGCGCGAGAAGGGCATGCCGTTTCAGCCAAGTGCCAAAAAGGCGGAGACAAGTGCAACGAGTGCCGGGAAGTCAATTGACGATATGGACAGTGCAGGATATATTGCGCTGGAAGAGCTTTGGAACGAAATGTAATCGACCACCAAAGGTTGACTTTGTAAGAGATGTGCGCTAAAATATAGAGGTAAATAAGTTGAGGTACATCTGAATGTCGGCAAAACAAACAAGTGATGGGCACGAATATGACAGTTCACAAATCCAGGTTCTAGAAGGCTTGGAACATGTTCGGATTCGTCCGGGTATGTATATTGGGTCTACTGGGTTTGATGGCTTGCACCATTTGCTGAAGGAGATTGCCGATAACTCGATCGACGAAGCAATTGCTGGGTTTGCAACGCGAGTAGACATTACCATCCAGGCGGATGGGGGGATTCGGGTAGACGATAATGGCCGCGGTATTCCAGTAGATATTCACCCAAAGACCAAAAAATCAACGCTTGAGACTGTGCTGACGGTCTTGAACGCTGGTGGTAAATTTGGTGGCGGCGGCTACAAGGTGAGTTCTGGTTTGCACGGTGTGGGGTCATCTGTGGTGAACGCTCTCAGTACTAAAATGATCGCTGAGGTGCGCAAAGATGGCAAGGTGCACCATATTGAGTTCGAACTAGGCAAGACGCAAGGCAAAGGTCTTGAAGTGATAGGTGAGACGGATGGCAAGGGAACCACAATTATCTTCTATCCGGATCCGGCGATTTTTAAGGAAACGACAACTTTTGATTATAACTGGGTGTCGAACTATGCGCGGCATCAAGCGTATTTGACTAAAGGTATCTTGATTACGGTCAAGGATGAAAGGACCGGAGCGCGCGAGAGTTTTTACTTTGAAGGTGGTATTCGAAGTTATGTCCGCAAGCTGAACGAAGGTAAAGAAGTGCTTGCAGACGACATTTTCTATGTAGAGAAGCAAATTGAGGACTCTGAAGTTGAAGTAGCCTTGCAATATAATGATACGTATGCTGAGACGATCAAGCCGTTTGCCAATAACGTGTTGACGCCGGATGGTGGTATGCACGTGGTGGGGTTCCGCACGGCGATGACCCGGGTAGTGAATGATTATGCGCGCAAGAATGGGTTGCTCAAAGAAAAAGAACCGAACTTGACGGGTGATGATATTAAGGAAGGTTTGACTGCGGTGATTTTGGTGAAATTGCCGGATCCACAGTTTGAAGGTCAGACTAAGAATAAATTAGGCAATCCAGAAGTACGTGGCTATGTTGATAAGGTAATGAGCGAGTATTTTGCTTATTACCTAGAAGAGAATCCAGCCGTGGCTAAGAAGATTGTGGGGAAGGCGACTTTGGCGGCGCGAGCACGCAAGGCAGCGCGAGCGGCACGTGATAATGTGATTCGTAAAGGGGCGTTTGATGGATTAAACTTGCCGAGCAAGTTGGCGGATTGTTCTAGTCGCGACCGTAAAGAATGCGAACTCTTTATCGTGGAGGGTAATTCGGCGGCGGGTTCGGCTAAGGAGGGACGCAACCCCAAGATTCAGGCGATTTTGCCACTACGTGGTAAAGTCTTGAATACTGAGCGAGCGAGATTGGATAAGATGTTGGCCAACCAAGAATTGGTGAGTCTGATTAAAGGTCTGGGAGTGGGGATTGGTGATCAGTTTGATTTGAATGGTCTCAGATATGACAAGATTATCTTTATGACCGATGCCGATGTTGACGGTTTACATATTGCGACACTGCTTATGACATTTTTCTTCCGATATATGCCAGAGGTGATTAAGGCGGGCCATGTATATTTGGCAAAGCCACCGCTCTTTGGCTTGTCGAAGGGAACTGGTAGTAATCGTAAAATTGACTATGTTTATGATGAAGTGGCGCTAGAGAAGAAATTGGCCGAGAAGATTGCAGAGCGCAAGGCGGCTGGCACGAAGATTGACCCCGAGCAAGAGCGGTTTAAGCAGGCAGGCTATACAGCACAGAATCGCTTTAAGGGTCTTGGTGAAATGGATGCCAAACAACTTTGGGAGACGACAATGGATCCAGAGAATCGTATCTTGGTGCAAGTACACATCGAAGATGCCGAAAAATGTGATGCAGTGTTTACGAAGTTGATGGGTGACCAAGTTGACCTCAGAAAGAACTTTATTCAGGCCGGAGCAGCAACGGTTGATCTGGATGAACTGGACTTTTAAGGAAAGGATGAGCAATGGCAAAAGATGATGAATTAGACCAAAAAAATCTCCAGGGCGTACCAGAGCCACAAGGCGAGTCTGAGGGGGCGGAGGGGAATGAGAGCGCAGAAGTAGCCAAAAGTGCAATGTCGGACAATATGGAAGAAACAGGGGTGGTAGTGGACGGAATTGAACAAAAAGCCGTCGAAAGTACCATGGAAAGCTATTTCCTAAGGTATTCTATGTCGGTGATTATTGACCGTGCTTTGCCGGATGTGCGTGATGGTTTGAAACCAGTAAATCGCCGTATCTTGTATGCCATGAATAAAAATGGCTGGAAAGCCCCACATGCTACAGTGAAATCAGCACGTATTGTGGGCGAAGTGATGGGTAAGTACCATCCGCACGGCGACTCTTCGATTTATGATGCAATGGTGAACTTGGCACAGAACTGGAAGATGCGCTACACTTTGGTGGAAGGGCAAGGCAACTTTGGTTCAATGGACGGTGACGATGCGGCGGCATCAAGGTATACTGAGGCCAGAATGGATAAGGTGGGCGCGGAGTTGTTGACTGATATCGAGAAGGAAACTGTGGACTTCCGCGATAACTTTGATGGGTCAGAGCAGGAACCGGTGGTACTGCCAGCGGCCGTGCCGAATATTTTGCTGAATGGTCAGATGGGTATTGCAGTGGGCATGGCCACAAATATCCCGCCACATAACTTATCAGAAGTGATCGATGCGACAGTGGCACAGATTGATGATCCGGAAATTAGTCTGGACGGTTTGATGCAGCATGTAAAGGGGCCTGATTTTCCAACGGGCGCCGAAGTCTATGGTGGTGCGCCAATGAAACAGGCATATGCTACCGGTAAGGGTGCGGTGACAATTCGTGCGGTGGCGAATATCGAGGAACGCAAGAATGGCCGTTATAGTATTGTGATTACTGAAGTGCCGTATGGCATGAGTAAGGAAGGTTTCATCGAAAAGGTACGCGAGCTGGTGCTAGCCAAAAAGTTGGACCACATTGCGGATGCGCGCGATGAATCGGCGCGTGGCAAGATTCGGGTGGTAGTAGAACTGAAGAAAGACGCCTTCCCGAAGAAGATTTTGAATCAACTATATCGCATGACGGGTCTGCAGACGACATTCCACTATAATATGTTGGCTTTGGTGGATGGGGTGCAACCACGGATTTTGGGTCTCAAGGAGATTCTGGCGGAATTTATTAAACATCGTCAAAAGGTAGTGCGCAGAAGGACGGAATTTGACCTCCGCAAAGCGAAGGAACGTGCACATATTCTTGAAGGTTTGAAGATTGCGCTAGATAACATCGACGAAGTGATCAAAACCATCCGCGAAAGTTACGATGATGCCGATAAGCGGTTGATGGAGCGGTTTGGGTTGTCTGAGATTCAGGCGGCGGCGATTTTGGCAATGCAGTTGCGCAGATTGCAAGGTCTAGAGCGTGACAAGATTGAAGATGAATTGAAACAGCTGCATGATTTGATTAAGCGTTACGAAGAGATTTTGGCGAGCGAGACTGAAATTTTGAATGTGGTGAAGACCGAACTTTTAGCAATGAAAGAGAAATATGGTGATGCGCGCCGGAGCAAGATCTTTAATCATGAAGTAGGAAAATTCTCAGAAGAAGAACTGATCCCAGATGAAGAAAGCGTGATTTTGCTAACCACCGAAAATTATATGAAGCGGGTGCCACAAGGTGACTTTAAGCGTCAGAATCGGGGTGGTAAGGGTCGCAAGGGAATGACCACCAAAGAGGAAGATGTGATTTCTCAGATTGTGACGGCGAGTTCGCATGACTTCTTGCTCTTCTTTACAAATCAAGGGCGGATTTTCCGGATGAAGGCTTATGAAGTGCCGCAGGCGTCGATGACAGCCAAGGGCACGGCAGCGGTGAACCTCTTGAATATGCATCCAGATGAGAAGGTGACAGCAATTATTAAACAGGGCGAGAATCCTGATGGATTCCTCTTTATGGCAACCAAGAAGGGGACAATCAAGAAGACGGCGGTGAAGGAATACCTAAATATTCGGGCGAATGGTTTGGTGACGATCAAACTTGATCCGGGTGATGAACTGAAGTGGATTCAGGAGACTACAGGGGCGAATGATGTAGTGATCTCGACATCAGCGGGGCAGGCAATGCGCTTTAACGAACAAGATGTGCGCAGTATGGGGCGTGCGGCCAGGGGTGTGCGTGGTATTAGGTTACGTCCGAAGGATGAGATTGTGGGTATGGATGTGATTCATGACCGCGGACAGAAGTTATTGGTGATGTCGACAAATGGTTATGGGAAGGCAACTTTGGCAGAACAGTTCCCGGCGCATAAGCGGGGTGGCGTTGGTATCCGTGTGGCTGGGGTAACGGCGAAGACGGGCCCGATTGTGGCGGTGCATACTTTGGATCCGGCAGCCAAAGAAGTGATTATGATGTCGACCAAGGGAATTGCGATCCGTGTAGCGGTGGCCGATATCCCAACGCTTGGCCGGGCGGCGCAAGGCGTGCGCATCATGAAGATGAATGATGGGGATACGGTGGCCTCGATTGGCTTGGTGTTGCCAGATGAGGAAGAGACCGAGAATAAAGCAGAAGAGAAACAAAAATAACAGGGGTGGATGTGAGTTGAACTAGTAAAGGCATTACTAGTTCAACTTTTTTGTGGTGGATTGGCTTGTCAAAACCGGGGAATTATAATAGAATAGACCGTAATGATACGTGGACGGCTGACGCCGTTGCGCGTCTCTATTCCCCTTATGCTTAAAGTAGGTAATAATATATCATTATTACCATAATAATTATATTATCCCTATAAATTAACATACCAACCGCAGGTAGTCAGGCAGATGGGAAGAGTGGTAGTTTCCAGAACATGCT
>CAMUBZ010000007.1 GCA_947087275.1 uncultured Candidatus Saccharibacteria bacterium
TGGGCGGCGGCAACGCCGCCGCCCAAGAGGCGCTCTATCTCGCGCCCCTCGTGCACGACCTCGACCTCATTACTCATTCCGCGCTCAAGGCTGATGCAGTGCTTCAGCGCGAGATAGAGCGCCAGGCGCACATTACTGTGCGCGAGCACCTCGAGCCCGTGCCAGAATTGCTCAACACGTATGATTACGTTTTCGTCTTTATTGGCAAACGGCCATCCACAGAGTGCCTGCACGGGCTCGAGGTGCAGACCTTGGCAAGCAAAAAGACTAAATTGTTACAGTTCGAAGTTACCAAAGAACTCGAATTGCTTGATGATGACGGCTTCATTATGACAGGAGCAGCCAAACGTGTCGTAGCGCTTGGTCGCACTACTTCGCAACTTTTGCGTCGCGCGGCCACTCCCCACGAGACTGTCATTGCGGGTCTGTTTGCGGCCGGCGATGTGCGCTCGGGCATGCTCCGCCAAGTCGTGGCTGCCACTGGTGATGGCGCCACTGCGGCCACCGAAATCAACGAATTCTTGCGTCAACAATCTGCATAATAGGCTAAATCAACTTTACCATTCACCTCTGTATTTCTCCCAAGAACATCAATCAAACTAACTGCTATAAGCATAAAGGTATTGACATTTTTAAGATTCTGTGCTACAATGAAAGCATAAGGTAATAATATTTGCCTTATAGTAACTGCAAGACCATAACTATGGTGGTTTTGCATCATTAAGAAATTACTACCAAAAAATATAATAAAAAGGGGGTTATTTTATTATGTACGTATGGTTTTTGATTTTTTGTGCTCTGTTCGGAGCACTGGTAGCCACCTTCGTTGGCTACCGCTTCTGCTGTACAGGAAATGACTTAGGCATTGAATACGAGATGTGTTCGCTAACGGTCACTGTTATCCTTATGTTGCTTGTCTTCATTGGCCCTATCGATTGGTCACTGATTGACTTCAACAAACCATGGGTCGGCCTTGTTGCCATTGCTGTGAGTATTGCGGCGATGATGATGTATTATCATGTGCTGATGCTCTGCGCCGCTTGGGGAGAAGAATTAAACTATCCCGCCGACGTGCGTAAAGCCAGACGTAGAAGCCGCCGTCAGGATGTCAAAACGGTGATTACGCCAGAAGACATCAGGCGGGCATTGCGTCGGGAGGAACAACAAGAATACGATCAACAGCTGGAGCGTATGCTGGACTGGGTTGACGGCATAGAATGGGTTGATTTGGATACAGATCCTGAACTTAACTTGATGGCAGAGCCGAAACAGGATATGTCATCACAGCCCACGGCCACCACTCAGGCGCCGCGCAACATTACACGTCCGAACGCAGTGAGCACGGTCAAGGCTTTGGTACGCCACTTAGGTCTCAGTGATTTACGTTTGGTAATTACAGCTTTTCGGCGTGAGCCGGCACTATTATATATGCTGCGTAGCAATGAACTTTTTGCCAAATTGGAAATCGTTGGAGAAGGTGACCAAAGACGTGTCCGGATTAAAGGAGCAGTCTATCCGCGCCGAGCGCATAGGTAGTAAAAGTAACAACAGGACGCTCGCCGAGCAATATGGCGGGCTTTTCTGTGCGTGTTATAATAGTGGCATGCGGGAGAGTTTTTATTTTTACGACTTGGAGACTTCGGGGCTGAACCCTCGGACTGACCGAATCATGCAGTTTGCTGGACAACGCACCGATACAGATTTTAATCCAATCGGCGAGCCAGCTAACATTTTGGTAGAACTTCCTGATGACACTTTGCCGAGTCCTGGCGCTATTATGGTGACCGGTATCACACCGCAGTCCACCAAACAGGACGGTACCACCGAACGGGAATTTTGCGATTTCTTTATTAACGAGGTGGCTACACCAGGCACCACAATTTTGGGTTATAATTCGGTACGGTTTGACGATGAGTTTATTCGCGCTACTTTGTGGCGCAATTTTTATGACGCTTATGAATGGCAATGGAAAGATGGGCGCAGTCGCTGGGATATGCTAGATGTGGTGCGGTTAACGCGTGCCTTGCGTCCAGAAGGCATCGAGTGGCCGGTGACACCCGACGGCAAGGCCACCAACCGCCTGGAACTTCTGACTAAACTCAACGGTATTTCGCATGAGCACGCGCATGATGCTCTGGCAGATGTGGTGGCGCTGATTGAGGTGACGAAATTAGTCAAACAAAAACAGCCGCAAATTTTTGATTTTCTCTATAATTTACGCAACAAGCGTGCCGTGCAGCGCCTGGTGAATTTGCAAAATCCGCAGCCTTTTGTCTATGCCTGTGGACGCTATCCCTCGGAATTTGATAAGACCACCGTAGCCTATCCATTTGCCGTTGCTAAAAACGATAATATTTTGGTTTTTGACTTGCGTTATAATCTAGATGAATTGTTACAAGCTGAGCAAGATGGCACTTATATTGAAAAATATGGCAATCACTGGCAAAAAGCTAATCCCAAGAAGGCGAAGATTGATTTTTCTCCGATTGTCAAAGTTTTGCAGTATAACCATTGCCCGGCCGTAGCGCCACTGGGAGTATTAGAAAAAGGTGACGGCTGGGATAAGATCAAACTTACTAAGGCGCAAATCGAGGCTAATCTCAAATCTTTGCAGGCGCACCCGGAATTTGCTGAGCGCGTGCAAAAAATTATCGGCGATCGCCCAGAATTCCCACCGGCGGTAGATCCAGAGTCGGCCCTATATGACGGCTTTATGGATGACCGCGACCGCAAACTTTGTGAAGTTGTGCGTAACAATGGGGCTGATGATCTGGCGGATTTTCACCCACCCTTTGCTGATGAGCGCTTGCCGGAACTGCTATTGCACTACAAGGCCAAGAATTATCCCGAGAGTTTGGCTACGGATGAAGTGGAAAAATGGGAGCAGTATCGTATCGCGCGCCTCGGCCGACAGGCGCCCAAATTTATGGCTGAACTTACCAATATCCAAAAGGACCTGGCCACAGATAAACCTTGGGGCGGCAAATCGGTGGAGGAATGTGCTTATTTGGTTGAGGAACTGATGCTCTGGTACGAAAGTTTGCAACCAGGGGATTATTAAAATATTGTAAATTTGTAAAATAAACATTAAAAGTATTGACAAAATCGGCATCATCTGCTACAATGATAGAAGATGGAGCAGAATTTGGCTCACATCTAGTAACTGTTTTCATTGAAAACAGTAGCAATCACGTTTTTTGATTGCTACTTAGGACATTATAGGAGGGGTAAAATGGATATTTTAACAATTATTGGAAGAAGAAGTAAAAGGGCAAAGTTATTGCAGAAAGCGGGCGTTTCACTGGCATTAGCGAATCTGGGAGTCGAAAAGGTTATTGGACAGGATCCTAATACAGTCTATGACCTCGTTATATATCAATCACCGTTCCAAATGCAATTCCAACCATTGGGGAGTGACTATGTACTGACTGATGGAGAAGCACAATATCGCGTGGTGGGTGGCAGGCTGACTGTTACTATAATCAATGCTCGATGGGTAGCACGGCCAACCGGTGCCCACGTTGTGCTCTTTACGGAAATGGATAACATGCATGCTGCGACTGCTATCAGGGGTTGGTTTAGGAAAAAAGGCAGAAGTATCAAGCGACTTGGTTTTCCGGCATATAACTTACCTTAGGGCGCCCTTGCTACGACTTCTCAAAACTGTATATCTATTAATCCTCCAGCCATTGCGGCCGGAGGATTTTTACTGTATAATATATATACTGATGAACGACAACTATATCCAAGTCCGCGGTGCGCGGCAACATAATCTCAAGGACCTCGACGTCGACATTCCACGTGATAAGTTGGTGGTAATTACTGGCCTTTCAGGCAGTGGCAAGTCGAGCCTGGCTTTTGATACGATTTATGCCGAAGGCCAGCGCCGCTACGTAGAGAGTTTGTCGAGCTATGCGCGCATGTTCTTGGGCGTGATGGATAAACCAGATGTGGATAGTATTTCTGGCCTCTCGCCAGCGATTTCGATTGACCAAAAGTCCACCAGTCGTAACCCGCGCTCGACCGTGGCCACCGTGACCGAAGTATATGATTATCTGCGCCTTTTGTTTGCGCGCGTTGGTGTGCCGCATTGTCCGATTTGTCACCGCGAAGTTTCACGCCGCAGCGTGGAAGACATTGTGAATGAAGTGATGAAACTGCCGCTCGGTAGTAAATTGATGCTCCTTGCTCCAATCGTGAGCCAGAAAAAGGGTAGTTTTATGCACGTTTCGGAGCAGTATCAAGCCAAAGGTTTCTCGCGCGTGCGGGTGGATGGCATCGTCTACGCACTAGATGAATTTCCAGAGCTCAACAAAAACGATCGCCACGATATCGAAATTGTGGTTGATCGGTTTATCCTCTCTCCCGACTTGCTGAGCCGGATCTCTGGCTCGATCGAACAGGCCCTCGAACTTGGTCAGGGAATTATCAAGCTGCTCAAGATTAACGACAATTCAACCACGATTGAGACGCGTGGAATTGGGCAACTCGACGCCTCTATGCGAGAGGGTGCGGAGGCTACGGCCGAGCATGCAGCGCGCGAAGCCCGTGACGACGGGCCTGAGCGACGCGTCTCTCGCGGAGATGGCATCAAGTTGCCCAATGGTGATGGGCTTTATACGTTCTCCCAACGTTACGCCTGTGAACTCCACCCTGATGAACTCATCCCAGAACTCGAGCCACGCCTGTTCTCATTTAACGCTCCACAAGGTGCCTGCCCCACTTGTACTGGTCTGGGTACACGCATGGAAATCGACCCAACCTTGGTTTTGAATCCTAATTTAACGATTGCGGAAGGTGGTATCCGCCCATTCAATCGTATCACACAAGAGTCTTGGTGGCTCAAGCGCCTCACGGCTGTGGGCGAAAAGCATGGTTTCTCGGTGCACGTGCCAATTCGCGATCTTTCTGAAGACGCGATTCAAAAGATTCTTTACGGCACCGGTGACGAAAAATATAAAGTAGACGTGGGTGGCCACGGTAAATGGGGTGACGGTGCTACTTACCAGTCTACGTATGAAGGTGTGATCCCTACTCTAGAACGTCGCCACCGTGAATCCGAAAGTGAGTTTATCAAAAAAGACATCGAGCGCTTTATGCGTGTGCATGAGTGCCAGACTTGCCATGGTGCACGGCTCAAACCGGTAGTACTAGCCGTCACGGTGCATGGCCTGAGCATCGTCGATATGTGCAATCTGGATGTCGACGCTACGTTAGAAGTTCTCAATGGCGATTTGGAATTCTCCGAAAGTGAGGCTATGATTGCCGGTCCGATTCTCAAAGAAATTCGTGAGCGTGTGCAATTCATGCAAGATGTTGGTCTTGGCTATCTTGAGCTTGGTCGTGCCGCCAACACGCTTTCTGGAGGTGAGGCACAACGCATTCGCCTGGCCACGCAAATCGGCTCTGGTCTCCAGGGCGTGCTTTATGTGCTAGATGAACCCAGTATTGGTCTACATCAGCGTGATAATGATAAATTAATCTCCACTCTCAAACATCTACGCGATCTCAAAAACACCGTGCTGGTAGTGGAGCACGATGAAGACACGATGCGAGAGTCGGATTATATTATTGATATCGGTCCTGGAGCCGGTAAGAATGGCGGTCGCTTGATGGCGGCTGGCACACCAGATGAAGTAGCAGCTAACGATGATTCGCTCACGGGCAAATACCTCTCCGGCAAACTTACAATTCCAGTGCCCAAAAAACGTCGTACGCCCAAGAAAGACCAAGAATTAGTGGTTTATGGTGCACGCGAGAATAACCTCAAAAACATCAACGTGCATTTCCCGCTTGGGGTGATGACGGTCGTATCTGGCGTTTCTGGATCCGGCAAGTCGACGCTTGTGAATGATATTTTAGCCAACGAACTTCTGGCGCGTTTGCACCGTGCGCAAACCGTTCCTGGAGCGCACGATAAAATCGATGGAATTAAGTATCTCGACAAGGCTATTGTGATTGACCAATCTCCAATTGGGCGCACCCCACGTTCTAATGCTGCAACCTATACCGGTGTATTCAACCAAATTCGTGAACTTTTTGCCAAACAACCCGAAGCCGAACTCCGTGGCTATAAGGCTGGGCGGTTTAGTTTTAATGTCAAAGGCGGACGTTGCGAAACTTGCCAAGGTGATGGCGTCAATAAGATTGAAATGCACTTCTTGCCCGATGTCTATGTCACTTGCCCCACTTGCCATGGCAAACGCTATAATCGTGAGGCGCTTGAAGTTAAGTATAAGGGTAAGGACATTGCTGAAGTCTTAGACATGACTATCGACGAGGCTGTGGAGTTCTTCGAGAATATCCCTGCCATCGCGCCCAAACTCAAGACCATTCAAGAAGTGGGGCTAGGCTATATCAAACTCGGTCAGCCTGCTACTACTTTCTCAGGTGGTGAGGCACAGCGTATCAAACTCGCCACTGAGCTCTCGCGCCGTAGTACCGGCAAGACTCTCTATATTCTTGACGAGCCAACTACAGGCTTGCACACTGATGACGTCAAACGCCTACTCAGTATTCTTGGGAAGTTAGTGGATGGCGGTAACTCCATGATTATTATCGAACATAACTTACACGTGATTAAGTGCGCAGACTGGATTATTGACATGGGCCCCGAGGGTGGCTTACATGGTGGCCAAGTAGTAGCCGAGGGTACCCCAGAACAGCTGGCTCAGCGTTCAGATACACCAACAGGGAAGTATCTAAAAGAAATTCTCGCGCAGAAATAACTTCAACCTTGTGGAAAACTCCCCCAAAATCACCAAAATTCGCCCAAAAAAGTCTATTGACTTAAGCATAACCGTCCTATATAATAACAATTACAAAGGTCATAAAACAAATAAATTAAATAAAATACAAAAGGAGAATTTATGTCCAAAATGTCAAAAGCTATCGCTGTGTTGGGCGTAGTAGCTGGTCTTGGTGTTGCTGCATTGCCACTTAGCTCTTATGCTGCTGATGAACCATACAGCCAGAGCGCTAGCGCGGACGTCCAAGTTGAGGTTGGTGGCGCCATTTCAATCGAAGTTGATAACGGTGCAACCGAACCAGATGCTGCCAAGAACTTGGTAGATCTCGGTCAAATCAAACTTAACGGTGACATCGTAAGCAAGGGTCTCAAGGTTACTGTCAAGACTAACGCTGGCGTCCAAGACGACGTGGCTTACAGCTTGACGATGACAACTGAAGGCACCAACAACGCTTTGATCAACGAAAACGGTGTTGAATTGGCTGCTGGTGTGCCAAAACAAGGTGATTCTGCTTGGGGCTATGCTTTAGGCGACGCTATTGATACCGCTACTGCTAGCCTGACCGGCTGGGCTGCTGTTCCTGCTAAGGGTGCAACTCCTGCTGAACTCAAGGCTAACGGTAACGTTGCAGCCGCTACTCACAGCGAGGATACTTTTGTACACTTCGGTGCTACTGCTTCCAACAACCAGAAGGAAGGTACTTACACCGGTACGGTTGTCTTCACTGCAACTGTGAAATAATCTAGATTCTAGATTTCTAAATCCCGTCCTCTCGCAGGGGCGGGATTTTTCTTGTGCTTTGCCTTGATTTCTGTGTCGGCGTGCTATATAATAGGAGGAAATAAGGAGGTTAATGAAAATTTTTCAACAGTTGAAGTATGTTTTGGTGGCCATTTTTGCCTCAGCGACAATGGCGCTAGTTGGTTCATCTGCAGTCAGTGCGGCCGATGTGCCAGAATATCGTTTACAGGTTTCCCCGGCTAGAGAGGATATCGGTGATTTGAAGCCCGGAGAAAGTTACACCGGTACTTTCAAAGTGCAGAACACTGGGTCAAAGGCTTTCGATTTCAAAGTCAGTGTCACGCCATATTCTGTTGCTGATCAATATTACTCCACCAACGAAGCGTCTAACCAGTATACCGATATTGTGAACTGGGTAAAGTTCTCTCAAGAATCTGGTCATGTCGATCCTAACGGTGAAGTTGAAATTACCTATACAGTTACCGTTCCAGCCGATGTTCCTGCTGGTGGGCAATACGCTTTGCTGACTGCAGAACTTGTTAACCAGTCTGGCAGCACCGATGGCTCTGGCCTAACCACAATTAATCGTGTTGGCATGATTCTTTACTCTAACGTTCAAGGTAACACCCGCAAGACTGGTTCCATTATCGAAAACAAAGTCCCTAGTTTTCTCTTTAATCCTCCCGTATCTGCCACTTCTATTGTAGAAAACACTGGTAACACTCATACCAATGCTAAGTACGTCTTGCAGGTTTACCCATTGTTCGGTGACGAAGAAGTTTATACCAATGAAGAAAACCCCACTACGCTCACAATTTTGCCAGAGACTCAACGCTTTAATACTATCACATGGCCAAATGCTCCACATCTTGGCATCTTCCGCGTCAAGCAGACAGTAACCATCTTTGACAAGACTTCTGTTACTGAGAAAGTCGTCTTCCTGTGCCCAATTTGGTTCCTCTTCATTGTGCTAGCACTTATCTTCTGTGCTATCTTCTGGATTGTCACTCGTATTCGTGCTCGTAAACAAGACCGTAGGTAATTAATGTTGGAGTTAGGAGGCTTAAAATGAAAAAAATTATTAGCACACTCTTCGCCACCACCCTCATGGTGGCAGGGGTTTTGGGTGGTTCGCCGGTTGTTTATGCCGAGGAAGAGGCCACTCCAGAAACTTGGCTACAGCTGTCGCCAACTGCTGTCACAGTCACGCTGATGGGAGGAGACGTTCTAGAAGGAAAGGCAGATAAGTGTCCTAAGGATGTTGATGGTGGCTGTGTCATGGAAGTCAAAAATATTGGCACGAAGGCATTTCGTTATCGTGTCTATGCATCACCTTATGTAGTTAAGGGTGAGAATTATGATCTAGACTTTTCTGAGTCATCCTCCACGTCATATACGCAGATTTCTCGCTGGATTACTTTCTTAGCAGAAGATGGTTCTTATGCCAAAGAAGCCGAGTTTGCCATTGAACCCGGCGAGACTCAAACAATTCACTATCGCATTGAGGTGCCAGAAGACGTACCAGGCGGCGCGCAATATGCTGTGATCTGGGCGCAAACTATTGGCAGTACCACCACTGGTACCGGCGTACAGACAATTTCTCAAGCCGGCATGGTAGTGTCTGGCCGCACCATCGGCGACACCGAACAAACTTCCGAGATTTATGAATACAGTTTTGATCGCTTCGCTCTCAGTGGCCCACTCACGGCTAAAGCTACAATCAAGAATACTGGTAACACCGACTTCGATGCTTACTATACTTATTCTGCACACACTTTGTTTGGCAAAGAAATCTATACCGACCAAGGGAGCATTGCTACCTTTCCTGATACCGAATACCATGTCGATCTTAATTGGGAAAATCCACCACTACTAGGCATCTTTCAAGTTGAATTTCGGGTCACTGGTGCTGATACTATCAAAACTGAAACCCATATTGTTGTGATTATGCCGATTTTCGTTATAGTTTTGTTAATTTTATTGTTGACAGTTGCAATTGTCTGGATTATAATCATAATCAGAAAGCGCAAAGAGCGCAAAGCCCGTACCCTCGTGTAGTGGAATTCACGAAAGCGGGTAGCCGTGACTACTAGTGCGAGTAGTAGTCCTGCGAGACGGCAGCTCAGCGAGTTCAAACAAAAACTAAAAAGAAAGAGTGTAGAGTATGCAAAAGACAAAAAAGCAACTTTTGGGCTTTGTTGGCTTGGCTACTGTCGGCATTATGACGGCGGTAGCTTATGCTATGCCGGCCGCAGCGGCGGAAGATGAGCCGCTAACGGGGACGGGCGACGTCAATGTGGTAGTTACAGTGCCTACCCAAGAGGGTTCAGGCAAAATCACATTGCCAGTTGATGGCCGTGTCGAAACTGAACCTGAGACCGAAATTGCCTACATGTATAACGAAATTGGCAATGCTAAGTTGTATATTGAATACAAAGATCAAAATAACAACATTGTTAGAAAGTTGTTGGATGATTTTACGCCCGATGAACCGTATAGTGCTGGTGAACGTCGGCTTACTGTCAATTTGTTGGACTATTCCGAAAAGGAAAATGATTATAAACTAATTCTCCAAGTTACCAACCGGGAAGGCGCAAGCACTGGTGATGATATCGTTACCTTTAGTTACCGCGTTATGACGGCAAACTTTGAGAAAAAACCAGCCTCCAATGGTGACCCAATCCTCAACATCGATATTAATAGCGAAGTCGACAAAGTCTATGTCTATATTTATGACAAAAATGGCGAACCGCTGATTACTGATGAGGATGGTAACGAGGTGCCAGTTTTGGTCAACCGCGATGATATTGACCCTGCTACTGGATTGATTACCAAAGTCTTACCGTTCGCCGAAAATGAAGCCGCTAACGGCAAATACACCGCAGTAGTAGTGGCTTATAACGCTAAAGGTAATATTATCTCGATGGTTAGTCTGGACACAGAATACACTTTTGTTAACCCTGATTTACCCGAGACTCCAAATACAGGTTTCACGATTGGCGATCTCAACATCTCTAGAGTTGATTATCTCATCACGGGTCTAATCGTCTTTGGTGTGGTTGCAGGTTTTGCGCTCTATCTTGTCTATCGCAAGAGTCGCCGCTAATCCTCTAATCTAGACAAACTACCGGTAGTGAGTGAATGCCGGTAGTTTTTGTTACGCACATATATTGACAGTATATCAAGTTAGTGATAAAATAGCGCAAAGTGGAGCCGATCTGGGAGAAAATATGTCATATCGCAAACTTTTGCTTAATTTGAGTATGCTTTTAGCCTTGGGTGCACCATTTTTGGCGACACCAGTTTTTGCTACTGGGCAAGATGAAACGGAAAATACTCCAGACCAAGGTCAAGAAATCGAAGAAGATTCACCGGCTGACTCTGCTGACGGACCAGCGATTGGTGGTGGAGTTAATAACGATATGGAGCAACCTTCAACTCCAACGGAACCAACTCAGCCCGCGGAGCCTAGCATCACGCAACCAGTACCACAGCCAGAAATTTCTGATCCAGAGACCAAGCCCGCTGAGCCAACTACTCCCTCTACGACGGCGCCAACTCAAACTCCGCCTTCTGTAGTGATCACAGTAAAGAAGCCACAAATTCAACCCGTCCAAAAAGTTCCCGCAGTATCACATACCACTGAGATTGAGGAAGTAAATGAACCCGAAGAGGCGGAAAACGCGCCAGTTCTGCCCACTGTCCCTAATGATAATATCGCTCCAGATACCACAATTGAAACTCCGCGTACTGGCATCATAGACTCACAATCATCAACGCCCAATCCCTTAGCGATTGCTCTACTAATCGTATCTGGGATTACAATTGCGGCCGCTGGCATTGTTACAGCGTTTCTTGAGAAGGCTGCTAAGCGTCGTCAAACCGCACTTTAATCCACAAAAATCTTCACATTTCTCCCATTCTGTGATATAATCAAAACGTCTAGTAAGGAAATTGGGCTGTTAGCTCAGTTGGCTAGAGCGCGTCTTTGACGTAGACGAGGTCAGAGGTTCGAATCCTCTATGGCCCACCAGCGTGTCTTAGTAGGCTTCCTGGGTCGGTAGCTCAGTTGGTTAGAGCACGGGCCTTTTAAGCCCGGTGTCGAGAGTTCGAGCCTCTCCCGACTCACCATGTATAGCCTAGAAAAGAAACTCCCGTCATGGGAGTTTCTTTGATTCTCAAGATCGGCACCTCCGCGGCGCATACAACCCAGCGGAGGGGGAGACCGTTGTAGCGATTGTTCGGGCCATACGACGGGCGCGACTCAGTAGCATTAAACTCAAACCAGTAAGACAGCGTCGACGAGGTAGGAGAAGTACGCGACGACCACTCGTAGCCAATGTTGCCAGCGTTCCTGAAAGTACCAGCAGTATTTGCCGGATTGACGTGCCCGCTGCGCACGAACCCGTACCGCGCCCTTCTCTGAGCTTAGGAATGACAACTGATGACAAACACCACGGTCATTGGTAAAGAGGTTTATTTCATTGTAATTACAGCCATAACCATAATCACATCTATCCTTTCGTTTTCTTTACATTTTCAAGGCAAACCTCACGATCTTTGACTGAAGACCGCTGGTGAGCGGAGGAGCGAACTCGGCTACCTTTGGTGTCCATGGACTATCATTATCCACAAAAATATTGTAGCATGATGTTATAATCAAAATATGGATCGTGCTCAAACCGAAACCTTTATTCATGAAAACTTTGGCGGTATTTTGCAGGATTGGCCCTGGGACGAGACGCCGGACTATACGGTTTTTCGCCATGCCGATAATCGTAAATGGTTTGCTCTCATCGCAAATGTCAAATATCAGACGCTCGGCCTCGACCAGCCGGGGAATGTTGATTTTATTAACCTCAAATGCGACCCCGACCTTCTTGAGACCCTCGTACAGGAGCCCGGAATTCTCCCTGCTTATCATATGAACAAGCGACATTGGCTGACGATTCCTCTCGACGGGCGTTGCTCGGCCGACCAAATCAAGAGTTTGATAGATTTAAGTTATCGTCTAACTATGCTATAATAAAGGGAATTATGGTAGAAAAAACTGCGAAATCCTCCAAAACGGAGAAAAAAACTACGACGTCAACTAAGAAACCTGCTCGTTCAACCAAACCGGCTTCCAAGCAAGCAGCTAAGGTCACCAAGAAGGCTCAGTCTTCTACTAAACCAAAGGCTAAGTCAATTTCGGATTACAATGGCTACGATTATAAGAAAATTTTCTGGGAAGATGCTGATCGTAAATACGAAGATGCAGCCGATCGTATGGCAATTCGTCGGTTGCTGCCCCGCGAAATGGATAATTTTGTAGACATTGCCGGTGGTTATGGCCGCCTTGCCAACGAGTACCTCTCGCGCGCCAAAGTTGCTACCCTTTTTGACTATTCCGAAACCGAACTCGCTCAGGCTAAGGAAATTTATGGCGATCAGCTCAAAACCAAGTCCGGCGATATTTACAGCCTGCCGTTTAAGGATAATACCTTTGATGCTTTGCTCATGGTGCGTGCCACGCATCATTTTAAGGATATGCAAAAGGTTTCAGATGAACTTTATCGCGTGCTCAAACCTGGTGGCGTCGCCGTGATTGAAGTTGCCAACAAGAAAACTCTCCCTCGTATGTTCCGCTACTGGGCAGGGAAGACCGACCAAAATCCCTTTAGCCTTGAGCCTATCCATCTCAAAGAAATCGACGCCGATGGTTTTTATAACTATCACCCCAAATATATTGAAGCAATTTTCAGAAACTCTGGTTTCCAGATTAGCGAAGTGCTGTCTGTGTCTAATTTCCGTAGCGCTCGCCTCAAGGCGATTTTCGGCAACAAATTCCTCATCAACCTCGAGTCTGGTGCTCAAAAACTCCTTGCCCCAGTGCGCTTTGCCCCTTCAATTTATTATAAACTAGTTAAATAGTATTGACATTTTAGCATAAGTGTGATACTATGTAGGCATGGGGTTATTCACCCCTAAATTTAGCATGTCCCAAGCGGAGTAACATCCGTATACGGATGTTTTTATGAAGATAAAAACATCAAACCATTTTAAGGCTACGAACCTTCAGAAAGGAGTGATATTTTGAATCAACAACAAGTTCTTCTGGTACTCAAGTTTTACGAACTCACTAATAGGCTCAAAAACACTATCCGCACTGGTTGGAAGCGCTGGCATGTTAAGCGCGAACGTCTTGATAGTGTCGCCGAACATACCTTCAACGCGCAGATGCTGGCCGTTGTGATGTGTAGCGAAGGGAAGTACGATGTGGATTTGCAAAGGGTCTGCTGGATGCTGTCGCTGCATGAGCTGGAAGAAGTCATAATTCCGGACTATACCCCGTACGACGGCATATCTGCGGCCGAAAAGTTGCAGCAAGGGCACCAAGCGGTCCATGAGTTATTGAATGGGCTGCTAAAACAGGCAGAGATTGAGGCGCTTGTGTTGGAGTTTGATGCCCGTGAGACGCCCGAGGCGAAGTTCGCCTATCAGTGCGATAAATTGGAGGCCGATTTACAATGTTGTCTCTACGACCGCGAAGGTTGTGTTGACTTGTCTCAACAGGAAGATAACCCAATTATGCAAAACGCGCTGATTCAGGAATTATATCGGAAAGGACTATCGTGGTCGCAAATCTGGTGCGAAGTCGACCGCCAGACGATCGGCTACGACGATAACTTTTTGGCCGTCCTGTCGGCCGCGGTTGCTCAGTCCTCGGAGTAGATTCGCTAGCAATATTCGCTCAAAATCACACAAAAGCCGCCTATCATGGGCGGCTAAGTGCTTATTCTATATATGTTTTTAACTTCACAATAAGCTCTCCCACGTCTACCGCTTCACGTAACTCATCCTCAAAAAGATATTGACAATTTACAAATAGTATGATACAATGAGGGCATAGTTATAGTAATAATTTTATAACTATGCCCATTACGATGACAAGAAGAATGTTTTCGCCCTAAACGCCCATCGGCTTGGTGGGTATCTAGGGCGAAAACACTGGTTTTCCCCACACTTCACAGTCTATAGGACTTTAAACAGGAGGGAAATACCATGAAAGTTAAAAAGGTTATAAGTTATGTCTTAGCGTGTGCGGTCGCATTTGTTTTAGGCTTCGCTCTGCGTCCCGTTATAAAACCCGCAACTGCGCTTCAGGTCGTTCAGAATCAAGAAAATGAAATCGACACACAGCTATTGACGGCAGATAATGGCGCACACCTCGTCATTAAAGCTGACTACCCGAACCCGGCCAGAGTCGATTTTGTCTTACCTGAACCAATTGCTCCTGACTTTTTTGTTGGTTATGGAGACATCGGTGGTAACTATGACATATTTCAGAATAACCCCGCGCGGGATCCATTGGGGATTGGCGTCGACGAGGCATTGGCTCTTACCGAGCGAATCCGCAGCGAAGTTCCCGGAATTACAGATAACATTTACGCTTACGGTTATGAATTAAGCATTACAATTGCGGATAGTCATCTTTCTCGTAAAGATGAGATTATTAAAGAAGTTATCGCAATTATTCAGGAAACATACGGGGCGGGCGAATCTATCTGACAATCTTTGAATCTCATTTTTGTCATCAACAAAAAGACCTCGACCATCCATACGACAATTGTATGAAGGCCGAGGCCATTCTAATTCTTAACCTCTGGCGACCTCAGCTGGAATCGAACCAGCATTGTAGACTTAGAGGGTCTATGTCCTATCCGTTGAACGATGAGGCCGTGGCCTAATTTTAGCACAAAATTGCCCAAAACGCCAGTTTACTATTGACAATTTTCGTCATCTGTGCTATAATAGATAGTATAGCATGGTGCTAGAAGGCCCGCATGCGGGATTTTTGATTGGTATATCAAAAATCCCCATCGTTTGCTAAGCAGTTTACAAATTAACGCTGGTATTGTTTCTACCGCAACTGTTCACTCGGATAGTGAGTGGTTGTGGTAGAAACACGACTTTTATACTCAATAAATCATAGGAGGTGGATAAAATGTATAAAAGTATAGCAAGACAGATTAGTAAAGACTTAAAGGCGTATGCTGAGGAATGTAATCGGATGATGGTGAACAATTCTCACGACCAGAATACCCTGTCACCCTTGTTGTATTCGTTTGTGTCCGATTATTTACACGGCGGACACACAACCGTCCACGGCACCTTGTGTGGTTATCACTTCGTCATATCGATTGATGATAATCAGCATGTTGTAGCGAGTGTTAGCGACGGTCCGGAATGGCAGAACGTTGGTCAAGTTATCTACAGTGTTTGTACGTCGGCTGTTGGTACTGAGCTTTTTGCTCACTCGGACTTTACGGCCTCACGTCAGCAATGTCTGGATGAGGTATTGACAACACAGAGCGTCACATTGCTTGACAAGGACGCGGTTTACACCATGGAGATACCATTGCATATGATGGAATGGTACACTGCCGATAGTGAAGTTTGGCAGATGGAAAGCATACCGCAGACTTTGCCGAAGTCGGTTGGTCAACTCAATCTGAATATGACGAACTTTTGCTAATCTCACCAAACGCCAGCATTACCCCAAAGGCTGCCGTGTATTCGGTGGCCTTTAAAACTGCAAAAAGTATACCACCCTTGCGGATGGTATACTTTAACATAATTTTGAGTTCTTGTCAATGGTGACCCTTATTGAATCGAAGTGGAACGACCTCATATCTGACTTTTACCGTATAAAAGGTATAATGTCTATTTTGTATGGGGTAAGCTCTATTCCCTCCGGGTGTAGAACTACTACTCACTCCTACTAAGATTCTATACGAACATCAGCCTGTAGCCTCTGCCACATCTGGGTCATGTTCATAGTATACCACGTGAACAGTTATTTGTGAAGTCTTTTATTATCCAAAGGAGAAAGGACGAGGTATGAGAACCCTCGCCCTTGTTGTTTTACAACAGCCATAGGCTGTTTATTATCTCATATCCCCTACGGAGGTGCTACACAACGCCCGAAGGGCGCGTGGTCAATTGGGGGTGAAAAATAGGAAAGTGGGTTGCTAGAGTGTTCAGATACACCCGTAGAGCCCCCTTGTCCGTCTAGTTTGATGTATATGGAGTGGCTTACAGTCCACGGAATAGAGTGCGCTTGAGTAGTATCTGTCGCATGATTATCTGTTCACTGGTTATTTCTTTGTTGTCTATTGATTTTGCTATCCCTCTTCCGCCCGGCTTTATATCGCCCCGCCGTAGCTCCCACTAAGCGAAGGCGGGCGAATCTTTAGGAAGGAGTTGGGTTGCTATCTTGTAGTGGTTAAACATAGCTTAAGAAACGCGTTTTAAGGCTCTAAGACCACCAGGCTCATGGAGTTTTAGACCTCCTAATTGTCGAGATGATACAACAATCGTCTTTGATGTTAGGGGTCTGTAGAACACGGTATTCTGGCGTTATATAACGCCTAAAATGACGTTATTTGATGCCCTATGAGTGTAATTTTTGGGGTGGAAAAACATGAGAGTGGTTGGGTTAGTGCTACATGACGTCATATAGAGAAGAAAACATAATAAAGTATATACCCCTGTAAAAGACAGGTAGGTAGGCTTATTTAGGTATTGGTGTTTTATATTAAATCCTAGCACCGCCCGTAGAACTTATTTTATTTTTTGATGATAGTATTCTTGGTGTTAATGCTAGTTAGACGACCGACTCTGACGGCAGCCTTTAGGCTTGCCGGCGAACCACCTATGGTGGTTGTTCTCCTTGATGAATTGGGCTGGTATGGTATAATATAAACAGTCTTACTTACTGTATTATATCTAATACATAAAGGTGCCCGATAAGAGGACGCCACATAAATACCAGGACAGCTTTATGTCTAGGTATGATACAGGAAGTAAGACGCCTTGTGGCGTCCTTTTTAGTTGGTTGCCACTCCTAACGCAAGAAAGGTTTTCATATGGAATTGAGTGGTGATGATGCTAGTCGCTGGGAACAAACAAGCGATAAACTCCAAGAGCTTGAAGAGCGGGTTGCTTCCTATAGGGAAGTGGCAAAAAGCGTGAATAGTGCTCTGTCGGAATTATTGGTAGATCTAGAGAAAACCAAAGAAACAATCTCCGAGCTTAGTAAGTTAACCTATAAGGAATCGCTGCGTCAAGTATCGGGAATGTTGAACGCTGATGAAAATTACACACCAACAGTTTCAATAGAGTCACAGTCTCAATATGAGATTCAAAAGAAACCTGCGAAAAAGCCCAAAGCTAAAGGCAAGAAACCTACTCACGTTGACGGTAAAGCACAACCTATAGTTCCGAGACAAACAAATCTTTTAGATACTGAGGATAAGTAGTATGTCCGATAGCCTCATAGATACTTCCGCACTTAATGAAGAAAAAGTCCGTCTCTATAATAAAATGGAACACACCAATAATTGTATGTATATTACGGGTCGGGCTGGTTCTGGTAAGTCATATCTGCTAGACTTCTTCGTTAAAAATACTCATAAAAGCATAGCTGTTGTGGCTCCTACTGGAGTAGCTGCGCTTAATGTTGGTGGACAAACGATCCATTCATTCTTTGCGCTAGATATAGGTGTCCAGAATATTGCAGAAATTCGCAAGAAAGGGGTTTGGGGTAAGCTCAAGGAAATCCTAAGTAAAATAGATACTCTGATTATAGATGAAGCTTCTATGGTGCGAGTGGACATTATGGAGGCTATTAACGCTAAGCTTCAATGCGCTAATGACAGCAGAGAGCCGTTTGGGGGTAAGCAAGTAATCCTATTTGGCGATTTGTATCAACTACCACCTGTTGTAGAACCACAGGTCGATAGGTATTTTACTGCTGAATACGGCAACGTATTCTTCTTTAATGCTCCGGTATTCGAACGATCGGCGCTAACGGTCTATGAACTCAAGACGGTCTTCCGTCAAAAAGACGCTGCCTTCGTAGGCATCTTAAACGACATTAGAATTGGCACAGTGACCGACAATGAGCTAGAAGTCCTTAATAGTTGCTCTGGAAGTAGCCCCAAGAACCAACGGAATCACGCGATAGTGCTAACTCCACGCAATGAAACAGTGTCCCGCATTAACCAAGAGAAACTCGACCAGCTACGAGGACCAGAATACATTTATAAAGCGGAGATTACTGGAGATTTCAAGCGCAGTTCTTATCCTACCGAGCCAGAGTTAAGACTTAAAGTTGGCGCTCAAGTAATGATGCTTAAGAACGATAGTGGTGACGCTCAGCACGGCGAAAATCAAGGGAGACGCTGGGTAAATGGCACTCTTGGTGTTATCTCCGATTTAGGGGAGAACTTTATCAAAGTAATGATTAACAAGGTAGAGCATAGTATTGACCGTGCTACATGGGAAAAGAGTATTTACGAATATGACGCAGATAAGAAAAAACTAACCTCACGCCCGGTAGCTACTTTTACACAGTTCCCGGTGCGGCTTGCGTGGGCTTTAACTATTCATAAAGCGCAAGGACAAACCTATCAGGCAGTAGAAGTTAATCTTGAGGGTGGAGCTTTTGATGCGGGTCAAGCCTATGTGGCTCTGTCTCGATGCGTTTCAATGGACGAGCTATACTTGACGTATCCGATTAGCCGTGATGACATCATAGTTAAGCAAGAAGTCGCTAATTTTATGGACAAACACAAAGACGATGGCTTCCGTGACGGAGTTGAAGTAAGTGATAAGGCTAGGCGTCGAGAAGAATTACTAGCAATGCTTAAAGCGTTAGATGAAGAGGACTAAGTGGAACTTATAGGCTGGCTTTCATTATCTGGCTGGATGCTTGGCGAAATCGGCATATGTCTATGGGTTCTAGTGGTTTTTAGAACTACAGACGACGAGAAGTTGAGATTGAGAATTATTAGGCAACTACCTCTTTCTATCTGCGTCGGTGTTGCCTTAGGATTCTTTATGTGGTCAATTCAGAACAATACTAATGATGAATCTATTTCAAACTGGCAAGCCCTAGATATTAATGCGCAACTTATCTTATGCGTGCTAATTTGTGCGCCAATTTGTTGTTTATTGCTTATAAAACTCATTAAAGTCATAGCTTACCTCGGGACGTATTTATTGCGTAAGCTCCAGACCTCTAGAAAAAACAACACTTATCAACGTTCCGGGAAACCACGGCATATGCCGAACGCTCCAAAGTTTAACGCATTATTTGACTTAATGGAGGACCCGTCGCTCAATGATAGTGATAGTGTAGAAGAATGGGCAAAGCTTGCCCGGAAACGTGGCATTGCGTCTAAGCATCCAATAAAATCACCCAGAAGAAGCCGGAAGAATACCACCACCCCTAAACCAGCTAGCAAGAGTTTAAGCACCCCAATACGAAGTACTACAGGCATAAAGAACCTATCGCCAGATGCCAAGAAAATGCTCAGGAGTGAAATCATGCGCCAGCTTAAGGCTCTAAATATCAAAGATAATCGCCAACCTCGCCAAGGCATTCAGACATTGCTTCCGTCTATCGATAACAGCCAGAATAACGATACCCTGCCGATCCAACCAATGACGCCAAAGCAACGCCTTAAGGCAGAATTAGAGCATGAGCTAGCTGGCTTAGACAACAAGTAATTTCACCGACCTTGTGTCGGTGGCGTCGCAGACACTAGTCATAATAAAGCTTTTGTGCTAATATAGAGTTAAGAACTTTATAAAAATAGAAATGTAGCTCGAAAGAGGTCAGGGGCACTTAGGGAGAGTGAATCGACAGGCAGAAAAATGTTTCACGCTTGTATTCCTAAGTTGAGCCAATAAGCCCTGTAAGGAGAAAGTTGCTCAGGCTAAGTAAACGACTCCATATATCACTACGATAAGTAACTGACGCCGATGTATTCGTGTTATTGCGGCTGAGGGCAAGTATATATGAACACCTACACTGTAATACCCTTTGAAAGGAGGGTTTATGGTGTTTGGTGTTTTTTGTTCTTGAAACACCTAGCACGCCCTACAATACAAATGGAGGAAACATATACAAACATTTTCGGAGACAAGCCTGTCATCTCCGTCAAAGAGGCTAGAAAATTACTAGGCAAAGAACTGTCAGAGCAGTTAAGCGATGCTGGCCTTATGGAAGTAGTTAGCCTAATGTCACACCTAACTATAACGCTACTTGAGCATAATTCAGTTCCACAAAATGTTATGGTTGAGGTATAATAATAGTATGGAAGAGGTAACGAAGAAAGCATTCGGCTACATTAGGGTTTCGACGGAAGAACAAGCAGGTAATGCTTCACCAAAAACACAGCATGACGCTATACAAGCATACGCCAACAAGAATAACGTGGAGATTGTCGGATGGTTTGAAGATCTGGGCGTATCAGCAAAAACCGCCCATCGTCCTGGTCTTCAGAAGCTTATCAAAACAGCTAAGGAACATAGAGGAGAAATCGACCAGCTCATTGTCTATAATGTCAGCCGAATCTCCCGCAACGTAAAATCCTATATGTCCGATATCGGAAAAGAACTTTCCGCTTACGGTATAGTCTTACGCTCCACTATGGAGAACATTGATGAAACCCCTACTGGCAAGCTAATGCTTAATATAGCTCTTGCTATCCACCAATTTGATAATGACGTTAAGGGGCAAACCGTTAAAGACAATATGTCAGCCCTAGCACACGATGGCTGGTGGATGACGCAGGCGCCACTCGGGCTTAAACTTAAGAAATGCCTTACTGGTGAACGCGATAAAAACGGTAAGCAAAGATACCACAATACGCTAGTTCCTGATGATAGTGATGACCTAGCAAGCAAGATTCAACAACTGCTCGTGCGCTTCTCGGAGGGAGATATGAGTCAGACAGACCTAGTTAATCTAGCTGATAAACTTGGCGTTAAAAGCAAAAACGGCAAGAAACTGGAGGTCAAAGCTATAGGTAGGCTCCTTGAAAAACCAGTTTATGCCGGTTATAACGACTCCGAGAAACTACTTAATGGCAAGATGAACAAAATCAGACTATTTGACGGGCTGATACCACTTGAGATTTACGAAAAGAACCAGCGCATTCTAAAAGGTAGTAAGCAAGAATACACTCAACACGAAGACGCTCTCTACCCTCTACTACATACGCTTAAATGTGGTTGCTGCGGGAAAGATTTATTGGCCAGTGCTCCTAGAGGGGGCTCTGGTAAACCATCGCCACGATATCATTGTAGAGATAGTAGACATGGCTCAGTTAACATCCTGGAGGCGCATAACGTCTTTAACAACTTTCTACAGCAAATTACACCAGAAGATAGCACGATTAAACTATTTAAGGAGATAGTGCGTAGGACGGCTGCCCTGAAACTTGGTAAAATTAACCAAGAAATCTCCACACTAGAAAATCAAAAGAATGCTCTAAGCGATAGGAGGCTTAAAGCAATTAATGCCTTTCTGGACGGGGCAATTTGCCAAGAAGAGAAAGACGCCGTGTGTGATAGTATTGATAAAGACAAAAACATAGTTGAACTAGAGAGAGAACGCCTTAGCAAAATACAGAAGCTTAATGAAGCAACCATTGATTACGTATGTAACTTTATAACTATGCCGGCAAAACTATGGCGTGACTCTAATTTGGAGGCTAAACAAGCCTTTCAGAAGATGCTGTTTCCAAACGGTTTACATATCAATATCAAGACCAGAATCTGTGGAACGGAAGACCTAAGTCCTCTCTTCTCTGTTATAACCACCAAAAAAGCGTCCGAAGACGCATCTGATTCCCATATGGTGACCTCTGCGGGAATCGAACCCGCGTTGCCGGGATGAAAACCCGATGTACTAACCGTTATACTAAGAGGCCTTAATTCTATTGTAACAAAAGTCTTGATTTTAGTCAACTAATTACTTTTGCGCAAAATCACCCTCTTCGCATCGCCAAATGTAGTCAACGGTATAGTCGCGCGGCCCATACGGTTCTACTGGGTAAAACTTCACACCTGTTGCATTCGTGTCGCACTCCAAGCGATCAAAATACTTGGCCGATTTTGCAAATTCGTCATCATTATAGTGTAATAACTGTCGCAGATATGTTGTAGGAACGCCTACTTCATAATATACTTGCAAAACCGCTTTTGGATCATTGTCCAAATTTCCTAATAACCGCGGATACAGGTACTCGGTGTAGTAAGCGTCGGCGATTTTTTCGAGTTCTATTTCGGCCTTCTCTTGTGGAGTTTTGAAAAATCCCGTGCAGAGCGCCGCAATAATCAACAAAGTTGAGCAAATCACAATCCCAATCAAAGTCCATTCTGGCCAGCCCAAAACGTGCTTCGCTTTTGATTTATGCTGTGATTTTGTTGCAACTTTTTTGGTTGATTTCTTGCCCATGGCCCAATTTTACCATAAACGTTATAAAAAAGGAAGACGGCTAGGCGCTTCTCTGTATTTATGGTAAAATAGTCACATATGAGTAAACTATTTAAACGCACAAAAATCTTGGCGACGATTGGCCCGGCCGTCGATAGCGCCGAAAAAATCGAAGAAATTATCATGGCTGGCGTCAACGGTTGCCGCCTCAACTTTTCGCACGGTACTTACGAAAAAATGGACGAATTTATTGGTTGGATTCGCCAGGCCGCCGAGAAAAAGGGTCGCGCCATCACGATTCTACAGGACTTGCAGGGGCCCAAGATTCGCCTTGGTCAGATTCAGAACAATCACCACGATATCAACGAGGGCGACGAGATCATTCTTGATTATGCTGTCAAAGAACACGATGGTAGTCTGACTTTCCCAATTCAGTACAACTTGGCCGAAAAGGTCAAAGTTGGCGAACCAATTTACATTTTTGATGGCAAAATTCGCACCCATGTCACAGAAATTCTTTCTGATACCGCAATCAAATTGGTTGCCGAAAATTCCGGTTTTATCATGAGCAACAAGGGTCTCAACCTGCCCGACACCGACTTTGGTGGTGATATTTTGACACCCAAGGACTTAGCAGACATTGAGTGGGGAATTAGCCGCGATTTCGATTATGTTGCGCTTTCATTTGTACAATGCGCTGAAGATATTGAACAGTTGCGTGAGTTGTTGCGCTCCAAGGGCTCCAGCGCCAAAATTATCGCCAAAATCGAGACCAAAAAGGCCGTCGAGGATGACGCTCATCTCGAGAAGATTGTCGAGGCCAGTGATGCTATTATGGTGGCTCGTGGCGATATGGCTTACGAAGCCGGCGCCGAAATTGTCCCGATTGTTCAGCGCAAATTGGTGAATTTCTGCCGCAAACATGCCAAAATCTGCATCGTTGCTACCCAAACCATGGGTTCGATGGTCGACAGCCCAATCCCAACGCGCGCCGAGGTCAGCGACGTTGCTAACGCTGTGATTCAAGGGGCCGACGTAGTGATGCTTTCCGACGAGACCACCAATGGCAAATACCCACTAGAGACCGTCAAAGAACTCAAGAAAATCATCCTTTATACCCAGAACAATTCCGTAGTTGCGCCAATTCCAGAAGACCCACAGGGCGATAACCCTAACTATGACGCTCTTTCGGAAGCGGCGGCAAATCTTGCTGAACGCCTTGAGGCGGATGCAATTATTTGCCAAACTGCCTCAGGTGCCACGGCACGCGCCATGGCTTCACAGCGGCCTAATTTGCCTATTATCACCGTCACTGGCGATCAACGCGTTGCTAATCAGCTGGCCTTGGCTTATGCCAACTCGGCCTTTGTTCGCCCTTATTCTGTCAACTGTGGTATCGATCTTGCTCGCGAGCTCAAGGCATCGGGCTATCTGCAACTTTCAGAAGGGCACGACCGCTTGCGCGTGGTCGTGGTGTCCGGCGACCGGGATGTCGCCGGAACCGACACCATCAAATTGCGTGAGATCTAGCATATATTATAAGGAGGTAAATGTTTTCTAAGAAAACAGTTCGCGACATTGATGTCGAGGATAAAATTATTTTAGTGCGCACGGATTATAATGTGCCACTCGTACCAGTTGAAGCTGGCGAACTTGAGCATGAGCCAATCGTGGTCAACCCCACCAGCGACCAAAATCTACAAATTGCGAGCGACTTACGCATTCAGGCTAGCCTGCCCACCATCAAATATCTACTTGAGCATAAGGCAGCCAAAATTATCTTGATGTCGCATCTTGGCCGACCAGATGGCAAACGTGACAAGTCCCTTTCGCTACGCCTCGTTGCCGAAAAGTTAGCCGAGTTATTGTCAGGTGTCGTGGTAAATTTTGTGGACGATGTTTCGGGCCCAGAGGTCGAAATGGCGGTCGAGGATTTGCCCGACGGTGGCATCCTGCTCCTTGAGAACCTGCGCTTTTCTCCCGAAGAAGAAGCCAACTCCGAAGAATATGCTCGCGAAATCGTGGATTCTACGCATGCCGAACTCTTTGTTCAGGATGGTTTTGCAGTTGTGCATCGTGCTCATGCTTCCACGGATGCTATCACGCATCTTATCCCTGCCGTAGCCGGCCTCCTGCTCGAAAAAGAAGTCAAAACGCTGACCAAAATTACCGCAAGTCCAGAGCATCCTTTTGTGGTGATTATCGGTGGCGCCAAAGTCGCCGACAAGCAGCCTCTGATCGACAAATTTCTGAAGTTAGCCGACACTATTTATGTTGGCGGTAAAATCGCTGCCGATGGCTATCAGCCGACTGACCCTAAGATTCTGGTTGCAACAGATTTTGATGAAGATAGCGCTGGCGCCAAACTTGACATCGGCCCTGTATCCACCGCCAAGTTGGTTGAGCTGCTACAGTCTGCCAAGACCGTCCTTTGGAACGGCGTTTTGGGCAAAGTTGAAGACGCTGCCTATGCCACCTCCTCAACTATTGTGGCCAAGATTTTAGGCGAAAATCCCGCTATTACTTCTGTAATTTGCGGAGGCGACACGGCAGGTTTTGTCGAAAGTCTTTGTGCCGAGGACCCAGCCTTGCAATACTCACTCATCTCCACCGGTGGGGGCGCCGCGCTAGAATTACTCTCTGGCCAAGACCTCCCAGGGGTAGACGGATTAGAAGATTTGTGATAAGATGAGAAGTGTGAGAGAAAAGTTATGCTTGCATAACTTTTCCGAACCGCCGCTATCTTATCTGAAGTTTTACTTCAGATAAGATAGATAGCAAAGATAGAGAATAGAAAAAGGAGTTAAATTTTATGTCTAACCAACTAACTTTGGAAAGTCGCACGGCCCAGGGCAAGAAGCTCAAGGCGTTGCGCGCTGCTGGCCAGATCCCGTCCGTCGTTTACGGTGGTGCCGAACCAGTGTTGGGCGCTTCCGCTTACAATGCCACCGAGAAGGTTTTGCTGGAAGCGGGTTATCACTCTCCAGTTGAGCTGCTGATTGCAGGCAAGCCTCAACTCGCCATCGTCAAGAATGTTGCTGTTGATCCAGTCAGCCGCCGGATTATGAATGTCGAATTCCAAGCGATCTCTGCCGATGAAGTTGTCGAGGCTACTACCCCAATCCGCGTGGTCGGGTTTGATGGTTCCGACGCTGCCAAGTTGCACTTTGTCTTGATGCCGGTTTTGGAAGAGATCGACGTCAAAGCCAAGCCATCCGATTTACCCGAAGAGTTGACTATCGACGGTTCCAAACTTGCTACCACCGAGGACAAGTTGACCATTGCCGACCTCGTCTTGCCAAAGGGCGTGGAACTTGCTGATAAAGAACTTGAAGTCACTACTGTGATTGCTAACGTTTATGACCCAGTAGCCGAAGCAGCTGCGCGTGACGCCGAAGACCAGAAGCCTGCTGAGGGTGCTGATGCTCCTGCTGCCGAAGCTGCTCCTGCTGAAAAAGCTGAATAAGCCTAGTCTCAAATCGTAGACTGCGCTTGCAAGAAATGAAGGCCGTGTATAAAATACACGGCCTTTGTCTAGACAAAGTTAATTGAGATTATAACGAATAGGGAATATCGAGAGGGACTAAATCCTCAAAGTGTGGCGGAATTGTGCCAATCCGGGTTTGGAATACGGATAGAGGTGCTCCTCGTCGTTTTTGGACAACTTCACCCAAAAAGTCTCCGGTGTCATCTCATAGCCGCGAACTTCAGCCTCCTTGGTCAAGAGTTCAAAACTGTCACCCCATCTTGCCCGCCAGTTAGCGGCGGTGAGCATCAAATCAGCTTCGACTTCGGCATGGCCACCGGTACTAAAACTAAATGCTCTTGACGCAATTTCACCCTCGTCCAGCAAATACTGCAAGGTGACCACTTTCTCATCCTCATCTACGTATACCGCTCCGTCCAGAAACCATGCTTTTTGGTCCAATTCCGCAAATAATTCTTTCAATAATACTGTTTCCTTTGTGAATATTACAGTTTCAGCCATTTTTCCATCCTCCTAAAAGTCTCTTCTTTGTCAAAAATACCTTTGGTGAGGTACCAAAATACTTCCTCATCCCTAATTATAGCACACATCATCAAAAAAGTCAATATACAATTAGCATTTTACACCAAAAAGCGGTATAGTTCTTGCCAAAACAGGGATATAAACATAACTGCTATTGACATTTTAGAAATTGTGTGCTACAATGGAACTAGGAGATAATTCTAATTCCGCTCCTGAAGTACCTGTACAATCTGTTAGTTGACATAAAGTAGTTGCTCAAAAAATATTTGTATGGAGGGATACAATATGCTGAAAAGATTATTTTTGACACTGTTAACCTGTTTTGCCCTGATATTCCCGGGAATATCAGTTTGCGCCACCGAGCTGCAAACTGATATCGAGGACTCAGGAGACCCCGCTAATGACGTGAGCAAATTTTATAATAATGACATTTTTTATTACAAACCCGAATCCGCGGCATTGAAAGAGGTTCTTTCATCGACATCGCCCTACCCGCATTTTATGACGTATGGTTTAACCGATAAGGACTACCAGACGGTAGTGTCATACGACGACCTGCGGGAGGCTTATAGTATGCTCTTGGATGATACCCTTGCAATGCAACGACGCTTGAATTATTTTGGCCGGGCACTTGTATGTCTTATGCTCATGTTGTTTTGTATTATTGTATATAATGTTGTCACGTGGTTCAAGCATCGGCGCGAGATTGCGGAATATGAAGAGATAATAGCGCAGTTACACAATAGCACTTCCGTGGAATCGGATGAGTAATAACTAACAAATTGTACCAAGCGAAAAGCAGCCTCAACCGAGACTGCTTTTTCAATCTTTAGACTCTATGACCACTCCAAAACATCAATATTCTGCAAACCACTACTACTGCGCGCCTCCAACTTCAGGTAATGGAGCGCATCAGTATTGGCCGCCAAGTGCCTACCCAGAGCCGCCTGCGCAGCCTTGATATTCTCCGCATCGCCCTTCCAAGTTGCCAGGACTGGTTCTTCGAGGGCTCGCGAGAAAGCATACGTCACCGGCCAACTAAAGGGTGAATTTTGCATCACCGCGGTCAAATTTTTGGTGGCGGTTTTTGGCTCGGTGCCGCCACTCAAGAGTAACACTCCTGCCAAGAATTTCGGCACCACGTGGCGTAGAATCGCCGCTGTGGCCATGCCAACTTCATTTGGCTCCGCCTTCACCTCGGCCTCACGTCCGCTGCTAATCATATTGCACTTTAGCAAACATCCCGCTAGGTCAATATGCCGCATGGCGAGTTTCTCAAATACTGTACCTAGGACCTTAGCGGTTACCTCGGCCGCCTGCTCCAAACTATAATCACCCTCTGGCAAGACGTCGGTTTCTACCACCGGAACCAGGCCGGCTAGCTGGCATTCTTTGGCAAAACTCGCCAACTCATCCGCATTGGTTTGCACTGCCACAAAACCTGGCTCATCCTTGGCTACGCGGAACGCCGCGCGCCACTTTGCAAATCGGAAGCCCATATTATAATAGTCGCGGAGACGCTCAGCCAAACCATCTTGACCCAAAGTATGGGTCTCTGTGCTACCCTGCAATGGCGCTAATCCCAAGTCTGCTTTAATCCCCGGGATAATACCCAAATCTGTAACGTATTCTAGCAATGAACGTCCACCTGGCAATTTTTGTTCACGGTTTTCGTCGGAAAGAATAACGCCGCTAATTGCGTCCCGCACCCCTGGCGCCGTAATCATCATGCGATAAACTTCGCGCCGATTCTGGAGATTGTTGGTAATTTGGAATTTCTCGAGCCGTTTCGCCAGACTCTTGCTTGACTCGTCCAGCGCCATGATACCTTTACCCGAAGTCATCAGCGAACGAGTAATTAGGCGCAAGTTGGCGCGCTTGTCTAGTTCGGCTTTGGCTAACGCTTGCAATTTCTCAGCCGAAAGCGAACCCTCAAGGCTGGCCTGCTCAGCATTAATCTTGGCCCAGAGCAACGCATCCGCCGGGCTACCGCCCGCCGTCACCACGCCCAAAATCGTTGCCACAATCGTGGAGTACACCGTCAAATGCGTCATCATATCTGCACGGTCTAGACTCCAACTTTCCTCAGCCTCGCCCAGCACAATCTTGCGTGGGCTAATATGGCATACTAGCTGCGTATGCGGCTGGTCGAGTTCAATCTTGTCAACAATCTTTTCCTCGGTATGAACCGGCGGTTCATCCTCGACGAAGAGAATGTCGGCCATCTCTGCCAGCCTCTGATCTACTGGCGTCTGGTGCTTAGCGGCGTGTACAGCTAATTTCGTGCCACCAGAAAATTTCAGAAAGTTCTTTAGTTCATCCACCAAGCGCCCGGAAACATTGGTAGAACGGTCAATCAAAATCCATTCCGGTGTTCCTTTAGGCATGGCCCAATCCGTCGCCTTGCGACTACTTGGCACAAAATAAGTAATTCCGCCTTTGTGCGAGAAAATATAACGATAATCCGCCGGATCGTCCGACCAAGTGATGTCGCCCGCCTTCATCTCTGTCTTTGAATTCAAAATCGCTGCATCCACCCCCAAGTTATGCAAGGTTGCTAGGGAAACTGCCGCTCCACCAAACACACTGGTACGCTTAAAGAAACTATGCGCCGCCCCATTAAAGCCCAACTCCAACCAACTAATCCCGCGTTCATCCGTTTCAAAGTCATTCTGGCGCTCGTCTAGTTTGATATAGACGTCCTTCAGCACGTTCCCAATAATCAAAATCTTGCTCATGTTAACATTATAACACACCTTTTTAGCATTAGCGTATTGACTTTTTGAGCAATGTGTGATAAAATAGAAAGAGGAGGGATATACCTCAGAATATATTTAGAAAAGAGGTGCTAAGTTGGGATTAGACGCAAATATAATCGCTCAACGTGGCCTGACAGACAACTGTGTTCTAGAGTATTTTGGTACTCTCTACGAAGTAATTTCCCAGTTTCGTTGCTCTGGTGAAGAAATTTTACAGCGGCGGAATGGTTTTCGTAGCCGGGCGTGGGTAGAATCGTTGTTTAAAGTTGCTGCTGAGCATCACTGTTTTGCTAATCGTAATTGCCCGCAAGGATTACCGTTTGAGGTAGTTCAACCACTCATTACTCAGGATTTAGTAGCGTATATTTGTCTCGCTGCCGACATTCTTGAAACCATGTTCTACGAACGTTTGTTGTTCCAGCAACACCAAGAGCTTAGTTCAAGGAACAGCTCCAGCAAGGCTGTCAAAGAGACGCTCAAAACTTTGCGTATTGCGAGGCGTAAATTCTGTAAGTGCAAGATGGAGTATATCGATTTGGCTTATGGGCCAAAACCAGCACGGCATCTTGTTGGCATGTATGATGTTTGTACAGTTCACAAACACGATCTAATACAACAAGATATTATGCTGGCTCTTGATTTGATGCCGATAGTCTTTCAAACTTGCCCTCGCAATGAAACCGCAGCCGAAATGGTGCCAGTCATGAAGCTGCGCCGTAAGTACATTCGTCTTTTTGACATCAGTGCAGAAATTTGAGAAAATCGAATTTTGCTGTGCAGCAAAAGACCTCCCAAACCTGGGAGGTCTTTGAACGTAGTGCCTTAGCGCACTTCTACGCGTACACGAGGTACACTTTTGCCAGAGAAGTGGCATTTCTTAGTCTTTACAAAGGTCACGACACCATCTTTGGCAGCATGAATCGTAAAATTGCGACTCATATAAGTACCCGGGCCGGCAATCTTGGTGGCGCCAGTCTGGCGAACCAAAACTTCGCCGTTACGGACTTTTTGGCCGCCGAAGCGCTTTACGCCCAAGCGTTGGCCAGCATTGTTGTGGATGTTTTTGGCGGTACCGCCAGCTTTGACATGTGACATACTATTTCTTCCTTAAAACTATTATTTCTCTGGCTACAACTTGCTGATCGCGATGATACAGCAAATCTTTTTGTCCCAGATTTCTAAAACTCTTTACATTATAGCCCAGATTTTTAATTTCGTCAAGCAAATTTAAGCGTTCATATTCGCCGTTTGGTCGTAGCCAAGCTGGTACGGCTATCACCACAGGTGTATCAGACTCAATTTGCCCAGACAAATTTTTGAGAAACCCGAGTACGATGCTTCCGCACTCTTGCTTCTCTTGCTTTAACTTAATCTCGGCTGGTGGTAGTGACATTGGCTGACCCAAATATCCCTCGCATGCCACCGCATCAATCGGTGATGTCCACTGGAAATTCGTCGCATCACCTTGAGCGACTGCGAAGGTAGCGTCTGTAGCCTTTGTCTGGGGGGGTGCGGAGGCTGCTGCCGAGCATGCAACGCGCGAAGCCCGTGAAGACGGGCCTGAGCGACGCGACCCCGGGCAAAGCGCTACAGGCGTTACGGTCTGCAACCACTCAAGGTTTTTCCGGCTATATTCCACCATCCGCTCGCTCACATCTGTCCCATACGGCACATATCCTATCAACGCCGCCTCTTGCAGCACTACACCGGTTCCACAGAATGGATCCAACAAACGGCTGTGATCTGGCAAATCTCCGCACAAGTTAATTAAAATCTGTGCCAACTTGGGCGGTAGCATACCAACTTTTGCGTCACGCGCTGGACGTGCTTGGTCGCGTTTTACATACGCATCGATATTCTGCACGCCAATCACGCGATAATATTTTTTGCCGTATTTTACTAACTCAATTTTGTTATCATCAAACAAATGGTTATGAAAACTCGTTGCGCTTGAAAGCGTTGCGGACTTATTAGGTACCACGCGTACGCTATGGCCCAACTTTGTTAAAATTCGTTTGATTTTTAAGGCCTCACCTTGAGCCCTAAATGCAGTTGCTCCCCGTGAGTAATCCGATACACCTATCGTCAGTTTACCTTTATCCGGTAAACTTTTGAGAAAATCTTGTAAATTCACCTCGATCTGTACTGCTAATTTTTGCGTGCCACCCAAACGCCGAATATCCAGAACACTTTTTGCCTCAAACTCTGCTAATTCTGCTCCCACAGGTTGGACATTATCAAACAAACATTCCAACTCAGCCAGAGAAATTTTAGGCTGGCGCCCCAGCACGGCAAGATATTTCATATTGTCATTATTATATCATAATATATGTGATATAATGCGATTATGAGTAAAGACAAACCCAAATTTAAAATTTCTTTTCGGACGATTCTAAGTATATTAACCTTAGTTTTAATTATCTACGTAGTTTATTCCAACTGGAACGATATTCGTGAAGCAGTTTCGCACATTGGTGAGACCAACATCTTGATTTTACTATTGCTCATTCCCGAACAACTTTTTATGTATTTTTGTTGTGGGCAAATGTTCTTTTCTTACATGCGCGCCAAGAAAGATGCGCGAAAGATTTCGCCTTGGACTTTGATGCGCGTTTCGCTCGAGTTGAACTTTGTGAATCACGCTGTGCCAGCTGGCGGTCTGGGCGGTCTTGGCTATATTACTTGGCGTCTCAAGCCCTTTGGTGCCACTGCGGGACAGTCTAGTTTTATGTATATTTTGCGCTATATTATCACAATCTGTGCCAATCAGCTCCAGACCATCGTTGCCATCATCGCTTTGTTGCTATTCGGCACTGTGCCCACTGCTGGTGCTTGGGTAATTGGTTTTACGGCGCTCCTGAGTGTTGGCATCATTGCCGTGATTGCGATTATTGTGGCGATTGCAAGCAGCAAAAAGCGTATCGATTGGTTTGCTAAAACTGGAACCAATTTCATTAACTGGCTGGTGAAGACTATCACCTTCGGCCACAAAACTGACATTTTGCAACGCGAAAAGGTTGATAAATATCTTGGCGATGCACATGAAGATTTGATGACGGCTCGGCGCCACAAGCAAATGCTGATTCGCCCAATCTTGTGGGGTATCGTTTATAGTTTTCTCGAAATTGCCACTTATTGGATTGTCGCTGCCAGCCTTGGCCATCCAGAAATCCTACCGCAAATCATGATTGGTGAGGCTATTGGCTCAGTGATGGGAGCGATTGTCCCTTATGGTCTATACGAACTAGGTATGGTGGGCATCATGGCTAGCCTTGGCGTGGACGCTGGCCTTGCCGCCTTGGTGGTTTTGATGACGCGCGTCATTGTCTTGGCTAGTACCATTGTCAGTGGCTATGGCTTCTATCAACATTCAATTTCAAAAATCGGTCGCAAAGAAAAAGCCGAACTTGATCATGACGCTTAGCCCGACTTTTACGGTTTCACAATTTGTCGAAGTCTGTAACCAGTCTTTAGAATATGCTTTTAGCGGCGTCATTGTAGAAGGAGAAGTTGCTAGTTTTAAGGTTAATCAAGGCAAATGGGTGTTCTTTGACCTCAAGGAAGGTGACACTAGCGTCGGTTGTTTTATTGCTTTGGATCAACTTGGTGTGGCGCTCAGTGACGGCATGCGTGTGCGTGTACAGGCTACCCCCAAACTCACACGTTGGGGCAAATTCTCCCTCACCGTACGCACTATCTTGCCGCTAGGAGAGGGGAGTATCAAGAAAAGTTTTGATGCGTTACGTCGTAAGCTCACTCTGGAAGGGATTTTTGACCCCGCCAAGAAACGCCCTTTGCCCACTAATCTGAGTAAAATCGGTGTTATCTCTTCGACGAATGCTGCGGGGTATCTCGATTTTTTGAAGATTCTTGATAATCGTTGGGGTGGTGTGAAGATTTTTACAATCAACACTCAAGTGCAAGGGCTGGATGCACCAGCACAAATTATGCGAGCGCTAGAATATTTTAACCAACAAGGTCAAGTCGATGTCATTGTAATTCTGCGTGGTGGCGGTAGTGCGGACGACCTCTCGGCCTTTAACGACGAGCAACTTGTACGCGCGATTGCCGCGAGCCGGATTCCAATCATCACCGGCATTGGTCACGAAATTGACGAGAGCCTCGCCGATCTGGCTGCCGATGTCCGAGCGTCCACACCCTCCAATGCAGCCGAGCGCCTAGTGCCAGACCGCGTCGCCATGCAACATCAGGTCAATCTTATGCTCGAGCGCGTGCATCAACAAATTATCGACCGCATTGAGGTTGCGCGTTCCACCAATCGCGCAACGGTTCAGCAACTTGGCCAAGAAATTCTACATCGCATTACTCTCAATATTCAACATATTCAAGAAACCGCCAAAATTCTTGATTCTTTGAGCCCAGAAAACATCTTAAAGCGTGGATATGCGATTATTACAGGAAAACTTTCCCCCGGGAATGTTGTAAAAATTACAACATCTGATAAAATTATAACCACAGAGGTACAAAATGTCACAGACCGCTAATAAAACTCTTTCTAGCAAAATCGCCGAACTCGATCAATCGGTTGAGTGGTTTTACGGCGACAAGTTCAACTTAGATCAAGCCGTTGCTAAATATCAGTCCGCCACCAAGTTAGCGGGAGAAATCGAGCACGATCTTTCGGAACTCAAAAACCAAGTTGAAGTCTTGGCAGACTTTACAAAATAAACTATAATAAAAGCATATGCAAAATCAACCACCGATGACTGGCAACCCTAATCCCACAGGCGCTCCTGCTGCAAATGGGGCTAATCCTCCTGTGCCACCTGCTGGCACTAGCGCAGTCGCTCAGCCAACAGTTGCTCCTGCTAGTGCTACAGTCAACCCTCTTGATGTTGCTAGCGGTGCTATGCCAGATCCGCTTGACATGCCAAGCGGTAGCGTGGTAGCGCCAGTTGCTCCGCAGCCATTTGGGCCGTCTGCTCCCGGCACCGTGCCTAATTTCGGCTCTGCTGCCGTCACTTCCACTCCCGATCCGGTGCCAGTCGTGCAAGCCCGCAAAAAAGCCAATCGTAACTTAATCGAAACCATCATCCTCGTTATTGTGAGCATTGTCGCGATGGTCTTCATTGGTTTGTTCATTTGGAAATACATTGAATGGGACACCGTCAAAACGGACGTTGATGGGCAAATCGACGCCGCGGTGGCGATGGCTGTCTCAGAAAACACCACCAAACTCGAAAATGAGTTTACCGAACGTGAAAAATATCCTTATAAAAGTTTTATGGGGCCGGCCGATTACGGTAGCCTGAGTTTTGAATATCCCAAAACTTGGAATATTTATGTTGCCAGAGATGCATCAAACGGTGGTGATTATGAGGCTTATCTGAATCCGGGAGAAGTGCAGCCTGTCAGTGCCACCACTATCAACGCCTTGCGTGTCACTATTCGCGATCAAGCCTTCGACAATGTCACTCGCACTTATGATAGCCTCGTACGCACAGGCAAGGTTGCCGTAGTCACACGCAATGTCGGCAGCACCGTTGCCAATGTATATACCGGCGATTTACCAAACAACATCCGTGGGACGGTCACTATCTTCAAGTTGCGCGACAAAACCGTCATGATTCAGGCTGACGCTGCAATTTTCTCAGACGAATATTATCGCTTGCTCGACACCGTGACTTTTGTTGAATAGAATGCTACAATAGTAGTATTATGGAGGTAAGTGGTATTTTGGTGGCGGCGCACGAACTCAAAGCGCCCCTCTGTCTCATTCGCCAACTTACGTTGGCGTTAAGCGTCGCATCTGATGCCACCGCCAAGCAACGTTTACAAAATCAACTGGTAGAAGTTTCGGAGCGTGCTTTGCGCCAAGTTAATGACCTCGCCAAAATCGCGCGGCTCGAAGATGGCCTTTTCACCACCGAACCTGTCAGCGTGCGCGGGGTTTGCGAGTCCGTCTTGCACGAAATCTTGCCGCTCTTCCAATTCGAACGGCGCAGTCTTCGGGCAACTTATTCCAACAAAACTCGCCTTGCCGCCACCAATCGCGAATTATTATATAGTATTATTTATAACTTCTGCGTCAATGCTGTACGCTACTCTGATGCCAAGAGTTCGAGCCAACTTTCGGTTGCGGACCATAATGGTTGTATCCGCGTCAGTGTGCGCGATTTTGGCCCCGCCTTGCCTACCAAAATTTGGCAAGACTTACGCACTGGACAGCTCATCCAGCCAACGGCTATCGCCATGCGTCCTGGTAGTTCCGGGCTGGGCTTATATATCTCTACGCAATTTGCGCGTCATTTGCATGCACACCTCGGCGCTGTGCGCCACCGTGACGGCACCAGTTTTTACATTGATTTGCCAATTTCTAAACAGGCCGCGTTGCCATTTTAAGGAGGAAAATGAGTTTAATTTATATCATCGAAGATGAACCAATCATGGCCGATTGCATTGCCGCCGCCATCGCCGGTGTCGCCACTGAGCCTAACGATATTGCGGTCTTCAATGATGCCGTCAGCGCCATGGAAGCAGTCAATGAACGCTTGCCAGACGTGATTCTGCTCGATATTATGCTCACTGGTCCTAACGGTTTTACTTTTCTCAACGAAATGATTTCTTACCCCGATACTGCCAAGGTTCCAGTTGTGTTGATTTCTTCGCTGGATTTATCCAAGCGCAACCTCGAGCATTACGGCGTGACACAAGTCCTAGATAAAGCCAAAATGACACCAGACGATATTTATGCCGCCATTCAAGCCGCGCTGTCTGGCGCCTCGCAATCCATCATTGATACTGCTATTGCTACCTCCAATCCCGAGCTTACCCCTACCGTTCCACTTCTACCTGAGCCAGCGGCGTCCGAGCCATCAGATACTCCAATGGCTATGCCTGCTACTCAGCCTGTCAATCCACCTATCAACTTGGACGATTTTAAGCAACGGCTTGCCGATTCAGCTAGTCAAAACCCAGATGCCTAACGATCTCCGCACCCATGCTATTGTGTTGCGCCGTACTAATTACGGTGAGTCCGACCGCATTCTTAATCTTCTTACGCCAGAGGGGAAGATTGCCGTGCTGGCGCGTGGCGTGCGCAAATCCAAATCGCGTCTCGCCGGGGGTATCGAACTCTTCTCCATGGCCGACGTTGTAATTCACCAGGGGCGCTCCAGCCTTGGCACACTCACTAGTGCCAAAATGCTCAAGTTCTATGGCGGCATTCTGACCGACGTTTCACGTCTCGAACTCGCTGGTGGTTTACTGAAACGTCTCGACCGCGTTGCTGAGCAAGTCTCGAGCCCCGAGCATTTTACCATTTTGCAACAAGTTCTGTCGGCGCTTGACCAAGGCTTATCTAACGACCTTGTTTCTACTTGGTTCACGCTAAACTTGGCACGTGCTAATGGGGAAGAAGCCAACTTACTATGCGACACGTCTGGCGCTGACCTAGATCCAAATCTTACTTATCGTTGGGACCCAGTTGAAGGAGCCTTATGCCCCGATTTGCAAGGTCGTATTGGTGCTAACGAAATCAAATTAGCACGCTTTTTGCTTAGCAATCCGCTGGCTTGGGCTACCAAAATTGAAAATCTCTCCGCCATCTTGCCACCAGTACACGAAATCGCCAAAGCCCTTGATAAGTCTTGACAAAATGCTTATGCTGTGCTACAATGAAAGTAATGGCTCTATGAGCCCTCTCTTGGGGTGTGTTATAATAAGAATATATGAATCGTGTACCCCTAGCCGAGCGCATGCGCCCGCAAACTCTAAACGAGGTGGTTGGACAAGACGCAATTATTGGTGACGGCAAGATTCTCACCGAAATCGTCAAAAAAGCCGAGCCTGTCAACCTGATTTTTTGGGGCCCTCCTGGCACCGGCAAGACAACTCTTGCGCGAATTTTGGCGCACGAATACGAGGCTGATTTTGTGGAACTGTCAGCTGTGACCGCTGGCAAAAAAGACATTGAAGCCGTGGTTGAGCGCGCCAAGACCAACTGGAATCTCAAAGTTCGCACGGTGCTCTTTGTGGATGAAATCCACCGTTTCAACAAGGCGCAGCAGGATGCCTTCTTGCCTCATGTCGAATCTGGCTTAATTATTCTCATCGGCGCCACCACCGAAAATCCAAGTTTTGAGGTGATTTCACCGCTCCTTTCGCGCTCCCGGGTAGTGGTGGTTTCGGCATTGAAGAAGGCTGATATCCTCGAAGTGTTACGCCGCGCGCTCAAAGCCGAAAAGGCCGAAAAACGCGTCACCGATGAGGCCCTTGAATATATCGCTGATCTCAGTGGTGGTGATGCCCGCTCGGCACTAGGTGATTTGGAACTTTCACTCAATTTAGCCAAAAAAGTTGACAAGACAGTGGTCGAGACCGCCGTCGGCAAAAAGATGCCACTTTACGACAAGTCCGGCGATTATCATTACGACAATATTTCGGCTTTCATCAAGTCGATGCGTGGCTCCGACGTGGACGCCACCCTCTATTATCTGGCGCGTATGGTGCAGAGCGGGGAAGATCCCAAATTCATCGCTCGGCGCATGGTGATTTTTGCGTCCGAAGACATTGGCCTAGCGGGGAACGGCGCGCTCAATTTGGCCGTGAGTTGTTTTCAGGCGATTGAGCGCGTGGGCATGCCCGAGGGCGGGATTATCTTGAGTCATGTGGCTGTGGTTTTGGCTAAGGCCAAAAAGAACCGCGAGACTTATGACGGCTGGGCACGGGCGCAAGCGGTAGCCGCCAAGAGCATGGGCTGCCCGGTGCCAACTTGGCTGCGCAATGCGCCCACCAAGTTGATGAAAGATCTCGGCTTTGGTGAGGGGCAAAAGTGGGAAGCCGGTTTCCATCTCGACAAAAGTTATCTTCCAGAGGAAGTCCAACACGAAAAAATCTTTGGCGTGCCGAGCAATTACGACCATAATGCCAAATAACTGATATCAACATTGACAAAAATGCAAATCTGTGATACAATGGAAGAGATAGGGGCATTTTGCCGCTAGCTCTTTGGCATGCCCAAAACTGTATCAAATTCTATCTTTCATTTTTAGAAAAACAAAAGGAGGGGTAATCACATGAAAGACAAGAACGGTAATAAATTGCTCATCATTCGCAAAGGGCTCAAAGTATGTATGGCGTTTTCATTTGTGCTTGGAGTTGTGTTTGTGATATGCGGGCTTGTGACACTGGTTGACGGAATTAGTCATTCTTCTGACCGTATCGCATTGGCCGAAAATGCCAACTTGAAACGGGCAGGACAGATCTCTGTTGTATCAGAAGAAGCCATCTATACGCTTGAGGCGCGCGTCATCGACGACAACGACAGCGAGAACATGTGGTATCACGACGTGATTGCAGTAAGCTTTGGTCAGAAGATTGAAGTACGCCTTAAGGCGTTCTCCGCTCATCCGGAGAACGTGGAGCGAGAAGCAGTCTATCACAATGGCTTATCCATCACTCATGCATCAAGTTTAAAGGTGTTGGATTATTTCAGAAGGGGCTACGTTCTCTTGCCGGACGGTTCCAAATCAGACTATCTCGAGAATACCTACAATGATAACGTGCAATACTACAGCCTCGGCACATATCAGTTGAGCCTGAGTGCGTGGTTGTTGCGTAATCAACCCGATGCTACTTTAAGTGCATTCAACTCCGATGGTCCAAGTGCGACACTTCAGGTGGTGGCTGAGTACGGCGCGTTTAATGTGCGACTATTCATTGGCTATCTGGTACTGTTTGTACTCTTTGGCCTTATGCTTCCTCGACTCATAGACAAGGCCGATGCAAAAGTAGTGGACGAATATTTAGCAAGCATGCAATAAAACAAACCCCGCCTGTGCGGGGGATTGTTTTTTTGTCTGGCATTCAGCGTCGTGTGCTATAATGAAAAAGTAAACAAGGAGTTTTTATGGCAGATTTTAATAAAGTCTTGACCCCGGGGGATTATGAGAATGGCGAAATCAACGTCGTGATCGAAATCCCAACCGGCTCTAATCATAAGATTGAATGGGACCGCAAGAATGCTTGCTTTATGCTTGACCGTGTCGAGCCAATGGCATTTGCTAAGCCTTGTAACTATGGTTTTATTCCTCAGACACTCGACGAAGATGGTGACGAATTGGACGTTTTGATGATTACCGACCAACCTTTGACTACCGGCATTTATGTCCCCGCCCGTATTCTAGGTGTGATGAAGTTCGTTGATGACGACGAAGTTGACGATAAGATTATCGCCGTCCCAGCTGACGACCGCAACAACGGTGACGCTATCCAAACTTTGGAGGATTTGCCAAAGCAGCTTATCAAGCAAATTGAGTTCCATTTCAGCCACTACAAAGACCTCAAAAAACCAGGTTCTACCGTGGTTAAAGGCTTCTTTGGTGTAGATGAAGCCAAGCAGGTAATTGCTGACGCCATCAAGCGCTGGAACGAGCAATAAGGGCACATCGCTAAGCATACTAAAAATTCCCCTAGAAGGGGAATTTTTAGAGTAGCCAAGACTTGACATGCTTTTTGCACGGTAGTAGAATGGAAGTATAATTCTTTTGTTACCCTTGCTAGTTCTTAGCGAGGGTAATTTCGACTACAAAACATAGTCGACCGATGTGCATCGCAAAAGCCATACCACTCCTTTCCACAGTTATGTTAAAGTTAATGTCTTGGCGCCTTAGCCACTCTACTTCTCATACTATAGAAAGCCCTCACAAAAAGCAAGCACCAGCATGATAAAAAGTTTATGAACTCTAATCTTCTTCCATAAACGCGCCGGATTGGCGACTCCAGAGGTGATTGTACACTCCGTGTGACTTGCCTAACAGTTGATGATGTGTGCCTTGTTCCACAATTTTGCCGTCTTCCAGCACCACAATTCGGTCTAGGCTGGCCACGGTCGAGAGCCGGTGCGCAATCACGATGCTGGTGCGGCCCTGCATCAAAGTATTGAGTGCATCTTGAATCAAGGCTTCGCTTTCCGAATCCAGTGCCGAAGTTGCCTCATCCAGCACCAAAATTGGTGCATCTTTCAATATTGCCCGGGCAATCGCGATCCGCTGCCGCTGACCGCCAGACAACTTAATCCCGCGCTCGCCCACCAGTGTGTCATAACCATCCGGCAAATCTTTGATAAACTCATGCGCATTCGCAAGCTCAGCCGCACGCTGAATTTCTTCTGGCGTGGCATCCAGCTTGCCATAAGCAATATTTTCTGCAATCGAGCGATGGAAGAGCGAAGTCTCCTGCGGCACATAGGCAATATTCTCGCGCAGGGAACGCTGGGTCACTTCTTTGATATTCTGATCCGAGATCGTAATTTGCCCAGCATCCACATCGGCAAACCGCAATAACAATTTTGTCAGTGTGGTCTTGCCAGAGCCAGACACACCCACCAAGCCAATCCGCTCGCCAGGTTTCACCTGCAAAGTAAAGTCTTGGAAAATCGGCTCCTTGGCATCTTTATGCTTAAAACTAATCTTATCAAAGTTTACCGACGCCTGCGCTAAGATAAGTTCGCTTGCATTCGGTGCATCTACGACGTCGTCCACCATATCTAGGATAATCGTCATCTCGTGCGCATCGCCAAACACGCGGTTGATATTCTTAAAAATCGAGTTAATATTCCAAAGTTCACCCTGAATTGTTTGAGCATAGTTCACAATCAACACCAACGTGGCGATCGAAATTCCCAGCCACTCGCGCCCAAACACCAAGAAGACCAAAATCAGCGCCGTAATCCCGATTTGCACGCCGTTAAACTCAATGTCGCGCTTGATGGTGGCGTGCATTTGCTTATAATTTGCGTCCAGTGTGGCCCGGGAGAAATTAGCATAGCGGTGGCGCTCATGTGCCTCGTGAGCGTAAGATTTGACCGAAATAATGTTGGAAATTGAGTCTGCCAGCTGTCCAGTTTGTTTGGTTTCAGCTGCGGCAGCATTATCACTCAAATGGGCGATTTTCTTGAATGACATCCCTGACACCAAGGCATAAATCGCTGCAAATCCCACAATCCCGGCAGCGAACCACGGCACCTGCGGCGCCAACACAACAATTACCATAATAATATATGCCAAAGTTGGCCACAAATCCCAAATCACCGTATCCACCAGGCGTTCAAACGCCCAGACAAATTTGTTCGTCTGCGACACCAGAGAACCAGAGAAACGGTCGTTATGGAATTGCATCGACTGGTCGTTCACTACGGTAAAACAATTCACGGCTAAGTCATACATCGCCAAAACTTCCATTTTCCAACACCAGTAGAGCCGCAATTCTTCTAGCACGACCTTGTTGAGCACATACAGAGCAAAGAAACCAATAATTTCGATCGCCGCCACGCGCAGCATCTCTGCGGCCGGCAAGCCCAGAGTGGCCTTTTCAATCAAGTCCGCAAAAATCAACGGTGCCAGAATCGCCCGGATAAACACCACAATCGGTGTCGAAATCACCATGCCCAGCGAATACCACTTATATTTCTTGACTTCCTGCCAATAATAATGCAGGGTACGCCCGGTGGTTTTGATTTTTGCTTCCTTCTTTGCTTTTGCCATGTGTTCAATTATATACTACATATCTATGGAAGACAAGCATTTTGTCACCTAAATTTGCTGGGGGGGGGGTATTTTACAGAGGTAAACCTGTGGAAAACTTTTATTGACAAAGTCTCCCAGAAAAGCATAAAAGTATTGACAATTTTGATAATCTGTGATACAATGAAAGTATATCGTGTATGCGATATATAGCCTGCCGGATGGCAGAGTACATGAATAGGGGGTAAATCGTATGATTTACAAGAAAAAATTTAATGCAACTATCGTCAATGGTCCTTCAAAGATGGACCTCCTCACTGCTTTTGCTTATGCGTTCAATAAGGAGCATGTTTTCCCTGTAACGTTCTATATGATAGACGAAGAGGGGAACCTGAAAGAGCAGCTGTGGCGCAAAATTGCTGGCGAGTCTGGCGCCCCACTGAAGGCGAAGATTATCAGCATCTCTTATGAAGATGGCAGTGGTGAGAAATTCTTGCTTGAGGGCTACCTTGATTATTATGGCAGCAAAAAGGTTGATTACAGAGTGCACTTTACGGCATACTATTCGGTATCAGACCGCAAAGGTACTGCCACGCTTGATCTGAATTTTGCAGATGATAAAAGATAAGTAGTTGTGTAACACAAAATCCCCGACTCAACGAGTCGGGGATTTCTGCATCCTTAAAAAGATTTTACAACTCCCCCACCTTCATCCGCACCTGCTCAGTCGTGTCGCGGTCGCGTACTGTCACGGTATCGTCTTCCAAACTATCAAAGTCGATCACGACGCACTTGGGTGTACCAATCTCATCCTGTTTCTTGTAGCGTTTGCCAATGTTGCCCGAATCATCCCAAGTCACAAAAGTATATTTATCTTTCAGCATCTGATAAACTTCTTTTGCCTTGGCTACTAACTCTGGCTTATTTTTGAGCAAAGGACTCACGCAGAACTTATATGGTGCCAGATTCTCTGGCAGTTTCAGCACCGTGCGGTCATCTTCCTCTTTGTAGGCTGCGGTCAACACCGCCAAGAATAGCCGCTCCACCCCAATCGACGGCTCAATCACGTGTGGCACAAAACTTTCGCCCGTCACCTTGTCGCGGTATTCCATACTCTTGCCAGACGCATGCTGAATATTCGTCAGGTCAAAATCGGTGCGATAGGCCAAGCCCATCAGCTCCTCTTCGCCGTTCGGATAATCAAACATCATATCAATCGTACGCTTGGAATAATGCGCGCGGTCTTCGGCTGGCACTTCTAGGTCATGAACCATCTCTGCTGGCAAGCCAATCACTTGCTCTAAGAAGTAATGTTGCTCCTCGAGCATCTTCTCGAACTGCGGTTCCCAGTCATCTGGCCGCACAAAGTATTCAATCTCCATCTGGCTGCATTCACGGTCACGCAAGATAAAATCGCGCGGTGAAATTTCATTGCGAAACGCTTTGCCCTGTTGTGCCAAACCAAAGGGAATATTGGGATAAATTGTGTCCACGACATTCTTGTAATTGGTAAAAATCCCTTGTGCAGTCTCTGGGCGCAAATACGCAATCGAGGAATCGTCCGTCACTGGGCCAACATGGGTTTGGAACATCATATTAAACTTGCGGATTTCGCTCCAGTTCTGCTTGCCGCAAGTGGGGCACTTGGGATTAACTTTTAGAAATTCTGCATCCGTAATACTTTCGGTGGCACCATCTACCAATTTATCCGCACGGAAGCGCCCATGGCATTCCTTACACTCCACCAGTGGATCGGCAAACGTGGCCACGTGGCCCGAAGCCTCCCAAGTCTTGGGATTCATAATAATTGCGGCATCCACCCCATACATATCATCCCGACTGTCCACCCAAAACTGCCACCAAGCATTCATGATATTGCGCCTCAGCATCACACCTAGCGGGCCAAAATCCCACGTTCCGGCCATTCCACCATACACATCTGACCCCGGAAAGATAAAACCGCGGCGCTTACATAAACTTACAATATCCTCTAACTTACTCATATAATATATTGTACTACTTTTTGACTATCAGGGCAAATTATTTTCAAAAGATCGGCACCCCCGCGGCGCAATCAAGGCAGCGGAGGGAGAAACCGTTGTAACGATTGTTCGGGCCGTTGGATGGTTTAACCGCTGCTGGCTCCACCTGGAGGTAGTAAGCCGTAGTCGTAGCCGACGGCGCTGAGCGTGACGACCAGTAAATGCCGTAGGCGCCAGCGTTCCGGAAAGTACCAGCAGTGTTATGCAATTCTACATCACCGCTGCGCACGCCAACTGTATTAAAGCATTAACCAACACCGAATTTGTACAGCGCTAGGTAGGGAAGTTCACTTCACTTTGCCTTGGGCCATGGCCGCAGCAATCTATCCTCTGTCTTTTTTTACCTCAATCAAAAGGGGAACTTCACGATCTTTGAGTAGAAGACCGCTGGTGAGCGGAGGAGTGAACTCGGGCTTCCTTTGGGCTCCATGGACAAAAATATCCACAAACTAATTTTAGCATGTGGATACCTAATAACTTATCCTGGAGCCGTCTTCGGGATTTGAACCCGAGACCCCTTCCTTACCATGGAAGTGCTCTACCACTGAGCTAAGACGGCAATGCATATATTATATCACATTGGTAGGGTAATAAAAGTATTGACTTTTCCGTAAAAGTGTGCTACAATGTAAGTATAAGCCTCTAACGAGGTCTAATCTGTAGTTGTCTTGACCAGATATTTTAACGGTTAAGACTTAACCCCATTAGCCAAAAGTTAAAGGTATAAGAACCTTAAATTTTTGGCTAAGACCTGTTTATTCCGAAGGAGGAATAGTTATGAGCGAAGTTTACGAGAAAGTTTTACCCCACATTTATGACGGCAAGGCTAACCGCCTGTATGAAGTCAAAGACCATCCGGATTTGTTGATTATCGAGCGCAAAGATGATGTCACAGCCGGCAACGGTGCCAAACATGGCACGATTCAGGATAAAGGATTTTATAATAATAAAATCTCCAACTGCCTGTTCCAGATGCTGGATAATGCTGACATTAACGTTGCAACACACTTTGTGCAGGAAATCAGCGACCGCGAAACGCTGATTCAGAAAGTAGAACCCATTAAACTTGAGGTCGTGGTACGCAACATTGCTACCGGTAGCATCTGTAAACGTTTGCCGTTTGCAGATGGAGAGGAGTTTAAAAACCCGGTCTTTGAAATCTACTACAAGGATGACGCTTGGGGCGACCCGCTGGTCAACGACGTTGAAGCGATTGAACTCGGTGTCCTGCACAACGTTGATGAATACGAGGACATCTTCGTCGCCGCTTGTGAAATCAACGCGGTGTTGAAAGAATTTTTCCAGAGTATTGGCATTATTTTGGTAGATTTCAAGATTGAGTTCGGGCGTACGGCACAGGGCTGCTTGGTTGTGATTGACGAAATTTCTCCCGACACCTGTCGGCTGTGGGACGCAGAAACCCGCAAGAAACTGGATAAAGACCGTTTCCGGCAGGATTTAGGCGACGAAGCTGGCGCGTATCGCGAAGTTTATCGTCGGGTTTGTGAACAGAAGTAAGGAGGCCGAAATGACAGAAAAAGAAGTTCTGAGTAGTTCAATAAAAAATTGTATCGGCACGGCTTTGATTACGGTGTATTTTGCGTTTGCATACTTTTTATCGTGTTTGGCCCTGAATAGCGTCATTCCGCGCTTGATGCCAACCGAGCGTACAGCACAACAGTTTTGGATTTTTGGCGTAGCCGCACTGATGATTTGCGGTGCCGGTTTTGCCCTGTTCAAAGTTGCGCAAAGTCCGTCAGTTAGTTCGGTGCAAACCCACGTGCTCAAGGGCATGTGTTTCGCTTTTGAAGGGCTGATTTTTATCGGTGCAATCGTGATTGCTATTGAGGCAGTTCAATACACCGCATGGGTGGGACAGTTTGAAGTAATTACGGCTCATTCGGGGACAGACGTGCGCTTTTGGGTGGCAGGCGTGCTCCTTGTGAATGGAATCATGGGTAACCTACTGGCTGCTCTGTTGACTACTTAGCCAAGACAATAACAAAAAAGATCCACAACGCTTTATCGTGGGTCTTTTTTAATCTTTCAAAATCATGGTGGAGTAGATCGGACTCGAACCGACCACCTCAGCAATGCGAATGCTGCGCTCTACCAGATGAGCTACTACCCCG
>CAMUBZ010000008.1 GCA_947087275.1 uncultured Candidatus Saccharibacteria bacterium
TGACTGTACGGTAAAGCAAGTGCCCGCCTGTGAGTAAAATGGAGCCTTGGGGCTCGGTTAACACAAATGAGCCCTATGACGGGCTCATTTGTACGCAACTAATATTAGTTATAAATATTCTCAACCGCGATGGATGGACCCATAGTGGTGGTAATATAGATTGACTTCACGAAGTTGCCTTTGATAGACGCTGGGCGGTGACTCTTGAGAGATTCAAAGAAAGTCTCAGCGTTTTCGAGCAATTTAGCCTGATCGAAGTTGGTCTTGCCGAGGCCAATGTGGATAATGGCCTGCTTATCAACACGATATTCAACTTTACCAGCCTTGGCTTCTTTGACGGCTTTCTCGATGTCAGTGGTCACGGTACCAGCCTTGGGGTTTGGCATCAAACCTTTTGGACCAAGTAAACGAGCAAATTTACCGAGTTTGGGCATGTAAGCTGGAGTAGAAATCAAAACGTCGAAGTCAATCGTTCCCTTTTCGAGACGCTTCAAGAATTCTTCATCTTCGGCAATGTCGGCACCAGCGACAGCAGCCTTTTTGGCTTCATCAAGCGGAGCAAAGACAGCGACGCGGACAGTTTTGCCATTACCATTTGGCAAAACTACGGTAGCACGGATGTTTTGATCGGCCTGACGTGGGTCAACACCGAGGCGAACGTGCGCTTCGACAGTGGCGTCAAATTTGGCTGGGTTGATTTTGGTGGCCAACTCCAAAGCGTCCTTGAGGCTGTAAAGTTTGCCAGCTTCAACTTGCTTGGCGGCAGCTTGGTACTTTTTGCCACGGCGTTCGATGCGAGGGCGAGTGACAGGGGTGGCGCCACGAGGCTTCTCGCCGGCTTCCTCAAGGGCCTTGGTCTCAGCTTTGCGAGCCTGGCGCTCTTCTTCAGCTTTGACTTCTTCAATGTGTTTCTTGGACTTTTTGCCGGATTTGGCATAAGTCTCTTCGGCTTCAACAGCGGCCTCAATCTCGGCGCCGGCCTTGATTTCTTCGATTTTTTCGGTGATTTCTGCAGATTTATCTTCTGCCATAGAATTCCTTTCTGTGGTTTTGACGAGCCAAAAATCTTATGACTCTCCCATCATGGTTAATATTTGGTTACATTATAGCAAAAATATGGCGATTTGGCAAGATTAAACATCAAAAAAGCGAGGCCTAGGCTTCCTATCCAGGATGCTGTACCTCGTCGCGGTGCCAAGCTGTGGTCTTATGCTAATCTTTGGAAGAATTTAGGTGCCATACTGGGTCGCATAATAAATCTAAAATGTCTATTACTCTTTTATTATCTCAAAGTTACAAAATTTGTCAATAATTCTATTAGGCCTTGCTATTACGAGTACATTTTTGATTGCTGTAACTTGACTAACTTGCCGTTGAATACATCGTAAACATTGCGCCTCAGAGATTTTAGTGAAGCGAATGTCTATGATGAGGTTTGGTGACTGAGATGACCCTCGGCGTAGACAGTCCTCGATCGTCCGACTACCTTTGCCTGACGGTGTTTTGATTTCCCATTCTTTATTTAGAAAAACGATATCTGGAGTTTTGATTGAGCGAGGTGGAAGAAAGGTAATCGATTCGCCAGTGGCAGATATGAGCGTTTTAGCGGCTGCTAGCTCATGTTGGTTAATTTGTGCTCCGTATAGTTTAATTATTTTTCCAGTCGTATTTTTAGGCATATTGCCAGCCTAGCACAAAAAAGAAAAAATTAGCAAGCACAAGCATCAAAAAAGGCAGAAAATGTTGCTATTCTGCCTTTTCGAGAATTAGTCTACGACTTCGACGCCCATCGAGCGAGCGGTGCCAGCGATGACTTTGACGGCGCCGTCAAGATCGATAGCGTTGAGCTGGTTCATCTTGGTTTTGGCGATGTCTTCGAGGTCGGCGCGGGAGATTTTGCCAACTTTTTCTAAGTTTGGCTTGCCGCTGCCCTTTTCGATTTTGATTTTTTCGCGAATCAAATCGTCAACCGGTTGGCCAAGACAAACCCAGTCAAAAGTACGATCATCATAAACTTTGATGTGCACAATGACGTTCTTGCCCATGAAATCTTTGGTAGCCTCGTTGAAGGGGTTGATGAAATCCATCATATTGAGGCCCCACTGACCGAGGGTAGAACCAACTGGAGGTCCGGCTGTAGCCTTGCCGCCAGGGATGCGCAACTTGAGGTTGCCGATAACTTGCTTTCCTGCCATAATTGTTATTTCCTTTTCTTTCTGGAGAAGCATCCAGAAAACGATTATTTAATCGTGCGTAACGTTTTCATTGTAGCACAAAAGCTGGGAGATGTCCATGTCTCGTAGATCTATCTGGTATAATATATTTGAGGTAGATAAATCTAAGTACGTTAGGAGGTGATAAAATGATGTTTTCAAGTGAGCGACGTGAGATTATGCATGCGCAGTTAATGCTTCCTATATATGGCCAGCTGGTAGACTCTGATTCTAAGAACTTAGAATCAGAAGAGGCGCAGTTGACTTATACGAATAAGGAAGCGCAAAATTATCTTCGCAAGGTAACAGAACCGTGTTTTGCCCATCTAAAATGCCTGTATGAGCGGCTGAAAAAGACGAGCTGGATAAGATGCGTCAAAATCGCGATAAGGCAGCTCAGGCTTGTAAGAGATTGGAGGGCTTAGAGCGAAGTCGCGCGGAGATTCAGAGAGATAATCATGAGGCACTTGAGACTATTGAGCTCAAGATAGAAGATTGTCTGAAGAACGTAGTAGAAGTCGCGCGAAATTTGGCCGATTCGACATTTCGAGTACGGCAAGATTTGGCGGACATGCGGGAGCATTTAGAAGTATACGGTGAACTCTTGCAATATCTCGAGAAAACCGAGAAAACGCAGTACTACCGGCGTATAATTGCGAAGTTTGAGGAGGAATGTAATGCTTGTCAAGAACATCCAATATATCAGTTGGATGTAGAGCAAAAACGTTCGGTGTTATTGGAGAACTTACGCGAAAAACGGTGGCGTGAACAAAGAAGCTATAACCCAACGCGTGCCGATATGCTGGAGGCTCTACATATGGGTTGGTAATTTAAAAAGACCGCGTAGTTTGCGGTCTTTTTATAATTTTAGGCTTTATTGCAATTGTTTGACTTGCAAAGCGTCAAGTTCGACAGGTGTTTCGCGACCAAACATCGAAACCATAACTTTGAGCTTGCCTTTTTGTGAATCGATTTCGGAAATTGTGCCTTCGAAGCCTTTGAACGGGCCGTCGATGATAGAAACCACTTCGTTGATCTCGTAATTGACGGAGTACTTGGGGTCTTCTACACCCATACGCTTCTTGATTTTGGCGATTTCCTTTTCGGAGACTGGGGTAGGCTGAGTGCCATTACCAACGAAGCCAGTGACGCCTGGAGTGTTGCGGACAATATACCAAGTTTCGTCAGAAAGTGACATTTCTACAAGCACGTAACCTTGGAAGATTTTGCGGTCAACGACCTTGCGTTTGCCGTTTTTGATTTCGATACGCTTTTCTTTGGGGACGATAGCGTCGAAAATCTTGCCCTCAAATTCAGGGCTGCCAACACGCTGGTTGATGCTTTCGGCGACTTTGTCTTCGTAACCGCTGTAGGTACTGATGGTGTACCAGGCGCGGGTGTCGTCATAACGGTTTACTGCCATATATTTCTCCTCTTATGGTTAGTTAATACCTAATAATAAATTGAAAATGAAGGTGAAAAGAGCGTCGAGCACGAGGATAAAGACCATGAAAATCGCGCAATAGATAAAGACGGCGAGGGTCATTTTCCAGGTGGCTTTGCGGTTCGGCCAGCGGACTTGGCGGATCTCACGCCAGGAATCGCGTAGGTAACGCCCAAAGGCGACAAATGGACGTGCGAGGATAAAGACCTCCTTCAGCGGCTTTTCGTCAGTGGAATTTTTGGTGGTTTTTGCAGGTTTTGCGGTTTTGGGTTTGGCTGGCGCGGGTGTAACTGGGGTTGTTGGTTTGGTTATGGGTTGTACTTCTGGTTTTGGAGTAGAACTTGCGGTGATTTTAGTGATGTTGGTTTTGGCTTTTTGCGGCTTATTCGACATAGTGCTCCTTTCCCTGATCTGGCGGACTTTTTACGGTGGGTTGCCTTTTTGTGGCTGGCTACCTAATAAAAAAAGTCTGTTACCAGACTGTCAATAGTATTGTAGCATGGAAAATGCAAATTTGGAAGACTTTTCCGAAAAAGTGTGATATAATGGCTTTGCACTGGGGATTCGCCAAGTGGTAAGGCACTGGGTTCTGGTCCCAGCATTCGGGGGTTCGAATCCCTCATCCCCAGCCAGGCTCTATGGAATAATTTATTCTGTGGGGCCTGGTTTGGTTTTAGGCTTTGTAATCTTCGACTTCAGCGATATGCGTATCGCGCACGATGGTGGTAGGATTGACACGGCTAGCATTGAGTTTAGCACAAATGTCGGCGACTTGTTGAGGCGAGAATGGTGGACGTCGGCTGATAATATTGTCTAGGGTGGCACTTAGTTCGGCTTGGGTGCAAACGTGGCAATCGGGTGGGAGATTATCGATGACTTTGAGGGTGACGTCGCCACCAAAAACGATAACAGAATAGAGTGGTACGATGGTACCAAAGATACTAGCAATAGCGGCGACATGGGAAGCGTTTTGACGAACAGTGCTATAAAATTGATGTTTGTTTTTGCCATAAGCGGAAACTTGGGTCCAGTGGACGCGGTCACCATGACCATAAATCCAGCCGAGGTGACCTTTGGATTCAAAGATGAAAATTCCCCGTTCGTCGATGGCGAGGCAGTCAATTTGTAGAAGTTCGGCGTCGGAAACGACGTGATTTTTGATATGGCTGGCGTTGGGTTCGGAATCGGGCTTGGGAAAATAGCAATCTACTAGAATACGCTTGGGGTCAAAAAGTTTTTGCAAACTAAAAACGAGACGAGTTTCGGCGGGAGTGAGTTTGACGGGATAAGGTGAAGTAACGGCGGTGCCTTGGATTTTGTATGGTTCGGTGTGGGTTGATTCCATAGCATAATTAAAGCATAAGTGAATTTGATGGGCAAGATTTTCCTGAGTTATTGGACAGATTGTTCAATAACTCAGGATTTGGTGCTTAGCAGGGTGGACTTTTGTAGTACAGTGGAAGGCGGAGGTAGAGAGTGATGTAGGAGAAATGCTAAAAGTTGTAGTTTTTGATAGCGGTTGGGGTGGTGAGTTGGTGGCGGATTTTTTGATGAGCGAACTAACGACCGTGGAGGTGGTGCGGGCGATAGATTGGGCGCATGCTCCGTATTGCGGCAAGCCAGTGGAAGAAATCTGTGCCTTGGCGGAGGCAGCATTGCAGCGATATATCGGCGAAGTAGATTTGATTGTGCTGGGTGGCTATGCAGTGTCGCTGGCGCTGGACTTTTTGCGTGAGAAATATCCATTGCAAAAGTTTGTGGGTATGGGAATAAATTATGATATGGTGCTTCGCTCGCGAAAATTCCCTGGTCAAGTGGTGCTTTTGATGGATCAATTGACAAGTGAATCGGAGTTACGGCAAGAATTGCGTCAGACTTTGCCGTATTCGACGCTGATTATTCCTGACTGCACTGGTTGGGAGGATTTGATTAATGAGAATCTGATGACGCCAGAGATTTTGCGACAGGATCTGGGTTATGATTTTGCGTTGGCGCCAGTGAAAAGGCGACGCAAGTGTATTGTGAAGACGGTTGAACCAACCTTTGATGATATTGTGGTGCAAGCGGCGAGTTGTCGGCCGGAACTTTTTGAGGAGAAGCAGCAGGCATTGCGCACGGCAATTGCGAAGTTTACGCAAGCGGCAAAGATAGCAGCAAATGAAGAACAAATGGCGGAACAAGCAATGGTAAAGCAGAATGCGGAAGTGGAGCGGCGCAATAATTGGCAACCGGATGTAATTTTGTTGCTCAATACGCACTTCTGGGAAATTAAACTAGCACTTGAGGAGATTTTTGGCTACAGAGTGCGAGTACTAGACTTTAGAGAGAAGTTGTTGCATGATGTGTGCGTGGCACTGAAATTGCGTGGAACACATGGTGGGAGAGCGAAGTGATGGATAAGCGTGAATTTAGGGATTGGATAGAAGTGAAGATAGATGTACATGGGCGTAATATTGCACGGAGTTTTAGCGAGGGAGAAATTTGGTGGTGCGCGGTTGGCAAGAATGTGGGTGTAGAAATTAACGGTAAAGGAAGGACTTTTGCTAGGCCGATGATAATCATGCGAAAATTAAATCGGCATAGTTTTATGGCTGTGCCTCTTACTTCTTAGGAGCATACTGGTACTTGGTATGTCGATTTTGGGTTTAGGGATGTACGCGAATGTGCGGTGCTGCCGCAATCTCGTATTATGAGCGCGACGCGTTTATATAGGCGTATTGGTAGGGCGGATGAGAGTGATTTGGCCAGGATTAGAATGGGCTTTCATCGGTTATTTTGTGGTGATGCGGTGAATAAAATGCCCCTAGTCGATTAAACTAGGGTGGGCGAGAAATCCTCGAAAAATTATATCTTCATTATAGCGTACCGCATCGTGATAGTCAAGAGGGTTTCCCGATTACCGGGAAACCCTCGAAAAAATGGTGCTGAACTATTTCTCGGTGAGAGTGAGCTCGGAAAGTGGTTTGCCTTCGATGATACCCATGATATTGTCGTGGGCGGTTTTGACGGTTTCTTGGTTGGGCTCCATGACATAGAGCAATTGTTGACCCATGGAGTAAGTATAATTATGCGAATCGCTACCATTAAGGCTATACTGGCCGATTTGCCAGGACGGCATACTTTGGAGTTGCATCTTGACAAGGCTGCTGATCTCATTCTTGCCGATATTGGTGGTGAGGCAGTTGGCAAGGTTGTCGAGGATTTCGGCGTATTTGGTAAGGATGACGGTGGAACCACTGACTTTCTTGATGATGGCGCTAATCACGTCTTGTTGGTTTTGGACGCGGTGACGGTCGCCAGTGGCGTATGATTTGCGTTCGCGCGCGAAAGCGAGGGCCATAGCGCCGTCCATATGGACGTTACCCTTGGGGATAGTAATATTGCGATTAGTCCAGGGTACGAATTGTTGGTCGGAATAAACATCAATGCCGCCAATAGTATCAACCAGGCTAACAACAGTGGAGAAATTGACTTTGAGATAATAATCAATATCGATGTCGAGCAGATCCTCTAGAGTTTGCATGGACATTTGGACGCCATAGATGCCGGCGTGGGTGAGTTTGTCGCGGTAGCCAGTGGTGCCATGGAGCTGTACATAATAATCGCGCGGGATAGAAGTGAGCAAAACTTCGTGGGTGGTGGGGTTGACGGTAGCGAGCATGTTGACATCGCTACGGCCACGTTGCATGTTGGACATGTCGCCATAGGCATCGATGCCGCTGATGAAAACAGTGAATGGTTCGGTGGATATATTAACGTTGATATCGCCTATGGAATCTGCGGTGTCAACGCGAACTTCAATAGTATATAGTACGCGTGTAGTGCTGCTGAAACTGTCTTCGTTTTCTTCAGTAAGATCGTCGAGCACTTCTTGGTGGACGGCACTAATCAAAACGGCGTCGGCTTCGTGGTTGCTAAGGCTAGCGGCGAGCGCACTGATTGAGTCAACGGTTTTGAACTCTACTTTAATTAGGGCTTGTAATTTTTTGAGAGCTTCTTGATAGATATCCTGACTTTCGTCATAAGTAGCAATGGTTTTGCCGCGGAGGTCGTGGATTTCTTGATAGTCAGAATCTTTTTCGACGACTACGTAATAGCTTTCGGTGAGATAATCTTGGCCTTTGAGACTGTCGAAGAAGTCAAAGGTTTTGTCGAGATAGCTAATGCCAAAAATATAAACCGCGCTAAAAATGATGGAAAGTAAGAAGAATGGGATTTTGATGGCGGGTTTGACTCTGCGGTGAATCATGAGAACACTAAATCCGATTGCAATGACGCCTAGGATGGCGAGTGCAGGTAGGAGATAAGTATTGGGTAGAAGGTTAATACCGACGACCATGGCGCCGAGAATGGCGCTACTGACGAGCAAAATGAGAGAAAGAATGCCGCCGATAATTTGGAAGACTTTGCGGGGTTTGGAGTCGAGTTTAGTATTTTTGGACTTCTTAGTCTCCGCTTTAGAACTTTTGGTGGACTTTTTGGGCTTATCCAGAGCGAATTCATCAACATCATAATCTTCGACGCGCTTTTCCAGATCGCCCCAATCCATCTCGGTGTTGCCGGCCGTGGTCTTGCTGCGGTCAGCGGGGATAGTGAACGAATCGATGGATTTGCCGGATTTTTTGGTGGTAGGCTTCTTGGCAGTAGATTTTTGAGCGGTTGGTTTTTTAGCCGCCGTAGACGTGGATTTGCTTTGGCTGGTTTTGCTGCTAGATTTTGCACTGGTAGATTTTTTGGCAGGTTTGACGTCGGTTAATTTGGGGGAAGATTTGGAATTAGCACCGGACTTAGATGTAGCCTTGGCTGAAGCGGACTTTGAGGCATTTTTGCCAGAAGTGGTTTTAGATTTTGCAGATTCGCTTGCCGTCTTGACTGTAACTTTGGTAGTTTTATCCTTCGGCTTAGCGCTAACGTTAGAGCTCTTTTTGGTGGCTGGTTTTTTGGAGGTTGATTTTGCTTCTGGCATGTAATTCCCTATTCCCCGTTAGATGAATGATAAATCTGTATATTATTATAGCGCTTAGGTTCGTTTATGACAATGCTATGCGTGAGATTAGACACCTTTCTTCATTAGTTGTTTGATTCTGGCTTTGCAGCGTTGGAATTCCTCGGTATGACATGTTGTAATGGTAAAAATAAATAATGTGCATATTGCCGTTATGATTGCTTTTATGATGATATGGGGTAGGGTTGTTTCAGTAATTAGTTGACTAATTAGGATACTTGGTATAGAACTTATTAGTATAATAACAATATAAAAAGTTTGCTTCAGTATAAAGTTGGAGTATCCTTGTTTAAAGATTTTTTTATAAAGCAAATATGGTTGATGCCAACTAGTAATAAGTAGCCGAGATATTGCCGTAGCTAATAATATACCGAATACTCCAAACGCTCTGCCCATTATAAAGGATAAGACGATATTGATCACAGCAAGTAAGATAGTATCGTTCTTGGCATCTTTGAATAACCCGGATGTATCACGGAATGTCCAAACCGGATTTTGCATAGTGTAAATGTAAAAGTTAATAATAACAATTATCATAATATTATTATCCATGAGATAGTCGCTACCGACCCAAATTGTTATAAAGTTGCTAAATATTGCAATCAACTCTACAGCGCAAAAGCCAGTAATTAGGAAACAAATATAGTTTAATTGCATAAAAACCGACTCTTGTTTGGCGGTGTTTTTTTCTGTCATCAAGTTGCCAACGCTTGCCGTGACTGCATTAAAGAAGATAAATATAATGTTCGATAATGCTGAAACTACCATGTAATAGTTTGAATAAAAACCGACTGCGATAGTATCGACTAACATTGATATAAAAATGTTATCTGTATTGTTTAGAATTGTGCCGCTGACTTTGTATAGGAAAATTGATGAAACATTCTCTCGAATTTCTTTTTTGCGCGATGGATGCAAATCGGCTGGTTGCTTGATATATGGATACATCCTGTCAGCTACGATGGAGCATAAAATGTTGTTGAGCAGTGTACAGAATATTTGCACGACAAGAAATGCGATGTAACTTTGTGATATTGCAAGAGTTATAGTTTGTATCAACAGTTGCACTATTAGAACTGACGTGTTGATTACTTTTGTAACGTACATCTTTTGTTGGGTGTTGATAATAGATGTTTTGTATACGAATGTATATGAGCAGATTGTATTAATCAAAAACAATAAATAGTATACAATGAGATCTTGATTGCTTAGGCTAGAATGAACGATATATGGTAGAAAAGGTATAAGTATACATCCTGCTACGATGATAACACCGATAATTCCCACATATATACGCCTGTAATAGTTTAATAGGGCAGCAATTTGTCTCTCGTCCTTGTTTTTAATAGGTTTATACATGCTATATATGATGGCGTTCCCAAAACCTAATTCTGCCATTGACAACAAGGAGAGGATGTTTGTATATAAACCACTAATACCAAGCATTTCTGCGCCGAGATAATGGATGAAGACTGTTCTAGTGATAAAGTTGATTAGTAATACGATAATCTGTGTTGCGAACCCAAATGTAACATTTTTAGCGCTATTCTGTGTGCGGTTTTTTGACATTTATGAGACCTCTAACTTATATGAATATTTAACGGCTTCATCTTTATTACCTAGTATCCTGTTGACGCGCTGAATGATCTCCTGTAAGTGCTTTTTGTCGTTTTCTGATGAGCTATAGTATATGTCGGCGATATTGCGGCAAATTGGGGCTTTATCTATAGTGGTCTTAACTATACTATATTCTATGCCGACAATTTGTTTTGCTTCTTGGTCTATGATAATAGTGACGGCGATAGACGTGTCTGGGAAATCGTCTTTTTGGTTGTGATTAGAATACGGAGTAGCAAAAAAGTTGCCTAAGGAGTAAAAAACTAATGTATTGCATATTTTTTTGGCTTTCAACACGACATGGGGGTGATTTGCTATGATTAAATCTACGCCGAGCTGGCTAATATGTTTACAAAGTTTTTTGGTGTAGTGTTCAATATGCTTATTGTATTGCCCACCGGTATGTAGGCATACAACTGTTATGTCGGCGTTCCGTTTAGCGGTTTTGATTTTATTTTCGAGTCTATGAAGATAAACTTTGTCACGACGGTACGAGAAGAAACTCGCGTTTTCGCATATCTTGTTTTTAAGTTTTCTAATGAGCGAGTGACTATGCTCTTGTTTTTTGAGCAAATCTACACGAAACAGATCTTCTTGTTTTAGATAATTGTGATTAATGAAAGCATTTGTCCCATATGTATAAGATAAAAATGCTACTTTTGTGCCTTTAAGATTTTTAATAAAGACTTTATTGCTGTCGGATAAAGTTCTATAGGTGCCTGTATGCTCTATATTTAAGGCATCGAGATTCTCGATATTCTCTTCTAAACCATTAATCCCGCAGTCTAAACAGTGATTATTTGCAGTTGATACAAAATTGATACCTGCATCTTTGAGGGATTGGGCAAATTTGATTGGTGCGGAAAAAGCATATTTTGGCATATTGTGGCGAATCTCTTGTACAATTGGGACTTCTAAGTTGCCAACTGTATAGTCTGCTGCAATGAGACGTTTAGTAATGCCCTTATCGATGAAATTGGAGTAGTTGTTTTTGGACATGACATTATGGTTGTCACACATGATGTCACCTGTAAACATTAAACTGATTTTATTGTTCATGCTATCCCTGTGTAATTAATCGTAGTAATTTCCGTAACCTCTTTCTAACGGCGTAGCATACTTTATAGAAGTATTTTTCTTTATACTGATTGACTGTGTTGAAATCATAGTCGTAAATCCATGCATAGCGAATGTCTTTCCTGAGTTCAGGGTGTTCTTGGAATGCCTTTTGAATATCTTGCCATAGTAAAGGGTATTGAATAAAGATTTTATTTTGGATTGCTCTTTTGGCATTGCTATAGTCGTGTTCTGTGAGATTAAAGCCAACTAGTTGTGGGTCACATCCGTTAGCAGCAAAATTAAATATTGTACGATAGCATTTTTCGCAATGTTGGCAATTTTCAACCCTGTAGTCATCTAGACATACGCGTAGATGCAGTTTTTTGTTGTGTTTCTTAATAAAGTCGGCGACGATACGGCTTTTGTCTGTGCGATCGTTTTCGTACCCGTCATGAATGACGTTTGTATTGCATAGTTTGACTTGATTGTCTATGGTTGGATCAGAGGCACATGGAGCATGATTCCTCCTAGAAAATGAAGACGCGATATATATTGTTTTTAAGTTTTTTAGGTATGCGATTGGCGCTGCGTGTGAAATAATTGCTATACCGTGTTGAAGAGCGTGCCAATAGTTGTCGTGCAAGAGGGGTTTAATGTATTTTGTCGCCTGTTTTTCGTTTATTACTTTTCTAAACTCTGAATTGATGAAAGTAATTTGCAAACCTAGGGTATTTGCGGTATTTAATAAATGTTCCTCAACTGCATTTACTATTTTATTATAGCGAAGGTTTATATCAGACCCCTGAATATTAATTAGTAATGGACGTTCATTGAAATGGGAAGCTACTGTGGACATAGCATCGAGCCCACCACTAAAGAAGGCTGCCACCTTGTTTGTAGTGGGGCGAGTATTGTCTATTTCGTTTTTTATAATTAGCTTACCGGCAAAATTGATTTGTGGGTACATTTTTGCGTAGCCTTTTTTGATATTGGAGATGCTTCGTGCAAATGCGATGTCTAATTCTTGAATTTTTACTGTGGCGTTACAGAGCCATACAAGTGGCATAATGTTGGCCACAAAGTGGATATTACAAATTGATAGCGGGACTTTGGTTATATCATGGTCGTAGGTAACAGTATATTGTCTTCTAGATGTGAAAAAGCGCGTCCATTTACCATCGACGGCGTAGTGATAGGTAATGGAATGCTGGGTGACTTTTGTTGTAGTGAGCGTAATTGTATTCATATTATTGGAATTGTCCTTTCCAGGCTTTAATTCCCTTTTCGTTTATGTTGATATTGGTTACGATATTTGATTTCAGAATTTTATCTAAGTTATGGATGTCTCGTCGCTCGATGGTGTTTAGACTATAACTTTTTTTCATATCGCGAGTGCGATTATCTATACTAATTATAACACTACGTACGAGATTTTGCATGGCGAAAATCCCAGCATGGAGTCTTGTCCCGACATAATCAACATTACCATCTGCCAGTGCGTGTTGATATGCTGCAAGATGTGGCGGAATGATTGTGATTCGTTCTGTGTTCTTTAGACTTTTGAGATATGAAAAGTCTTCTGCACCTTGCACCCAATAGGCTACGTTATCATAATTTTCTAATAAGATGTTGATGAGTAACTGATCTTGGATGGGGTCTTTTTTGTAATCAGTGAGCGTAAATATTGTGTTCTTGGCCTTTACTGTTGGTATTTTTGCGCAGTGTTCTTTGGTCAGACACCAGGTTGTGGCGCATCCGGTATTAATAGCGCGCAGCCCAAGAGATTCTAAAACTTGCTTAGTCTTTTCGTCGCGAGTAGAGTGGACATATTCTTTGCTAAGAATTTTTCTATATAGGTGTTTGGTATACGTATCCATTGCCGGACGATTAGGATTAATTCCGGCCCCAATGAGGATGGAATTCTTGTATGGTGCGCAATTACAAATATTAACATTCCAGTTTGCCCAGGGTCGCATCATGTGGTATTGCAGGATGTTTGTTCCAGCAATAAATTTATATTGTGCTTCTTGGCAATACCTATATAAAGGATTTTTGTTTGTATTTTGATACCAGTGCGATATTGGCGTATGAGTGGCGTATTCTACGAGGAAGTCGTTGGTGATTATATCTTTTATCTCCCGTTTGATTGAATCGTAAATGATATAATCACCAACGTTTTGGCTTCCGCATGCTGTGTTAAATATGATGTTCTTGTTCATTGTTTCTCCTAGCATTGTATTTTTATTGTTTTTTGACTTGAGGCCTTGCTGCTTCTAGATAGAATCTGTATGTTTGGTATCCTGACTCAACGGCACTAGATGAGCTGTAGTATGTAAGTTCGTAACACACAAAGAATGCTATTACGCAATAAAGCAGCTTGATATTATTCTTGTAAATATAAAATAGGATGTTTGGTATTAAGATGAGGTAAAACACAAAGAAGTATGTGGTTAATCGTCCGAAAGTATATGACCGAACAACAAAAGTTTGGATGATAGTGCATATTATGATGGTATGATATAAACACTTGGCTTTATTGTCCAGTTCAAGCATTTTTTTGTATGGTATTATACAGAACGCTAGCAGAACTAGGCGTATTAGTAGGTTTAGAATGGTTGAAAGCTTAAACGATAGATCCAGATATGACCCAAAGTACATTTGACCATAGTGCGTTTGGGAGACAAGCGCTAATAATGGACTGTATAATATATGTATTAATACGGTTAGAGCTGCATAGATGATTAGTGTCTGTTTTGTGATGTTAATTTTCGAGATAAAATATATCGGCAAGAAAATTAATGCGCTATTATGAATGCTGGCTGCGATAATGATGGTCATTAAGAATTTTGGCAAATTGCGTTTTGGAACGATGAAATTATATGAGAAGAACACTAAAGCGATTGCTAGCATTTGCCTATATTGATTAAAAGTTTGAAAGAAAAGGCATGTGCTTATAAAGATAAATATACCTAAAGCTGGGTTTTTGCTGTGTTTCCAGATTGTTTGATAAAATAATAATATGGTGACAAGGCTTAAGCACGCAAAGAAGATATGATAATCTATATGTAAGAAGGCAAATACGGTAGCGATACTCCTAAATCCAATGCCTAGCCAAGCGCTCTGTTGGGTGCTTAACGTTCTGTGCGCTATTGCTTCGTATGCTGCTTTATACGACTTCGTGTCAACTCCGACAGAGTCATTTTTGAGAACTATTAGTAGAAAGAGTGGTAGAAAAGATATTAAGAGGTATAGAAATGTATAGGAGACTTTAATGGAAATATTCTTTGTCTGGAAAGTGAGAGTACGGTTATTATTACGCTTTTTGTTCGCGACATACATGAAATATACGGCTATGGCCTCTGCTGCGGAGTATAGTAGTATTGTATTGATGATATCCGAATTCATATTTTCCTCTGTAACGCCGCCCGATTATAAAACTGTGTATAGATATTTGCTAGATTGGCGGCTGCTTCTATAATATCATATGCTTGACTAATTGAGTATGTGCGTTTTGAACCAACGCTCTTAATGATAGCTTCGCTCCAAACACGAGGAGAGGTGTCAATTGGGAGAAAAACCGCTTTGTTGCTGATTTTTACCTCTTTGGTGATACTTTTAGAGAAAAAACATGGTAATCCTGCAATTTGTGCTTCGATTCCTGTAACTGGCAGACCTTCAAAAAGAGAGGGTAGAACAAAAACATCAATACCCTGATAAAATTCGTCAGTATTTTTGATAGTCCCCAAGAAACGTATTGATTTTGTCAGATTAAGGTTCGAGGCGTACTCCGTGATTTCCGGCAACAGTTTTCCTGTGCCGGCCAAGAGCAGGATTGAATTTGGGTTGATTGCTTGAACTTCTTTGAAGATTTCAAGGAGATATTTGTGATTCTTTTGTTCATCAAAACGACCTATGTGGCCGATAACAGTTTTGTGATCTAGATGGTTGGTTTTTCGGTAGACTTTCCTTTTGTCTGGACTAAACTTAAATCTATTAACATTGACTGCATTGGGTATAATTGTAAAAGATTTATTTTTAAAAAGGTATTTTCCAGCTTCAGTTGAGCAGGCAAAATTGTGTGTTGATACGAAACGTACCGGACGCATCAAGATGGCTTTTATTGTCCCTTTTAGCGTATTCTCTGTTTTGGAATTATGACTATGTGCAATTCTTACCTTGACGCCATTCTTTTTTGCTATCATCATATGAATGAAACCGATACTATTCATATGACAGTGGATCACCTTGTATTCTGGATGCTCTCTATAGAATTTGTTCAAAAGACGTATATATTTTACGAGATTATTATCATCTCGTAGTGTAAAGCGATAAATCTTTCCACCTAATTGTCTAATTTCGTTATCATAAAAAGAATCTTTTTGGTAGTGCACGAGGAAGTCAAATTGTATGTTATATTTATGCATTTCTCGATACCAATTCATAATTAGACTTTCGAGACCTCCTGCTTGCATATTTGGTACTATGTGTAGGATTCTAATCTCTGTTTCACGATTAGAATTAACCGTGTGTGGCCGTTTGCGCAATAGATTTCTGTAAGTCCAGTCGCGCAAGCTATTAGGCATTAAGCACGTAACGATGTGCGGCATGGCGCTAACTATATAATCTTTTTTCGAAAAGAAACCTGTTGCGACTTGTTCCTTTTTAAATTTTAGAATGGACTTAAGATATTTGATTCCCCCGCGACGCTTATAGAAATCTTTATCAACACGCATATATGTAAGCGGCTCTTGAATGTTATAACATTTACAGCTAGTTTGGAGCAACCTTGTGTACAGATCGTAATCTTCACAAAGATGATATGAACGGTAATTTCCGGCTTTTAGGATGGCGCTTTTTTTATACAATAGCGAGGGGTGACGAAATGGACAACGTTTTTTTGCAAAGGAGTAGATTTGCTGCTGTTTTTCTGGCAATGTAACATGAGAGATGACATTATCGATCGTACCGTTAAATTCTTCTACGTTTGAGCCTACTAGGTCGAGTTCGGGATACTTCTCAAAAGTATTTAGTTGTTTCTCAATGCGTTTTGGCACTGCGTAATCATCAGCGTCCATGCGTGCAATATACTCGTTATGACAATGCTCGATACCCGCCTTAAGAGCTAACCCCAAACCGATATTTTCTTTTAGTTGAACGACATTAAAGAGTTTGGGTTGCTTTTTCTTGTAGCTATTAAGAACCTTACCAATTTCTGGTGTGACTGGGCCATCTTTGATGATGACGAACTCTGTTGGTTGGACGGTTTGCGCGAGTATACTCTCGATACTTTGTTTGAGCCATTCCGGGTTATCCTTATGATAGACGCTCATCAGAACGCTGTAAGGAGGATATTCTTTAGTTGTCATTATTGAGCCCCTTCTTGACGCAAAACAGTACCAACGGTATGGAACAGGATTTTGACATCCAATACGATTCCACGATTCTCGATATAGAAATATTCAAGTTTGAGGCGTTCGTCGTAGTCGCTGTTTTTATCACTGCGAATGCGCATGGCCCAATATCCAGTCACGCCGGGTTTAACGGACTGGTACTTTTCGATGTCTTTGGTTTTACCGCCGTGTTCTTTGAGTTCTCCGGGGATGAGCGGACGTGGGCCCACCATAGACATCTGTCCTAGCAGGACATTGACGAATTGTGGAAATTCGTCAATCGAGCCCTTACGAATGAATTTGCCAACTTTGGTAATGCGAGGATCGTTGTCGAGTTTTTGGAATTCTTCCCACTGATTGCGATATTTTTTCTGCTTGAGGAGTTTTTCCAGGACTTTGTCGGCATTTGGTACCATGGAGCGGTACTTGATAATTTTGAAAGTTTTGCCATTTTTGCCGATGCGCTCCTGGGTATAAAAAATGGGGTGAAAATCACCAGTACAGATGTAAACTAGTTTGATAATCACGGTGAGTGGTATTAAAACAATCAGTCCCACAAGGCCAATCAAGATATCGCTCAATCGCTTCACGCATGCGTAAATCATGGTGCTCGCTAAAATCCTTACCCCCCCCCCCTGTTATTTGGTTACTTTATATAATTATAGCACGAAAATGCCATGAGCGACATGGCTTGGCGCGCTAATTTAACTTGATTATATCATAGATTGTGGGAAATGGGAAGAGGGCTAACCTAAGTTTTACCTCCAAGTGCAACATAACTGAGAAGAGGCCTGACGCTACGATTCTTTTTATTGTATGGTTGACTATGGGTTTATATACCCCATTCGGAGGGTTTTGCAAATATTTTATATAATTTAGCTATTAGTTTATGTAATTTGCTTAACTCAAGAAAATCCACAACCCAATTATTCGCATATTCCCTTAGTGCTACACATCGACCTCTTTTAACATACGCAAGGACTTTCTGAAGAATGCATACATTCTTCTGGCATTTGCAATTTTGCTCTTCTACTTTATATAATATAATGCACTCTTGTTCTAGAGGTGAAGTATCACAATTGGTGGCAGTTGTTTTTGGTGAAGAGTTCTTTTGCTTGGTTACATATAATTTATATACGCGTCTGTACCAGTAATTGGAGTATCCTGACTTATATTGTAGAAAAGCATATAGTGTAGTGGGCGCCTCAAATGGTATACCTTTAAGGCGTGTAAATAGAGCATCGTTGTCCTTGGTACTATACTGGAATGATTCGCCAGACTGTAGATGACGATGCATAACCATTCTGGACCTTAGTTCTTCTAATGGGGCTTGTTCACCCTGAAGCGATAACGATATGCTTATTTGTTCAGCCGGAAAGTTGCCTATATTTTTGATGTCGAACCAATGTAGCCTTTTACATGTCGAATTCCCGCAACGGCTCGGTATTGTACAATAGCCGCTATTTGTTTCTGCATCACACGATCGAGGAATTTCTCGGTGCTTCCCCATTGATTCTATGAGCACAAAATTTGGCTGGTTGAGTAACTCGTTATTTTTTCGTGTATCTTTTTTAGCAAGTAATAGGTTGATGATTGTCCATAATCCGCCGATTACAATCGTGAGGGGTATGAACCATTCCTCCAATAATATATTTCGGAGAGAGGTCCACGCTGTACATAGTAAATCTATCATTTGAATTAACTCTTCTTTGTTTATTTATTCTGCTACATTTCATAATAATACGACGTCTCAAGCCCTTTGAGGATTTTGGTGTCGGAAAAGTCGTCGGTGAGATTATCGGAAATTAGAGTTTTGAGTTCTAGGCTATTGACTGGGCTGCGTTCCATGGCCTGGAGATACAGTGTTTTGTCGATTTTCTCCCAGTCGACAATTTTGCCTAGATTTTGCTTCAACATGAGGTCAAGCCAGATGCGCGTACTGCGGCCATTCCCTTCCAAAAATGGGTGGGCGATGTTCATCTCTACATATTTGGCGATAATTTCGTCGAAAGTTGACATTGGCATAGTACCGATTTTGGCTAGAATTTCTGGAAGATAGAGTGTGTTGGCAAAGCGGAAATTGCTTTTGGAGATGTTTTGTTGGCGGATTTGCCCGGCAAAATCGTAAAGACCATCAAAAAGCGCATAGTGAATTTGTTGCAACCCGGCTGTGGTACCGATTTCTATATCCTCAATGGCAGGGCTGCCAAGAAGTTGCTTGGCATTGGCTAGGCTTTTTTGGTCGAGTTCGGATAACATAATATTATTTTAGCATATTTTAGTACCATTGGGCCACACCGCCGTGGCGTGAGCAAGTACCGCGACGGCTTTGGCTGTAGCTATAAGAACCGTCTTTACAGCGGGCAGTTGCGCCAGCTGGGCGTGACGAAGATTGCGTTGGCCGGCAGACCGTGTTGCCAGCGCTGTTGACGTAGGTGCCATTGGCGCAGTTTTGGCTGGCAGATTTGGAAGTTGTGGTGGTTGTGGTGGCTGGCTTTGGCGCCACGTAGGTGCCGCGAGCAATAATTTTATTGACTGGTTGTCTGGTAACCTCGACTTTTTCTACTTCACGAGCAGTTTCCACGCCGTCAGTATAAGTGATGCTGTAGGTGGTGGTTTCTACTCCTTCGACGCCATTTTGAGTAGTTTTGGTGGTGCCTTGGGCGAGGGTATTATCGTCTACGTATTTGGTCTCAAAGGGGAGACTTTTGGTTGTAGTCTCAGTTTTGGTTTCGATGACTGGCTGTTTTTCTTCAACGGGCTGGGAATGAGATCTGGTATTTTCGATATGGTCAGTGTTTTGTGTTTCGATCGTGATGGGCTGTGTGTCTTGCGAAGATTTTGTGGCTGGTTGACTCATGAGCGCGATGCCACCACCTAGAATGAGGGTCGCTATACCTCCTCCAGCAATGATTGTTTGTGATAACTTATTCATGCCTATATTGTAACATAAATTATTGTTTTTGTATAGGATATATAGCAAAAAATGTTATTCTGTAATTTCACTTGTCTGGTCGCGCGGAGATAGGCTTTTAGATTTGTGCCCAATCCACCATGCTAAATAGTAACTTGAAAATAGCAAAGTTCCTATGCATGCGCCAGCGGTATCGATTAAAACGTCCATGAATTGTCCGGTGCGGCCATCAACAAAGGTTTGGTGGTATTCGTCGGTCATAGCAAAGAGGAAACACAGGAGAACTGCGGCGGCGCAGGTGAGGAGATACTTTTTGCTGCCAAAAATGACGCGCCCAAGGGCAAGTAGAATCATTGCGAGCACAAAATACACAGTGGCGTGTGCAACTTTGCGTAGTGGTGCGTTGATAAGACTGGCGGCTTTGGCGAGTTTTTCGTCATCGGGGTGCGAATCGGTGATGCCAGCCTCGTTGGTGGCGTCAAGAACTTTAACAATGACCTGCTCCACAATACCAGTACTTTTGCCATTAGAAGTTTCTGAGTTCATGGCGGAAAACTTGAAAATAGTGGCGCACCAGGCAATTGCGATGATGGCAATGACGGTAAGTAGGATGAATTTACTGCGAGTTATCTTCATATTGTGTTTTATTATAGCATAGAAAATGGTATAATAGGTTATATGTGGGATTTCGTAAATATAATTGTTTCTGGAATAATTGAATTTATCGTTGGCTGGTTGCCTTATATTTTAGTTGTTTTGTTGGTAGTGATTGCTATCCCTGTTGTTAAGCGGAAAATATTTCGACACTAGTTTTTACAACCTCGTCCGATTCTCCAGCGCCGCTGACAATGTAATTTGATCGGCATAGCTAAGATCTACTCCGAGCGGTAGGCCGCGGGCAAGGCGGGTGACTTTGACATCGGGATATTGCTCATGGAGCATTTTTTGTAGCAATAATGCAGTTGACTCCCCTTCTACGCTAGGGTTGGTAGCAATAATGATCTCTTGCACATTGTCGGGCTCAATTCGGGCTAATAATTCCTTGATATGTAGTTGGTCGGCGGTAATGCCGTCAATGGGGCTAATCGCGCCGCCGAGCACGTGATAAGTGCCCTTAAACTGCTTGGTTTGCTCCATGGCGTAAATATCAAGTGGCTCTTCTACCACGAGAATGGTGGACTTGTCACGTGCAGGGTCGTTATATAGTTCAGAAACTTCTTCGTCGGCGTCAATCAAAGCAAAAGTCACCGGGCACGATTTGACGCCGTTATGCAAGTTGACTAAAGTCTCGGCGATTTCGGTGCTGATGCGGGGGCTACTTTTGAACAAATAATACGCATAACGCTCCGCAGTGCGGGCGCCCACGCCGGGTAAGTGCCCGAGTGATTCAATCGTATCCTGTAATGCCTGAGGTAACATAGTATATATTATACATCAAAAAGGGGCTGACAGATAGACTGTAGCCCCAACTTGATACGTAGATTAACGCTTTGAGAACTGCTCTTTCTTGCGAGCGGAGCGCAAACCGTATTTCTTGCGTTCCTTTTCGCGTGGATCACGCTTGAGGAAGCCGGCTTTCTTGAGCACTGGGCGCAAGTCGGCCATTTCGGTAGTCAATGCTTTGGACAAAGCCAATTTGATAGCATCAACTTGACCAGCCAGACCGCCACCAGCAACGCGGATGCTCACATCGTAATCATTCTGCTTCTCGGCAAGAGCGAGTGGGTCGGTGATTTCGGCCAACATGCTCTTATTGTTGGAAAGATACTCTAATGCAGGCTTATCATTGATGGTGATATTCCCTTTGCCTTTGTAAAGACGGACGCGAGCAGTGGCTGCTTTGCGGCGACCAAGGCCGTAAATGTATGAATCTTTGGTAGCCATTACTTAATCTCCTTTGGATTTTGGGCCGTGTGGGCGTGCTCGGCGCCGTCAAAGACGCGGAGGCGAGCCAGACGATCGGCAGCCAATTTATTCTTGGGCAACATTCCCTTGACGGCGTGCTCAATAACAACCTTGGGGTCTTTTTCGATCACTTCTTCAAGTTTCAATTCGGTGAGACCGCCGGGGAAACCGCTGTGGCGATAATACTTCTTATCGACCATTTTGTTGCCGGTGACTTGGATATTCTTGGCGTTGATAACTACGACGTAATCGCCATTGTCGACGTGTGGGGTAAAAGTTGGTTTACTTTTGCCCATCAACTTATCAGCAATCACAACGGCGAGTTTGCCGAGTGGCATTCTGCCGGCGTCAATCAAATACCATTCACGGCTGATTTCTGAACCTTTTTGACTATAAGTTTTCATTTATTTCCCCTCCTTTTTGGCCTTTGGGGTTAGGTCGATATTGTCGACAAAACTAATCGTGCCCATTTCGGTGTTGTCGCCCTTGCGGAAACCAGCCCGCTCAATGCGAAGGTAGCCGGAATCACGCTTGATTTGTGGAGCGATGACGTCCATTAGCAAATCAGCAGACTTGATGTCATCAAGGCGAGAGATAAGCAAACGGCGATTAGCCAAGCCGCCTCGCTTTGCGATGGTGATTAGTTTTTCGGTGTCGCGACGGATTTCTTTGGCGCGGGCCAAAGTGGTCGTAATCGATTGATGCTCGATTAGCGCTTTCATTAGCCCACGTTTGAGCGCTCGTCGCTGGTCGGTTTCGCGGCCGAATTTGCGGCCTTTGTATCCATGACGATGCATTTTATAGTAACTCCGTTAATTTCTCTTTAACTTCGTCCAACGCTTTGCTGCCAAATCCTTTAAGATCTTTGAGATCAACTTCGGACAAGGCAACGAGGTCGCGGACGGTCTTGATATCATTGTTGACGAGTGCGTTAGCGGTACGAGCAGACAAGCCGAGTTCTTCGATTGGTAGAGCCAAACCAGAATCATCGGTCTCGGACTCAACACCTGGAGCAGGTGCGCTCTCGACGGTGGTGCCACCAGCCAAAGCGGTATATTGGTTGACCAAGATAGCATTGGCTTCCTCAAAGGCCTCTTGTGGAGTGATGGTACCGTCGGTGTCAACGGTGATAGTCAACTGTTGCAAGTTGGTGTCTTGACCAACACGGGTATTCTCAACCTTGAAACGGACACGCAAGACTGGGCTAAAGACAGCATCAAGTGCAATCATATCGCTGTGAATGCGGTCGTTTGAAGATTTGTCAATTGAGAGGTAACCGCGGCCAGTTTCGATGACGAAGTTCATCTTGAGAGTGAACTCGGGGTCGTCAATATGGCAAATGATTTGGTTGGGGTTACCAACTTCTACGCCAGCTGGCAACTTGATATCGCCAGCAGTCACGGCGCCGTCTTTGCCAGCGTTCTTGCCTTTGATTTCAAAAGCAACCTCGACTGGTTCGTCGGAATGTGACTTGAGACGGATGTTCTTGAGGTTGAGCATCACGTCTACAACGTCTTCACGAATGCCAGCTACTGGAGCGTATTCGTGGTTGGTGCCTTCAATGCTGAAAGCAGTGATAGCAGCACCCTTGATGCTAGAGAGCAAAACGCGGCGAATTGAGTTGCCCAAAGTATTGCCGTAGCCGTAGAACAATGGGCGAATCACGAATTCAGCGCTGTTGTCACCCAACTGGTTGACTTCGGCTAAATTGGCCTCGTGGATAACTTTTGTAGTCATTTTCCTCCTTAGCGTGAGTAGTACTCAACGATTAGTTGTTCATTAATGCCAGCTTCTGCCTCTTCGCGCTTAGGCAAGCCAGTAATTTCAATCTTCATTTTCTTCGGATCGGATTTGAGCCAACTAAGTGGAGTCGTTGCCGCACCGCTGACTACGCTTTCGAGATTCTTGAAGTACTCAGATTTTTGTGATTTTGGACGAACTTCCAAAACATCACCTGGTTTGAGGCGGATGGATGGAATATCAATCCGGCGTCCATTGAGCAAGAAGTGACCATGAGAGACCAGTTGGCGGGCTTGACGGCGAGTGCCGGCGAAGCCAGCGCGGTAAACTGCGTTGTCGGCACGACGTTCAAGGTATTGCAAAAGGTTTTCACCAGCAAGACCATCGGCGCGGGCAGCTTCTTTCATGAGTTTTGTAAATTGCTTTTCGAGCAAACCGTAGAGACGGCGGACTTTTTGCTTTTCGCGGAGCTGAGTCAGATAAAGACTGCCACCGCGTACGCGCATATCAGCGTGTTCGCCAGGAATGCCAGACTTTTTGGCCATAACCTTGTGGGCTTTTGGCGCCAAAGCGTAGCCTTCGCGACGACTTTGTTTAACAATTGGAGAAATATCTCGTGCCATTACGGTTTCCTCTCTCCCTTAGGACGCACGCCACCGTGCGCGATTGGGGTAACATCAGTAATACTGTCGATTTTGATACCAACAGATGATACGGCGCGAATTGCGCTGTCGCGACCTAGGCCGATACCACTCACGTAGACATCGACACTGTTCAGACCGTGTTCGCGCTTGGCGATTTCGAGGGCTTTCTCGGCAGCGATTTGAGCGGCATAAGCCGTACCCTTTTTGCTACCACGGAAGCCGTTTGCGCCAGCGGAACTTGCGCTGAGTGCACCACCAGATTTGTCGGTAATGGTGATGATAGTGTTGTTGAAGGTGGCCTGAATGTGAACTTGACCAGAAGTCACAACACGCTTACCTTTTTTGCCTTTAACTTTGGTCTTTGCGACCTGCTCCTCGGCAACAGGAGCATCTAGATTCTTTTCAATCTCTTCTGCCATTTTTATACTCCTATTTCCTAAGTCTTACTTGCTGCCTTTGGCTGAGCACCACCTACAGCAATCGCTTTACCCTTGCGAGTACGTGCATTCGTGCGGGTACGTTGACCATTAACTGGCAAGCCAGCCTTATGGCGGACACCTTTGTAGGAGTTAATGTCTTTGAGACGTTTGATATTATTGGTAACGAGGCGTTTCAGATCGCCTTCGACAGTGCATTTTGCACTAATCAAGTCGTTGATTTTCTGAACTTCAGCCTCGGTGAGATCTTTCACCCGAGTGGTAGGCTCAATCTTGGCCTCCGCAAGGATGGCTTTACTCGTTGTGCAACCAATCCCATAAACGTATGTCAAAGCAATCCAAACTTGCTTTTCGTTAGGGATAGTTACGCTAGCAATTCTTGCCATGCTTAACCCTGCCTTTGCTTATTCTTAGGTTTTTTCTTGTTGATGACACGAAGCACACCTTTGCGGCGCACGATGATGTCATCAGGGGAGATTTTTTTAACACTTGCACGTACTTTCACAGTGTCAAAACCCTTTCCGTTACCTGTTGCGAGCCTTAAAACAAGTTGCCGTAGCCTTGCGCACCTCCACGACAAATGTTGTAAAAATCACAACACTTAATATTATTACTGCAAGCGAAAGCTGATTCTACCCTTTGACAGATCGTAAGGGGTTAACTCAACTTCGACCCGGTCTCCCGGCACTAAGCGGATAAAATTTTTGCGCATTCGTCCGCTCATGTGTGCAATGATATTATGACCGTTCTCAAGCTCCACCCGAAATTGGGTGTTAGGCAACGACTCAACGACCTTGCCTGTGAGCTTGATAACTTCCTTTTGGCTACTGCTCGAAGCCTTAGCCTTGGTAGTTTGTTTTTGACTAGCCATAAATTACTTTTCCATTGTAGCACGGATTTGTAAGGATGTAAAGCCTAGAAATTGGCTAATTTTCGCTACCTTCTGGCTCTTCTAATACGGCACGAACGAAGAAGCGTTGGGAATAAGTTTTGCTTTTGGCCCACCAATCACCAGTACAGGTGATGATCGTGATGGAGCCTTGGCCACGGACGGGAGATTCAAAAGCGGTGGTCATGTAATTATTAGCGTCTTCACCGAGATTCTTGGTGGTGGTATCAACGACGCGGTAGGTATAGATTGCTGGTTCTGCGCCTTCGGCGGCGCCCATTTCAATAGTAATTGTGTCGCCAACTACTATGCCGCGGTTGTATCCTGGGCGTGGTGGGAGGTTACCAAAGATACCGATATTAGTAAAACCGCCATGGCCATCAAGGACGGACACACCGTTGCTACCAGGCAAGGCGCTACTATTATACCAACCAACGTTATATATATTATATGGTGTAGAAAGTTCGCCGGTGGCTTTGAGGCCAATTTCTACAATGCGGGCATTATGGATGCCAATACTCGGAATAGAAAAGTAACGAGGTTTGCCGGGGGCAACAATATATTCGTTGATTTCTTGTTCGGTAGGTTCGCTTTCGTCAACTTCTTCGTCGATTTCGCCAACTGGCGTGATGCTAGTGGTGTGGCGTTCGCTGCCTTCCATACGCTGGATGTAACCGTGCTCCCAGATGGCAACACGTGCGAAGAAAATGGCTAAAATGAGAATAATGACGCCCAGGATGATATAACTTGGTCGAAGATAAATAGGGCGAACTTTGGGTAGATGCAAGGAAGGATCCTTGGCTGCGGTTTTCTTTTGATTTGTTACTTTGATTGGTTCTTTTGCTTTGCCCACTTTTGTTGCCTTTGTTAATTATTTATATTCGTCGTAAGTTACCATTAAAGCGCGGGAGTTGAGTTGGCGGATATTCTCTAGTGCTACAGTGACGACAATGAGTAACCCAGTACCAGATAGCGAGAGCCCAAGCGGTGATCCGGCGATAATAATAAAGACGTAGTCGGTGATGAATGGTAACATGGCGATGAAACCAAGTGCAAGCGCGCCGAAAAGATTGAGCCGGTTGATAGTTTTGCCGAGATATTCGGCAGTCTGTAAGCCTGGGCGAACGCCTTCAATGAAAGCACCTTGCTTTTGGAGATTGTCGGCAATTTCTTTGGTGTTGAAGATGATGCTGGTGTAGAAGTAGGTAAAGAGAACGACGAGGATGAAGTAAACGGCAGGGTAGAAGAACCATTGAGCAGTGATACCGTTGGGATAGAGGCTGGTGAAGTTTTGCTGTGAAGGCGCAGTAAACAATGCGGTGAGAGTGCTACCAAAACTATTACCTGGATCGGCGGTTTGTAGGAGTTGGCCAAGCAGAGCTGGCAACGACAAGAAAGCTGTCGCGAAGATAACTGGGACTACGCCAGCAGCGATGAGTTTGAGTGGCAGAATAGATTTGATACCACCATAGGCGCTGTTACCGTGGACACGTTTGGCATAGTTGATCGTGACGATACGTTGAGCTTCGTTGAGTTTAACAAGGAAGTAGATAACAATGACGATAGCGACGGCGAAGCCAACCACAATCCAGAATATAACTGGGTTCACAGGCAGGTTGAGCCAGCCAAAGAGTGACAATGATCCGGCAGACGTATCAAACAGAGCAGTGCCGAGGGTGGCAAGCGTGGTTGGCAACTGAGAGATAATAGAAGTAAAGATGACGATAGAGATACCGTTGCCGATTCCCTGTTCGGTAATAAGCTCACCAAACCACATTAAAATAATGGAGCCGGCTACCATGGCAGTGACGGAAAGCATCCAATCGGTGGCGGTAGGAGTATACGCTAAGGTGCCAGAACCAGCAACTGACTGATAGAGGATGAAGATGTAGATGATGGATTGGAAGATAGCTAGCGGAACAGTGATAATGCGCGTCCACTGGCTAATCTTGCGACGTCCAGTCTCACCGTCTTGAGACAGTTCTTCAAGGCGTGGAATAGCCTTGGTAACAAGCTGAACAGCAATCTGTGCTGTAATATATGGTGATAATCCAACTAGTAAAATGGAAAATGAAGTAAGCCCGCCACCAGAAATAAGGTTGAGAAATCCACCGAAGTCAGACTGAGAAATCAAGGCCTGAACGGCATCTTGGAAAGTTTTAGGCTCACCAAAAGGCACTGGAATGTGCGCAAGAAAACGATACATGATGAGCAAACCGAGCACGATAAAAATGCGCTTGAGCATGTCTTTGTTTTTGAATGACTTGAAAATATTTTTGAAATTCATGAGATTCCCTGATTACTCCGTATGGTATCTATTATAGCACACTATAAGTCAACAAAAAAGATAAATAGTAATTTTCTCAAGGCGCGTTCGTGACGCCCGTCGTTACGGGGTCGCGCCGCTCTTCCTCGGCCGAGCCTCCGGATCCTTTCGAAAATGCTATTTATCTTTTGTTAATTTATTACTCTGCTTTTTTCTCAGCAATGCGCTGTGGTACGGCGACTTTCTTGAAGTTGCCGCCAGCCTTTTTGATGGCTTCAACTGCGGTTTTGCTAGCGAACTGAGTTTCGAGATCAATCTTAGCAGTCAGTTCACCGCGAGAAATAACCTTGACTTTGGCGTAAGGATTCTCGATTAAGCCTTTGTCGGCTAAGACAAAGTTGTCAATCTTACCAGTGAGACCGTTGAGACGATCAGTATAAACTACAGTGGCTTTGTCATGTAGGCTCTTGAAACCTTTGAGCTTTGGAATAGCTTGCATAATTGCGCGTTGACCACCCATGAAGCCAGCAGGCATCTTGCTGTGGCCAGTACGAGCCTTTTGACCCTTGGTGCCACGGCCAGCAGTTTTACCACGACCAGCGGAGATACCACGGCCAGCACGAGTCGGGCGAGTATTGCGATTAACTTGTAAATCGTTGTACTTCATTATTTATCCTCCTTCTTTGCGGTGGATTTTTTGGCTTCAACCTTTTTACCAACCCATTCGCTACGTGGAACTTGCTGACGCAGGCCTTCAACGACGGCGTAGGCAATGTTGACCTTGTTGGTGCTACCAAGACTTTTGGAAATGAGATTCTTGATGCCAGTGAGGCCAATGATGCTTCGTACAACACCGCCAGCGATAATACCAGTACCAGGGGCAGCTGGTTTCATGAGGATATCGGCGCCAGTAGAGCGAGTTTCAACTTCGTGGCAGATGGTTTCGCCGTCCATGTTGAACTCAATCATGTTTTTCTTGGCCTTGGTGGTAGCTTTTTGGACGGCGCTTGTAACATCGCCACCCTTGGCAATACCGATGCCAATCTTGTTTTTGTGGTTGCCCATAGCGACAAGGGCTTTGAAACGCATGCGACGGCCACCTTTGACGGTACGAGACACGCGATCAATGTTAATAGTAACAGTATCGAACTCTTTTGGAGTTGTATCCATGTTACGGTTGCGATCGCGGCGACCGTTACGGCGAGGCATGGCCTTACCGTTGATGTCTTTGCGAGCGCGGGTAGCAGCCGTCTCGTCGGTCATCTTGAGAGTGCCAGACTTGTTGACGACTTTTGCGTTCTTGTCAGCATCAGCCATATTAGAACTCCAATCCTTCCTTGCGGGCAGCGTCTGCGAGTGCAGAGAGGCGGCCAGCATATAATTTTGCTCCACGGTCGAAAACGACGGTTTTAATCTTAGCTTTTTTGGCCTTTTCGGCGATTTCTTTGCCAATGGCGGCAGCCTTTTTGATCTTGGTGCCAGCTAATTTGCTACCAACGGTAGTGGCGTAAGCCAAAGTGGTGCTTTTGTCATCATTGATGATTTGTGCAGTGATGTGCTGGTTGCTAATATGTACACTTAGGCGTGGACGTTCAGCGGTACCATGAATTTTTGCACGGGTGCGCTTTGCGCGAAATACGTTATTCATTATTTCTTACCAGCCTTTCCTGCCTTACGAATAATAACTTCGTCGACATATTTAATGCCTTTGCCTTTGTATGGCTCAGGTTTCTTCAGTGCGCGAATTTCGGCAGCAACTTGGCCAACTTGTTGTTTGTCAATGCCGCTGACGGTGATTGTCATTTTGTCAGTCTTGAGCTCAACACCTTCGGGGGCTTGATACTTGACTGGATGAGAAAAGCCAAGGGCCATCTCGATTTCTTTAGGACCACCAGATAGGCGGAAACCGACACCGTTGATTTCGAGTTTCTTTTCGAAACCTTTGGTGACGCCTTGAACAGCATTGTTCAAGAGTGCGCGCTGTAGACCGTGCCAGGCACGAGACTTTGGCTCGTCATTGTCGCGCGTAACGATGGCTTGATTGCCTTCGATAGTGACTTTGACGCTTTCCTGAAGCGGAACAGTGAGTGAACCCTTAGGCCCTGCGACAACAATATCTTTGTCGCCGACCGTGATTGTCACTCCCGCCGGAATATCGATGGGTTGTTTTCCGATACGACTCATATTTCCCTTTCTTTAGATAATATTCCCTGTCATTTTATCACGTTTGGTAAATATTTTCAAGGGGTGAATATCAAAATATCCCCAAGATCGGGGATATTTTGTGGCTAGTATAAGTTTTAGTAAACTTTTACTAGGATTTCACCACCAAGATGTTGTTTCTTGGCTTCCCTGCCGGTCATAATCCCCTTGGAAGTGGAGATTAAGACGCAGCCACGGCCAGATTTGACAACTGGGATTTCTTCGGAGCCGACGTAAACGCGACGACCAGGTTTAGAAACTTTGGTGATTTCGTTGATGCGTGCGATGCCGCCTTCGGGGCAGATTACGACGTGCAGGATACCACGAGGTTTTGCCTCTTCGACTTCGTAGCTATCGATGTAACCAGCATGCTTGAGACCTTCAGCAACGGCAACTTTCAATTTGCTGGTAGGGACGCGGATTTCGGTCTTACCAACCATGATAGCGTTGCGAATGCGGGTGATGAGATCGGCGATTTGATCAGTTGATTGTAATGACATATTTTCTCTCCTTTCCCTTACCAGCTACTCTTAGTTACGCCCGGGATTTCGCCCTTGGAGGCTTTTTCGCGGAAGTTAATACGGCTGAGGCCAAAGTAGCGCATGTAACCACGTGGACGGCCGTCGAGCATGTCGCGGTTCTTCAAACGGGTTGGGCTAGCGTTGCGAGGCAACTTTTGTAGACCTTCGAGGTCGCCAGCAGCCTTCAACTCAGCGCGCTTGGCTTTATATTTTTCGTACATTTTGCGCCGCTTTTCATCGCGGAGGACAGCAGACTTCTTGGCCATTATTTGTTCTCCTTTTCAAACGGCATTCCAAATGCTTCTAACAATTTGGTGCTCCCTTCTTTAGATCCATTCTTGATGATAAAGGTGATTTCGAGACCATGCAAAACTGCGGCATCTTCGAAAGTGATTTCGGGGAAGACAGTTTGCTCTTTGAGGCCGAGGCTGTAATTGCCTTGTTTATCAAAGGCTTTGCGCGATACGCCGTGGAAGTCGCGAACGTGTGGCAAGGCAATGTTGATAAGGCGATCAACGAATTCATACATTTTATCATTGCGCAAAGTGGTTAGGTAGCCGACTGGTGCGCCCATGCCCTTACGAATTTTGAAGGTAGCAATGGATTTCTTGGCGAGACGGCTGGTAGTGGCTTGACCAGTGATTTTGGTCAGAGTCAATTCGACAGTCTCGGTGAATTTTTTATCTTCACGCTTTTTGCCAACGCCAGATGAAATGACAACTTTCTCTAGTTTTGGTACTTGGTTGATATTATCAAGACCAAGTTCATCTTTGAGCTGTTTGGCGATTTTTTCGTTGTATAACGCTTTGAGGCGTGGAGTAACTTTTACATCAGCCATTACTTATCCTCCTTTTTGAGGTTGGACATGTGGACACCAACATGGATATCTTTTTTGCCACCTTTAGGATTAAATTGAGTCGCTTTCATGTGGCGAGTGCGGATGCCGAGGTCTTTGAGCATAGCTTTGCCAGCTTGCTTGTCGACTTTGACGATTTCGGCAACTTTGCCTTTGAGATCACCGGCGATGACTTTGACTTTGTCGCCTACTTTGAGACTTTTGGCCATATTAGAGTACCTCCGGTGCTAAGCTGATAATTTTGTTGAAGCCAAGATCGCGCAACTCGCGAGGGACTGGTCCGAAGACGCGAGTACCCTTTGGAGTTTTGTCGTCGTTGACCAAAACAGCGGCGTTATCGTCGAAACGAATAGTGCTGCCATCTGGGCGACGAATCTGCTGGCGAGTACGCACAATTACGGCGCGCACGACGGCTTTTTTCTTGACGTTGCTAGTTGGGCTGGCTTCTTTGACGCTACAAGTGACAATGTCACCCACGCGGGCATAGCGAGCGCGCGTACCACCAAGGACACGGATTACACCAAGTTCTTTGGCGCCACTGTTGTCAGCGACTTTTAATCTAGTTTCCTGTTGAATCATTTATTTCTCCTCCCCTTCGGTTTCTGGGGTCTGGCCCAAAACTTCATCCTTCAACTCGACGGTGCCATGTGACTTCTCGAGGACTTTGACGAGTTTGTAGCTCTTGGTCTTTGAGAATGGGCGGCAGGCTTCAATGAGCACCTTGTCGCCAACACCGGCCTCGTTGTTCTCGTCGTGAGCAGTGTATTTGCGAGTCTTGGTGTATTGTTTGCGGTAGAGTGGATGAGTTTCGCGGCTCGCGATTGAGACGGTAATGGTCTTGTCGCGCTTTGCAGAACTCACAATTCCTTGCAATTCTCCAGCCATCTTAAAACTCCTCTTTCTTAATAATTTTAGTACGCACTGGTAATTTATGACCAGCCAAGCGGAAGGCTTCTTTGGCCTGTTCTTCAGTGACGTCAGCGATTTCAAACATCACAGTGCCAGCTTTGACTTTGGCGACGTAGAACTGTGGTTCACCTTTACCACTACCCATCTTGACATCAAGTGGTTTCTTGGTAACAGGTGTGTGCGGGAAAATCCGAATCCAGATTTTGCCACCACGTTTGACGTAACGTGTGATTGCTTGACGAGCAGCCTCGATTTGGCGGCTAGTGACGCGCTCGTTGTCGAGTGACATCAAGCCCCAATCACCGAAAGCGACGTAGTTACAACGACTAGCTGTGCCCTCGTTTTTGCCCTTGCGGACTTTGCGGTGCGCCTCACGGCGCGGTGTCATGATTGCCATTTTATTTCTCCCCCTTATAGATCCAAACTTTTACACCAACAATGCCAGCGACGGTCTTAGCGTGGCAGACATAGAAATCTACATCGGCACGCAAAGTATGCAGAGGCACTGAACCTTCGATGAACTTTTCGCGGCGGCTCATTTCGGCACCGTTCAAACGTCCGGAGACTTCGACACGGATACCTTTGGCGCCAGCATTCATGGTGGATTGGCAAGCCATTTTGACGGCGCGGCGGAAGTTCATACGTTTGCCAAGTTGGAAACCGATGTTCTCGGCCACCAATTTGGCAGATAATTCTGGTTTCTTAACTTCTTCAACATTGATGCGAATTGGCCCTTTGACGATTTTCTCAAGTTCTTTCTTGAGTTCGTTGATTCCAGCACCTTGCTTGCCGATGACGGCACCAGCTTTGGCGGTGAGAATCGTGATGGTAGTCAAATTGGCACTGCGCTCAATGTCGATGCGCGCGATAGTTGGGCGGCTACTAAAGCGCTGCTCAATGATGTCGCGGATTTTCGCATCTTCTACCAGCCAGTGGCGGAAGTCAGCCTTGCGGGTAAACCACTTGGAAGACCAATCCTTGCTGATCTGGAGGCGATAAGAGACCGGGTTAACTTTCTGACCCATTACTTATTCTCCTTTCCATCTTCTTTTTCTGCCTTGGCTGTGGTTTTCTTGACCTTTTCTTCGCCAGCGACTTCGACAAAGATGTTACTGGAGATCTTTTCAAACGGCAAGGCGCGACCACGGCTAGCTGGAACGTAACGACGCATGCGTGTGCCAGCGGTAACGCTGATGCGAGCGATGCGAATGGTCTTTGGATCAATGCTGACGCCAGAGTTGTTGAGCAAGTTGGCGGCGGCAGATTCAATCGCCTTACGTACGGCGCGAGCAGCGCGGCGTGGAGTGTTTTCTAGGATAACGACAGCGTCAGCGACATAGCGGTCGCGAGCAAGGCTAGCGACGACGCTGGTCTTGCGTGGTTGACTGTCAACGCCTTTAATAACGGCATGTGCAAAGTGAGTAGCCATGATTAGTTACCTCCCTTTGCGGCTTCAGCAGCCTTTTTACCGCCGTGGCGCTTAAATTTGCGAGTCGGGGCGAACTCACCGAGTTTGTGCCCGACCATGTTCTCGCTCACAAAGACCGGAACGTGCACCTTGCCGTTATGCACGGCGATAGTGCGGCCAACCATATCTGGAGAGATAGTAGACTGGCGTGCCCAAGTCTTGATCACGGTGCGGTCCTCGGAACCGAGGGCAGCAACTTTCTTCGCGAGTTTGTAGTCCACGAATGGACCTTTCTTCAGACTCCGAGACATTATTTCCTCTTTCCTTCGTGGCGACTGCGCACGATCATTTTATTAGTTTTCTTATTATGACGGGTACGATAACCGAGTGTCAACTGACCCCATGGGGTGCGTGGAGCCTTACCAGTACCGTGGCGACCACCGTCACCACCACCGTGTGGGTGGTCAGTAGCGTTCATGACGACACCGCGGACGGTTGGGCGAATGCCCTTGCGACGACGACGACCAGCGGCACCGATTTTGATGTTCTGGTGTTGTTCGTTGCCGACTGTACCGATGCTAGCTTCACAGTTCACGAGAACTTTGCGCATTTCACCAGATGGCATCTTGAGGGTGGCGTAGCCATTCTCTTTGGCCATGAGCTGGACGTTGGTGCCAGCAGAGCGGGCAATTTGGGCGCCGCGACCTGGGGTAAGTTCGATAGCGTAAACGAAAGTACCGACTGGGATATTCTCAAGTGGCATGCGGTTGGATGTCTCAACCGGAGCATCCTTACCAGTAGCAAAGGTCATACCTTTTTTCATGTTGTTGTCGGCAATGACATAATAATATGTATCGTTTTGGTCCTTGACACGGGCGATACGAGCGCTGCGGTTTGGATCGTACTCAATTTCCATCACGGTAAACTGACTGTCTACTGGGAGGCTATAAGTAACGATACGATAATGGCGTTTGACGCCGCCACCACGATGGCGCACAGTGATGCGACCTTGGTTGTTTTTGCCGGCCATTTGTTTTTTGCTCGCAAGCAAAGACTTCATTGGTTTTTTGGTCGTGATTTGATCAAAATCCTGAGTGGTCTTTTGGCGTTGAGCAGGAGTAGTTGGGCGATAAGCTTTAATACTCATTATTTCTCCTCTTTCTTGGCCTTAGTTTCTGCCTTTGCGACCTTTTTCTCAGCCTTTTCGGCTTTCTTGGCAGCTTTCTTCTCTACTTTTTCTTCCTTGGTGTCCTTAGCATCGGATTTTTTGTCGTCAGCTTTGGTTTCTTCAAATACTGGAATTTTGTCACCTTCTTTGACGGTAATGTAAGCAACTTTGTGATCCTGGCGGAAAGTGGTACCAGGGTAAGCGTGCTTGCCGCGGCTAAACCGAGTGGGTTTGCCCTTGCGAACAGCGGTGCGAACATCGATAACGGTCACCTTGAAAGCCTCAGAGATGGCTTTGGCGATAGCTTGCTTGCTGGCGGCCTTAGGAACGAAGAAAATGTAGGTGTTCTGAGTCTGAGCGACGTAAGCCTTCTCAGTAGCGCGTGGAACAATCATTATGCTTCCTCCTTATCTAATAGCCAGTTTTCGGTGTCTTTCAAAGCGGTTTCGCTGAAGACGATAGCGTCAGCATTCAGAATGTCGAAGACATTGAGATAAGTGGCGCGAACTAGCTTGAGATTGGCGATGTTGCCCGTCGCACGGAGTACTTCTGGAGCCTTTTCCGAGACAACCATTAAAACGTTTTTATTGGCCAAGCCAAGGTCTTGCAACTTCTTAGCAACTTCTTTGGTTTTGCCGGTCGTGGCAATGCCTTCGATCAAGATGGTCTTGTCGGCGTTCTTGAGACTGAGAGCCTGACGAACGGCGGTTTTCTTAGCGTTTTTGCTGAGTTTTTTGGTGAAGTTTTCTTCGCCGGTGCGGCCGAAGGCGACACCACCATGGCGCCAGATTGGGTTGCGGGTGCTACCAAAACGAGCACGGCCGGTGCCTTTCTGCTTCCAAGGTTTTTTGCCACCACCGCGAACTTCACCACGCTTCAAAGTTTTGGCGTGTGAACTGCGGGAGTTAGCGAGATATGCATCGTAAGCAGTCTTGAGGAGTTCGTGATTCTGAACGTCCAGACCGAAAATGTCTTTATTCAAATCAGCCATATTACTCCTTTCCCTCGATGGTTACGATACCTTTTTTCGGGCCAGGTACTGCGCCCTTGAGGCCGATGAGATTATTCTCGGCATCAATATAGGCAACTACCAAATTCTTGACAGTTACCTGATCATGGCCCATACGGCCTGGCATCTTTTTGCCTTTGAAAACTTTTTGTGGGTACATTGAGCCGATTGAACCAACGCGGCGAATGTTACCCTTGAAACCGTGCGTATTGCGCGATTCGTTAAAGTTCCAGCGTTTGACAGTACCAGCGTAGCCTTTACCCTTGGAGATTCCAGTGACCTGGACTTTGTCCCCAATCTTAAAGTTTTCGACGCTGACTTTGTCGCCGACTTTGAGTTCTGGAGTTTCCTCAACGCGAAACTCTTTCAGAACCTTTGGAGTGACTCCAGCCGCTTTGACGTGGCCAGAAACCGACTTGCTCAGATTCTTACCCTGACCGTACCCCAGTTGCACAGCGTTATAACCGTCGGTTTCGACAGTCTTAATCTGAGTCACTGTGGAGGGGTCGGCTTGCAAAACCGTGACTGGTGTCACGATACCGTCGTCGCCGATGATCTGGGTCATACCAATTTTGGTGCCGATGATGACTTGCATCCTGTTCCTTTCCCTTATAGACACACGAAATCTAGACTAATGAGTGGTTCCTCTGCGTAATCGGCTCGGATGAGTGGATTACACGATAAGGCCTTCCCTATCGTCTAGTGCGCATGTCCGTTTATTAGACTATACCTGTCCATTGTAGCATACTTTTCTCGATAAAACAAGGGTTTTGATGGAGATTTCTTACGGGAATCAGGATTTGGCGGTACTTTATTGACTTTTTGAAAAAAGTGTGCTATAATGGAAGGATAGGCATTAAATTCTTTTGATTTGACCCTAAGGACTTTGGAAAGGAGATGAGATATGAATGTCCTGGGAAGTAATTAGTAGTATTTTGGCGAAACTTGGCATCGGGTATGCGATTTACTGCGGAGTAGTATTTGTGTGCTTTGGGGTGCCGCTGACGATTTATGCGCTGATGACGCGTGAAGATGAGAAGGAGGATTCGGAATGAATAAGCAGACTGTTCAGGCAATGTTGGTAGCAGGTGTAACTGGAGTTATTGGGGGCGTCGTGACGTATGCATTGTTGCATCGGCATGTTTATGTCACTGGTTACAATGAAGGTTACGATGACGGCTATGAGGATGGGTTGGATGCCTATGAGGAGGATGAGTTTGAAGACGAATTCGAGAACGGCAAGAAAGCAGGTGAAGGCGGCGATGAAAACTGAAACGGACGGAGGCGACTGAAATGACTGAGAAAAGTCTGACCGACAAAATGATTATCGGATTTATCTGTAGCGCCGTTGGTGGCGTGGTAGCATGGTTGGCATTGGTGAAATTCATGCTTCATATGACGGCTGTGCAGAAAACTTAATATTGATTCTCCATGGAGAAAAGTGTTGCAAAATTCTTTGCAACAAGCAATTTGCGTTAATAGAATCCCGTCGGCACATCTGCTGGCGGGTTCTTTTATACTCCGGGTGAAAAGGCTTTGAGTTTGCGACGGTGATCTTTGTAACGTGGGTCGTGACTGCCGACTTCGTCCCAGAAAGCAGCCGAATGATCCATATGATTGAGGTGGGCGAGTTCGTGTAAGATGACGTAATCGCGCAAGACTTCGGGCACTTGCATCAAACCAATATTGAGCGAAATTGTGCCAGAAGACGAACAACTGCCCCACCGCGTAGCAGCATGGGACAGGCGACAGCGTTCATAATGATAACCATAAAGTTTGGCGTAGTATTCAAGGCGGTAGGGCAAGTAATCCTTCGCCTTTTTCATGAGAAGTTTTTTCTTAGCGTCGCGCGCACGTTGGGTCTTTGGGTCACTGAGGGGGATTTTTTCGCGAATCAGGGTGCGGTTACTATTGAGAAAACGTTTCACCAAAAAGTCACTGGTGTGTTGTGGTACGGACATTTGTAATCTGCCGGATGGTGACACGGAAAACCGTACCGCACGACTGAGTGGGTTTTTACGCACAATAACTTCGCCGAATTCGGCATCTTGGATAATCATGATTCCCCCTTGGGACTACTAGCGCTCTTGCAGTTGGGTCAGAACTTGTTTGAGTTGAGTATGGTAAGTGTGTTTACCAGAAAGCACAATTGGCATTTCGGCATCGGATGGCCCTTCCATGGCGCCAATGCGAGAATCATAGACGGTTTTGGCCTTTTCGACACTTTTGAGACGGGTCTTGAGACGAGCCTTGACGGTACTAACATCGGTCTGAATCCAGATCAAAGTAGGAGAATAGCCGGCTGACCGCAGGATTTCGGCCAATTCTTTGCGATCCTTGGCGGTGTCGTTGCATCCTTCGAATACCAAAGTGGCGCCAGTCCGGGCGATTTGCTCGACTAATAGCAAGATGAATTGACGAGACAAGTTGTGTTCTTGCTTCAAAGCATCCAAATCATAAAATGTAGCATTAAATTGATCAGCAAATTGCTTGGCAAAAGTGGTTTTGCCGCTGCACGGGACGCCAAAAACTAGGATTGCGCGTTGGCCGTTGCTGGGTGTCGTGTGTGATTTTTTAGTTTCCATGTCTACCTCCATTTTGTAGCACAATTACCTTCCTTTGTTTCATTGTAGCATACTTTGAACTGTTTGACACTAGAATTTGTGAAGGATAATAGAAAAACCAGGCAAAAAAGTTGGCTGGGGCGTAGAGGAAGGCGGGAAACATTTGATTCAATGACAGATATGAAATTCCGGTGCAAGCGTCACAACACAAAAAGAGCAAGAATCCAAGAAATCCGCAGAAAGCCTGGAGATTTTGCGGATTTTGGCGCCACCAGCGCCAACTAACATATATGTTAGTGACAATGGCGACGATGTAAAACCCGCAGATAAGATACATCATAGGGATAATCTGCCAGATGAGGTTGATGATCATAGTGACGACGGCGAGTCCGGCAAAGCTGATAATCTGGGTGATGTAGTTCTTGCCTTCGAGGCGTATGGTGTGGAGAATCTGAGCAAACAGAAAGATGAGGACGCCAGCCTCGGCAGTGTTATTGACGGCGAGGATAATGTCAGCACAGAAAGTGACTAAAAGCGCGAGTTGCAAGAGACGGTCTTTGGGAAAGATGCGGAGCGCATAGATAAAACAGAGAAAAATGCCACCGATTTTGATGAAAGTGAGGGTGAAATTGTGGGGCGTAGCAAGTCCAAGAACAACAATAGCCAAGAAAATCCAAGCCCAAATGGCCGGCCAAGGTGCGGGAAAGGGGTTGGTCCAATTGGAGCGCGGGGTTTGCGATGTGGCTTTCATGGTATCTATTGTAGCATAACTTATTTGAGATACATGACGGCAATGTCGACATTGCCGCTAATTCCATCAACTTGGCCGCTATCGGTGAGCTGCCAGAGCCAGTAGTCGCCGGTATAAGTGGCATAATCATAATATTGGGCGAGCCAAACTGGCGCGGTGGGTTGCCAGAATTGTTCAAGATAGTATTTGCTGCCATAGAGAGTGGTTTTGTAACCATGGCTGGCGGCGGTACTAAGAAAAGCCTCGGCGACTTGGTTGAGAATGCGAAAACTCATACCATATTGGTTGAAATCGCTCCAATCCTCCCAGTCAAAGACAACGCCGAGTTCGACCGAGTAATTTTGGATTTGCTCGTGGACCCATTCGGCTTGAGTCTGAGCCTCGCTGACATTGTCAGCGTAGGAATAGAAATAGACTCCGACAGGTAGACCGACGGCAGTGGCACCTTCAATATTGGCTTGGAATTTGGTGTCGAGGAAATTTTCGTCGTTGTAGCCATAACCAACGCGTAGAAAAGCAAATTCGACGCCAGAGGCTTTGACTTTGTTCCAATTGATGTCGCCTTGCCAAGAGGAGACGTCGATGCCGATTTTGGTGTCGGCGGTTTTGTGCTGTTGGATAATCTGACTGATCGGCGTGCCGTTGCTAGTGGTAGATGTAGATGTGTTGCCGGTGCTGGGAGTAGGCTCGACAACGTTGAGGATAAAGGGGTGGCTAGTGCTATTGCTGCTGGCGTCGGTGATACGATATTCAAGGCTATATTTGCCGACCTTATTGAGATTGTAGTCGCCGATAATTTCGCGCACGGGGTGATCGTCGAGGTCGTCACCACTGAGCATGAGGTTGGTGAGATCACCGCCATAGCCCTTAGTAACAGTGTAAGTGCTTTGCCCAAAGACGCGTGGTGGCATAACGTCGGCCACGGTAATAGTAAATGTGCTCTTGCGGCGACGATTTTTGATATTAACGTATTCGAAAGTGACTGATTGTGTGCCCAGAGTGTCGGTGGGGATGGTAAAATCGTCGACCAGGCTGCCGTTAAGGTGCTCGAGAAAATCGGAAACTTTGACTTCGACGCCAAATGGCACCGTGAGATAATCGGCAGATTTGAGGGTGACAGAGGTGGCATCTAGACGGCGATTTTCGGCAATGTCATGGGCGATGAGAATGCTGGCAAAGATAGCTATGATAACGAGAATGATCGCGCCAAAAATCACGCCTTGGCGGTGTTTGTGTAACCATGACCGGGGCTGCTCTGGGGCAGGCAATGTAGTATCGATATAAACTCCTTTGGACTATTTTAACATTTTTTGGGCGAATTTGGCCAAAAATAAGCGTTATGTCTTGACAAAAATGTAAATCTGTGATACAATGATAGGTGAAGTACCTGAAAATTGCTGAAATTTCAAAATATAATCATAAGGAGGGGCAATTATGAGTGAAAAATGGCAAATTAACCGGGTAAGTACGTCCGAGCGGATTTTCGACAAGATTAATGTGGAGGTCGATCGGCCATTCGGCATCATCGTTTATGGAGCTGATTGCGATTACAAATTTAAGACTGTAGACAAGTTTTTAAACAACCTTACGGACGTTTTCTTTACGAATTACCGGAGCATGATGGAGGATTTCTCTCAGGTAGAGAAGTTACTGGGTGATTTCCGTAGTATGGTAGTAGTAATGAATAGTAAGGATTCTAAATCGCATCATCTACGTCATGAATGTGTGCAGAAATTGACTGAGGCTGGAGCGAAGGCTGTAGTGGGAGTGTTTGTGAAACCGAAAGGATCATTACAGAAGGAAAAAGACGAAGCAACGCGCCGGCATTTGGAGCAATATCCACCGAGTGCGGATGGCTTACGTTACCAAATTATTGTCGATGAAGAGGAGGAAGAAGCATGAGTGAAGAAAGAGTGGTGAGGGTGTTGTTTAGTGGTTTGCAGGGACGTACTGGTGTTGAGGCACTGAAAGCTGTAACGCGAATTTCAGGCATAAAAATCGTGGCTGGCATTACGCGTAAGCTGACGAGCGCTTTGGATTTTGATTTGGGTAATGGAAGTTGTAGCAAGTGGTATTGCTATGCCGATATTGCCAACCCATTGAAAGAGCGGCCGAAGGATTTTGATATCATTGTGGACTTTTCACATCCAGATGCTTTTGAAGAAGTCGTAGAATTGGCCGTGCGTACGCACGTTCCACTAATTAGTGGAACGTCAGGTTTATCTGATCGTCAAATGGCGATGCTGTATGATGCGACCAATAGAATTCCGGTGTTTCGCGGCGGTAACTTTCGGTTTAAGGTGAAGAAATTCATCGACCAAGCCGTGGAATTAGCGAAAACTCAGAACGGTAATTTTACTTTGTATGAAAATTTCTATGAAGGTAAAAGTTTGCCGAGTGAAACTTCAAGAGTAATCCAGCGTAGGATTTTTGAAGTAACCGGCAAAACGATCGGTGTGCGCTCTTCGGCTAATCTGCCTAAAGAGGATTTACCGTGTGATTGGCTGATTGACTTGGGTACTGAACTGCGTAACAATCTGCGTTGCCATACGGTTGGCCTTGATGAGCTGGCACATGACGTGCTGGAAATCGCCAAAGTAATGGTGAACAAGCCGATACAGAAAGGCGAATTTTATGACCTTGACGAGATTTGGGGAGATTTGCCGGCTGACGTGAGGATGCGTGCCTAAACATCTACAGTTTTATGAAGATTCCCTGCCGGGTGACTGGCGGGGAGTTTTTGTTGTCTTTCTGAGAAAATATGCTATAATTATAGCCAGTAACTATGGCTTAATGTTTTAACTATAGCCGCAACTTAATTTTTTGAAGGAGGAACAAACGATGAACAATTTTCCGATTTATTACCCTTGGAGTATATGGCAGTTGCTGCTTGCAACGAAACCGGCGCGTGAGGCGTTGTGTATGTTGGACGTGCAATTAGGTTCGGCGTGCAATGCCAAATGTCCGCGCTGCGACAGTTCCTGTTGTGATTTGAACGAACCGTCCGCCCTCGATATCGAGGCAGTAGGTACGCTTGCTAATCTCGTCGGCAAGCGTACCGCAATACTTAAGAGCAGAGATATTGCTTTAAGCCAGAGCCGGCCGCAAGGATTTGTCTGTGGTTTAGGTGAGCCAACGGCGGGTCCAAACTTAGAAAAGCTGAAGGATCTGATTTGGCGCACGAAAGATAGCGGATTTATTTGGTCCATGTTTAGCAACGGACTGTATTGGGATGATGTGCTTGATAGGTTTTTGGAAGACGGATCTTTAGCGGTGATGATACAGTGCAATAGTGATAAGGTTGACTTGGTGGCTGAAACAATGGGGATTAGTCACCAGCAGGCTATAAAGCATCTCGAAAATCGTGAGTACTTGTGGAGTCTGGCGGCAGAGAGTGTTTTTGCCGGCCATACTGAACCGGGATGCACGCATGTTGCGGCGTCAATTGTTCCGGATAAGGATAATTATCTGGAAGTGCCGCGGATGATTGATAATTGCGTATCTCACAATGTCTTCCCTCTGGTAGCAGAGCTGGAAGAGGCGGGTAATTCCGTGGGGAAGTATTACGATGATCATCGTCTGGATAAGGAAATGCTGCGGAATATTGTAGGCTATATCAATATAGCCTACAATATTAAGTATGAGATTCCGCTTTGTCCGGCAGCGATTGGCGCAATTCATGTTAATAATCGTAACTTAGTGACAGTAGACGCGTTTACGGGAATGGGATGTAGCTGGTTTGGCATGGGTAACCCTGAGGTGAAAGTGATTGGTGATATTCGTGACATGGCAGGCGATGAGATTGTGATAGCAACTTTAGCTTATCGCGAAACACGTATTCCGCATGTGCAGGCTGCAATCAAAGATTATCCGGAAATGGTATTTGGCGGATGTGGCGGTAACGCAAGGAAGTTATTGTCTGAATATGTGGCATTGTACAATTAAAATTGAATATTGGTTTTGTTCTGACTAAAAAGGCTCTGCCGTGAGGCGGGGTCTTTTTATTTATGCTCGATAATGATTGAGGCGATGCCGCAGAGCATGCCGCCGATCGGGAAAATTACCCAGTTGATTTGCCAGAGTTGCATGACGAAACCGAGGATAAAATAGATAATAGTGGCAATAATCATGATGACGGCGCAGATTTTGCTGAGGCGGTCTTGGTTGGATTTGGTGACTC
>CAMUBZ010000009.1 GCA_947087275.1 uncultured Candidatus Saccharibacteria bacterium
CACAAAAGTCATGTATAAACATAAAAATTTAAAACAGGAAAACACAAAATGGAAAAAATTATCCAGAAGTTGTTGGCCATCACTGGCATCTTCATTGGTGCCGCCGTTGCGCTAACTCCACTTACCACCTATGCTGATTCCGCCTCTTGTCGGCCAGCTGGCGCTCCAGCCGACCCAGACGAGGTCATCGATATCAACAATTCTGATTACGCTGCACAGCAGAACCAGGGCAGCACTAACGTCTGTGTCTATGTTGACACTGTGCTCTCACTCGATGCGGCTAATGGTGGCGACAAGATTACGATGTATCCCGACATGGTACGTACCGGGCAATTCAATGTCCAAGTCCGTAGTGCTATGCCTTACACTATCTCACTGAGTGCCGAAGAGCCAGAGCTAAAGGAAGTGGAAACCGAAAGTTATTTCATCCCAGCTCGTAGCGAAATCGTTGCTGGCAAAGTCGGTTGGGGCATCCGCAAGGCTGGCCAGACCGAAGGCTACACGGCCGTCGCTACTGTCCCACAAGTCTTCTTTGATAGTACTGTAAATGATAATGGTACTGGCACCAATGTTGCTGACAAAAGCACCTGGACCAGCTTTGAAATTGGCGTCTCAGTGACCGACAAAGTCCCACAGGGAACCTACGCTACGGAAGTGACAGTTACTGCCGCAGTCAAAGAATAAGTGCTATAATAAGCATATAATGCTTAAGAAAATCACTACAATTTTATCCATTCTGTTTTTCGCCATGACTTTCTCTCTTGGCCACATATCGCCAGCTTCGGCTCTCGAGGCAGGCGATATTGTCATTCAAGTCAAACCCGCCGACCAAGAAATCGAACTCGCTCCTGGTCAGACCGTACGCGGGCAAATCACAGTCCAGAATATCGGTCGGCTCCCGTTTACTTTTACGGTTTCCACCAAGCCCTACCAAGTCCTCAACGAGAATTACGACCCAGATTTTGCTACCGAAAACTCTTATACCAAATTGCACAACTGGATCACATTCCCACAAAACACTTTCCAGATTGAACCAGGCGCCTCGCAGGACGTGAGCTTTACTATTACCGTCCCCGACAACGTCCCTGGTGGCGGGCAATACGCTGCGATTATGGCTGAGACCCGCGACAGCATGTCCGAAGACGCTAACGTCCGTATTGTCAGCCAAATTGCTTCGCTGATTTACGCCCACGTTGAGGGCGAAGAGCACATTGGTGGCGTTCTCATGAGCCATAGTTTGCCGGGATTACTCTCGACCAAGCCTTTTACGGCGCGAGCCACTGTCAAGAATGATGGCAACGTTGACTTTCGTCTCACGCATTCACTCAAAATTACCGATTTTTTTACCAATCGTGAAGTCCTAAACGAGAATTCTGTCGACGAAGACGGCAAATATCTCGCTCGCTCTACGCCCATGATTTTGCCCGAGACCCAGCGCAGCAATGCCATCACATGGGAAGGTGCGCCAGAACTCGGCGTCTTTAAAGTCACTCAGACTATTTCTTTTCTTGATCAAACTTACACTTTTGACCAAATCGTGATTCTATGTCCGATTTGGCTGATTGCTGCCGTTGTCTTTTTCATTCTACTGATTATCTTGTGGGTAATCGTACGTCTACGCAAGCGCAAGCACAACCGTCCACAAGTGATCTAAACAAAAATAGCCCCATGGGGCTACCTCTGGTGGGGATGGTTGGGTTCGAACCAACGACCAAGCGGTTATGAGCCGCCTGCTCTAACCCCTGAGCTACATCCCCAGATTAACCGTATTATATCACACTCTGTGCTATAATATAAGCATGAGTGGGATGAAAGCCCGAGCACGCAAGACGAAATACTGGCTCAAACACGACCTGTTGGTTTTTGATAATGTCGTTCTAATTATTGCGTTCATCTTTTGTCTATTATGGACTTGGGGGTCAATTTCTTCCATGTCGCGCAACTGGAGCCTGGCTCAGGAGTTGATGAATCGTCAACGCGAAAGAGCATTGCTAGAGCTGGAGGTTGAGACGCTAGAACTCGAAAACGAGTATTACCTCTCTACGGAATATCAAGAATTGGCGGCTCGCAAATATCAGCACAAAATGCTCGCCGGAGAGACCATGGTGTATCTTCCGCCCAATTCCGAGCAAGCAAAGCACAAGCATGACACTGATCAGATTGCCACAACAGTCATTAATACTGAGGAGATGAGTAATTTTGCCCAATGGATGGCGTTTCTCTTTGGGATTAAAATTTGAAGGTTTTTTGCCGCTGAGGCAACTACAGATAGCACCCTTCACAGGGGTTATACTATCATTGTAGCATAGATAAGCATAAAAGTCAAGAGTTTTGGAAAGATCTAACTTATGGTAAAATAAAACCATGAGCGAATCTCAGGTGAATCAAAAAGCGAACAACCAAAACCCTTCGGTGACTGGTGATGTTCCTGGTGGCTCCACGCCTCCGGAACAGCTGGCAGCGCAAACACAAAATCCTACAATCATGCCCGGTGCTGGTGCGTCTGTAACTGATGACCCAGTGCAGTTTGACTCGGCCCATATTGGCACGCACACTGCCAAAAAACAGGACCTATTTGCCGAGCAAAATCGCCTTGCAGGCGAAAAGGCGCAACGATCTGCCAAGACCCGCAAAAAGATTTTGATTATTGTTGGCGCAATCGTCGGCGTTGTTTTGGTTGGCTTGATTGTTTGGCTTGCGGTACTCAAGTCAATGCCTCAAACGGATACTGACACGAATAATAGCACATCCAAAACTGAACCTACAATTGTGGATGATTCGGACACTGGCATTGCCAAAATGCGCGAACTGGCACAATCCGAGTACAACAGCGGTAAGCGTATCGCCGAGATTGATCAACTATTCGCCGACGAGGCTGCGGTCACCAAGCCTGAATATTTGAACCAACTACATCTAGCGCAAATTCTTTTCTACACGGGTAACGGCTTTTATCAACAGGCGGCTGACTTGTCGGCTACGATTGACCCAGAGAGTCTGCCACTAGCACAAAAAGGCATTTTCTATGATGCAATGTACAGCACCTATACTGGGCTCAAAGACACGGCTAAGGCTGGTGAATATTTTGCCCTTAGTTACGAAGTACAGGTAGAGATTCAAGGCTATGATGAAGGAGATGACGGTCGTGACGGTATCTAAGAAAGTCAAAAATAGTGTAATCGTTAGTGCCGTGGCCATTGTTGCTGGTCTCGGGATTATTGGCACTTTGCATCAAGTGTTTGCCGTAAATGGCGGTAATGCGGGGAACGGTAGTGGTGTCACTGGCGGTGGCTGTGGCAGTCCCAGCAAAACTTCATGGTATGACACTTGTTATGGCGCTACTTGGAAATATTATTCGACCAGCTCGAACGAAGTATCAATCAGCGGTAGTAGCTCTGGTTCAGTCCAGGGTGGCACGATTAAAGACTGTGCCTATCAGGATAAAACTAATGCCGACGGCACTACTACGCGTATCGAAATTGGTGGTTATTATCGCCTCGGTCTCGAAAAATACAATCCTAGCGTTTGGAATCAAGATCGCAACAATCCGGCTGCGGCCAGCTTAGGCGAACAAGTCGGTATTATTCGTAATGGTGACCTGAGACTTTTGGGCGGCAACATCAATTTCGTCGTCACTGGCAGTTCGATTACACTTGATGACGCCAGTAGCAAATTCCAAACTGCTTTGAGTATGGGAGTTGTACCAAGCGGTGTTGAGTGGAGCGGCGGCTTGGGCTGGTTCTGTTACAATTCTGAATGGGGTACATCGACTCCTCCACCCACCAATCCTCCTTCGCCACCTGGGCCTACCGGTGGCAATGGTGGTGGCTACTATTATGCCACGTCTACCGTAGAAATTCCCCAGCAAGAGCACGATGTCTCTCATCACAAGGTCACTTCCGAAGGTGAAGATGGTGAAGTTATCGTAAAGTTGAGTACCGACAACGCGTCTTTTACCGGTAGCTTTTGGCACACACTTTACTACAAGCATACTGCTGGTTCGGGTAACTTTGATGATGCTATCACCAACTATACTGTCAAAGAAACTATCAATGGCGTCGTCACGCGTACGGATATTGAAGTTGATGACTTCCGTACTAATGGCGGTTCGAATGCCAGCAAAGATAATATCGCTGTTTCTTCGGCAACGGTTAATCTAGCAGAGGGCGAAACTAAAACCGTTTGTCATATCATTGAATATAACCCCAAAACCATTTCCTTCACTTCCGACTATGGCGGTTGGCGCACTATGACGGGTTCTGGTGACGGTAGTTCCAAGGCTTGCTACGAAATTACTCGTCCAGAAAATCCTCGCGGCAATACTTGGTCTACTACCACCATGCCACGCACGGCCGGCGAGACTGACGGCACCATTATGTATACTGGTGAAGATGCTACTATCGGCTGGAATGTCTGGGCCAAGAGTGTACCTACTCGCCGTTATGCTGCCTATCGCGAAATTGTTTATACAGTCAAAGCGACGGAAAATTATCGCAATGATATTACCAGCGGCAATCTTACCACTACCCCGCGTAACCGGAATGATCCATGCATGTACTACAATGGAAAGTCCGACAACTCTGGCTGTAGTAATGTCTTTGACCGCAACGAGATCACATACAATAATGGCCCGGTAACCACCGAGACCAGTGCACCTACTCGTTCTGCGCAAATTATTGTGCCAGATTATGTCGGTTACAAATATTGTAACTCTGCCGGTTGGCGTTTTGAGTACTGGGTCTCGTATACACAGAACGGTCAAGATAGATGGTTCAAAGAGACCAAAGATTATTGGACTACTTATGATGCCACTTGCCGTGCTGTCGCCAAGAAACCAACGCTAGGAATTTGGAATAGCAGTATGCTAAGCAACGGTGGCGTCCGTACGTCGCTGGCTGATCGCTATGACGATACTACGCTGGGTCGTTTCGTTAATGCTCGGGCCAATGCACTTTATGGCTCTTGGACCGAATATCTCAATGTTGTCAACAAAACCGTCGACGGCCTTGGTTCTGGTGCCTCCTTTGCTCTCGGTAGCCGCACTTCGCTAGATCTGTTCCTCAACTCCCCATTAACAATCTCTAACACCACTTCTAATCTTGGTAACTCTGGTGTTCTTGCCAACACTACTTTGCGCACTCGTCTTGATACTTTCCTCAAAAACCGTGCCGAAGTCTATGACGGGGCCCGCACCAGCGCACCGGTCAACAATCAAGACCAAGCCAGTCTTAACCTTGGTAGCGATATCACTGCCGATCGGATCATTCATGTCAAAGGTGACCTAGATATTAATAGTAATATTATTTTGAATACTGGGAGTTATAATAGCATCTATCACGTTCCGCAAGTCGTTATCTTTGTCGACGGTAATGTGCGTGTGCATACAGATGTCACACAGATTGACGCCTGGCTCATTATAAACGGCAATCTTGACACTTGTGCGGAATTTACGGCTGGCAACTGGACTCAAGGAATTTTGGGCAGCGAAGCAGATGCTGTGAATCGCATCAGTAATACCTGTAACAAACAACTTGCCTTTAATGGCCCCGTGATGACAAACAGCCTCACCTTGCATCGTTCATACGGCTCTGACCTCAAGATTCGCCGCAATAGCGCCTACCAAGGCAGTAATGCTTTGCGTAACCTGAGTGAATGCGCCGATGACGATAATAGCGGCGAATGCAGCAAACGTTATTCTGTAGGTGAAATCTTTAATTTCCGTGCCGACAGTTACCTTTGGGCCTATGCTCAAGCCGGTCGTTATGATTCTAGCTATACCGAAAGTTATTCTCGCGAACTCGCGCCAAGGTATTAATAATATAAAGAAACGCTCATGAAAACATCAAACTTTACATCAAAATCTAAGAAAGGCTTCACTCTCATTGAGGTTAGTATTTTCCTTGCCATCACGGGGCTGCTGCTTGTAGGGGTGCTTGGCGGGACTTATTCCAATATCGCTCGCCAGCGCTATAACGATTCAGTGCGCTCTTTTGCTGAATTCTTCCGTCAGATTTATGCTGAGGTTATTAGTCCTGAAACCCTTGGGGCTGGCAATTCTAATGAATCCGCTATTTATGGTAAGGTTATTGTCTTTGGCCTTGAATCGCCCGATAACGATGATAGCCGAGATCAAGATAATACTATATACACAGCGACTTTAGTTGGCGATGTTGAAATTCCTACGGTTTCTAGTGGTTTTATCAGTGAACTAGGTGCCGTTCATGCACGCCTTTTCTGTGGCAGTACCACCGATGAAGATGAATCAACTACGACGCTTGGCACATATGTTCCACTGTGGGGCGCCAAGATTCACAACACCGAAGCAAAACCTTTCCGTGGCACCCTCATTATTTCTCGTTCACCAACTTCTGGCACTGTGCATACGGCGTTTACAACTGAACAGTTCAATATCAAAGATCATTGTGCACCAGACAATCAAAGTGCCAGCAGTATTTTTGCGCAGGCCATCCAAGAAACTCCTCAAATTTTCTCCACTAGTGAAGATGTTGATTTCTGCCTACAATCCGAAAACAGCAACATTATACGTGATGTTCGCATTGGCGCCGATGGGCGTAATACATCTGCGGTTAATATCGTGCCAGATGATCCGGAGGAATCAAAATGTCAACGTTAAACTACGAATCCACCAAACGCGGTGACACTATTATCGAAGTTATGTTTGCGCTCGCGGTCTTTTGCCTCGTGGCTGTATTATCAATTATGATGATGAATTTAGGTGTTCACTCTGCAGAAAATGCTCTAGAACTCGTCACGGCACGCAACGAACTTAATGCTCAAGCCGAAGCCCTACGTTTTATTCATAGCTCATATATTTCCGAAAAAACTCTGCCAACACTCGACGACCCTGCCTACAAACCGGGTGAGAAATACCAACAATATAAGGCCCTGTGGGATACAATTGTAAACAACGCAATCACCCCCGCCCAAGCTAAAGAAAGCGGATTGCTTGACTTGGCGGATACGGTCAACAATAGCGACACCAATGGGGAACTTCATGCTACTGGCTGTGATCGCATCTATGAAGAAACTAGCACGGGAACTTTACTGAGCCGCAACAATGCCTTTATTCTGAATACGCGCGACATCAGCAGCCTTGACGCTTTAGGTAATGCCGATGTAGGTATATCTTACCTTAGCGCTCGAGCAAACCCAGAAGTTTTTATCTCCGCGCCACTTAATGCTCGCATTATATATACTACTGATCGTCTTGGTGAAGCAGGGGACTCGGTTTCGCAATTCACTGACGGTGGTATTATTTATGACCGCGTGCAATCTGCCGAAGGTATTTGGGTACTAGCCGTCACTGATGGCAACGCTAATCCGCAGTATTACGATTTTTACATTGAGTCTTGCTGGTATGGCCCCAACACCACCTCACCTACCGCGCTCGACACCGTTATTCGTTTATATAATCCGGAGAATGTACGATGAAACAAAAAATATATACCAAAACTAAATCTGGTTTTACTATGGTTGAGCTTTCAATCACCTTGGCTTTCATTGGTGTTTTGTTGATTACGATCGCCATTATCACTACAAACATTGTTTCAATTTATCAGAAAGGCACGACGCTCAAGGCTGTCAACAGCGTCGGTCGTGGTCTGATTGACGAGTTGACCTCCGCAATTAACACTGCGCCGTCTGTCGATACTACTAGTTTATGCAACAGCCTTGCTCCGAACAATGTTGATGCCTGCGTCAAAGACCATGCTTTTTCTTATATCTTCCACGCCAGTACTAATGACGAGGGCGAGCAATATAATGGCGTTTTCTGCACAGGTTATTATTCTTACATTTGGAATACATATTATAGTGAAACCTCTGAGCAAAGCCATTCCCTCAAGTTGCGTTACCTCAATACCGAAGGTGATACAATTACGACCGACGCTCCTCGCCTCATGCGTGTCGAAGATCGTAACTATCGTGTCTGCTCAGCAGTCATGGATTCTAGTGGCAATTATCAGTCCGAGTTTAGTTCTAATATGACTATTGATATTACCACCTTGGCACATTCTACCACTGACACGCCTTTACCCAACCCTACTAAGACACCCACCGAAGGCATGCTAGATGAGTTTGATCTCGACCTGACGCTTTATGAGTTTACTGTCTTCCCGATTAGCCAAGATTCTGTCACCTTACGCACCTACATGTCTGGTACTTTTATCCTCGCTACTTTGCGTGGAGATATCGACATTATGCGTAGTGGCGACTACTGCTCGCTAGGTACGCAAATTGAAGATGAACGTGGCGAACCAGTCGGCGACACAAGCTCACTCAATAACCTCGGCGCTGAATATAATTATTGTGCTATCAACAAATTTAATTTCGCCGCACGCACGGCAGGAGTATAATATAGATATGAAACCAAGTACTTACAGTTCCACCAAAAAAGGCGTCGCTTCACTCTATGTCGTGATTTTTGCCACGATTCTTTTTGGAGTTATCACGCTCAGCTTCATCCGCATTATCCTCTCCGAATCTAATCAGAGCAGCAACGACGACCTCTCGCAATCAGCCTACGATTCTGCTCTGGCTGGTGTTGAGGATGCTAAAATTGCCGTTAACCGCTATTATAAGTGTGTCAACGATGGCGGTACGCCAGATAGTTGCCGGTTCAATGAACTTTTTGGTGGCGACTGTGATGACTTCAAACTCAAAGGTTATCTCGGTTATGATTACGAAGGCGAAGTTTTGATTCAAGAAAGCAACACTAGCGCTTCTAGCAACAACAATAATTCCGATCAAGCCTACACTTGCGTAATTCTTTCCAATATTGTTTCGGACTATCGTTCGACTTTGACTTCTGATACACGCACGCGCGTTGTGCCACTTGGCATCGGCGCTACCGACCTCAACAAAGTCAAATCCATCGAATTCCGCTGGTACTCCGAAATTAACGGTACCGAATTCAAGAATCTCAACCACAACGGTTCGCTTGCCAACATTAACGAAGCCACTACTCCACCCACTATCTCACTTACTTTGCTTAAAACTCCAGCCAATTTCAGTATTAGCGATTTTAACAATAGCACAAGCACGAATTATAGCACAATGATTTTGCTCCCGAGCGACGAGAATAATGGTAACGCTATTACGACGCTTTCGCAAAACGAAATTAGCCTTGCCGGCAACTCTGATAAGTCCACCAATGGCGTTCCAGATGCCAACTCTCCATACCAAATCAAATGCACGCATAGCGAGTTCGCCTGTTCCGTCACTCTGGGTACGTCCACCAGCCCACTCGTCTTTGACGCTGGCGGCAATGCGATGCTGGTAGTCTCCTTGCCCTATGGTGACATTGTGACTGATTTCGCCGTCACGCTCAAAGATGCCGAAGGTAACATTATTCCATTCGAAAATGTCCAAGTTAGCGTCGACTCCACTGGGCGCGCCAATCAGTTGTTGCGCCGTGTTGAGACTCGTCTTGACCCCGCTGATATTTTCTTCCCCTATCCACAGTACGAAGTTGAGCTGAGCGGCACCGACGAAGAGAGTCTACTCAAATACTATTGGATTACCGCCAACTGTTGGACCGACAAAGGTACTTGCGCCAACAACGGCCGCTTGTAACTATACATAATCCGACAGGGTTATGATACAATAAAGAAAGTAAATAAAGGAGTAATATGGCTAAAGAATTAGAAAAGTCTAGTAAAACTTGGAAAAACCTCGAGGCTGCTTTTGCTGGTGAGTCACAAGCCTCAATGAAATACGGTTACTTCTCATCTCGCGCCAAAAAAGACGGTTACGAGCAAATTGCTGCCATCTTTGATGAAACCGCTCACAATGAGAAAGAACACGCCAAAATGTGGTACAAACTCTTGCATAATGGCGCAGTCGCTGACACTGCTACTAATCTTGAGGATGCTGCCAAAGGCGAGAATTACGAATGGACCACGATGTATGAGGATTTTGCCAAGACCGCTCGCGAAGAGGGCTACGACGAAATCGCCATCAAATTTGAACAAGTTGCTGCAATCGAGAAGGCTCATGAAGCACGCTATCTCAAACTCCACAACGAAGTTGAAGATGATGTGGTCTTCAAGGGTGAGGGCGTTACGGTTTGGAAATGTCGCAACTGTGGCTATGTCTTCACTGGCGAAGAGGCTCCAGAAGTCTGTCCAGTTTGTGCTCATCCCCGTGCTTTCTTTGAGCGCTTGGCCGAGAATTACTAAGACCACCGTGTGGCGCGCCGGGTTGTTGGTTGATATGAGCATATAAAACGACTGGCATCGGGTCAAAAAGGGGCCTTTCGAGGCTCCTTTTTGAGAGATGACACCGGGTTCATAGAAACCAGCACCCAGGCAGCCACATGCTATTGACATTCTCGATAAGGTGTGCTACAATAAAGATAAGTAAGCCCTGCTTGCCCAGTTTTTGAAGTCTAGACGTGCAGAGCGCTCAAATATCATCTAAAATTAAAGAGAATTTTATGACGCAAAATATTCGCAATATCGCAATCATTGCCCACGTCGACCATGGCAAAACTACCCTCGTGGATGGTCTCCTCAAGCAATCGCGTACTTTTCGCGACAACCAAGCCGAGATGTCTCAAACTCTCATCATGGATTCCATGGACCAGGAGCACGAGCGGGGAATTACCATCACCGCTAAGCAAACTTCGGTCTATTACAATGATTACAAAATCAACATTATTGATACCCCGGGCCACGCTGACTTCTCAGGTGAAGTAGAGCGCACGCTCAATATGGCGGATGGTGTCTTGCTGGTGGTGGATGCTCAAGAAGGCCCGATGCCACAGACCAAATTTGTGTTGCAAAAAGCCTTGAGCCTCAAACTCAAACCAGTAGTGATTATCAACAAAATCGATAAGCCCGCCGCCCGCATCGAAGAAGTCGGAAGCGAAATTGCCGACCTCTTCCTAGAACTTGCTAGTGACGAAAGCCAGCTCAACTATCCAATTTATTATGCAATCGCTCGTGATGGTAAAGCCGGCAAAACTACTAATCTCGACGACGATTTGCACGTCATTTTTGAGTCGATCATCAACGATATTCCGGCACCAAAGATTGATGAAGATGCCAGTAAGGGTGCACAACTTTTGGTGGCGGCGCTCGCAGCCGATAACTACCTCGGAAAGTATGCCATTGGCAAGATCTTCCGCGGCAAACTCAAAAAAGGTGAGACCGTCACTGTCATGCATACCGATGTGGAAACTGGTGAGCTACAAAACAGCCGTGCCAAGATTGAAAATGTTTTCGTCTACAAAGGCCTTGGTCGCGAAGAGGTGTCAGAAGCCGAGGCTGGCGACATCGTGGCGGTTTCTGGTATTGCTCAGGCGAATATTGGCGACACAATTGCTACCGGCGAAACTCCCGAGGCATTGCCTACGATTGAACTCGAACCGCCCACGCTCAGTATTTATATTGGGCCAAATACCTCGCCACTCAAGGGCCAGGAAGGTGAGTTTACGACCTCGCGTCAGATTGCCGAGCGTCTGGAGCGTGAACTCGAGACCAACATTGCTCTCAAAATTGTCCCCGACGGCCTAGGCTACAAAGTTTCTGGACGCGGCGAGTTGCATCTTTCCGTTTTGATTGAGACTATGCGCCGCGAAGGCTACGAGCTGGAGACTGGTCGCCCTGAAGTTGTTTATAAAGAAAACAACGGTGTGAAACAGGAACCGGTGGAGGAACTTACGATTGAGGTTGAACCAGAGTTTGTCGGCGCGGTGAGCCAAGAACTCGGTATCCGCAAGGCCGAACTCAAGAGCCAGGAAATAACAAGCACCGGTGCTACGCGTTTTGTTTACGAGATTACCACTGCCGCCCTGATTGGCTTGCGCAACAATTTGCTCACCGCCACCAAAGGTACGGCGATTATGTCAACCTTGCCCAATGGCTATCGCCCAGTAGAGGGGAAGTATAAGCCCGAACGTAACGGTGCCTTGATTGCTTTTGAACCTGGCACTAGCACGGCTTATGCCCTAGATGCCGCTCAGGCCCGCGGAATTCTCTTTATCCCGCCCGGAGTGCCGGTTTATCAGGGGATGATTGTCGGCCTTAGCAACAAAAAGGATGACCTTGACATCAATGTCTGTAAGGAAAAGCAGCTAACCAACATGCGCACGCACGCTAGTGATGGCGCGATTCAGTTGACTCCTTACACGCAGTATTCTTTGGAACAGTGTATTGACTTTCTTTTGGATGATGAACTGCTAGAAGTTACGCCAAAATCCCTCCGCCTCCGCAAGCGTCAACTCGACCCAGTCAAGCGCAAACGCGAAAACCGAGCCTAAGCAATCTTATAACTATATTGCTTATCCCACTCCTACATACCTAATACAGTACTAAGGCAGCGGAGGGGGAAACCGAGGTAACGACTATTATAATCAGAAGCATTAAGTGCACTATAGAGAGCAAGAAAATATGCAGTAGTATTAGCATCACCACGCGAAGACCAATAAACACCTCCAGCAGCTGTATATCTAAGCGTACCGGGAACATTAGCGACGTATAGGTGCCCGCTGCGCACAATATTCACGTAATTGGTAATAGTATAAAATGCATTGACAAAATATAATATCTATGATACAATAGAAACATCAAGTTCATTTTAGGAAATGAGCTAAGTGTTTTTGTTGTAAAAAATGCACTTTAATATATGATTTACGGAACGGGTGCAATTTTTGAAAGGGGGTGATCAAAATGACCACTAATACTATTTATAGGCACAAGATGGAGAACGGTTATATGGTACCAGCCATCTATGCTTTTCCCAGAGGAGCCAAAATTCTCTCGGCCATCGCGCGTCACGCTGAAATCCACGTATACACTTTAGTTGAGCTTCCGCATGAAAACTTTGTTTCTTATGTGGAACATCCGCAACAGGACTACTATGAGTTTACGTTCGTGGGCACTGGACAGAGGAAGGATTTGAGCCAATATGAGTTTCTTAGTACGGTGCAGCTTCAACCTGACGAGGAAGTTTATCATATCTTTTATCGTAGGGTGAATGAACGCGAAGCGCGAGCAAGATACGGTAGTTTGGATGAGGTCCCCACTGGCTACAAGGAATAGTGGATTTGTTTCGAAACAAGACCTCGGTGTTATAACCGAGGTCTCTGTAGTATAATATATACTATGCTAATCGACACTCATTGCCACCTTCACGACCGCGAATGGTTTACGCCCGAGCAATCAGAACTATTTTTGCAAGAAGCGCACAATAATAACGTCCAGAAAATTATCTGTATTGGCACAAATCACCAAGATTCGCTTAACGCAAGTGACTTTGCTACTAAGCATCAAGATGTTTATTGGACCTACGGCATCCATCCCGAGTTTGCCTCTGCCATTCAGCAGCGGGATGAGGACATTTTGCTTCTTTTTGAGAGGATCCGGAGTTACGACGAGGAAGAGCGGCGCGACCCTGCAACGGCAGGCGTCGCGAACGCGCCTCGAAAAAAGAAGACAAAATGTCCTTTGCTTGTGGCTATTGGCGAAATCGGCCTTGACTACCATTACGACGATTATGATCGCTCCGCACAAATCCACCTTTTTGAGCAAATGCTCCAACTGGCACTCGACCTCAATCTCCCTGTATCATTGCATATCCGCGAAGCCTTTACGGACGCTTTTGCCGTACTCGACAACTTTCCCAAAACTCGTGGCGTTGTACATAGTTTTACTGGTTCCAAGCGCGAACTACGCCAAGCGCTTGATCGCGGCTTCTCGATTGGCGTGAATGGCCTTTGCACCTACACGACCAACCCTTTACCACCTCTCGCAAATATGGTATTAGAAACTGACGCTCCATTCTTGACGCCAGTTCCTTTCCGTGGTACAATAAACAAACCAGGATATGTTAAAACTATTGCAACATATCTCGCGGAAAAATTGGGTGTGGCAGAAGCAAAAGTAGTGGAGCAAACAACTCAAAATGCGAGAAACATTTTCAAGATCTAATTTGACTGATATGGCTCGGGCAGAAGCCTATAATTTTTGTACTCCCGCCTCAGTCGAAATTTATCGTGAACTCATGAGTGTGGCTCAGGAGATTGAGACATGCCGTGCGTCAGTCTAGGTTCACACAAGATTTATAAAGCCAAAGTCATGAAATCAGGCGAGGCCTCAGTCAAGGAGGCAACGCCGGTTTGTGCCGCAGATCTATCAGCTATTAGTAAAGAAACAGAAAATTTAGTCAATATTGCTGCCGTGGCGGAAGAAGTTTTACAATCCGAGCAAATTCTTTCTAATCCTCAGACTGTGCCTATTACCTCCAAGGGAATCAAGGCCCCCAAGCAGCCTCTTTATTACAGAGTGCAAGCCAATTTGTTACGCCCCGTACAGGCCAAGAGCCTGCGTCGCGCCGTAGTCAAGGCGATCCGTCAGCCCGCTCACAAGACCAGCGCTCCTGCCAATTCTACGGCTGCGGTCACGCCAACCGATCCGCAAATCCTACTTGATGGCACCAAAGTGCAAATTCGAGCGCATCGTGCGCCAATTTCTCGTGTTGGCCAAAAAATCATCAGCGAGCCTACGGCTCAATCCAAAAAATCCCCACGCGCTTTCAAGAAAACCCAAAAACTTGCTCACCAAGCTGCCAATAAGGCTAGCATCGTTGCACGGCAAATGCGTCGTCGCCCTAGTCGCGCCGAACTGATCAATGCTGAATCCAAACTTGGTAGCACGATTTTTGGTCCTGTGCCCGCCGGCCATCGCCGTGAGTTTTTCCATGACCGCGAAAACGTCTGGATTTGGCACGAAGATTGGCTGGATCAAGATCAACACGCCCGCCAGCTCACTATACGCTACGAAGTGCGCCCGTCTGGAGTTTACAAGAAAATTTCTGCTGGCAAATATATCCAGCTGAAGGGTGCGGAACTCGAAAATTTCCGTCAAGCCACTAAGGTTTATCTTCATATCATCAAACAAAAACTCTACGCTTACGCTAAATAAGATATAATATATACTATGATTTATCTTGATCACGCCGCTGCTACACCAGTTAGCGCCAAGGCTCTCGACGCTATGCTTCCGTACTTTACGGAGGAGTTTTTCAACCCTTCCGCTCCTTATCTTCCGGCCAAGCACGTGCGTGAGGCTTACGAAATCGCCAAAGACCAAATCGCTCACTGCATTGGCGCCAAGGGGGTTGACTTAGTCATTACAGCTGGCGCTACGGAATCCATCAACTTGGCTTTTACGGCGCGCCATGGCAAAGCATTAGTGCTTGCTACGGAGCATGCTGCGGTTCTAGCTGCTGCCAAAACCGGCGATTATGACTTAATCTCGGTTGACAAATCTGGGCTAATCCAGCTAAAAGATTTACGCACAAAACTCACTGATGAGGTTGATTTTGTCTCGATTTCCTTAGCCAATAACGAATTGGGCACCATTCAGCCACTAGCCGATGTTGCCGAAGTTATTCGCCAAACCCGCCAGGCACGCTTGCAACGGGGAATTACTACACCTCTCTATTTTCACACTGATGCCTCGCAAGCGCTGAGTTTGATTGATATTAGCGTCGCCCGTCTCGGAGTAGATTTGCTGACTTTGAATGCCGCCAAATGTGGCGGCCCCAAAGGCGTAGGTGCTCTGTACGTTGCACATGAAGTCAAACTTACACCACTCGCAGTTGGTGGTGGTCAGGAGCGTGGCCTGCGCTCCGGGACGGAAAACGTCCCCGGTGTGATTGGATTTGCCGTAGCGGCTACTGAAGCCAAAGCACATCTTGCTTATCATCGCAAGGAATACCAAAAAATGGCTCAAACATTGCGTCAAGCCATCAAAAACCTCACCGAAAGCCATTCGGATGCTTCCATTGTAGCACAAGATAGTCAAAATGTCAAGCATAATCAAGATATGCTAATACCACAACCAATTTTCCTCGGTAGTGCCAAACACCAGTTAGCCAGTTTTGTCCCGGTCTGTTTTCCCGGAATCGACGCTGAGCGCCTGATTTATAAACTTGAGGCTCAGGGCATCTTGGTGTCCACGGGTGCCGCCTGCGCCGCCAACAAGGGGACCAAATCTCATGTCCTTGCCGTGATCGGCCTCAGTGATGCCGAGATTGCCGGCTCTCTGCGCATCTCCCTCGGCAGTACAAATACTCCCGAGCAGATTGCCGAAGCCGCAAAGATTATCACTGACGCTGTTAGGCAAGAGTATGCTAGATTACTGGCGCGCGAAGGCGTTGCTAATTTGCCAGAGCATAACTACCAGGCTGGCGCGGGTCAGAATCATGGCCCGCAAGGGCTCGATTCTGAGAGCGCCACCGCGACGGCAAATAGCAACCCTCGCAGCCAGGGAATGGAGCGAGCTCATGCCTAAAGTCTTCCTCGGTATGTCTGGCGGCGTCGACTCTTCCGTTTCCGCCATCCTCCTAAAAGAACAGGGTTACGACGTCACTGGCATCTACATGAAAAACTGGTCCAAAGACCTCCCCGGCATGAAATGCCCCTGGGCCGAAGACCTTGCCGACGCCAAGCGTGTTGCTGTGGGGCTCGATCTCGACTTTGAAGTTTGGGATTTTGAGGCCGATTACAAACGGAAAGTCGTGGACTACATGTTGGATGAATTCCAAAAAGGCCACACCCCAAACCCCGACATCATGTGCAATGAAGAGATTAAGTTTAAACTCTTTTACGAACGTGCTATGGAATGTGGTGCTGACTTTATTGCCACCGGTCACTATGCTCGTGCCGATGGGCAAAATCTGCTCCGTGCTGTCGACGAGAACAAAGATCAAACCTATTTTCTCTATCGCATGAGTAATGAAGCCACGGCCAAAACGATTTTTCCAGTTGGCGGTATGACCAAGCCAGAAGTCAAAGCGCTCGCCACCACAAAAGGTCTCGACGTTGCCACCAAAAAGGAATCCATGGGGGTCTGCTTTGTGGGTGAGGTTGGTATGAAAGATTTTCTCCACGAATACCTCGATACCAAGCCAGGAGAAATTCGCGAACTTGAGTCGGATCGGGTCCTCGGCTATCATGACGGCGCTTTTCTTTATACGATTGGCCAGCGTCATGGGCTCTATCTGGGCGGTGGTCTACCATATTACGTCGTCAAGAAAGACCTTGCTCAAAATCTCGTTTATGTTTCCCGCAATTTGAATGATGCCAATCTCTGGGCTCATGAACTTAAATTAGAAAACCTCCATCTGCGTACGGATCTGCCAGCCGATGGCCAAATTCAAGTGCGCTTGCGCCACCGGGCACCGTTAGTGTCAGCCCAGCTCAAAGATGATGTCCTAATTTTTGCGAGCCCTATCAAGCGCCCAGCTGCCGGCCAGTCTGCCGTGTTTTACGCTGGCGAGATTTGCCTAGGTGGTGGCATTATCACCGAATAACTATGCTAGAATAAAACCTGTGGATACAATTCCATGGGACCTCAAGGCAGCCTGAGTTCACTCCTCCGCTCGCCCGCAGCTCTCTGTCAAAGATCGTGAAGCGCCCCTCTTCAATTACTAAGAGAATTCAGAGGCTTGCTACGTTTGGGCTACGGCCCAAATTATCCAAGGTCGCTTCTTTCAATGGCCTATTCTTAACCTGTGCTCGTATTCCAGGTCCTTCTGCGAGTTGGGTGGGTATTGATAACTACGACATATTTCCGAGGCGATGCCGGATTTTCGTGCGCAGCGGGTATGTCAACTTACCTAATACTGCTGGTACTTTGAGGAACGCTGGCATCAACGGCAACTGGTGGTCGTCGCGCGGTGATGCCGCTACCAATGCGTACAACCTCAACTTTAATGCTACTGGCGTCAACCCGTCGAACGGCCCGAATAACCGTTGGCATGGTTTCCCCCTCCGCTGCCTTTATCTCGCCGCGGGGGTGCCGATCTTTGAATGCCTCATCTATTATATGCTATAATATACCCTATGAACGCAAACGAAATCCGCCAAAAATTTTTAGATTTTCAAGTTAAGCACGGGCACAAAGTTATCCCACCAGCCCCACTGGTACTCGAGAATGACCCCACAACTCTTTTCACTGGTTCTGGTATGCAGCCACTTTTGCCGTATCTGCTTGGCCAGCCACACCCTGAGGGTACCCGGCTCACTGATAGCCAGCCCTCCATGCGTTTGCAGGATATCGAAGATGTTGGCGACCCACGTCACACCACCGTTTTTGAAATGCTCGGCAACTGGTCGCTTGGCGATTATTTCAAAAAAGAGCAGATTGAGAATTATTTTGAATTTCTCACTCAAGAAATCGGTCTTGACCCCGAGCGGATTTATGTCACTTGCTTTATTGGCAACGAAAAATACGGCATTCCCAAAGATACCGAAGCGGCAGAAATTTGGCAAGAAGTCTTCCAAAAAGCCGGCGTCGAAGCCAAAATCGCTGAAATTGGCTCAGCGGCCAACGGCGACCAGCGGGGAATCAAACCTGGGGAGCGGATTTTCTTCTATGATGACAAAGAAAACTGGTGGAGCCGTGGCGGCGGTATCGAGACTACTCCTCTGGGTGACCCTTGTGGCCCCGATTCCGAAGTGTTCTATGATTTTGGTGAAGACAAGCAGGATGTAGCTAAGTATGGCCAGGCTCATCCGGCTAGCGACGGCGCCCGCTTTATGGAAATTGGCAATCAAGTCTTTATGCAATACAAGCGCAACGAGGATGGTACTTTCTCCGAACTTGAGCACAAGAACGTCGACTTTGGCGGCGGTTTGGAACGTCTGGCGGCGGCCTCGATTGGTAGTTTTGACGTCTTCAAGATTTCTTTGATGGCGCCAATTATCGCCAAACTTGAAGAAATTTCCCACAAAAATTATGACAACAATACCGACGAAATGCGCATTATTGCTGATCACTTGCGCGGCGCTTACCTCTTGGCAGCGCAAGGACTCGTTCCGTCCAACAAGGCGCAGGGTTATGCCCTCAGGCGTTTGGTGCGTCGTGCCGTACTCAAGGCGCTTGATCTTGGCATTGGCCAGGAATTCCTCGCGCAGATTGTCCCAGTGATTGCTGAGAATTACACCGAACTTTCGGATGATATTTTGCCTAATCGTGCTGGCGTGCTTGATGTGCTCACCAAAGAAGAGGCAGCTTTTCGTAAGACTATCAACAAAGGCGTCAAAGAATTGCAAAAAATCGCCCAGACTGATGATATTATTGACGGTCAAGAATTGTTTAAGTTGCAAGATACTTATGGCTTCCCGTTGGAACTCAGTGTAGAAGAAGTCTACAAAATTGGACTCAAACTCTCCGAGAACTACCAAGATGAGTTTGCAGCAGCCTTGAATGAGCAACGTGAACGCAGCAAAACTGCGTCTAAGGGCATGTTCAAGGGTGGCCTTTCCGACACAAGTGACCAAACCGTCAAATATCACACCGCTTGCCATCTCTTGCTTGCGGCCTTGCAACAAGAAGTCGACCCAAGCATCGGGCAAAAGGGCAGCAATCTCACTCCTGAGCGCTTGCGGTTTGACTTTAATATCGATCACAAGTTGACACCCGAAGAACTCGCTAGGATAGAGGCTCGTGTAAATGACTGGATTCAGCAAGATTTGCCAGTGGTTTTTGCCGAATATGATAAGGATTACGCTTTTGACACCTTGCACGCTCATGGCTCATTCCGCGACCGTTATCCGGATAGGGTAACCGTGTATCTGATTGGAGGCACAGGTGTGGCTCCGGAGGAGCGACTAAGCCAGCCAGGGCTGAGCCAGGGCGATTCTTCAGATGAGCCCGGCTCACCCGTCGCGACGCAGGAGCCAACCTGGGTCTCTAAGGAAATTTGCGGTGGTCCGCATGTTACACACACTGGTGAACTCGGCAAATTCAAGATTACCAAAGAAGAATCTTCCAGCGCCGGCGTTCGCCGCATCAAGGCAGTGTTGGAATAAAATTTAAGCCCCCTGTCCTTGCGAGCGAGGGGGCTTGCTTCCAAAGACAATCAGTAATGTGGCACTACATGCAGTAGCCGTAATCATAGTCCGCGTAGTGTTCGTCGTAATAACGCTGATCCGCCTCGTCGGCGAAGCGTTTGGCAACTTGACATACATGTTCAAACTTACGTAAATCAGCTTCCCGCCACAGGCAGAATTCAAACACCAATTCGGGACCATCGTAGTCTTCGTTGCCGTCTATATATGCATACGGATGGTCTTTATCGTCATTGCATGCATAGGACTGGAGGCCACATTCATTAAATACTCTCCCGGTATCTTGGGCAAAGTAAATATGCAATGCTCCATCCTTACAGACGTGCGATGCCCAACCAAGTTTGAGGGCGTCCCACCGAAATTCTGTGTCGTGCAACCATTTTCCACGGTCTAAACGTTTTTTGCCATTGTTGCTCATGTTCATATAAAATCCCTCCCATTTTTCATGTATTGTTATGAGCTGTTTGACATTACTCTATGAGCAATGTCAACATCCACCATCTAATGCATGGATGTTGATTTTTGCTCATAGTTGAATCTTTGAATTCATAATTTTCGTAACCCTAATATAGGTTATAACTCCATTGTAGCACAGATTATACTTTTTGTCAATACTATTTATGCTATTTTTGTATTTTAGCAATAATATTTGATAGTTTTATAACTGATTGTTGAGACTTTATTTCATCATCCCACTCCTACATATACACACCTGCGGTGTGATATGGTGTCGTCTCGAAAGTAAAAGAACAAGTGAACTTGTTCTTTTACTTTACTCATCTCCTACATACCTAATACAGTACTAAGGCAGCGGAGGGGGAAACCATGGTAACGGGCACTCGGACCCCGCGACGGGATGACATCAGTACTATTAAACCATAAGTCATAGATATGGTTAGCATCAGAATAGGTTCGAGATGACCACCAAAGGCTTTCTACACCAGCGCCACCGAAAGTGCCGGTAGTGACAAGTAAATGGAAGTACCCGCTGCGCACGAATTTACAAAAACATCACACTTGTGCTTGCTAAATTTTTTGTTTTTACTATATACTCCTCGCAGAGCCTAACTTCTGCCGGCATTAATGCCTAAGAAAAGGTTTGTGCATTCGAGTATGGGTAGGGTGGTGGAGTTGTTTTGGAAGTGTGGAGGATTCTGCGGGATAGTAATATCAAAACATAAACATGGAGATAATCTCATGCGGAAACTAAACAAAATCCTTTCTTTGTTATACAAACTGCGTAACCGTTCACAGCCAAAGACCGAGACTAAAGTTAAAGTCGATGTACAACAAAAAATTACCGTCATTGTCGTGAATAACGATAACTGACGGTAACTCATCCTAATTCAATGATACCCTACTCATAACGGTTATGTCAAGCCTGAAGTTAGGCTCTAAGACAGATTATTGACAAAATGTGTATTCTGTGATAAGATAAATACGTAGCATTACAGAATGTTACGTAAGTTAGGTAATCAATTCAACAAACAGTTTTACCTGTACAGGTATTTTTATGTCGGTTTAGACATAAAAATACTCAAAAATAAATGCCTAGGCACATTAAAATGCAATTCTGGCAAATTTCGCCCTGAGCGTTCATTATCTCAGTGGGCATTCAGGGCGAAATTTTCACTTTCCGCCCGTACATCCATCAAAAATCAATCAAAGGAGGAATTTTATTATGTCACGACTTATTATTAATGGGCAGGAAGTAGATCTGGAGAAGGTCGCAAAAGAAACCAAAGGTAAATCCGGAAGCACCGCGGCTAAAGAACGTCATGAAACTTTTACGGGCGATGTCTTGGAACTTTCTAATTTGTATGCCGATATTGACATCCAGCCCACTATGAGCAGTAAAATCGTAGTTACTGTGACGGGAACGGAAGATTTTGTAGATAAACTCATGATGTCACAAAATGATGACACGGTTTTTATCTCTGGCAGCAAAATTAGCAGGAGCGTAACAGTGACTAACAGCAGTGTTGTATGCGTTTCTGGCAACGATGTCATCATTAACACCGATAATGGCAATCACATAAAGCCATCGCTCAAAATCACAGCACCCATCTATACCGAAGTACGGATTTCTGGTGCTGCTGGCGATATAACGATTGGCAACTTGCAGGGTGATGTGGATTTGGGCTTGTTTGCCCAGAGCACTGTACGAATTGCCGGTGTGCGCCATCTTGGTCTGAAATTATCCGGCCAAGGAGATATTGTTGTCGAAGAAATTACCGGTAGCGCCATTATGGATATCTCTGGTCACAACAATGTTAAATTGCTCCGTGGTTATGTCGAGATGCTTAACATTGATGCCTCCGGCATGGGTAAGGTTGATGCGCAAATTACTGCTAAATGTGCGCGAATTGACGCCTCTGGAATGTGTGATATTCGCGTCAAGGAAGTGACCGGGCGTTGTCGTGAGCATCATAGTGGTATGAGTCATATTGCAATTGGTGAGTAGTTCCAGAATTGAAATACTTATAAAATACCGCCGACTTTGTGTTGACGGTATTTTTACTCCGCTATCCTCTCATCATAGCGCATACGCGAAGCCGAATGGCGAACACTGCGACGACGTCGGCGCAGATGCACCAGATAGAACGCCACGCCAATTTGCACTGCCGTAATCACTGCTGAGGCACCTAGGATAAAACCTACACCCAGGCCATAAGTTGCGCCGCATAGTATCATCCCGGCCGCCTCGCCCAAAATACTCATGGTATATTTTACTGTGCTATAGCTTAGTTGGTGCCGGTTATCCACCAAGTTGATATAACATCCGTCCGTCACGTCCTCGTAGGCCGTGGAAATCAAAATCGACCAGGTAATTGCCAACATCGACACAAACGGGTCGTCTGCCACGATTGCAATTACGTACGCTAGCAAGCGAATACCAAACTTGAGTGTCAAAGTCAGATAATCATTCTTAGGCGTAAAATATTTGAGTGCCAACACCCCGACCACGTCCGACAGTAGCCCCACAATTAGGAGATAATTAGTTGCTGTGCCAGCCGAAAAATTAAGATAATTCGTCAAAATCAACATTTTGAGCCCCAGCGCCGCCGCAAAAGACATTGCAGCCAGAAATGCATACACCATATAAAACTTTTGCAACTTGCTCTTCATCACATACTTTAGGATAGAATCGCCTCGCGGCGGCTCTTTTTCGGTGGCCTTGACCTTGAAACTCGACATCGTCACAATCGCCAACGTCAAGAAAATCACCGAAATCACCAAACAGGCATTGTAATCTATCAGACTGCCAAATAAAGTCTGCCCCAGCACGATACCACCCACCAATACCCCAATGTCGCGGAACCAATACTCCACCAACTTGCGTTTGCTATAAATTTCATTATTCTTAATCACTGTCGTAATCAGCGGATAGACGCTGGCAATAATCAAATAACTCGTGATGACGTCAATCGCCGTACACGCGCTCATAAGCCAAAAGCTGTTTGTAGCATCTAGCCCGCGCAAAATCAGCAGATCTACCAATTTTACCGCTAATGTAGCTGTCATAAAACCCTTGAGATGGCGCATTTTGAGTCGATAGCCCACAAAAATCACACCTACCACGCTCAGCACTAGGCCTACACTCGTCACCATGCTGACATCGGTGGCCGAAAACCCGTTATCTTGTAGCCACAGTTGCCGAAAATTCTCCCATAGCCCCACCGACGTGCTAAAAAACGCCAACATCGCCAAAATCTTGCGTTCAATTTTGGCTTTTTTGGACAGGCTACGGCGTTTTTTCATTTTCTGCAAAATAATTGTTTGTTTTGAATGACCTTTTGCAACCATTTTAGCATAAAAACTATATTTGTGGCAGATTTTGACACGAAAATACCCCGATTCGCCGCCCAAAGGCTTTGAATCAGGGCTTTCGCCTACCTATCTTTCCGGGGCTTCATCAATACCTAATGCGTCAACCCAGAACTGTACGGTGGGGTCACCAAAACCTCTCAGGTTGTGCCAAATCTGGTCTTTACCCCACAGGCTATTCAGAGTCACCTGCAGTTTCTGGAAAATCCGGAAACAGAAAAAGAGGTCCTGCCACTCCTTAGCGCCGCTGAAAGTAATCCGGATTTCACCCGTGGTCTCATCGACGTGCTGTCCGTCCTCATCATGCTTGGTGACCTGAATGTCATACGGAATACGAATACCGCCATACCAATGCGTCAACCCAAACAGCTTCAGCTCCTCCCAGACGCCGTCGGTGATATCTTCAGTATTGTGCAGAGCGGTCAGATGGTTGAGCAGTTTGTCAATCACGGCCCATTTGTTGGGGTCTTCGCTTTCGAACTTAGCTGTCTGCAACCCGTCGATAATCAAATGCAAGGCCGTATTGCCGGTAGCGCTGATAGTCGGGCAGAGCCGTAACATCTGCATCTTTACCGGGGCAAAACTGCCACCGCCCTGATTACTCTCGATGTCCAACTCATAATACGGCTTATCCTCGTCGCTCCGCTGAAACTCAATACAGCACCGCCAACCGTTCGGCAGAATCTTGCGATAATCGCAGACCAGATGTTCGATGCCACGCATCACTCTGGTATTCAACTCCGGGGTACACTGAGATTTGTAATTACGTACTTTCATTTTTGTTTTCCTCCTAAAAAGAATCTCTGCAGTACACTGCAGGATATAAGCCCACTGTTTACAAACATGCAAAAATAGGCTTATATCCTGCAACGACTTATAGGTTCTCAAGGAGAAAACTTTATCGTAGTAGGCTATAAAGGTGCTAGATAGGGAAATATCAACCCTATAACTCCATTATAGCACACATACTTAAAAATGTCAATAGTAAGACAGTAAAATATTGCAGTTTGACAAAAGTTATGTTAAACTAAAGCTAAAGTTGGTGGGTGTTACCTTAAAAATTGGCTACATTTCACAACTTAATTCTTGGAAGGGTGGTGTAAACCATGAAAAATGTTATGAACTATGGCAAAGCACGGGGGATGGCGTTGGTCAAGGAGTATTTACCCCAGCTCAATCCGTTCCAATGTATGGACGTCGTGGGCACGCTGGAAGAGTGGGAACAGGTGAAGGGTCAATATGGCTCAACTATGATCCATCGCATTGACTATCCGATTGGGCATGCGCAGGTTAGGCAAAATGCCGTACAGGGGACAAATGGCTTAGTTGAGAGTATACCGGAGCTGATTGCAAGAGTGCAAGCGCAGGGTAATTCCGGGGTAGTACTTATCTCGCAAACCGTTTTTCCGCCCCCGCCTCGCTACTTATATTTGGGAGGCTTTAATATCCTGTTTCGCATGGGAGCAGAGGTTGCATTGGAGTTGGTTGGCAAGGCCTTTGACGGACATGAGCTGACGCAGGGCTTGGGTTACCATGAGCGCTACGTTATCAACTGGGATGATATTCCGTTTGTGACGTCAAGAGCAGATTTGGTACGGGAGGGAACCGCAAAGGTATGGACAACAGCGGAAGACTACCAGCACCAACGTCGGGCACGAGTACGATTTTTGGCTGAAGAATGCCACTTTCCATTGGAGAAAGTTGAAGCAAACGTCCCTGAATCAGTGCCGTTGTTGAATAATGAAGCATTGCGCCTGTTGCTAGAAGACATCGTGATGGAACTGCGCGGGCAGCAGTCAGTGCTGGAGCACAACGGTCTAACGTTGTTTTGCGTGCAGGGAAATGTTGTGGAACATGAAGGCCAAATTGTAATTCAGCCCTGGGAGATTTTTCGTCCTGAGCGCTGGTATTAGTTTCAGTAGTACTGAAAGGATTCGCCGTCTTTGTTGCGAATCCTTTTTCACTCCCTACATAGCCACATCACTACGTTCTATGGTATGGACGTCGTCTCGAAAGTAAAAGAACAAGTTCACTTGTTCTTTTACTTTACTCAATTCCTACATACCTAATACAGTACTAAGGCAGCGGAGGGGGAAACCATAGAAACGACTGTCTTCTGCTGAGGGCAAGTTGATATTTATTTTGACATATAGGTTATAAGCAAGGGGCTGAGATGCCCCATATGACGACCAACCCAATATGTTTTGTGCACCATTCCAAAATACATTACTTGTTCTTCCATTAGAACCAGTCAAATCCATAGTCCCGCTGCGCACGCAAGAGAAAACCATTTCAACAAAATAAGCCTCCAGGAGGCTTATTTTACATACAGAATCTTGTGGTCAGGGTGATGAGATTTGAACTCACGACCTCGCAGTCCCGAACCGCGCGCGCTACCAACTGCGCCACACCCTGCCAGGCCACTCTAGACTCAATCTTATTTTACCACAAAACCTCACGCGTGCTATAATAATAACTATGAACAAGCGAACGGGAATTATTATAGCAATTATTATTTTAGTCTTCGGTGGGTTGATCGGGATTTCAATCTTGCAACGCCAACAGGAACCCAAATCCACAAGTTCTAGCGCAATCACGGTGCCGGCCCTTGATGCAATCGAGACTTTGTCGGGCAAAATCAACTACGATAATTATAATTTGGCCAAGATTATTCCTGCCAATGATGATTCAGGGAACTTGCCAGAGAACATTAAGGGAAACTCTAAAGCGCGTGTTGTTTTGTATGAATACGCTGACTACCAGTGCGAGCACTGCGCTGCAATGAACCCGTATCTCAACGAGATTCTGTCGGAATATGGCGACCAAGTGGCGCTTGTATTCCGCACCTACATTATGTCCTACCACACTCATGGCGTCATCACGGCGGCTGCCGCTAACGCCGCTGCACTTCAAGGCTACTGGGCAGAAATGAAGGACATCCTCTTCGCTAACCAGAATGAATGGTATCATGCTACCGAAGCCGAAATGTCAGACTATCTCGACCAATACTTTATGACGGCTAGCGATGGTAAGGGCGACTTGGAGAAATTCCATGCCGACATGCAGAGTGATGCCGTGGCGCAAAAGATTGCTTTTGATATGGGATTATCTGAAAAGGCTGACCTACAGTGGACGCCATCTATCTATGTTGAGGATAAGTTTATTAGTCAAAAAGAAGTCAACGGTACATACAACGACTTCATGCAGGCGATTCGTGACGAAATCGACGCTCGTCTCCAGGCGACAGCTAAGTAACACCTCTGGTTTATCTGTCGGTTGCGTGCTATAATGAGAGAATGGACGCAATTCTAGGAGGTTTGAATCCGGCGCAGCGCGAGGCGGTTGAGACATTGACTGGCCCAGTGTTGGTTTTGGCTGGCGCTGGCTCCGGTAAAACCAAAGTTCTGACCCACCGCATTGCTAACTTGATTGCTCATGGCACGCGCCCCGACCAAATTCTGGCCGTGACATTTACTAACAAGGCCGCCAACGAGATGCGCCAGCGTCTTTGGAACTTGCTCGAGCGTCAGCGTGAGGACGCGACTGGCCGCCAAGATTTGGAAGAAGCGTATACGCGTGACTTTTCACCTGCTTTGGCAACTATGAAGCCTGACTTCCAGGGCGGGCGCGGGTCCGATTCTTTAGATGAGGAGAGCGCACCCCAAGTTGCAAGAGCAGGCGAAAAGTCACGTATGAATGCGCCTCGTTCATTTATGCCTTACATGGGCACCTTTCACGGTATCTGTGTGCGATTGTTGCGCATTGAGCATGCTGCCGCGGGGATTTCCCGTAATTTTACGATTTATGATTCGGATGACCAGCTTACTCTGATCCGTCGCCTGCTTCGCGAAATGAAACTCACCAAAGACAAGAGTTTCACCGCCAAAAGTGTCCATGCGCAGATTTCACATTGGCAGACGGTTGGCACAACTCCAGCCGAAGCGCGCAAAGAGGCTTTTTATCCCAACCAGAAGCAAGCCGCAGAAGTTTTTGCCCGCTACAATCAAGAAAAACAAGCGGCTGACGCCCTAGACTTTGACGATCTTTTACTCAAGACAGCCGATTTATTACAGCACAGCGCTGAAGTGCGCCAGAAGTGGCAACGGCGTTTTCGCCATATTTTGATTGACGAGTATCAGGACACTAACGCCGTGCAGTATCGTTTAATCAAATACCTCGTTAACGAGGAACGCAATATTTGTGTCGTAGGCGACGATTGGCAGTCAATTTATTCGTGGCGGGGTGCCGATTTCACCAATATCCTCAACTTTGAGCGCGATTTTCCGGGTGCCAAGGTTATCAAACTTGAGCAAAACTACCGCAGCACTGGCAATATTTTGGCCGCTTCGCAGCAAATCATCAATCAAAACAAAACCCGCACCAGCAAAACCCTCTTCACCGAAGCCGGAAAAGGTGACCCAATCACAGTTGAAGGCCTCATGGATGAGGCTGGCGAGGCCAATTATGTTGCGCGCCAGATTATGCGCATGAAGCCGGGTCGCAATTTTAGCGATTTCGCTATTCTTTACCGCACCAACGCTCAGTCATATGCCTTTGAAAAGGCGTTTATGGCGCTCCGTATTCCCTATAAAATCATCGGTGGCGTCCGGTTTTATGACCGCAAAGAGGTTAAAGACGTGCTCGCAATCCTCAAGTTATTGGTGAACCCGCGTGACCGCGTGAGTCTTGAGCGCCTCGCCAAGAACGTTTTGCCCGGAGTTGGGGCCTCGTCGGTCGAAAAAGTTTTTAGTTTTTTTGACGCCAACCCTGATATGACCTTACGTCAGGCGGCCGAAGTCTTGAGCGCACGGGCCAAAGTTTCTCTGTTGCGCGTGGCCAACTTTATCGAGCAATACCAAGAACGTACACAGGAGACCGATTTGACCGAGGTCCTTGGCGCCGCTGGTGCCGAAATCATGGCTGGCGCCACTGCCCTAGTTTCGCCAGAAGAAATCGTCGAGCAGGCAGTGAAGTATTTTGACTTTTCCCATTTGGTACATAGCGAGACTCCCGAGGGCTCCGAGCGTATGCAAAACTTGGAGGTTTTGGCCAGCAACGCCAGCGCTTACGCTTCAATTGACGAATTTTTGGCGGATGCCGCTTTGCTCAGTTCGGCTGACGAGAGCACCGACAAGAATTCCGTCTCTTTGATGACTTTGCATGCCGCCAAGGGACTCGAATTCCCAGTAGTCTTTATCGTTGGGCTCGAGGAAGGACTTTTCCCGAGTAGTCGCGCTGGTGAGTCTGAAGAAGAGCTAGAAGAAGAACGTCGCCTGGCCTACGTTGGTATGACGCGCGCCATGAAAGATCTCTTCCTCACTTTTGCCAGTTCTCGCTATGCTTTTGGTGGCCGCACTTACAACGCCCCTTCGCAGTTTTTGTTAGAGTTGGGTTATAACCCCTATGGCTCAGGCGGTTTTGGCGAGTCGGGTGCGTTTGATGTTGAAATTAGTAATGTTGACGCTGGGGCGCCAGGCGTTTTTGGTGGCGACCCAGACGGGGAATTTGGTGGTTTCAATAGTGATTTGGGCTCCGATTTTGATCCCTTCCCCGATGATGTCCCAGTTTTTGAGGGGTAGTAAGCATAAAGGGCTTGACAGATAACGTAATCTTTGCTATAATAGAGGTGCAATGATAAAATTGCAATCAAAAATCAGAGATTTTTGCTGTTTAGCACTGATTCTGCTAATTGGCGTGTTTTTGGCGGCCAGTTATTTCTTGCGGCCTAGCGTGGTCTTTGCAGATGACGAAGCCTCTGATGATACGATGCATTTTGTCACAATCTATGATGACGGGGATTATCTTACGGTCAAAACGGCAGCTAATACCGTTCGGGAAGTCCTTGAGCGTGCCGAGATTGCCGTCAATGACTCAGATTTGGTAGAACCGGCGTTAGATTCGGAAATTAACAGTGACGATTATAATGTAAACATTTATCGTGCACGGCCAGCTTTAGTGATTGACGGTATGAACCGACGCTATGTCATGACCGCGAGTTATGACCCTAAGACCATCGTGCGTGAAGCTGGGTTGACAGTCTATGATGGCGATCAAATCACCACTGAAGTAAATCAAAACTTCTTAGAAGCCGGGGCGGTGTCGACATATCGTGTCGAGCGCAATGGTGGTCGTACTCTGACTATTGAAGAATCTCTACCTTATCCCACAGAGACGCATTATGACTATAATCTCGCCAAAGGCGAGCGCCAATTGGAGCAGGCCGGAGAGGATGGTCGCCGTTTGAGTGTTTATGAGGTTAAATTTGAAGATAACATTGAAGTATCGCGTGAACTGATTTCGGAAGAAGTGGTGGTCGAGCCAGTTCCAGAAATTGTGACGGTTGGCGCCAAGATCTCGGTGCCCCCTGCGCAGGAGACTTGCCTTGGCTGGTTGCGCGAAGTCGGCGTCCCAGAAGAGGACTTAGAGGCGGCACTTTATATCATTTACCACGAGTCAAGTTGTCGCGTTGACGCTGAAAACCCCAGTTCCGGCGCTTACGGTATTCCTCAGGCGTTACCAGGCAACAAGATGGCCTCAGCGGGTGATGACTGGCGGACAAATCCTTTGACGCAGCTCAGATGGATGGATGATTATGTCCGGCGCCGTTACGGCAGTTGGCAGGGAGCACTAGAGTTTAAGAAAACTAAGGGTTGGTATTAGTGAAAAATAACAAATCCCTCGGCCAGCATTGGCTCAAGAATCGGGAGATTTTGGACGAAATTGCTGATTTGGCACGTGCTGACATGCCGGATGATACAATTTGTTTGGAGATTGGACCGGGACTAGGGACGCTCACTTCTAGCCTGCTACGTCGCTTTTCGCAGGTAATTGCCGTAGAATATGATGAACAATTAGCTAAAAATCTACCGAAATCTTTTCCTGGCAAAAACTTGCAAGTGGTGCATGGCGATATTTTACAGACCGACATCGCTAGTTTGGTCAAGGAGAAACCCTACGTTGCGGTGGGGAACATTCCGTATTATATTACTTCGCCGATTGTGCGCACTTTACTAACGGCGCAGCCATTACCGCAGCGGGTTGTGCTTTTGATGCAGAAAGAGGTTGCAGAACGGATCGCCGCTGAACCGGGGAGTCATAGTTTACTCTCGCTGTTTGTGCAAAATCAAGCCGAAGTCGAACTTGGCCCTGTGGTGAAAGCGGCTGAGTTTACGCCGCCACCCAAGGTAGATAGTCAGGTGATTATCTTAAATCCTTTGGCGGAACCACAAATCCCAGCGAGCGCATTGGTGCTGGCGAGCCGTGGCTTTGCTAATCCACGCAAGAAATTGAGCGCCAACTTGGCTGACCAAGCGCACACTAAGGCCGAATGGGAACAAATTTTGCAAAAATGTAGCATTAATCCCGCAGCACGGGCGCAAGATTTGGACTTGTGGGATTGGCAAGAACTTAGCCAATTTTGTTAAAAAGTCTTGATAAATCTAAGCATAAGCGTTAAAATAGTAACAAATTGTATTAACATAATGCACAGGAAAACAGGCAAAAAAAGGGAGGCAAAATGAACCCTGAAGACAACAATCTAAATCCAAACCCAAGCATACCGGGGGTCGGAGTAAATCCCGTACCAACTGGTAATGGCGGGCTAGATATGGCCGATGGCTTGGCTTCGGCTCAAGATAACCTGACGTCAGCCGGTCTGGCTGCTAGCACCGGTGAAGGAGTCATGGATCTTAATCAACTTGGGGCTACAGCACCCGAGGCCGTGATGACGCCACCTGTGGATGAGCCTTTAATTCCTGCTGCTCCAGTACCAGGATCAATTGGTAGTGTGACTTCGGTTCCTCCAGTAAATGCCGACCCAACTGGTATGACTACAGCTGATGTGATGAATCCTGCCGGCACTCCAGTTGCTGAGCCTGCTCCTGCGCCTTATAATCCTTTTGCACAGAGTAACGTTGCGCCTGCTCCAACTCCAGAGCCATCTCCAGCTGGTATGACCCCAAATCCTGCCTTCCAGCCACCAGTGCCACCTAAGGCTAAAGTTAAGTTGACGCCAATGATGATTGCGCTATGCGTCGCATCGGCAATCTTGTTAGTGACTACGATTGTTTTTGCAGTATTGTTCTTTAATGCTAAGAACAACCCTAAGATTGTTTATGTTCCACAAACTCCAAACGAGGAGTCCAATGCGCGCATTGAGATGTTGACCTGCTCGCGCGAGACTGACTTTGCCGGTTATGCTGGTGTAGAATCTCCTGCGATAGGTTCAGAGACAATGACGGCAAGTTATACGAATAATGAATTGCGTGCTATGTCAATGGACTATGCGATGCGTTTTGCTGACGAAAATGCGGCCAATATCGCACAAACCACCTTTACTGCCGAGCAATCTGAATTGCTTGAAGCAATTAGCGGCTCATTTGCTACAAATTATAGCGTAAACGGCGGGGACCTTGACATCGAGATTGTCTCTGGGCGTGACGGGTTTACTGATAGTGATGCCGCAACGCTCATGTACGGTCTTGGCAATGGCGATTCATCAGTCTCGCTCAGTGCAGTTCGTAGTCTGTATGAATCGGCTGGGTTCACTTGTTCACTAGAGTAATCAATTAAAAACAGGCTATTCTAGTAGCCTGTTTTTTGTGCTATAATTATATTGTTATGTCAAAAGTTTATATTTGTACCGCAATCCCCTATGTCAACGGCAACCCGCATATCGGCCATGCCATGGACTATCTTTTGTCTGACGCCTATGCGCGTTTTCGCCGGAGTATGGGCGACGAAGTGCGTTTCCAAGTTGGTACAGATGAGCATGGCAACAAAGTTTATAGTACTGCGCAAAAAAATGGCCTACCAGTTGAAGAATACGCGGCCCAGAATTCGCAAAAATTCCAAGATTTTATTCAAAAACTGAATATTAGCTATACTGATGTAATTCGTACAACTGACCCCGAGCACGTTCGTCGCTGCCAAGAAATCTGGACAAAACTCAGCCCACACATTTATGCCGCCGAATACGATGGTTGGTATTGCGAAGGCTGTGAGCGCTTTATTACCCAGAAAGAGTATGACGAAACCGGTGGTGTCTGCCCTGATCATCAAAAGCCTTATGAGCGTTTGACAGAAAAAAACTACTACCTTCGCATCTCGGATTTTAAGGATGAAATTCGGGAGCAGATCGAAAGTGGCAAGATGACAATTCTACCCGAGTTTCGTAAGCAAGAAATGCTACATCTGCTAGAAGATACACCAGATATTTCAATTTCTCGGCCCAAGAAACAACTGAGTTGGGGTGTGCCAGTTCCAGGCGATGATTCGCAAGTGATGTACGTCTGGCTAGATGCATTGTCAAATTATATTACTATCCTTGGCTACCCCGATCAAGATATTTCCGAGTTTTGGCCAGCTACGGCACAGTTTGTCGGTAAAGACATATTGCGTTTCCATGCTATTACCTGGCCAGCAATTTTGTTGGGCCTAGGACTGCCTTTGCCACAGAATTTGGTTTCTCATGGGCATGTCTTAAGCAATGGCCAAAAAATGAGCAAAAGCCTCGGCAACGTGATTGATCCGATGGAAGTTGTGGATCGTCACGGGCTAGAAGCCTTTCGCTATTATTTTTCGCGTCATATTGATACATTTGTGGATTCTGATTTTACTTGGGAAAAATATGACGAAGCCTACAATAATGAACTTGCAAATGATCTAGGGAACCTCGTGCAGCGCCTCGCCACACTTTGCAACAAAAATGAAGTTGCTGGTATTTCTGAGTGCCAAAATGAACTCGATCCAGAATATGTGACACTAATGAGTAATTTTGAGTTCTCTAAGGCCTTTGATTACATCTGGTCCGGGGTACGTGAACTCAACAAAGACATTGACCAAGCAAAACCTTGGGAATTAGCTAAGAATGGAGAAATAGCAAAAGTTCAATCTGTACTCAAGGAACTGGTAGCTAAATTGGTACGCGTTGCACACCTTTTAGAACCATTTTTGCCAGATACAGCATTGCGTATTTGCCAGATTTTTGGCACAGATGGTGTAATCCAGCGCCCAGAGACCCCATTATTCCCCAAATCTTAGGCCTAATCTTGTCTTGAAGATATTAATTGCTTCAAGTGCTTACTCAAATTTCGCCCAATAGCGTTTGCCACTGAGCAGATCATAGTTCACCATCTCGTAGGCACGCATTACTGCATTGTCTGCTGGTGCCTGGTCTTCAAGATATGCGCGTGCCAAGATCGGCTCCACAGCACAAACCTTATCCAGTAAATACATCAGGGTTGGCTTCTCGGCCTCTAGCAAATTATATAGCGTATTGACCAAACAATTTGGTGTGGTTGTAGGTAAGTCAACATTCTTGGCTTTGATTTCAAGTTTCTGTTCGGCGTACTGTTTTTTGACCTCAGTTTCAGTAAATAGATTATTGTCTAAATCGAAGTTGGCATAGATAAAGTAGGGTGTAAGGTGCGCCAAGTCGGTGTCAATTTTATCGGGCGAAGTGGTATAGTCACCCAATATCCCTGCTGTATGGTCACCAAACCATAGCACCACGGTCTTCTCATCTAATTTGTCTAGCTCTTCCAGAAACTCTCCCAAATACCTGTCGGCATTATGCAAACTCTGCATACTATGTTCCATCGAATTATTAGGGATCCGGCCAGAAATCTTATAGTTCAGTTCCGTATACCCTGCACTATCGTAGGGTGTATGATTTTGCATAGTGGAGACGCCAATCAGTTTTTTTCTATCCGAACTACCCAGAATGTCTAAAATTTGTTGGTAAACCGATTGGTCGCTAATATAACCTCGCCCATTCTCGAGTTCATTGTGGCTGAGGCTATGCATATCAATGAACTCCTCAAACCCAATTTTTGGGTAGACAATATTACGTTTATATACACTACCATCATAGGCATGGACAGCCGTAGTCTGAAAGTTACTTTCGCGAGCCCAACTCGCGGCACTGGCCAAAGATGGTAACTTGGGAATAGTATTGGTATATTGGATACTATTAGCCCAATAATTAGACAATCCGGTAAAGATCTCAAACTCAACATTGGCCGTACCTCCACCATATTCTGGAGAATACATATAGCCACTAGGATATTTCTGAAAAATTTTACGCAAGTTGGGCAATGGATCGCCTCCATCATGCGGATAGTATTTGGAAAAAAGTTCTGGGTCGTAAAAAGTTTCGTCAAGAATAATGATGATATTATCCACTGCATTTGCAAGATTTTGGCGCGAGACATCAGCCTCTTTCAGATCATTGTATTCAGTATAAATTTCAGCGATGTGCGCTTCGTCATAATCTTCTGGGGGCTCCATTTGTAACCGACCAAGATTATAGAGAAAACCAATTAGAAACCCGTTATAATGATAATTTTCAATCTGATTCCAACCGACAAAATTGACTTTGAGCATGTCAACATACTGTGTAGTACTAGATTGCTTGTGGTGGATGATAAAATCTGTCGAAAGTAAGAACGCCACCGCTGCAAGCAAGGCAAAAGTAACGCGGGGAATAATCGACCACCGCTGCCACCAAGGCATACCATGCGTATCACGCCCCATCAGTTTACGCGCATAATGCTCTAGCATTCCACTCCCAATCAAGATGAAAATTACGCCAAGTACAAGCCGTACAATCCCCCAAACATCAACAAAACTAGCCACCTCGCCCAAATTACCCGCCATTTGAAAGTCTTCTGGCAAAAGTGGTGCTTGACGGGCTTTATATTTTTCCATATGAATATAAGTCAGTATACTAATTATGGCGAAAGTTAGTCCAGTACCAAAAAAAGTTCGCCAGCACACCGCCACGATAAAACTCAAAATTAAAAACATAATTACGCAACTATAACAGAACGGTAGCGGGTATTCTCCAATCCACTCACAGGTTGCACTGACGTCATTCATACGATGGCGTACTTCAATAAACCAAGTGAATAGAACCGAAATGACTGCTAGAAAAATAATCGACAACAAAACCCGTAAGTAACTAGGCATAGTATAACGACGCCTACTATTACAGCTGCTTGACGCTTCGGATTGTTTTTTAGCCATAAGACTATTATAGCACAATGTAACAAAAAGTGGCGCCCATGCAGAGCGCCACTCCTGTACTAGACTTTAGTGTTGAATATGTTTTTCAACAACCTTGTCACATATGCATTCATCGCACATGTAGCCACCAGCAGAAAGTTTAGTTGCAACATCAGAAATGTAGAAACCGATTACTCCGCCAATCATTGGGAAGACAACGTAAGCCGCCAACGCTAGGCCAGCCATGCTAACTAATTCACCAAAACCATCAGCAGTGGTTGGCAAAATTTGGTACATCAAAGCTGCTGCTGGGTTGAAGATGAAACTATCAACATAGCCAAAGTAACCCTGGGCAACAATCGTAGCAACTACAATCACAAGCGTCATTGCGCCAGCAACTGCAAAACCGAAAGTCAACGGGCTTTTGCGGACATAGCGCAAAGTGCGAGCAAAGCAGAACGCAATTACAATCGCACCAAGCAACTCAATCAAGGCTACAGCCCAGAAAGTCTCGCCAGTTACTTCTGCCATCATTGGCAACTCGCCAACTGTGCCGCTACCGAGACGGAAGGCATTAATAATAATGAGACCAATCCAGGCACCGAGCACTTGTGCAAGGATGTACAAGATACCGCGGATCGCAGACATACGGCGGGTCGCCATCATGCCAACGGTAATCAACGGGTTCAAGTTAGCGCCAGAGAGCCCAGCGATTACTACGTAGACTGCCACCACTGCAAAGATCAGATAGAGTGGCTGAGCCATACCCAAAGTGAGTAAGAACATCACGAGCAACATGGTGCCAATCAACTCGCCGAGCAAAGCACCCCAGATACGTGGTGACTTAAAGATTGTTAATACATTTTCATTCTTATCGCATTTGCGCGCGAAGAAGCCCTTTAGAGAAGGCTCGGCGCAACAGGCGGTCTGGACTGCTGGAGCATCGAGGACTTCTTTCTTGGCCTCTGGTTTGGTAGAAGGTTTCTTTGCGACCTTCTTTGGCTTTTGGTTTGCCATTTTTACCTCCTTAAGTAATATTGAACTCATTGTAGCACACTTGTGTTACAATTGTAAGCATGAAGTTAAACATAAGAGATAATTAAAGGATATTGCATGGGAATTATGGTGTCAAATGACTTGGAGAAAAACTCTGAACTAAATCGACGAATTAGCTCAGACTTGCGCGCCCGTACACAGAGCATGGAACGCAAATCCGATCCAGATTTTGAAGAAGATTCAGCGTATATTGAGGGAACGAAGAAAACTGGAAAATTCACGTGGGTGTGGATCGTGTTGATTGTCTTGGCGATTATCTCTCTGATTAGCATCCTCTTCCTCTAGTTGTGCTATAATATATATATGTCAAATGTAGAGAAATTACGGGCGGATCTCAAAGCCCTAAACTCAGAATACGCCAAAATCAAAACTTTACCGCCAGAAGAACGCGGCGAGTTTGGTCGCATGATGAACCAAAAAAAGCAGAAACTTTTGGTAGAAATTGAGCGTGCAGAGGCAGAAGCCGAAAGCTCCAATGTAGAAGCGCTCGATATTTCCGCACCTTCTGCCCCTAATCAACCAATCCCAGTCATCAAGCGAGGCACCAGGCATCCGCTCATGACCGAGTTAGACCGTGTAATCCAGGTATATTCCGATATGGGCTTCGACGTAATGGAGTCGCGACAGTTAGATGACGAATTTCATATGTTTGATAGTTTAAACTTTCCCGTAGGGCATCCGGCGCGTGATGGTTATGATACTTTCCGTACCGCTGAGGGTTTTATTCCGCCGGCACATACTTCCACAATGCAACATCGTGCGTTAAAAAAGTATAAATCTAAGCTCGAAAATGGTGGACAAATTGCCGTTGTTGTTCCTGGCCGTGTCTTTCGCAATGAAGATGTCGATGCGACGCACGAGCATACCTTTTATCAGTGTGAGGGTGTATTTGTTTCTCAGGATGCCACGATGGGACAAATGTTTGGCGTGCTAAAACACTTTTTTGAGGCTTACTATGGTCAAAAGCTCAAAATCAAGACGCAACCCGGATATTTTCCGTTTACAGAGCCATCAGCTGAACTTTTAATTGAAAAACCCGCCAGTCTAGGTGGTAAAGGCGGTGATTGGCTAGAAATGCTTGGCTGCGGCATGATCCATCCGAATGTTCTCAAAACCGCCGGTATTGACCCAGCTAAATATCACGGTTTTGCTTGGGGCGGCGGAATTGATCGGCTAGCCATGTTGAAGTATGGTCTAAACGACGTACGCTACTTCGAATCGGGTAAACTTGACTTCTTGGAGGAATTCTAATGCGCATTTCACTCAACACAATTAAATCATATGTTCAAATTCCTGAGACAGTCTCTAATCAAGAGTTGATTGAACTGATTGGCTCACGCTTGGTAGAGATCGAGGAAGTAATTGATCTTGAACCACGGTATCGCGGTTGCTATGTGGTAAAAGTGGTTAATTGTGAATCTATCCCCGATACACATCTTAGTCTCTGCCAAATCGACGCTGGCGTACATAATAGTGAATTTAACCAACTTGAGAATGGTCTTGTTCAGGTAGTTTGTGGTGCACCAAATGTTCATGCTGGCATGCTAGCAGTCTGGATTACTCCTGGCGCCATCGTTCCTGAGACTTACGGCAACGAAAACTTCAAACTTAGCGTGCGCAAATTGCGTGGCTACGAATCCAATGGTATGCTGGCCGGCGCCGATGAACTTGGTTTTGACACTGAGCATAAGGCCATTGCGGAGATTGACCCTAAATCTGCCCAGCCGGGCGATGCGTTGAGCGACGTCTTCGACCTCAATGATTTGATTTTGGATGTTGAGAACAAATCTTTGACCCACCGTCCAGACTGCTTTGGTTTGATTGGTTTTGCACGCGAAGTTGCTGGAATTTTGGGGATTCGGTTCCAAGAACCAGAAGTTTTTGCACATTTGCAAGATGCTAAATTGGCTAGTAGCAAGCAAGTTGAGCTAGAGGTAAAAATCGCCGACGCTGAACTTTGTCCACGCTATTCTTGTGCTGTATTCGACTTACCAAAGCATGAGCCAAGCAAATATCTTACTGCGACCGCTGTCTTCTTAGCCAAGGCTGGTATGCGTTCCATTGACCCAATGGTAGATTTGACTAATGTTTTGATGTTAGAAACTGGTCAACCATTGCACGCCTTTGACTATGACAAGCTCATAAGTGTTGGTGGTAGCAAGACTCCCAAGATTATTGTCCGTGCCGCCGAAGATGGGGAACCATTGCAGTTGCTTGATGGTAAGACAATTACTTGCACGCCCGATGATATTATGATTACTTCTAATAATATCCCGGTTGCTTTGGCTGGGGCCATGGGCGGCAAAAATACCGACATTGACGCGAGCACTACTCGTGTTGTGCTCGAAAGTGCCACATTTTCACTTTATCGTTTACGTAAAACCCAAATGGCGCACGGTATTTTCTCTGAGGCGATTACGCGTTTCACCAAAGGGCAACCCGCCGCAATCACTTTGCCGGTTTTGGCCGAGGCTGTCCGGCGGTTGGGGGTTGAGCCTTTAGCTATTGCCGACGAATACCCAGCCAAATCCCCAGAAACTGTTGTAAAAATTACAACAGAACAGGCAAACAATCTGCTCAGCACAACATATGATACGGACACCGTTGTAGATACATTGGAGAATGTTGGCTTTGGCGTAGAGGCGCTAGCAACGGCTTCATCCGAGAGGATCCGGAGTTGCGACGAGGAAGAGCGGCGCGACCCTGCAACGGCAGGCGTCGCGAACGCGCCTCGAGTAGGAAGCCGTGCTAACGCTACCATGCTGAAGGTAACTTCTCCCGTCTGGCGTACCGACATCCACATCGCCGAAGACGTCATCGAAGAAGTAGGCCGACTGCTCGGCTACGACAATATCCCACTTGCCTTGCCAACCAAGCCATTCTTGGAGCCAGAAATCGACGCTATGGTGAGGCTCAAGCAAGAATTGCGCGAGATTTTGTCTGGACGCCTGCAGATGAATGAACTCTTGACCTACTCATTCGTGCACCGTGATTTGATTACCAAAGTCGGCAAAGACCCCGAAGACTGTTACCAGATTGTTAACTCCATTTCTCCAGACCTGCAATGCTTCCGCTCCGAAATTGCTCCGAGCCTACTCGACAAAGTTCGTGAAAATCTTAAAGTTGGTCACCAAGGCTTTACCTTGTATGAGATGAATCAGGTCGCCCGCAAGGGTAGCGGCTTGACTGACGAGGGTACGCCAGTCACCAAAACTCATCTTGGCGTTGTTGCTACTAATGATTTCTATACCCTCAAAGCACAAATTTTGGCTATGTTCGCCGAACTCAAGGTGCCCGTAGAATATGCGTTACTTTCGTCTGAAACCGCCAGCCATCATCCGTATCTTGAACCCAAGCGTTCGGCAGAACTCTTCTTGGCCGGCCAGAACATTGGTGCTTTTGGTGAAGTTAATGCAAGCGTTTTGCGTCAATTTAAACTCGACCAAGTAAGTTCTGCTGCTGAGATTAATCTCGATAAAATCGCTGTTGCTCCGCGTGTATTACAAGCCCAAGTGCAACTTTCCAAATTCCCATCCGTTGAACGCGATCTAACACTCAAAGTAGCTGGCGACGCGCCATTTGGCCGCATTGCTACCGCTATCGACGAGAGTTTAAGCCAGCAAGAGTTATATTATAACGTAACGCCAATTTCCATCTACCAGGCACCGACCGACCAATCCACCAAGAATCTATCCTTCCATCTCAAGTTCTCTAGCCCTCACCAGACTTTGAATGCGACAGAAATCTCTGCTATAATGGATAAAATCGCCAAGGATGTTTCCGCAGTAGGCGCAACGATTGTATAAAGGAGGAAAATGGACGAAAAATCTCTTAAAACTAGCCTGTGGCAGCGCATCGCAATTATTATTGCAGCAATAGTTCTCATCGGTGGTACTTTGTTAACCTATGTGGTCGTAGTCTTGAATGGCTCAAACACCAGCGATACAGAGCAGCTAGTGGATCAGTTATCAGAAGAATACACCGCCAAGGGCCAAGAAATTATGGCTCGTGCCGAGGTGCTTTCGCCAAAGTATTTTGACGATTTTGTGAGCTATAAGTCGCAAATTAAGGCTTATAATTCAGCCAATGCCAACGCGGCTGGCCTTGAAGTCAAAGATCTCAAAGTTGGCACGGGCAAGGAACTTGGCGAAGGTGACACGGATTACATGGCTTATTATATGGGATGGTGTGCTGATGGCAGCATTTTTAGCTCCTCCTTTAATGATAGTGATAATCCCACGAGCCTTGGTGCGCCAATGGTAGGCAGCAGCGACATGATTGAAGGCTGGATCCAGGGCATTGTCGGCATGAAACTTGGTGGCGTACGCCAGTTAACGATTTCGGGTGAATTGGCTTATGGCGATACACAAGAAATTTGTGGCGGTTACAATTCTCCCCTCAAATTTATTGTGCTGGCTCTGGAGCCAGATGCTGATTTGGTTAAGCTAAACGATGAGCTTGCAATGATTCGGCTACAACTTACATATGCCGTTTACGGAACTGAACTCTAATGTTGGACACAGCGATTATTGGTGGTGGCCCAGCGGCTCTGACAGCGGCAATCTATCTGGCGCGAGCCGGGCGTACGGTCAAAGTTTTTGAACGTCGTGCTTTTGGCGGGGAATTAAACCAGACTGCCAAGATTGCTAATTATCCAGGATATGACGGTAGCGGGGGCAAGTTAGCCGAAAAATTCCGTCAACAGGCTGAAAAAGCCGGTGCAGAATTGGCTTATGGTGAATGTACAAGTATTCAACCTCTCAGTGCTCAGAGTGAGACCGCGGCTAACGCCGCGACGGCAACACGCGACGATGATAAGCAGACGAGCATGTCTAGTGATAAAAATGAGCAATTGGGTGGTTTTGAGTTAGAAATCGACGGAGAATCAGTCTGCGCGCGCACTGTGCTCGTCGCCACCGGCTCCGCTCCCAAAACCCTGGGCTTCGAGATTACCCCACCCGTATCGTATTGTGCGCTTTGTGACGGCGACTTCGCCAAAGGTAAGCATGTTGCCGTGGTGGGCGGCGGCAACGCCCCCCCCCCAGCGG
>CAMUBZ010000010.1 GCA_947087275.1 uncultured Candidatus Saccharibacteria bacterium
CCCGCGACCTTCGCCGTGACAGGGCGACGCTCTAACCAACTGAGCTACGATTCCACTGCATTTCATTATAACTCAAGTTCCCCAATTATGCAAGAGCGAAGTTGAAGATTCCCTGTTGTCGTGGTAAAATAAGAGTAAGTCAGGGATTGGCGCAGTTGGTAGCGCGCACGCCTGGGGGGCGTGAGGTCGCCAGTTCAAGTCTGGTATCCCTGACCACATGGTATAATAGACTTATGAAATATGCGTTCGTAATCCTAGCGATTTTGGCAATTTGGTTAGGTACGATTCTGTTGACGATTTTTAATTCGGCGGTGGGGATGTTTTTGCCGATTTTTGCAATTATCTTGACTGTGATTCTGTTTGTAATTGGCTTTGGGAAGAAACAATGAAAACTGCACGGCGTTTTGCAGGGCTAGTCTGGAAACTCACCAAGATTGCTTGCTCGGAGCAGCCCAACAAAGATGCTGAATATCGTCGTACAATCTTTTATAGTTTTAAAGAATGGGGCGGAATTTATATTAAGTTTTTGCAAGTGATGGCGGGCGCCAGCAAGTTTATGGAAGGTTGGGGTGGCCCGCGCGAGATGGAAGTTTTTTCGCAAGCCCCACGCGAAGAACTTAATCTGGCAAATTATATAGATTTAAACAATTTTACACAAGTCTCTGCTGAGCCAGTGGCGGCAGGAAGTTTTGCTTTGGTATATCGCGGAATTTTGCGCACGGGCGAAGATGTCGCAATCAAGGTCTTGCGGCCTTCCATCAAAAATGGACTCAAACACAACCTACGTATTTTGGGATATTTGTGTAATTTTTTCACCCGTTTCTTGCCAAAAACTTTGGTAGACTATAACGAAGCCTATGGCGCCTGTGCCAAAATGTTTACTTTGGAAACGGATTATCGGCGCGAAATGGCCAACCAAGAATTCTTTGCCAAATTGTATCACAATCATCCGCGCGTAGTGATCCCCAAGATTTATCGTGAGTTGTCTTCAAGTGATGTTATTGTGCAAGATTTTATCGACGGCCCAACTTTGGCAGACGTAATGAGTAAGGCAACTCCAGAAAAACCCGCCAGTCAACTTGCCCAAGAACTCACCGGTTCGGACTTGTGGGAGCAGATAGTGGTTGCTGGTGGCGAAGCGCTTTATACTGCAATGTGCGCAGATTATGTTTATGGCGATCCACACCCAGGCAATATTATCTTGCTGCCTAGCAATCGCATCGCGTTGATTGACTTTGGGATCATCGCCAACCGCCCGCGTAGCCACCGCGCATTCTTTGATTGGGTGCAAAGTTATCATGACATTTTGGACGGCCAAGGCGGATTTAAGCGTCTACTGGAAACCAGCGTGACATGTTTTTGCCCTGACATTGCGCTTGCAATGCAACGATGTAATTTTGGTGATGCCGATTTATTAACCGTACTATCCGAAGCGGTGACAGATAAGTTAGATCACGAAATGAACGGCAATGTATCCTACCTGGAATCGTTCAAAGCCGGCCACCTTGCCGATGTGTTTATCAAAGTGGTTGACACCAAAGTGATTGAAGTCGAAATCGACATGGTGAATTTTGAGTTAATGAAGGCCATGCAGGCCTTTTTGGGCTCGGTGACGATTTTGGATAATGCCGAAGGACGCCATGGTTTTGCAGAAATTATGTATCGCTCAATGGATTACGCAATTAATAATGCTACGCTAAGAGGAATCCCAAATGATAACGTGCATAATACTCGCTTGGGAGTGACTGAAAGTTATGAGTTGCTAGTGCGTACGATTTCGACATTGGCGGATAACGATGAATACATGTTTAACTTTGTACGAGAAAGGATCTTTGCATGAAAAATAATAATTTTACCAAAAGTTTAATCTTGCACATTCGCTATCCGTGGACGGCAATTTGTTTGCTAATCCTCTGGATTGGTTTGGCAGTGATTTGTGCGATTGTGGACTTTGCGCCGAGCGACGTCATCACTTTGGTCTGCATTGCTGGTGGGGCTACTCTCATAATTGCATTTGTGGGGTTCCGGTCATGAGGCGAAAATATATTCCCGAATGGGCAAAACTAATTCCTGAAGAAGCCGAAAAAGTTTTTTCTGGCGTGCTTTATGATGTTTATCAGTGGCCACAAGAAATGTTCGATGGTTCTACGGCGACCTTTGAGATGTTGCGACGACCAGATACGGTCAAAGTCATTGCAGTTTTGACACCGGAGGAACAGGCACAACTAAAAGATGTTGTAAATCTTACAACATCTACTGAAGATAAAATCGTTATTACAAAACAAAAACAACCACGTAAAGATTGGTTTTATGATTATCCCGGTGGAAGAGTTGATGACGAAGATGCAGACGAACTGACCGGTGCCAAGCGTGAGTTGCTAGAAGAGGCCGGGCTAGAACTCGCCAACTGGAAACTAATAGATGTAAAGCAACCTTTTGATAAAATCGATTGGTTAGTTTATACTTTTGTGGCAAGTGGATTGGTACGACAGGCCCCACAATCTCTGGATGGTGGCGAGTTAATCGAAGTTGAGTTAGCTACGATTCCTGAAGTCCACAAAATAGCTGAAAATCGTAATGCGCAATTTTTACGTTTTAAGAATCTTGGCCAGCTAGAATCGGTTGAAGACTTACGGAATTTGCCGGAGTTACAATGAGTAATATTGCCGATAAACGTACACAAATTTTGTTAGATTTTATTGTCTATATGGCGACGTTTTTGGTAATTATCAACTTTGGTTGCTTATTATTGTCGTGGTTGGTGGAGTTTGTGGTTTCGCTAGCAAACTTCTGGACTAATAATAGCTGGAGTGGGGCAGCCGAGATGGTGACTACTGTGTGGCCAACTCTGCGTGTAGCCGTAGGGATTAGTTCGATTTTTATTTCCCTGTTGCTGACTTATAACAAATTGCGCCCCCATTTTTTGGCAATGAATTTGCCCGATGCAACCATCTCCTCACAAGACGTACCAAATATCAACGGTTTTGACCCGGCCACCAAGCAACGCTTAGAAGATGTTCTCGGCACAGTAATCAAATTACTCGCCATCGCTTTGGTGGTGACGATTGTGCTAGGCATCTTGCATTTTGTTCTGACTCAAAGCGAGACAATCTTACCATCTAGTTCTCTACCGCTTGTGATTATGGGCTTCCCGACCCTAGTGGGTCTAATTATTCTACGAATAATCGTGCGCAACAAATAATTAGGATTTTTCCGGATTGTTGCCGTTTCCAGCCTTCTTTTTGAGTAAGCCCATAACGCGTTCACGTTGCCAAATGCCAATGCCGAGGATAATCACACCAAGAAGTGCCGCGATGGCCACCATGGTGAAATTTTCGCCAATTCCAGCGCCAATATAATTAGTAAGAATAATCGTGGGCAAACGACCTAGTGTCACTAATACCATGAGACGTTTAATCGAGAGTTTGGTCAATCCGGCAAGATAACAGACGACGTCGTCAGGAAAACCTGGCAAAAGAAAGATTGCAAACAGAATGAGTGAGGCGCTTTTGGCTTCCAAAATAAAATCAAATTTGGCAACCACGGACTTCTTGAAAATCTTTTCTAGCAACGGGCGACCAAAACGACGAGCGAGTAAGAAAACAATCCAACAACCAACGAGACTCCCAATCGTAGTCCACAAAATTCCCCACGGTCCAAACAGAAACCCACCAACACTACCAACGATTTGTCCCGGAATTGGCGCCACTACGGTCTGAGTAATTTGCAACAGGATATATAATAGTGGCGCGAATGGGCCGAACGACTGTACAGATGCCACCAATTTGTCACGGTTAGATAGGAGTGACATCAGTGGCCCATGTAAGGCGACATCAAGAATCAAATATAGGGCCAGTGCAGCAATCAAAACTGCAACCACTGCGACTTTGATTTTGGTCTTACGAGCAATACGTTTACGCAATAAAGGCTCGTCAAGTGGCAAAAGCCCAGGGATGGGGGGAGATTGAACTTGTACGGGCCGTACAAGTTCGTCTGTTAATTTGGACTTTTTACTTGGCATACTCAACGGCGCGAGTCTCGCGAATCACGTTGACTTTGATCACGCCGGGATAAGACATCGTGGCTTCAATCTTGTTGGCGATGTCGCGGGCAAGTTTGAGCGCAGAGAGATCGTCGATTTGCTTAGGTTCTACAATAACACGAATCTCGCGACCAGCAGAAATTGCATAGGCCTTGTCGATACCAGGAAAACTGGTGGCGATGTTTTCGAGGTCGCGCATACGTTCGGCAAAGTTCTCGGCCGAAATATTGCGCGCACCAGGGCGAGCAGCGCTCAGTGAATCGACAATCTTAACAATCACGGCCTCAGGAGTAGTTGGTTCAATATCATCGTGGTGGGCAGCCATGGCGTGCACTACGGCATCGGGCATGCCATATTTTTTGGCAAGTTCGGCACCGATCTCGGCATGCTTACCTTCAATCTTGTGAGTCACAGCCTTACCGATATCGTGAAGCAGAGTAGCAGTCTTGGCCACGCGCTTGTTAGCGCCAATTTCTTCAGCAATCATACCAGCCATGTGAGCCATCTCGACAGAATGAAGCAAAACGTTCTGACCATAGCTAGTTCGGAACTTGAGTTCACCAAGCAAATGAATGAGTTCGTGTGGGATACCGACCACGCCAACTTCGCGAGCGGCATCTTCACCGGCGCGCATGACTTCTTTTTCGATTTCGCGTTCGGCCTTAGCAACGGCATCTTCAATCGAGCTAGGGTTGATACGGCCGTCTTTCATCAAACGCTCAAGAGCGTAACGAGCAACTTGACGGCGAATTGGGTCAAAACTCGACAACACCACCATGCCCGGAGTGTCGTCTACCATAATGTCAACACCAGTGGCGCGTTGCAAAGCCTGAATGTTGCGACCTTCTTTACCGATGATGCGGCCCTTCATATCGTCATCAGGCAACTTGAGCGCTGTGACAGTGCGATCCGCGGTAACTTCGGAGGACATGCGCTCCATGGCAGTCAACAAAATTGCTTGGGCAGTTTCGTCGATATCATGTTTGATTTCTTTTTGCTCTTTGGCAACGAGCCCAGCAAGATCTTGCTTGATATCGCGTTCAGTCATCTGCATCAACTTGTCGCGAGCATCTTCCTTGGAGAGGCCAGCGATTTTTTCTAACTTCTCTTGCTGCTTGTTGCGAATGTCGCGTACTTCGTTCTTGAGATCATCAAGTTCTTTTTCTTGCTTAGCCAGACGCTCGGTTTTTTGCTCGAGCTGATCAAGTTTGTTGTCAAGATTAGCTTCACGCTCACTCAGACGATTCTCGGTGTTTTTCCATTCACGACGACGCTCAGCTTCTTCTTGCTGAGACTTAGCGGCCATATCGGCGGCGTCAGTCTTGGCTTTGAGCACGATGTCGGAAGCCTCATTTTTGGCTTTGCGCACCAAATCGTCGGCCTTGTTTTTGCCTCCATTTTCGTTTTTCTTGTTGTACGCAAAAATTCCACCCGCACCTGCAACAGCACCAAATGCAAGGGCAATAATTACTAATACTACGGTCATAATGCACCTTTCCTAATTGTTTGTCGACATTTTTCTCTATGCCAACGGGGTAACAAAATATATAAAATTAATAAGTTTCCAGTTTTATTATAGCATAGATTGATAGGTTCTGAGCAAAAACTTCTTGACCCTCACATTGCGTCATAGACTATGATAGAGTTATTATAAAATTAAGCAGAAAGAAGACTCTAATATTATCATTATGAAAACTATTAAACAAGTCTCTGAGTTGAGTGGCGCTAGCGTGCGGGCATTACAATACTACGACAAAATCAATTTGCTCTCGCCTAGCCGAACTGATTCTGATTACCGTCTTTATAGTGATAATGATATTGCAAGATTACAAAAGATATTATTTTTGAAAGAATTAGGGTTTTCGCTCAAACAAATTCGCGAGTTAATAGATGTGCCTGACTTAGAAAAAAGTTCGACTTTTCATCAACAAAGGGATCTTCTACACGCGAAGCGTCGTCAAGTCGAGAAAATTATAAATGTTTTAGAACGCCTGGAGAATGGAGACACACTTGATGGCTGCGCGAATGATATTAAGGCTATTGCTAAAGAATCGAGAAAGATGAAGAAGACCATTGGATTACTGATTATTTTTGCTGTGATAATCGCTGGAGGGGTAGGGGTTTATCGGTTCATACAGGAAACCCAGGAAAATTCCGGCGCACAAATCGCCGAACCGGAACAATTCCGAGGTGAAGAAAGTGTTATTGCAGACAATGTAGTAATCAACTCAGTGGTGGCGGATAGTGGCGTAGATTGTTCGACATTTGATATCGCACAAATTAGTGCAACATCTTTGCCGGAGGGGATAGAAATTTTAAGTAAGGTCGTATTCCCGGACGATTTGCAGGGCGACATTCAGATAATGGCGTTTTATGGCGCGGAGAGTCAGCCAACTACCTATGTAATAAAAAGTTCAAATGGTAAACGTTATATTGCAATTAATTTCGCGTTGAACCGCACACCAATCCGCGAAATGTATGTGCCAGAAGGCGAACCGTCGATAATAAACGGGGCTGTGGTTATGATAGGATCTTATACCGGTGAATACTATGATGAGTCTCTAGATATTCTTGAACCGATTAAGAAATATTATGCGGACTTTATGATTGGCGATGTGAATTATAGTATCGAAACTCACGGGCTAAGCGAGGTTGAATTAGTCGAATTATTAAAATCACTGCTTTAACTCTGGTTTAAGGTTCGATTGTTAGGATAAAGTAAAGAAGTTAAGGGGTTCTCATGGAACAACATTTTTTGCAGTCTCCAGCGTGGGAAGAATACGAACATCTAGAAGGTCATAGAACTTTTCGGATTACTAATGGCGACTCATCGGTGATGGCGGTTCTAGAACATACCGTACTAGGCAACTATCTATTTATTCCCTATGGGCCGACAGCAAAAAACAAAGTCACTTTAGAGACGACTTTGTTTGCATTGAAAAAACTTGCACAGGAGCAAGATGCATTCTTTGTCCGCCTTGAGCCGACAACTCCGTTTCCTGCCACAGAGCTAAAAACTCTTGGCTTGAGAAAATCCCACGATATTAACCCAGCACACACTTGGATATTGGATCTTACGCAACCGGAAGCACAGATTTTCGCAGACATGGAAAAAGAAAAGGGCCACCTTTGGCGGAATTACCATAAAAAGAATATCACTATTCGACAAACCCAAAACCCAGCAGAAGTTGATATTTTAGTGACGATGCTAGATAAAGTTGGTAGTCAAAATCATTTCATCCCCCAGAAAAAGGTTCATTTACGCCGGCAGTTGGAGGCTGGCTTTGCAACACTTTATATTGTAGAACTTAAAGGCGAACCAATCGCAGCAGCACTAGTTTATGACCATAATGGTGTCAGATATTATGCGCATGCGGCGGCAGACTACGAACATCGTAAGTTAGCGGCTGGTGCGATCTTGCTTGTACAAATGATTGTCGATGCAAAACGCGCCGGAATGAAAACTTTTGATTTTTGGGGAATTACAATTTCTAGCGACAAAAATCATCCATGGTATGGATTTACGGAGTTTAAAAAATCCTTTGGCGGAAAACAAGTCGATTATGCCGGAACTTGGGATTTACCAGTACAGAAGTTACGTTACTGCTGTTATAAGATTGTGCGCAAAATAAATCGGGCACGGAGGAGACTTTGGCATAGGAAGTAGGATGAAGCGAACTCCAAAAAACTGCCCCATAGCAGGGGCAGTTTTGGCCGTAGTTACAACTTAGTGATTTTTGCGAGCGAGACTGCGCTTTGCAATGACAGCTGTTCCAGCCAACACGGCGACAGCTACCAAGACTAGCAATGAAGCCGTGGTTTCGGTGGCGGCATCCGCATCAATAGCGCGATTGATTGCTACACCAGTGTCTGGAGGAAGTACTTTTGCAGCGGCCGATTTGACAGCATCAAGAATTTTCTTGAGTTCAGTTGCATCAGTGGCACCATATTCGAGGGCGACCTCCGCTGCCTCAACCGCTTCAACCAATTCTTTGTACTCATCAAACTTTTCAACTTTCTTGGCTTGACCGAGAGCGGCACTCAAATCGTCAGCGGTAGCAGAGGTCAAATTTTCCCCTAAGTCAGTCTTAATGCCAAGAGCACGCATAGCATCACCAACTGCCTTGATGGCTTCGGCAAAGTCCTTACTAAAGTCATAGGCCGGGGCTTCTTCAGCCAAGGCAACTGGTTCAGCCGCATCGCCACCTTTACCACCATAATTTTCGGGGTTCTTGGCCACCTCAAGCAAGTATTCCGCGTAGCGCACGGCATTCACCAAACGTTCATATTTTTGGTAAGTTTCGTCTTTCTTAGTTTCGTTGACGAATTTTTGCAACTCATTTTCGGTCTCGACTACTTCTGGGGCTTTGTTCTGATTAGCCTCATAAGCCTCGACAGCGGCAACTTCACTCACCAAGGTATCATAATATTGTTTGATTTGCTCGGGAGTAGTGCGATATTCTTCTGGAGTATCTTCACTATCATTGATGCCGTATTTCAGTTGATTATAGGCCTTGCCAAGTGCAGTATATTCTTTGTAACCTGGGAGTTGTTTAATTGCGTTGACGACTTCCAGAGCGGTTTTGCCTTTAGTAGAGTCAAGGCTGATACTGCTATTTAATTGCTCAACCGTCCCGATTAATGTCTCACCTGCGCACGTGCCAGCCGCGACACAGTCTGGCCCAAAGAGGGTGAAGTTGATTTCGGCCTCAATTGCGTCGATTGCTGCCTTGAAATCAGCATCATCTGTGTACTTCGCCAACTTTTTGGCAGCCAAAAGCTTTTCAATATCGGTCATCTTGCTGGCGTCTTGCCCGGCAGCAGTTAAGGCCTCGGCAATAGTGTCGTTCTTCTTGCCATCGCGCAAAATAATTCCTGCTTCTTGAGCGGCGCAGCCCATGCCGACGCACCCATATTGATTTTCGATCGCATCGATCGTTCCAGCGATATAGCCCCATTGCCCGGCATCGGGGAATTTTTCTTCAACTTCTTTGAGCAAAGCCTCGCGCTCAGCAACTGTAACGGTTGCACTGGTGGCTGCTTCTGCTGCATAAGCCTGCATACCCAAAGCTGGCACTACGGCTGGTGTCGCAACCAAAGCAAAAGTTGAGGCCAAAGCACCTACCACGATTAGTGATTTTTTCATTACACTCTCCCACTTAATTAACTACTTTTAATTATACCCCCCCCCAGAAAAAGGTCAAGCGTTTTGATTTTACTTGCGTGGCGCAGAGATATTCGCCGGGCGACCGTAATCGGGCAGAATAATTTGGTGCTGTTTCCCGTGTTGATCAAAGAGCGGAACTTGCAGTTGGTCTGCTAAAGTGTTGACGATTGTGGCGCCAATGCGCAACCCAGTAAAGGAGCCTGGTCCAGCAAAGAATGTAATCTCGGAAATATCCGGCCAATCGGCCTGATTTTCCTGCAACTTATCATGAATAAACTCCAAGATTTTTTCGGACATATCGTGGCGGCCAGGGCGAGTATACTCTTTGCCGTCCAAGCGCAGAACACAAACATCAGTTGAAGTATCAAGATATAATTTCACGGGTACCATCCTCATTTAATTTAATTTCAAGATGATGCTTGTGCGTTGGCAAAAGTTCAGTCACATCACCACCCCATTCCACTACCACAACCGTGTTGGGCTCGATTAAAGTTTCCGCCAATTCATCACGCATAATTCCAGGGTCGTCTAGACGATAAAAATCGTAGTGCACTAATTCCCCGCTCGGAAAAGCATAACGCTTGGAAATAGTAAAACTCGGGCTCGTGACCGGTTCTGTCACGCCCAAGCCTTGAGCTAAACCGCGCGTAAAAGTAGTTTTACCCACGCCAACATCACCCACCAATTCAATCACGGCGGGTAGTTCAAGATTTTGGGCAAAGTTTTGGCCAAAATCCAGCATGGCGGCTTCGGAAGTGATTCTCATGATATATATTATATCACGTGAGCGCTTCTCTCAATGTTATCAAGACACGGTGTTCTCGACCTCTGTCGTTACGAGGTCGAGCCACCTCTTCCTCGCCACGTGCGAACAAAATCTGCGAGTTTTGTTCGCTGGCTGCGGAATGGTCTTGCAAACACTAAGAGAAACGCGACTAGAATAGCATACACCAAGAAAATTCTTACGTCGCCAGATGGGAGTTCAAAAATAAACATCTGCTTTTCTCCCAGAAAATTCACTAGCCAAATATGAGTATCGAGTAAAAACGCAGCCAGTTTGCTAATAATCCCCGCTAGCCACGGCCAAAAACTAGTGGCACCCGTCAGGAAAACTAGCAACATCGCATAGGGCAGAGTCGGTAAGATAAAGAGATTGGCCACAAATGATAGTAATGAAATAGTACCAAAATTATAAATCAGGATTGGCGCACAAGTGAGAGTGGTGGCGAGGCTAGTGAGTAACATACTAGCCAACCAAGGTGGTTTCTTGCCACCGTAAAATAATTTCTGTAAACGCGGAGCGATGATAAGTAAGGCAAAGAAGGAGGCAAACGAAAGTTGCCAACCAAGGTTGAGGCAGTTTAGTGGACTAATCAGCAACGTGAGTGTGGCGACAAAAATGAGCAGGCGTAAAGGAGTAAACTTGCGCCCAACGTAACCCACACACAAGGACAAACTAGAGACGAGCGCCGCGCGCGTCATAGACGGCGTAAAGCCGACAATCAGGACAAAGGCGCCTATCAGTAGGAGTGAACCGAGCAGGCCGGAAAATTTTGAGAGTTTGCCGAATAATTTCCGCGCGGCGCCCACCAAGATACCTAAATGTGCTCCGGAAGCCACAATCACGTGGGTCATACCCACAGCACGTAGCGTTTCTGATAAATCATCCGGTAAACCAGATTTGAGCCCAACGAGATAACCTAACCCCAAATACGCCGTCGGTGAGGCAATGTAATCTTTCACCTGCTCGGCAAAGCCAGTCTTGATGCGGGCAAAAATATCACCCGCCTCACTCCGTTCCACCGCAACCAATTCCGGGCGATACAGTGTACCAGCATAAGTACCAAACCCTGCAGCTAAAGTCCCACGCAGAGTTACATAATCGGAACGCTCAAGTTGCACGGTCGTACTCACCCGCACATACAACGTGCCTGCTGCCGTGGTTGCGTTTTCGGTCGCGGCAAACAGCGTTAAGTTCGACAGAGTAAAGGTGGTTTGACCAGAAGAGGCGTTGGGATCGTCGCTGATTTTACCAGTGACCGTGATTTCCTGCCCTACCAAATGCTGCAGCAACTTTTGACCAGACAAGTCAGGCACCAAGCGATAATTGCCAATAATGGCCCCAGCCACAAACGCTACAACAATAATCAGGCGCCGACTGCCATGTAAGCAATAATATATAACTAGGAGTGCAGCAATCAACCATAGCCAATGGCCGCACAGGATTTTTCCCGTCACCACCGTGATCACAATGCCCAAAATTACTCCACAAAAACTGGCATACAAACACCACGAGGGATGAATTTTACCCCATAAATAGCGCAAAAATCGTTGCATGGCCAGAGTGTAGCAAAATTTGACAAAAATTAGCAAGCACAAGCATGATAAAATCCTAAATATCACAATGCTGTATGTACAACGTATATACATTGTACATACAAATTATATACAATGTATTACGCTAGGCTTTGGAGAGAAGTTGGACTTTGCGGGTGTTTTTACGCTTTTTGGCGGCGAGGCGGCTCTTGCGATAAGTGGCGAGACCTGCGTAAGCCCCAGCCATCATGCTCATGAGCAAATTAGGCGTCACGCTCTGATCAGCAAAAATGTCCGCTTGGGTCTGCGCTTGAGTATTTGGTTGAGTTTCTGTTGCGACGTTCATAAATTGCTGGCTAACCGGCGCCTGTACATTGCGCTCCAAACCGAGTAACGAGAGATTAAGGTCAAAAACCAAATCATCCGCATCGTTTTGGGTGGCTGTGCCCTGAGCAAGCAGAGTTTTGGCGCGCTCAAGGTTGTTCATCACGTTCGCATAAGTTGCTGGGGTATAATCCGATGGTTCAAGTTTGGCAATATCGGCGACTACTTCCCGCAAAGCCGACCAATCAGTAGTAGGTGTGGAATGAGTGGATTTGGACATCGCCGCCAAGGCAATCGTGCCTAACCGCGTATGGCGTTTGGTCTCGGGGGTGGCGATAACCACTGGTTCGGGCTGAGGAGTGGGAGTTTCTTCCAGCTGAAGTCCGGCTGTGGCAAATTTGACTTCGTCCATAGCGTCAAGAATTTCTGGCAAAGCAGCATCGGTTTTTTGCAAAATGGCTTCCGCTTTGACAATCGCAACCTGCAGTTCGCCGAACTGTTCTGCAAACTCGGCTTGATAGTCTTTGAGCGCCAAATCACGTACTGCCTCCACCATCAGATAAAGACTAGAACGTGCATCATTCAGGGCAGCCAAGGCTAGTTCATCTACCGGCTCCGATGTAATTTCTGGTTCAGGTTCAGTTGTGGACATATTTATAATAGGCTCATCCACAGGCAAGTCAGTAGGCGTTTCGAGGTCCGCATCCAGGTTAGTTTCTACTGTCGGCGTTGCTTCAAGTTCGGTTATTGGCTCAAGATTAAGGGTGGCCAAAATTACGCTCGCACCTAGTTCAGCCAAGTGCTGTTTTTCTGTAGCATCCAGTTCTGGTTCCAACAATTCTAGAGTAGGTTCGGTTGAGACGGGTGCAGTAGGTGGAATAATAGGCGGCGCAATCAAACCCGCCTCGGGCATAGCAAAATCTAGTTCGTTTTCTGGTTCTTCAAGCAAATCAATATTAAGCCCCAAATCGCAAAAAACGGAATACAGTTGGTTGAGCGAGGCTTCGGGCTGTGCCGTCAGAGCTAAAGCAGCAATAATGGCATCCTTCAAAGCGTTATAGCTATAAGCCGAATACTCGTGCGGGTCAAGTTCTTGCGCGGTGGTCAAAACCGATAACATCTCGCCTCGCATTTCGTCGGCGACTTTCTCGATGCCTTGCATGGTAGTTTTGAGACGCTTTTGCAAGTGCAAAACTTGTTCCAAGGAAACCTCTTTGGAGCCTTGCAAAAGTTTCTCTGCCGCCTTCACAGCGCGTTTGATGGCGGCTACCGCTTTGCTGGCAGCGTCTTGCCAATCGCCAAGTTCGTCACCGGCATAATCTTTGTCCAGATAGGTCTTGGCGCGTGTAATCAGACTTTCTAAAGTAGTGCATTCTAGCGCCAGTTGCTCCACTGGGTCAATTTTGGCTTCGGGTGGATTGGGGTCAATCACGGTGGTAGTGCCAGTTTTGCGATTAGTATCAAGATAAAAACCTTTGGCCAGGTGGTCGGTCAGCTCGGTGGTATCCAAAGCCAAGAAGGTGCCGCCCGAAACTACAACCTTTTCGCCCGAAGCAACCCCATAAAACACACCACTCGGAACCTTGAAATTCCCAGCTTTAATCTCGAGCTGTTGCAAAGTGGAATCTGGGCCATACTTGGCAATCAAATAACTCTGGCGGCTCACATATTCCCCACCGTCAATGTTCAGGTAAATATTGCCCGCGTATTCGGAACTTTCTTCAATTTGTATCACGGCGCCCACACCCACAGTGTTGTCCCAGCCACTGGGATTCGCGAGTTCACCAGTAGCAGTAATCTTGGTTCCAACAAAATCAAGATGACCGGCCTTGACACTGACGCCAGTAGCACCGGTAATCGTGGCGGCGCCAATTTGCCATTCGCCATAGCCAGCCGCCGAGAGTGCCACGCCTTCGTCAGCATCAACTTCAATCATAGCGCTGTCAGCAACAATAAGTTTGGGCGCATGCGCACCTTGCCCCTGCACCAAGCGGTTGATGCCTACGCCATCGTGCGCCACAATTTTACCTTTCAGAGTAATGCTGACACCATAGGCGGCCTTGAAATTTGCCGCCAAATAAATTCCATAAGCATGCGGAGCATACAAAGTCACCTGCTCATCAACCGTCAAATTGGCATAATGAAGATTCTCGGCAGTCATGGCGCCTTTGACCCGCACACCGCTAGCACCCAGGCCATTCGCCACGATGCTCCCTTCACCAGTAATCGTGAGGTCGCCCGTTTGCAGATCAATCGCCGAAGCATTAGCGCGCAAAGAGGCAATTTTGTAACCATTCAAATCTAAAGTCAGAGGTTCTTGCCGATTGACCGTGATGTCCGACATGACGATAATGTCACTTGTGAGAATAATTTTGGTGATGACTGGGTTTTGGACGGCAGCGTTCAGTTCGGGCTCAAGCGCAACTTTGGCTGTATGCTCAGCATCAAAAAGTTCCCTGGCCGCCAAACGCTCGCTTGCAGCGCAGAGCTCACCCGGCAACGCCGACCCCGAGGCCCATAACATTGCCAAAAAACTCGAAAGTTGGTCCGGTTGCATGCTCGAATTATTTTCCTATCCAATAACCCCACCAGCTATTGCTACTATTATAGCAAATTTTAGTACAAAAAGCAATCCAAAAGTAGGCCCTTTTCTAAGGGGTTACAACCATTCTAGCACAACATAAGCGAAATGTCAATAGCAAAGGCAGCTACGCGCCGATGCGATCCTTAGAGTTCTTGCGAGTAGCGTTATGCTCCACGTATTCAATGATTTTTTCGGCAACATTACGGCCAGTCACCTTTTCGATACCAAAGCCAGGCGAGGCATTCACCTCAAGTACCAGCGGGCCACGGTTGGACCGCATCAGGTCAACACCAGCCACATGGAGACCCATAGTCTTGGCGGCCTTGACAGCGATACGCTTTTCTTCGGGGGTAAGTTTGACACCTACACCTTCACCGCCTTTGTGCAAGTTGCTACGAAAATCATCATCCAATGACTGACGCTTCATACTCGCAATCACGCGTGAGCCAACCACGAACGCACGGATGTCCGTGCCAGCAGATTCCTTGACATATTCCTGCAAAAGAATGTTGGTGCCGTCTTCATTATAGAGATAAAAGGCTTGGAGAGCGGATTTGGCGGCTTTTTTGGTGTCGGCCAAGACCACGCCGTTGCCATGAGTACCGGTAGCCAACTTAATAATCACCGGAAGGCCAATTTGCTCCAGGAGGTCATCAATGTCGGTAGTATTGCGGCTAACCAAGGTTTTGGGAGTATCCACGCCGGCCTTGGTGAGAATCTGTTGGGAACGCAATTTATCCCGCGCACGCGTGATAGCAATTGAGCTAGAAACCATCCAGGTGCCCTGCATTTCGAGCTGGCGCACAATGGCACAACCATAACGAGTCATACTGTTGGAAATACGTGGGATCACAGCATCAAAACGGGGGAGTTTGGCGCCTTTGTAATAGACATCAGAATGTTTCTCATCCAAGGCGAGATAACAATTTTTGTATTTGATTACGCGCACCTCATGGCCGCGCTTCTCGGCCTCGGCCACTAAGCGCTGGGTGGAATAATTGGCGTTACCATTGGATAGAATCGCAATTTTCATAATGATTAGATTATACAACACGAAGTCAAAAAAGTCAATATAGTATCTTATGCTATAATGTTTAGTATGATTAATTATTATTCTGTCCCAGAAGATACTCTTCCTATGTCGATGCGTATTCTGCGTAAAAAGTTGCAGGAACGTGGCTGGCGGGCATATAAATTAGCCTATGATGACCTAAATAATCTAATCTTAGTGCGGCCAGATGGCAAAGAATTAAGAATCGCATCAAGTACTCCACCCACTACGAACGTTTTTGCGCTACGTTTGGCGGACAATAAACTAGCGAGTTACAACTTGTTACAACAGATTGATGTACCACAACCTGAAACAATAGCGTTGCACTCTCAAGAAGATGCAAAACAGTTGCTGGACAAATATGGCACAATTGTTATTAAACCAGTTGATGGGGCACATGGTGATGGTGTCACCACTGGAATTTTGCGTTTGGATCAAGTTGAACCAGCCATACAAAAGGCCGTGGAGGCTTCACAATTGATAAAGGTTGCAATTGGCCAGCCTCAATTATCATTAGATGCTTTGGAATTACGCGTAATTTGCATAAACTATAAGTTTATTGAGGCGATTGCTCGAATTCCGGCACACGTGACAGGCGACGGCAAGCATAGTCTAGTTGAATTGATTGATCTAGAAAACGCTACGATACGCACTGAGCCATATAAGAGCGATTTAGCCTACATTGACCGGTCAATGGCGCTCAACTTCTTGGGTGAGCGCCATGATGAAATCCCTGCAGCTGACGAGACAGTCAGAGTAGTAGCAAGTTGCAATCTAGGGCAGGGTGGCACGGTAGAGGATTATTCGGCCTTGATTTCAGAGGAAATGAAGGCCATGGCAGAGAAAATTGCATTGGTAGCTCAACTCCCGGTGATTGGTATTGATTTCTATGACGACCAAGTGATTGAATTTAATGCTTGTCCGTCACTGTATTACCCTACAACAGACACAACATCCACAAAAGCAATTGACGCGTACATCGACTACTTAACGCAACTATAGATAGACTACTTCATGTACTTTTGATGGAATTTTTGTGGATCAGTATTTAACTCACGGTTAAGAGCTAAATCTCTTGTACGCGCAGGATATGGCACATCAAGACGCGCAACGTCAACCAAAAACTTGTTTTTAAGCATGCGACGGCCTAGTAGGATTGGGAAATTATTACGACTACGATCTGATAGTGTAAAGCCAACTTTTATGCGACGGCCTTCAATGATCGTCGGTAGATAAACACGATAACGGATAGAAACTTGGCCAGTAGAATTACGCACCTGTATTGCCCGAAAATCAGTGGTTCTAAGCGTTTCCCCCGTATAAAACTCTGAATCTGGAGCAAAAAGACAAAATTCTAGTTGGTTATCTGGAGTGAGTTTAATATCGCTTGCCCAGATTGATGAACTTTCGGCACCAGTATCAACTTTTGCTGGAATATTTTCAATATCAGCTACTGTGATACGCACACTATTACCAATAATTGGTAAATCTCTAGTACTCATACTTTCATTATAGCACAGATGATGCAAAAAGTCAATATAATCATGCTTAACTATTGACTTTTTTGCAATAGTGTGCTACAATTAGAGATGTAGCCTTTTATAGGTAGTATTTATTAACAAGACAAGGGGGTAATACATTTGAACAGTACATGCGGAATATTCTTTGCAGAGGCAATAATGTCTAAAGAGCGTAAATATTCAGTTGACTTTAACGATTTACGTGACTATTTGCCCAAGGTAGTGATTGAAACTCTGGATAAAATTGGGGACGTAATTGCTCCAATCAACTTGGTGGAAGCAATTACGCCACTTAACGTGGCGTCGGAAAAGCAGAAATGGCTTGCAGAAGCACCCACCAGTTTTGAAAATCCTAAGTTTCAATATAATACCGAATTACTCAAGGCGCTAGTGAGCTTGGAACCTGACATACAACTGGCCAATTCGTTCCACGAGCAGGTTATGGGTGGTTTAGACGGTGACATTGCAACCATATCAATCATGCAGATTGCCAAGAATCGACTTCAGGAGGCACAAAGTGCAATCGACGCAGCGAGAGCAATTCTGGAAGGCGACAGCCGGAAAACCGGTGAAGAAATGATGAAAATCTATGGCTTTCCCGATGCCTCAACTATTGTGTCGGCTCATCAATATGCCCGAGAGCTTATGTCTGACGGCGGAATGTTGCAGAAACAGCCTGTTATCACCGCGAGTGAACTTACTCGGTTGTCAGCGGTAAAATATAATGCCGACTCCATCAAACAAGGGTTCTTGTGGGTAGCAGAACGATGTGGTTTTGAAGGTACTCGCCCGATTGAAGTAGACGAGTATGCAACGGCGATTGACGTGCGCGACAAGTCATCGCGCGGGGCGATTGTAGTAATACCAAAAACACGTGTGGTTACCGGCGTTAAACTTCTTACTCTGGCAGCACATGAGATTCTGTGTCATTGGCGCGATTCGGAAAATGCTGAACTTTTGGCCAAAAATATGAAAGGCGCCGATGAGATCCTGTACGAAGGGCATGCTATGTCTGTGGAATCGCAGGTGGAGTTAATGCTCTCTGGTAAAACGCGGCGTTTAGCATTACCGTGGCGAATTATCGGCATGGATATAGCCAAAAATGGTGGCAATTTTGCACAGGTTGCAGCTGAATTATATCCGATGATTCTGGCGGTCGAAAAAGACGCAGCCAAGGCACTGAACGGAGTTTGGACGTCATGTATGCGCATCTTTCGTGGTGCTACTGATACGGCCAATAATCAACGTAATTGCTATGTATATACAAAGGATAGAGCGTATTTTGAGGGGAAAACCTTGGTGAATGCGTTGCATCAACAAGGTTTGGGCAATTTGGCGGAATTCGGAGCGTTGACGCCGGCGGATGTTAGTATATTGCTGCCGACGATAAATCTGCTTACCGCAAATTTATCATACCAGTATCCGGAAACGTTGATCATGGAAATGTATGAAAAAATCATGGGGGGTGGTTTTATGTCTTAAAAAGGATTCCTGCCTGAAACGGGCAGGAATTTTTTATGATACTCTTAACCCCAGAAACCGCGCTTTTTGGATTTGGTGCCACCACGGAACTCTTCGAGAAGTTCTTTTTGACGCTTGGTGAGGTTCTTGGGGGTTTCGACAATCACGGTGACGATGTGCGGACCGCGGTCGCCGTCGCTACGCATCAGAGGTACGCCATGGCCGGAAAGTTTGAACGGTGTGCCGGATTGGGTACCAGCCGGGATACGCATCCGGACGTTGCCGTCAACAGTTTCGACATCGACCGTGGTGCCAAGGGCGGCATCAGCCATTGAAATGTGGGTTTCTGAAAGGATAATAGTACCCTCACGGGTGAGATGTTTGTGTGGCTTGACCCGGATAAAGACATAGAGATCGCCCTTGGCACCACCTTTAGGCGCGGCACCGCCTTTGCCATTCAGGCGAATGGACATACCGTCGTCAATGCCAGCAGGGATTTTGACTTTGAGATCTTTGCCGTCGGCGCTCACAACCTTGGTAGTGCCAAATACTGCCTCTTCAAAAGTTAGAGTGACAGTGGTGCGATAGTCGGCGCCGCGCGCAGGGCGGCGGGGGCCACCGCCGAAGCCAAAAATGGAGCCCAAAATATCGTCGAGGCCCCCGCCGCCCCCACCAAAATCGAAGTTGAAGTTTTGGAAGCCACCGCCCTGGAAAGGATTACCGCCCATGCCACCATTACCCCCCACGCCAGCATGGCCAAATTGATCATAACGCGCCCGTTTTTGCTTGTCGGATAATACCTCGTGCGCTTCGGAAATTTCCTTAAATTTCTCCTCGGCTTCCTTGTTCCCCGGATTTTTGTCGGGATGGTATTTGACGGCCAACTTGCGGTAGGCCTTCTTGATTTCGTCATCAGAGGCGTTTTTGGAGACGCCCAATACTTCATAATAATCTTTTTTTGCCATAAACTATCTTTCCTGATATCTTATTTTAGCACACTTTGGACTGGAGTGCTAGAGCAATATCCTAAAATTGTTTAATGATTGCCAGAGAGTGCCGCACCCGCAGTTGATACTGAGGATGCGCACGCAAAAACTCATCGACGGCGCGACTAGACCCGGGTAGTTCCGGATTATTATAATCATGCACAATCATAATTCCCTGTTTGTGCAAGCGCGGCGCTACCAATTTGAGGCTGGTTTTGATGGAACTATAGAGGTCACCGTCAAGAAAAGCAAAGGCAATTTGCTCAGGCAAGTCTTGGCCAGTTAAATCGTCAAACCAAGCCTTTTTGATAATGACATTATGGAGGTTGGCGTGGCGAATTTTTTCAATCACCTCGCGTTTGGTAACAAACAATTCTCCAGCCTGAAAATTTTGGCCGGCACCCGAGGCATCTTCGGTAGTCTTTTCGGGCAATCCGGCGAATGAATCATAAATCCAAAGACGGCGCTCATGAGTTTTGCATGGGTTTTCCACTACTTTTGCAATAGTTTTACACCCATTATCGGTATTTTTGCACAAGTTATCCACAGGTTTTCCACAAGATGAAGAACTTTTGGCGAGCAGTTTGCCCAAAAGAACTGAGGTATCGCCACGGTAACACCCCAGTTCCACAAAATCCCCCGCCACGGGCAAGCACTGCTCGGCGAGTTCAAGAATTGTGGCGGTTTCTTTGGGTGTGACTTGGTCGTTTTGCATAAAAATATAGTTTGACTATTGAACTGCTACAGGAGCCGAATAGAGGAAAAGTTTGCTTTTTCTCTTGAGGCGACACCCAGCAGCAAGAGAAATCGAAAGTTCCTCTTGACATTTTGCGTAATGTGTGCTACAATAAAGGTAAGTGGGGCGATGAAATTCGTCCTTGCTAGTGGTTTTGTTGTCTATGAAAACGATGAGACAGCACATTAACGGTTATGGGTCTTAATTTATTATACCCCAATCTTAGTGTCTGTCAAATCAGAAAATGGAGGAGGTTATATTTATGGGAATGGAAGGTTTTAGAGAGGTGTTTGCGTTAAAATCAGATGAGGTGCGGAAAGCCTACCGCCAGCACCGTAAATCGGCAGCAATTTATGCCATTTTGACGGTAGCACTGGCACTGGGAGCAATGTTTGTGACGTATGCACTTACTCACGACACGGAAATGTTTTTCGTGGGTGAATTAGGTACGCTTGCCGTCGGGCTTTTCCTGCTGGAAGCGGTAGCCACAATCGGTACTGGCATCGCGACAGTACGACATTTTCACAAGGCGGAATATTACTACGATTTACTGGATACTCAGTACATCACGCGCCAGCCTTGGGATAAAATGAGAATCTATAATTAAGACCATTAACCGGTTAATCTGGAAGGCTCCCGCAAGGGAGCCTTGGTCTTTTTGAGCCTAGAGAGCTTACGCGTTCAAGAGCAACTTGGCGCGACGAAGCATTTCGGCGGTTTCGTCGGTGGCAATGACGTAAATTGGCTTGCTACCAGAGGCAGAAATGAGTGCATGGCGCTTGTCGGTGAGACCTTCATCGTTTTTGGCGGCGTTGATCTTGAAGCCGAGATATTCGAGGCCAGCCACAACATCGCGGCGAATCATACTGTTGCGCTCGCCGACGGTGGCGGTGAAGATGAGTTCATCCACACCGTGCATGCTCGCGGCGAGTTGCCCGATAATCACTTGCAAACGATAGATATACATATCATAAGCGAGAGCGGCTTTTTCGTCGCCTTGGTCGCGCTTACAGATAATTTCGCGCATGTCATCAGAACCGCCAACGCCTTTGAGACCACATTCCTTGTTGAGATAAGCCTCGAGCCCTTCGTTGTCGAGTTTGAGTTCGCGAGCGATCGCAAGAGCAGCAGCTGGGTCGATATCACCACAGCGAGTGGCCATCATCAAACCGCCGTTGGGTGAATAGCCAATTGTAGTATCAACAGATTCGCCGTTCAAAAGAGCGGTGGCGGAGGAACCAGAGCCAATGTGGCAGACAATCACTTTCTCAGCCTCAAGGCCGGCTTCTTTGAGATATTCGCGAATGGAACCAATAGAGAGGCCGTGATAACCAGTGCGATAGACGTCAATCTTGTCAGCCAAATCTTTGTCGATGGCGTAGTATTTGTGCACGTCATCACGCGTAGTGTGAAAAGCGGAGTCAGAGACGGCAATCACTGGGGTGTCGCCAAAAGTCTTGACGCAGGCCTCAATCTCGGCAGCCGCAACTGGGACGTGGAGCGGGGCGCGCTTTTTGGCAGCATCGAGGCGCTTGAGACAATCATCGTCTACAATATGATCGGCAGCAAAATAAGTGCCAGGGGCGGCCACACGAGCCACAATCGCATCGAGTTTGGAAGTGGCGCTGATATAACCCTCGTCATCGAGGATGTCACGGACATATTTGACAGTATCAGTTAATTTCTTGAATTTTTTGTCTAATTTCTGTTTGACGCCGTCTTTTTTGATGGTGCAAACCACGTCGTTCCCCTCCATCTCGAAGTGCAGGCTACAGACTTCTTCGTCGCCACGATAGAGGCCGTATTTGCGTGAGGATGAGCCAGGGTTGGTCACCAAAAACAATTTTTCCATAAAAATAACTCCTTCTTCTGTTTATTATAGCATATAATATAAGTATAAGAAGAGGCGTGATGAAGAAATTTTTAACCTATTTATTATATAGTTTGCCAGTGATTTTCTTCGTGGTGTGCTATTTTTGCATGACGGTGTGGGGCGAGGATATTATCCAGGGGGCAGGTACCAGTCCGGATATTTGGAACGATATTACTGGGGCGTTTCGGCACAATTCGCGCCTCTCGGATATGTACGCCTGGACGGTGATAAATTTCTTTGACTTTCAGTATAGTTTTGGGGTGGATACGATTTTTCGGCTGCTTGATGTGGCGATGGCAACAGGGGTGATTTATCTAGTGACGAGTTTGGTGCTGGGGCGCTGGCCCAAACTGCAAATCAAAGATTCCCTGGTGTTTGCAGATTTGCGAATAAGGGCGTTTACTTCGTGCGCAGCGGGGTCGTAGGAGTGAATGATGGTAGGTTGTGGTACGCTGGCTATATAGGATATATGTGGTCAGGGCATAGCACATCTGCCTCTAGTGCTTACAATATACGTTTTGATAGTTCTGTAAATAATATAGTCCATAATGATAGTAAGTATTATGCTCGTCCCCTCCGCTGCCTTAGTACTGTATTAGGTATGTAGGAGTGAGAGATAGATGCAAAAACCGCCCGATGTTCTGGGCGGTTTTGATATTATAACTATACTGACGCATATGCGAGGTCAAGCAAACTATCGTGTACTTTAATTTCGTCATCCTTAAAACCGAATCTGTCGCGCATGACCTTTTCGATAAAACACGTCGGAAATGGTAGCGGCATAGCAAACTTATCTGTCCACTCGTTGATAACTGTTTTAACAAGTTCTTTATCTACCGAACAGTTTGCATATGCAGCAATCCGCATTAACTTGCCTGTATCATCAAATCCGAAATTAAAGTCATAGTTTGCGCCCAATATCGCACGTTCTTTTGAGATGCGTCGTTCGCTGTTCTGTAATGTGCGTTGGCGCATCTCTGTGTATTCCTTGTAATCGTGTGTACGCTGATTTTTAGTAAACCCGAGTAGCCACATCAACAAATCATCATTACGATGAGGCAGCTTAAGTTTCGTCAGTTTAACAGTGACATCATTGTAGTCCAATGCAACAATGAAGGCATCGCCCGGTTTGACGCCAGCTCGCTGCGCACGTGCAGTTCCAGACCATTCAACACGCAATATACCATTCATTAAAGAATAATACAAACAATGTCCTATACATCTGGATTCTACTTCATGTTCGATAAAAATTCTTGCCATATCTTCTTTCCCTACTACCCGGTTCCCAGCCGGCGTTCGTTCTCAATGGTGGCCCGCCAGGGCTGAGCATTCTTAAGATTTTAGGGATAGCGCATCTATGCTCCTAGTTCTAGTTATTAGATGTGCTAAATATAAATTTCTACTTCCATTGTAGCATAGATTATCAAAATTGTCAATACTAATTATGGTAACTTTGGGATTTTAGCAAAAGGATGAGCAAAATAACTTGGGTAATTCTGCTGGTAGACTTTTAGGATTTTAATGTTATAACATAAGTTTATTGCTAGTATTTTCATAAAAGTCAAGGTTGCAAAAAATGAGTTGTTTTGATATAATTATTGCATGAAGGAGGTCAAGAAACAAAATTCGTCGGATTTAGACACGTATGTTTTTGTTGACGTGAGCAATATCCGAATGGCGTGCCAAATGAGCCTTGGGCTAAATTTGGACTTCCTGAAATGATATGAATATTTAACAGTAAAGTACCCTAGACTACGCGAAGTAAGATACTACGAAGGCATTGCAAATGGTGACGAGAAAAAGAAACGCCATTTTGAATTTTTGGAGGCTCAAGGGTACACAATCTGCTCTTTAGAGAGAATGGCATATAAAACACCGGCTGAATTTGCTGAATTTGCTGAATTTGCTGATTTTGAATGCAGCGCGTGTGGTAGTCTCAATACCGTACGAATTGCACCAGAGAAGATTAGGCTCAAATCCAATGTCGATGTGTATCTAGCAGCAAACATGCTAGAATGTGCAGCGAAACAGCCCGTGCATATCGTCTTGATCTCATGTGATGGAGATTATGCCGAAGCCATCCAGGCATTGTTAAGGATTAGCCCAAATTCTATGGTGACAGTTCTAGCAACGCCAGCTACACGTCATAATAATTGTCTTTCTGTGAGACTAAAAAATTTGAGCCAAATTTTGCCTCGCAAGAATTATAGACTAACAAATATAAATAATATCCGCGATAAAGTTACACAAATCTCTAAGAATTGAGCATCGCACCATTACTGGTGCGATCTCCTGGGAACAGCACCGAAGTGGTGCTCCCGACGTTGAGGCCGATATGACCCCTATAGTTTTATTATATCAAATATTTCAATTTTTGCAAGAGAGGAATGTAAAAATTACAAATAGTACCCCATTTGGGGTACTATTTGTTAGGCGGAGTGCAGATTATTTGTTATCTACGACTTCACCTTCGACTGCGTCGCCGTCGTCGCTTCCGGAATTATCCATCGGTTCGGCGGTTGGCTTCTCTTCGGAGCCAGACTGATACATCTTAGCGCCAATAGGCATGAGAACGTTGTTCAAAGTCTTTTGAGCCTCTTCAAGTTTCTCTTTGTCGGTGCCAGATTCCTCGAGAGCCTTCTTAGCCTCAGCGACGGCGTCTTTGATGGCTTTGGCGTCATCCTCAGAAATCTTATCCTTAAACTCCTCGGGCATCTTTTCGGCCTGATAGATTGCATTCTCGAGTTGGTTCTTGGCGTCGATCGCTTCGCGCTTCTTCTTGTCTTCGTCAGCGTGGGCCTCGGCTTCCTTCTGAGCCTTCTCGATATCTTCTTTGCTCATGTTGCCAGAGTTCTGGATGGTAATAGATTGCTCTTTGCCAGTTCCCTTGTCTTTGGCGGTGACGTTCAAGATACCGTTGGCATCAAGGTTGAAGGTCACCTCAATCTGAGGCACACCGCGCGGAGCAGGAGCAATACCGTCGAGGATGAAACGGCCAAGAGACTTGTTGTCGGCGGCCATTTCGCGCTCGCCCTGCAAGACATGGATTTCTACCTGGGGCTGGTTATCAGCAGCGGTGGAGAAAACCTCGGACTTGCTGGTTGGAATAGTGGTATTGCGCTCAATTAACTTAGTGCTGACGCCACCCATAGTCTCGATACCGAGAGAAAGTGGAGTCACATCGAGCAAGAGTACATCCTTGACATCACCCTGCAAGACACCGCCCTGAATGGCAGCACCCACAGCCACGACTTCATCTGGGTTGACACCCTGCATCGGGTCTTTGCCGAAAATCTTTTTGACTTCCTCAATCACGGCTGGCATGCGGGTCATACCACCAACCATCACGACTTCGTCAATATCTTTGGCGGTCAATTTAGCATCTTTGAGGGCTTTCTCAACTGGCTCCGCCAAGCGCTCGAGGAGAGGCTTAACCAACTCTTCGAGTTTGGCACGGGTGAGAGTATACTCAAAGTGCTTAGGGCCATCAGCATCAGCAGTCAAGAATGGCAAGTTAATCTCAACTTCTTTGGCGCTGGAGAGCTCTTTCTTGGCCTTCTCGGCTTCGTCTTTGACGCGTTGCATGGCAGCAGCGTCGTTCTTGATGTCGATGCCAGATTCTTTCTTGAACTCATCCAAGAGGAAGTTGACGATGATGTTGTCGAAGTCTTCACCACCGAGGTGAGTATCACCGTTGGTGGATTTAACTTCAAACACGCCGTCGCCAAGTTCAAGGATGGAGACATCAAAAGTACCGCCACCGAGGTCGAAAACGGCAATTTGCTCATCCTTTTTGCTCTCGAGACCGTAAGCCAAAGCTGCGGCGGTTGGCTCGTTAATAATACGCTTTACCTCGAGGCCAGCAATTTTGCCGGCGTCTTTGGTGGCCTGACGTTGAGAATCGTCGAAGTAGGCTGGGACAGTAATGATAGCCTCAGTAACAGGCTCGCCAAGGAAGGCCTCAGCATCTGCCTTGATCTTGGAAAGAATCATGGCAGAGATTTCTTCTGGAGTGTATTCTTTACCATCCATCTCAACGGCGACACCGTTGCCTTTTTTGACAATCTTATACGGCATGATGTCGAGGTCGCGCTGAACTTCTTTGTCGTCAAATTTGCGACCGATGAGGCGCTTGATACCATAAATCGTATTCTTTGGGTTGGTGACACGCTGACGCTGGGCAACTTTGCCGACCAAGCGATCACCTTTTTTGGTGACGGCTACAACACTCGGCGTGGTGCGGTCGCCCTCACTGTTGGCGATAACCTCTGGTTTGCCAGCCACCATGTACGCAAAGGCAGAGTTGGTGGTACCGAGGTCAATACCGATGATTTTTGACATAATTATTCCTTTCTTTAATACAATCTAACTACTACCACACTGGAGCAATCGCTATTTCTCGAGGCGCGTTCGCAACGCCTGTCGTTACAGGGTTGCGCCGCTACTCCTCGGCCGAGCCTCCGGATCCTCTCAAAATAGCATTTGCTCCAGCCCAGTACTAGTTACATCATCTTAAATTTCAGTTCTTATTCCAATAATATATCATTAGCACTCGTGTGTCAATAGTGCTAATTAGGTTAATTGTAGCAAATTAGCAGTCAAGCGTCAAGACTGCTAACGCAGTCTTGCTGTCTGCGTCGCTCAAGCCATAAAACTATGTTTTATGGCTGTTCGCTTTCCTCGCCAGTTCAAGAGTGCTAACTTTGGAGAATTTGGTGATGAAGAATATACAGATAATTCCCCCAATCAGCGAGGCGATCATGTCCCACATCGTGTCGGCGACGCCAGATTTGACTAATTCCTGCATGTGGCCACCGCAAATCTCGTCGTAGAGGAACTCATAGCATTCCCAACCGAGCGCCACAATTGCCACAATTCCGAGCAAAAACAGAACTTGGAACCAGCGAGGACTCTGGCGTTTGGCGTCTTGATGCTCATGTCGGGCAAAAAGTTCTTGCCCGACAACTGCGACGAGGGCACCTGAGGCAAAATGCACAATTTTATCATAATAAGAGTCATTATTTGCCGCCACCAGCACTTCGCTATACCAGTTGAGGTCAATGCCGAGCACCATAGCAATAATTAAAAAGATTTCGTAGGCCAAAATGAGAGGTACGCTGAATTCGATCTTAGCTAATTTGAAAAGGTTGGGGACGTAGGGCAAGACAATGGTAGCAATATAGCTAAGGGGCTTAGACCAGTAGGTTGGGGCGATGAGCCAGCCAATCAGCATTAGCACACCAGAAAGAGAAATCAGAACCTTGAGGGCATTGGTGATAATCGCTAATTTCTTCATAGAGATATTTTACCATAAAATATATTAAGGTTAAAACCGCCCGATGGTGCTGGGCGGTTTTAATTTAAGGTTGATATTCATTCAAGACTTCCAGTGGCAAGACAAAGCCTTGGCGGCAGTTTTTGACAACTTGCAAGACGAGGTCCGGGCTGCGTAGCTTGTCCTGACGTTCCAAATCATAAATCGCGTCCTCAGAAAACCAGCGTTGCGACTTGACCTCTTTGTGGTTAAACTCAAAAGTTTCTCCGGTAAGTTCTGCTACGAAGACAATGAGCAAACAGGGGTCGTCGTTATGCTTACCATGTTTGATCGCGCAAATTCCCTTGAGCCGCACGCCTTGGCCCAACTCTTCGCGAGCCTCACGCACGGCGGCGTCGATAAACTGCTCATCTTCTTCGCAACTACCGGAAGGGATATTCCACCGATCTTCGATAGTATGCCAGACGCCATTAATGCGGCAGCGCAGATCCTCCACAAGAAGAAATTCCCCTTTGTCATTAGTAATCACTACGCCGGCGCGATACCACGAGTCACCCCACCGCTGACGATGCGCTTTGGTTACGCTAAGACGGAATAGCTCACTACGGTCCTCAATGATTTTAGGTGTTTCTGCTGAAGTATAGATTGTTGCCACAAAGTTTTTGACGATATCAGAAAGGTGCTGATAAATACCCATTTCTCCACCTCCTTTGGCTGGGTATTCCAATAAAAACTGCGGTTTAATCTAATAGATTAAACCGCATTCGAATGCGCAGATACTGAGATGATACTTTGATGGCTGGTTTGTTTTAGTCACCCCATGAGTTAATCTCGTTCAGGTGTTTTTCGCCGCGTAAGTACGCTTCGTAGGCCCCCAAACTGTCCATAACCGACTCCGGGCTACGCAAGATTCCGACCGCATGTAACGTCCGTACACCCTCAGTAGAGAACTTGTGGATATCAAGCGTTTCCGGAGTATGATAGTGTTCGGGGCCAGACTGGTCCTCAGCCAAATAGGTAGGCATCGCGTAATCTTTGCCCCAGCGAACATGAAGTATCCCCAGAATCTTCACCATATGGTCGCTTTCCTCTTTGACTTCACGCAACAAGCCCTGCTCAAAGGTTTCTCCGACCATAATACGGCCAGCCGGGATATTCCAACCCCCATCCTCATCAACCCATTCGTTCTTATCCTTGTGCTGGATATTGAGGTAGTAATCCCTGAGGGCGGCGCTCTTGAGCTTTTTGACCTGAGCCTTACCTTCGTGCATCATGAGAATCTTTCCCGCCTGATCCACAACTAACGCAGCCGCCCTGAACCAGGGCAGTCCAAACTCGTCGATTTTGGACTGCAAAGCCGGGTCATAATCAGGGTCAGAGCCATATTTGGCATGGACCCATGCGGTGATTTTGGCCATCAACTCCGCGTTTTCAGTTACCGGTACTACAATTTTAGACATTTTGCATGTCCCCCTTTCTGGCTTAGCGCCAACATGAAGAAATCCAAAATAGTACACTTTACGAGATTTATCATCTCTGATCTGGAAATGTGCTATTTTGGTCGTCAAAATTTTGCCTCACACTGGAGAGCTATCTACATTGTAGCACAGAACTGTATTTTTGTCAATAGCAGAAGCAGTTTACGAGCATTGACAAAAAAAATCTTTGCGTTACAATGGGGTTATACAGATATTGACCGACCCGAAGAGGGGCGGTTTTTGGCTTTTATGAGGGCGTTGCCCAAGCCAAAGGTTATCTATACCAGAGAAAGGAGAAAAATGGAAGGTTTAGATCTGAAACAACTGAGCGCAATGGTGAATGTGATTGCGGAAGAAAAGGGGTTACCGGAAGATGCCGTGCTAGACGTGGTGCAGATGGCGATTGCGGCGGCGTGGCGCCGAGACAACGGCGATAAAGATATGAACGTGCGGGCTTTGCTGGACACCAAGACCGGTAAGGCAACGGTGTTTGTGGGCCGCGAGGTGATTGAAGACGACGTAGCATATAATCCTGCTACCGAAATCCCTCTAGCTGAGGCTGTGAAGGTGAAAAAAGACGCCCAGGTTGGCGATATGGTTGAAGAATCGTTTGAGGTGAAGGATTTTGGTCGCGTGGCCGCGATGACCGCCAAGCAAGTGGTGGTGCAACGCTTGCGTGAGGCGGAGCGCGACGCAGTTTTGACGGCGTTTGAGGATAAAATCGGTACCGTGATGACCGGCGTAGTAGCACGTGTAGAGCCGCGGGTGGTACGGATTGACCTGGGCAAGGCTTCAGGGATCATGCCACGGTCGGAGCAAATTGACGGCGAATATTACACCGTGGGCGAGCGGATTAAGGTCTATATCAAGGGCGTAGAGCACGACGACACTCGGGCGCAGCTGATTCTCTCACGCGGGAACGCAGAGTTTATTGAGTACTTATTCCGCCAGGAAGTGCCAGAACTCGAGAACGGCTCGGTAGAAATCCGCGGAATTGCCCGTGAGGCCGGCCGGCGCACTAAGATTGCCGTGATGTCAACCGTACCAGGTGTGGACCCAGTGGGTACCTTTGTGGGTGGTCGCGGGATGCGCGTGCAGGCGATTATGAACGAAATCGGTGACCGCGAGAAGATTGATATTATCAACTGGAGCGAGAACCCGTCGGAATATATCCGTGAGGCGCTCAGTCCGGCTGAAGTAACCAAGGTGGAGATTGACGGCAAGAAGGCCAAGGTTTACGTGACCGAAGACCAGCAGTCGATTGCAATTGGCCGCCAAGGGCAAAATGTGCGCCTAGCATCGAAGTTGACCGGTTATGAAATTGACATTGAACTTGCCAAGGCACCAGAGAAGAAAAAGCGCAAGAACGCAGAAGATTCCCTCCTGAATGCTTTGAGTGAAGCTGATGAAGAGGGTCCAGCCGCAGGCTTGGACGAGAAGGTAGAGATTGACGACGCAGAAGAAATGAGTGGCTCTGAAGAATAAAAATCTAGAAACGAAGACGGGGAGCGCTTTGCAGCGCTCCCTTTTTAGTGCCAGATGGTAGTTTAAAGATCTTCTCTGTTGGGGCCACCTGCACGCCAACCACCCATATCGTTTCTGCACGGCTCTTTACTGGCGTCCTGCGGATAGACAGGTACCTGATGGTAGTAAACAAGAGTCGTAGGGCAGGCACCAGTGCGGGCAGCGAAATTGTCTGAGATAATCTGGTCGTAATTGTCCACCGTCTTGGCAGAACTATACAGCTCAATTACGATACCCCGATTGTATTCACCTACACTAAAAATGCCGTCACCAACCATTTCGTTCGCTGATAAGAGAGTCTCGCCGTGAGCAAAAGATAAATCTTCACCCGCAACAAAATCGTACTGACCGCGCCAAATATTACCATGTTCATCCTTCGCTTCAATCTTGATAGTGCCAGTATCGCCAGATTTGACTTCTTCGGGATAGGTGACATTTACCACAACCTTAAGGCCGTTCGGTAAGGATTCGTCTGGAACTTTTAAACCAAAACGATAATCGGTGTCGGCTAAAAGTGGATCGTCTGTGGCGGGTTCATCCCAATGGGGTGTATTATAGCAAGATATAACGCACTCCATATCACTTGTTTCCTCCACGGCATTAACCTGATCACGAATCTCAGTCCAGTAATCCTTGTAAGTACTGGCGGTCTCCGCAGATGCGGAGACCTGCTTCTGAGAAGCACAGCCTGCAATGGCCATAACAACTACAAGTGTAGCAACAAGGTTTCTTTTCTTCATATTAAAGTCCTCCTAAGAATATAAGTTTTAGGGGAAATCCAAAGTACCAATCTGGTAATATACTACTGGATAATCCCCGAGTTATCAGTTACTTCCATTGTAGCACAGATTATGCTTTTTGTCAATATTATTTATGGTTATTTTGTGATTTTCTGTCAAGTTTTATTATCCAATTATTCCCTTTTATGTCAATGTGGAGAAAGTGGCGGTATTTGCACAGTTGTGGAAAAGTGGCAAATGGTTGTTCGGTTTTATAGAGTAGACAAACAAAAATCGCCCCGTTACAGGCGGTAGACAGTCTATTGTACCCAAAATGGAGCCGCAATCGGGGGGGCGATATACGACTCCATTTTGGTGGCGGGAGTTGGATTTGAACCAACGACCTTTTGGTTATGAGCCAAACGAGCTACCAGGCTGCTCTATCCCGCGATACGTGTTTATTATACATCAACTATTTGGATAATGCAATAGGTTTTTCGTGTTTTGTGAGAATTGGCTGAGCAAGAGCGAAATACAACAGGGGTGGGAGGAGGTAGATATGGAGCGCGTTGGGTAGGCCAGAGAAAAACTGCAGAGTGATGACATAAGCGATGATGAGAGATAATAACAGAGGCATAGCGGGGTGTTGCCAGAAAGAAGGGGTAGGTTGGATACTAGTGTAATAACCATCCACAAACTGACGGGGAAAAATTCGGGGGCAAAACGCCAACAAAAGCGAGAAAATAATAAACGCGATACCGACGAGGCCGAGTTCGAGTAAGAGGCTAAGAGGCTGGTTTTGAACAATTTCTTTGGGTGATGTAATGCCCGTGACGGCGCGATTTTTATACAACGCCGTGCCAGCACCGCCAAGGCCAACGCCAAAGAGGATGCTATGGCGGTTGTATTTGACAATAGTGTAGGATTCGCAAGTATCGTTGAACCAAGAGCCGTCGTTGGGGCAATTATGACCAAAACGTTTGGTACGGAGGTCTGCTCCTGGGGCTGCAAACCAAGTCTTAAGTGCGGCCGCATTGAGGTTAAGGCGAATATCGGTGGATTCAGCAATATAACCGTCAAAAGTGGAGGATGAAGTGGCGTCATCTGGGGCGGATGTGGTATCCTGAACTGGAGTTTGAGGGCGAAAATCGATGATGCCAAGGGAGAGTTGATGGATGGATTTGGTAACTCCCGAGATGAAACTGCCGTGCGTGGGGCCGACAACGTTGAAAATTCCCTGCATGGTTAGCGTGAAAATGAAGGCAAAAATTTGGACGGCAATGATAGCTGGACGGAATTGATGTCTAACGAGAGCAAAGATTAGCAGCACAACGAGACCGACAGCAAAAGCATAGATGGCGCCGCGAGAGAAGGTGAGGAATAGGGTAGACGAATATAATGCCGCCAATGCGGTTAGTGCGCGTTTTGACATCTTCGGCGTCCCGTTCGCGCGCCCGTCTTTACGGGGCACTCTCTCTGTCGTCGCGGCTCGCTCCTCCCGAGATGACACCTCAGATGCAACGCGCGCACTGGCCATATCGCTAGCAAGATTTTGGAGCGGTTGCTGTATCAGCATCCAGAGTGAGAGCAGGGTGGGGGCGAGGAGAAGGTTACCCATAAATTGGGGTTCAATAGCAAAACCGGAGGGATGCGGGAAGCCGAAAGTTTGGGAAATACAGCCCGGACAGAGGAGAGTACATTCGCGGCTAACGCCAAAGACATCAAGAATAGCTTGAAGCCAACAAATCACACAGATAACGGCACTGGAGATGAAGAATGTTTTGAGCAGAGTATGTCGGAAAGTTTTGGCAGGGCTAAGGAGAGGCGTGATATAAAGGATAGCGAAAACCGCAAAGAAGAGAAGCCAGATGATGCCGGCGGTGAGAAGGGCGCGGGTAGCGTTGGCGGACCAGAGAATCGAGATGGTGGCGTAGAAAGGGAAAAGGCTGAAGAGGAAGAATTTGCGATTAGTGATAGTGTGTAGCGGCGGGATGCCGTGCTCTTTAAGAAACGGCGTCGCATCAGCCCGCCGTTGCGGGTGCTGCGCGCCTCGACCTCGGCCGTGGCCTCCGGATGTTCTCAAGAGAGCATGCCATCCCCCTCCACACCCTATCATAACCATGAATGCAATAATGTCAAAAATTACTAGCCAGATTAGTGGTAAAGAGAGTTCGAAGTTCATGGAGTCGCTGCTGCCGAGGCGGATTATGGGATAATACGAAAAAAAGAGGACGGCGGGCAATGTATAAAGGAGGGCAAAATAAGCGCGACGGAGGAATTTCATTGGCGGCCCCGCTTGTCGTTGATGATTGTGGTAATTCCCTGTGTAAATTTTTCGGTGGAAAATTTGGCGGCGGACTTGATGACGGTATCAGTATTAAACTTGGTTTGCTCAAACTTCTGAATTGCCTCAACCAAAGACTCAACTGTCTGTTCTGGGAAAAGCAGGCCGTTCTTCCCCGGCGTCACAATATCGCGACTGCCACCTTCAGCATAAGCAATCACCGGGCAACCCGCTGCTAGGGCCTCTACTGGGGCGATACCAAAAGGTTCGAGGCTAGGAAAGAGGTATGCCGTAGCAGATTGCAAATGCTCGGCAAGTTGCTTGGCGTCGACCCAAGGGATAAACTTGATGAGTGAGGAGTTGTGGGCGAGGCGGACGAGATTGGCATGTTCAGGACCGTCGCCGATTACCGTAAGTGGTTGCTTGGCCTGGAGACACGCCTGAATTACTAAATCAACGCGCTTCCAAGTGACTTGACGGCAAGAAACCACAAAACCGGAGCGTTTTTTGGGCTTGGTGGGAGTAAAAATTTGCTCGTCGACCGGTGGAAAAACGACTTCTGCTTGGCGATGATAATATTTTTGGATTTGGTCGGCGGCATGATGAGAAATCGTGACAAATTGATCTGGGCGCTGGGCGGCTTTATAATCGGCCTTGCGCAAAGGTTTGACTAAAAGTTTGAGACCAAGGCGCGCTAGAGGGTTGAGAATACCAAAGCCGGGATTTTGGAGATATTTGTCATAGAATTGCCAGTAATACTGCGTGGGGACGTGGCAATAACAGAGATGGCAGCAAGTATGGTGTTCTTCTGGGACGTGTCGCTCGTGCCCGTCTTTACGGGACTCGCGCACTGCATGCTCGCCAGCAGGCTCCGCACCCCCATCAGAACCACCATACTTGCCCCCCCTCGTCTTGACGCTTTTGGCTTCGGCGCCAGTGACAGAAATCACGACGTCGTAATCTGATAGATCTAGATGCGAAAAGTAAAATTGGCGCAGAACTCCCAAGAAACGACGCAAACAAACTGGAAAAATATTGAGCCAGCCAGTACGTACATCAGCATCTAGGAACCAATCAATACCTTTGGGGCGATATTGCGAAGTGTAAATAGGAGCGTCGGGGTACATGCGATGGAGTTGCAGTAAGACCTTTTCGGCACCACCGGGGGTGGTAAGCCAATCGCAGACGAGAGCAACTCGGACATGCGAGTCTTTATATTCCGCAGGATACGAGGCGGTATCAGTAACCATACTCACTTTGCTCCCCGGCGAAAGAGGACGGCGCCAATCGTACGGAACATAATACGGAAGTCCATACCAAGCGACCAATTCTGAATATAATACAGATCAAGGGCGCGACGTTCGTCGAAAGAAATGTCGCGGCGGCCAGAAACTTGAGCGAGCCCGGTGAGGCCAGATTTAACGGAGAGCAAGAGCGAGCGATCACCATAATGATGAAGTTCCCCAGGCACCAAGGCACGTGGGCCGACTAAGGAAATATCACCCCGCAAAACATTAAATAACTGCGGAAGCTCATCGAGAGAGGTGGCGCGAAGGAATTTGCCGAGTTTGGTGATACGAGGGTCATTAGGGATTTTGTCACCATTTTGACGATATTTTTTGATGAGCTGCGGTTTGCCCATCTGAGTGAAGGCTTCTTCGGGGGAGAGCCCACAATATTCTGGTTTCATGGAGCGGAATTTGTAAATCTTAAAACGGCGGTTGTAACGCGAGAGGCGCGTCTCGGCATAAATAGCGGGGGCCTTGTGGTCGGCGATTTTTTGTAAGAGCCAAATAATCGCCATCGGAATAGCCGCGATAATTAGAGCGATGCTGCTAAAAATAATATCGCAGAGACGCTTGAAGATTTTGGCACCGCCAGCAAGTGGCGTTACATTAACAAGGATAGCCGGCGTGTCGCCGACGAGTTCGAGGGCGCCCATTTGGGAGGTGAGCATAGAATTGGATGGGACAAAGTAATAGAGGAGATGGCGCTCGATGGCTTGACGGTAAACGTAATCCGTGCGACGATCGTCAGTCTGGAAAATGACATCGGGCTTGGCTTTGCGCAGAGCCTCTTTGAGCGAAGAATATTGTTTGCGACGCAAATCTTTGGGGATATATTTGGCGGCTGCTACCACGCCAGCTAGAGTGAAACCGGATTCGGGAAAGGCAGCGATGTAATCGGAGAGGTATTCGGTGTTTTTGGTACTGCCGATGATGACAGCGCGAAGCACGGCGCGCTTCTTTTTGAGGATTGAATTGCGCACAAAACGCACCAAACCGCGAAAGATACAGAGGAGCAAAAAACACGACACTACGGTATAGACAGCCATGATGCGCACTGGAAAGAGATCGACACCAAGGAAAAAATCATAACTAATAATTGCCATGACGCCAACGACTGATGCTAAGAAAAGCCGGCCAATTTCCGACCAGCGGTTGCGGTTTAAGAAAATCGTGCGACGATAGAGGCCAAAAGCGGCAAAGATAATGATATAAATGGGCAACAATAATAGCAATGAGGCCACAAATTGCCAAGGTTTGGACTCAAAATAGAAAGGGCGCTGATCGAGGTGAGTACGCATGAAATAGGCTAGCAAAAAGGAGAGGCAAATTGCAAAAGCGTCGCCCAAAATTAGGCAGATGCGAAAAATCAACCCAAAATCCTTCTTCATATAGATTATTATAACAGATAATATGTTAAAATAAGGTTAAAGAGTTGGGAGGATTTATGAAAAAAGATAAAGTTTTATTGACGGGCGGCACAGGGTTTATTGGCTCACATACGGCCGTGGAGTTGATCCAGGCAGGTTATGAGGTGGAGATTTTAGATAATTTGTATAATAGCAAAATTACCGCTCTGGATAATATCGAGAAAATTACAGGCGTGCGGCCGAAGTTTTATGAAGTGGACATTCGTGATGGCGATGCGTTAGCGAAAGTGTTTGCCGAGGGTAATTTTGATACCGTGATTCACTTTGCAGGGCTAAAGGCGGTGGCAGAATCTGTGGAAAAACCTTTGACGTATTACGAGGTAAATATTGGCGGGACGATTAATTTGCTAGAGTGTATGCAAGAATTTGGCGTGCACAAGATTATCTTTTCGTCGTCGGCGACAGTGTATGGTGAGCCTGATTCCCCACTCTGCGTGGAGAATTTGCCGGTGGGACGGAATTTGGCTAACCCGTATGGGCGCACTAAATACTTTATTGAAGAAATTTTGCGCGATGTAGCCATAAGTGACCCAGAGTTCAAGGTGACGATTTTGCGCTACTTTAACCCGATTGGGGCACATGCTTCAGGCCTGTTGGGCGAAGACCCGAATGATAAGCCAAATAACTTGATGCCGATTGTGATGAAGGTGGCGGCGGGTGAGATCCCAGAGTTGTCGATTTTTGGCAATGATTATGATACGCCGGATGGCACCTGTATTCGTGACTATATCCATGTGGTGGATTTGGCAAAGGGTCACGTAGCGGCAGTTGAGAAGATTGGCGACGTCGAACAAGTACAAGTGTATAACCTGGGGACTGGACGGGGGCTCTCGGTGATGGAGATCGTGAAGGCTTTTTCTAAGGCTAGTGGCATGGCTTTGCCACACAAAATCGTGGGGCGTCGGGCAGGTGATTTGGCTGCACTGTGTGCCGACCCAAGCCATGCTGAGGAGATGTTGGGTTGGAAGACCGAGCTGACGATTGATGACGCGATGCGGGATACTTTAAATTATCTCGAAAAGCAAGGTGTGAAGATCAAATAAGGGCGGTGAGATTTTAGATTTTGCATAGCATTGGTTTCCCCCTCTCCTACATACCTAATACAGTACTAAGGCAGCGGAGGGGGAGGCCACTCCAACGATTATACGGACC
>CAMUBZ010000011.1 GCA_947087275.1 uncultured Candidatus Saccharibacteria bacterium
GCGTTCATTACATCATATACAATATTTGCCGCCTCAACTACCAAGCATTTTGGTAACCGTAATACAAGATGCTTACCGAAGTGCCCTTCATTTGTCGGCTCACAGTGGCAAAATTCCACTTTGGCCTGTGGCTCCAATTGCTGTACTGTCTTCATAATCAAATCTTCATGTTCGTATTTCGTATTTAAGCAACAATCCATAAAAATCGTACCACGCTTGTCAAAACTATGACATGTCACATGGCTGTTCAATCCAATTCCAACCACACTAATCCCCGTATCCGCAATTGGCACCTGCTCTACACACAAAATTTCGCGATAATCTTCAATCCTAATCGCCAGAGCATTTTGCAAACTTGTCAACAGTTGTAACATCCAAGTCTCGTTATGCAATTTCTCCGCTGGAACATCATACACATCAAAATAATACCGTTTTAAAGCCATCCTTATTCCTCCCTGTTTTGTAAAGAACTTCATTTTCTGCAATAAATTACACTCTATACCTCCATTATATCACACATTATGAAAAATGTCAATATATTAGCTAATCCCCGTGCTCAATCTTAGTCCAACCCACATGTTTCTTCAAAAGCGCTTTAATCGCACAGGGGATATACGTCACCAGATAAAGCGGGTTGAATAATATCGCCTTGATTTTCGTTTCAGTAGTCAAATCTAATTTCTCTCGTTTAATCATTTCTACAGTCACCAACATCAAAATCACATACACTCCCGCCAAGATTACTGGAATCGCAGCCAAAATATCCAAGGCTTTACCCATCATGCACAGTTCAATCACCGTTCCAATCATAATTGCCACCACTCCCAAAATTGCAAAAATCGCTGGGCGCACGCCAATCTTCTCTTTCACTAAACTACCATAATTATCACCATGCTTTTTGACTCGAATGAGTGGAATATACTTTTTGCGCGCCGAAAAGTAACCCTTAATCCACCGCACGCGTTGTGCGACTGTTTGACGATACCGCGTAGGCTGCTCATCAAAGAACACAGCCTCCTCATTATAATATGTCGATAGACCATGCAAAGTAGCATAAAGTGATAGTTCATAATCCTCGGTCAAACTCACAAACGGCCAACCCTGCCATTCTTCAATCAAATCACCAGCTATATAATAGCCCGTCCCCGAAAATATAATATTTGCCCCATGCGCCGCACGCTTACGGTTACTCATCACATTTATCATCGAAAACGTCAGGCTCGACACCGCCGCAATCACATTTGCATTGCCATTCTTTGAGTTACGATAACCAGTAGCAATTTCATACCCCTCAGCATAAATTTTTAGCATTTCTGCCAAATAGTTTTTTGTCAAAATATTATCCGCATCAAAGACAAAATAGGCATTATAATGCTCACCTTTAGCCAAAATCTGACGCACCGCCTCGTCCAAAGCGTAACCCTTGCGCTGTTTACTCACGTCTTCACGCAGAATCACGCTGTGTTGGTGCTGTTTGCAAATCTTGACCGTCGGATCATCCATTGCTTCTACAATCACATATACGTCTTGTGGTTTTACCTTCACCGTTTGCTGACGAATACTTTTGAGTAAATCACCAATCACCTTGCTTTCGTCGCGCGCCGCAATCAAAATTGCCACCCGTGGCACCCGATCACGCGGTTTCAGATTAACCTTATTCTGACGCAGAGCCGCACCCCCTTTGAGCCACAAGAACCCAGCATAAAACAGCAACAACAAACCTAGAATACTCATGGCTGCTTGTCTGGATGCTCCATATTTGGGAAATAGTGTCGCAAGAAATCGTCGTTATAATAACTATCACAAAACTCTCCCACCGGCGTAAACGGCGGAATATTATTGTGACGCAAGGTTTGACGAATAATCGCCGTCCACGATACTAGCATGTCTACCGCCATCAACACCACCAGAATCACATAAATCCGATCACCAATCTTTACTGGAATTTGTTCAATCAAATTCGATACAGGCGGATATACCACCTTTACCAATAACCAACCCAGCACGCCCCACACCAACATAATCGGGATTGTTGTCCGACCGTTAATGTTCAAAAACAACTGACTATAATCCCATGACGTCGTATGTGTAAACACTTCTTGCAGCCAACTCACCAAATATTCTACCGCCCCTCCCAACACCGCCGCATAGACAAAAATCTGCCAATTCTTGAGCGGTTTACGCAACAAAAGATACACCAGCACCACCGCACCAAAACCATAAATTACATTAAACGGCCCATAAATCACCCCACGCCGCAATGCATGTTCCAATTGCCCTGTGGCCATATAATGTTGTACCATAAACAGAATTTCTTCATAAATCGTGCCAATTACCGACCCCACCAAGAACACAAAAAACAGTTTTTTAAAGCATAAGCCCTCTGCAAATCTAGGTTCTTTTGCCGCAACCGGTTTCGTTTTTTGCTTTGCCATATTTAGACTCTATTATAACATATTATGATTATGCTATAATAAGAATATGATTCAGTTTCGCGGTACCAGGCAAGAGTTCGGCCAGTATTATGGCCTCCGACTAAAAGAATTTCATCACAATTTCTTTCGTCACACCAACGCCGAAACTTTGCGCAAACAACTCAAAATTTACGAGAAATTTTATCCCGAATTAGTCCAAGAAAAACTTGCTGCCGCCGAGATCCTCCATCAAGACCCGCAATATTTACTGTATGAAGATTTTGCCGCACCCGTCGATTCGCAGCGTCGTCGCGCCAAGCAAAACCGGCATATCGATGTCGACGCCTGCACGATTTTTGCCATCCGCGAAAATGGCAAAGTTTTTGTCGGGCGTAATTATGATTGGCTCCCCGAGGCCCGCGAGTTCTTTGAGTGCTACGATATCAGCATCGAGGGCGCCAACCGTTATTTTGCCTTCTCCGATGAATCTACTTGGGGTCGCCACGTCGGCCGTCGTAGCCGCAAAGTTTATGCCGAAGATGCCATCAACGAATACGGACTTTATATTGGTCTCACCGCTTCCAAAATTGCTAAGTGGAATTATGGACTCACACCCTCACATCTCATCCGTTACATCGCCGAGCATTGCAAAACCACGCGCCAGGCTCTCAACGTCTTTGCTAAAATGCCCTGCGCCGTGCCCAAAAACTTTTTAATTGCTGACGCCACCGGCAACCTTGCCGTAGTTGAACATGCCAGCCGTAATTACGAAGTCCTTCGTCCCGACCCAACCGGCGTCATTATCCAGACCAACCACTGCCTCGCGCCCAAACTCCAACATATCGACCAAGCCGGCAAAGTCAACCCGCGCACCGATTCTTTCTTGCGTTATCAAGAAGCCAGCTATCTCATCCGTGAACAAATGCCTAATTTCCAGTTCACCGACCTCTGGCGGATTTTGCGCCAATCCCACTACGTATATAATGAAGATACCATCTGGTCACTTGCTCTCGAACTCAGTGAGCAACGCTTCAACATCTATTACGACACCGCCATGGGCCAAAAGCACACCAAGTTCGGCTTTTGATGCTATAATAGATACAGATTTATTAGACAGTTGGAGGCACAATATGACTATTGAAGGCTTATTAGAAAATAAAGTCGCCGTTGTTACTGGTGGCACCCGGGGGATCGGCCTCGCTATCGTACGCAAATTCTTAGAGCAAGGTGCAACCGTCGTCTTATTTGGCTCACGCCAAGAAACCGCTGACGCTGCCGTCACTAAATTACATGAAGAAAACTCCGCGTGGCCGGTTTTTGGCCTCGCTCCAAATCTCAGCGATTATACTAGCGTCGAGCAGGCGTTTCAGCAGATTTTGCAAGACCATGGCAAGATCGACATCCTTGCCAATAACGCCGGCATCTCCGCACGTGAGTCTTTATATGATTATAAGCCTGAAGATTTTGACAAAATCATGGACCTGAACGTTAAGGCCTTGTTCAACTGTAGTAAAGCCGTAGCACCATCCATGCGCGACCAAGGTGGCGGCTGCATTATCAATACCAGTTCGATGGTCAGCATTTATGGCCAAGCCGCCGGTTGTGGCTACCCAGCCTCCAAATTTGCTGTTAATGGCCTTACCAAATCCCTGGCTAGGGAATTAGGCAAAGACGGTATTCGCGTCAACGCTGTTGCCCCCGGCGTTACTAAGACCGACATGCTCGCAAATCTCCCCACAGAAATGGCTGCCCGAGTTTCTGCCGGCATCCCTCTCGGTCGCCCTGGTGAGCCCGAAGAAATCGCCAACGTCTTTCTCTTCCTTGCCAGCAACCTCGCTAGCTACGTCACGGGGGCAGTCGTCTCCGTGGATGGCGCCACGCAAGTCTAGGCTAAGTATTGACAAATTTCAACTTTCGTGATACAATGGAGGCATGAGGGTAGTTTTTGTCGCCCTCAAGCGGAACTATAGCTAAAATGCTATGATTCCTTAAAAATTCAGTTGAAGAAAGAAGGTGTTTTATTTGAAACGACGTTCCAAAACCGACTACTCTGATATTAGCTTTCGCTACTTGAGTGGCCCTCTTGCTTCGGTCACACTTGTGGTGGCTTTTTTCAGCGCAGTGGTCCTTTTGTTGGGCACCACTGTGGTAAGCGGAAACTATGATGCGAGCATCGAGCATAATCAAACCGCCCAAAAATTCAATCAGTTATCGCTGACAGAGCGTCAACTAATAACTGAGTGGTCTGAATTAGAAGTGGATGCAGGAACCTATTTAATGACCTTGAAGGACGACCCACTACGCGTTGGTGAGTTTGTCCCCCGATGCTTACTGGTCGCTATTGGGGTTCTTATCGTCGTACTCTCCGCAACACTGTTCCTCTATTATTGGGACGAGAAGCGCTCAGACCATTTTTTGGCCGATTTGCCTTTAGGCACCGCATACGGTTGGTTCCTATTCTTTGGCATGTTTGTTGCCTGGCCAATCCTAATAGTCAGTGCACTACGCATGTGGCGATATTTTCGCCCTCAGCACAAAGCTGAAAAGGCAATCGTGGAGCAACAGGCCGAGGCTGAACTGTCCGATGAGCAAGTTTATCAGCTAGCACAATCACCCAAAATCCGCAAAATGCGCGTAGCACGTCAAGTCTACGTTAATTATCGCGCTCGCGGTATGACACAAACTCAGCAAAAACTGATCGAGGCCGCCGAAGGGCGAGTTGAAGAACTTAAGCACGACATTCGCGACTATGGCCAAAAAATCCAGCGCAAGCAACGTGAGCTCGGTGAGGCGAAGGCTGAGTTGCAAAACTTAACTACCGTCAAAATCTCTGCCCAAGCTACTCGCTCTCAAGCAAAAACCGAATGGAAATTGCTGAGCGAAATGCGTGGCGTGGCAAACATTACTGCTCAAAAGGGCCGAGGTAAACGACCAGACAAAATCTTTATTTTGGTCAAAGTACGTGTGCCGTATCGTAACCATGTTTATGATTTTGGCGACTATCGTATTATGCTTTGCGGAACCACATTCGAATGCAAGCGCGTGCGTTCTGGAGTTAAAGTCGACCATACCAGCACATATCCAGACTATAACGAGTCTAGAGGATTTTGCTTTGGTAGTCGGCGAGAAACAATTCTGGACTACTTAGGACAAGGCAAAATCATTGAGGCAGTTACACTAATGATTGATTGCTTGCATTCTGTTAATGACGGAGTAGAAAGTTACATTCCGGAGTGTTTTCGTAAAGTTGCAACCGTTGAACGTGCAAAACGGCGCCTGAGGCGCCAAGCCAAAGACAAAGGAGGGAAATCAAATGGCTAAAATTATTTTGCATATTCCAATTCAAATTTGGCAGCGCATTCGGTATTACATCGATGCCTGCGCACCACGCGAGGTTACCGGCATCGGCACAATTGAAGTCGTTACTTCCACGGAACTCTGCGTCACCGAAATCTTTCTCCCCAATCAATGCTCGAACGCTGGCTATTGCGAGTGTGACGACGAAGCACTGAATGGGATTATCTTCAATCTTGTTGAAGATAATCCAGCCGAGGCTGGCAAATTGCGTTTTCGTTGGCACTCTCATGCCAACGGGCAGTGTTTTTGGTCTACCACAGATCAAAACGACATCAATAATTGGCAATCCGAGTGGGTAGTAAATTTAGTTTCCAATGTGAAAGGCGACATCTTGGCGAGATTAGACATTTTCGAGCCATTTCGTGTCGCAAACATACCGCTGGAAACCATAATTGAATTTCCGGAGAGCGAAGAATTACGCGCGCAATGTTTTGCCGAAGCCAAACAAAAGGTGCGCGCCATACCGAATCCGTCAGTTTTGCCGGATGGGAAAGGAGGCATTTTAGCATGAGCCAAACTTTTGACTATTCTGACCAGCATAAAATCTTTGACACCGAAACTTGGGGTTGGCCGATACATTTAATTGGCGCTGGTGGCATCAATAATTTAGTTGGGCCAACTCTGGCCAAAATGGGCATCAACGAAATCCACATCTGGGATGATGACATTCTGGAAGTGCGTAATTATCCTACTGAAGTAGCTTACAGCTACAAAATGGTTGGACGTCCTAAAGTTGCCGCCATGGCCGACACAATCTACTACTTGCGCCCTGATGTCAATGTTTATCAGCATCAAGAACGTATTACCGCCGAAACACAGCTTAACGGAATTGTGATTTCGGGCGTTGATTCCATGGCAAGTCGCCAGACGATCTGGCAATGCATCCAAAACAACTTTTTGGAAATCCCGTTTTTCATTGACGGCCGCAGTGCTGGCGAAGAGACTGCAATTTTTGCTTTCTCGCCCAGCGATATGGACTCCGCCGAAATCTATAGCGAAGACTGGCTGTTCGACGATGGCGAAGTACTAGAACTGGAATGCGGCGCACGCAACATTGGCTATATTGCCGATTATATGGCAGCTGAAATCTGCCGTTTAATCACCAGATTTCATCGGAATCTTCCGGTGGAATTCTATAGACACAGAAATTTTGCCAACGAAAATTAAAGGAGGAAAAATCATGGCAGAAAACAAAGCACAGGGAACTGTAAACGTAGCAAATGGTGCCGGCAATGTACCGACGGCAATCGACTGGTACCCCGGCGATACCGTTGCCAGTATTCTGGAACGCGCAAATATCACCATTGAACATGGACAGGCCGCCACACTTGGCAAAAGACGGGTGAAACGCCCCGCAAAGACGCCTGTAGAATCAGGTGCAACCATCGTAATTGCCGGCAAGATCAGCAACGGACGCTAAACCAATTTCTTACAACTGAATATCGCATTAAGGGCAGACTACGGTCTGTCCTTTTTTACACAAACTAGTCTTGTAGGGAAACTGCAAGCGTGATATAATAATAGCAACGGGGTATTAGCTCAGTTGGCTAGAGCGCTTCAATGGCATTGAAGAGGTCATGAGTTCGAGTCTCATATACTCCACCACAGTTTAGAATTAGAATCAAAGTAATCTTCTAACCCATATAAAAGCCTTCATAACATCACGCATCTGCTTAGAATTTTCACTGTCAAAGTCCTCCTTAACATAGCGAGCAAACATAAAGGCTTGGTCGGTATGTGAACTAAAACAATAAACAACTTCCGAGTCGCCACAAAAAGATTAACAAAATATGTCAAGCAACCCTTTCATTCCTTGGTGGTATTACGAGATGGGACGGATGAGTGCCGAACACTCATCTAGTCCACGCAAAAAGCCTACAACCTCGCAAAAAGTGAGCAAGTGGGTCGTATTGGCTGTGTTTTGGGCGATTACTACACTAGCGCTTGCTATCGTGCTTTGGATTATAGCGACAATCTTTGGCGGCTTGGACTTTTGGCTTTGTTTGGTAATTTGCGGGTTCTTCTCGTTTTGGCTATGCTCGCTCATGGCTCATTAGCTCTTGCCACTTGTCTAAGCCAGCGCTACTCCAACATTGGGCGTCGGTTACTTCTTGCACTAGTTTGGCAAACTCAGGTTTTTCTCTGCGCCAACGACAAAAGATGTCTTCTGATATATTCACTCCATAACAAGCATCACGCACAGTCAGCCCATCGGAGATATATTGCTTGATGCGTCTTACGAGTTCGGGAGTATATTTGCTGGGTCTAATCATAATGATTACACTATATCACCAAAAACCAAAAGCATTTTTGACAAAACTCGAACTCACCAAATATTAGCTCAGCAAAAGACACACTTCACCCCAGTATTTCCTATACTTATGCTACAAATCAGCAAAGAGGGTTTTCCTAGGCAGAAAGCCTGAATGTTTAAGAAAACACACGGTTTCCATATAAGCATTTTACCCAAAATATTCTACAAAGTTCGCATTGCCAAAAAAGGATATACATCCTTATCATAGAATACTAGATAATAAGCACTAGGAATATTAGCCTCTCCACTGAGCATAGAGGATGCGTAAGTCGTCCATAACAGTCCCCATATACCAGCATTACTTAGACCTTTTGATAGTAGGATATATCCGCTGCGCACAACAACTGAATAAAAAGAGCAGTTTTATTCAGTTACTACTTTAAGGTTACAGAGATTAAATGTATAATCAAGTGAATAAAAACACTAAAATAGTTCAGTTTTAGAATGTATTATACTGATACACTTTTTAACTTTTGTACCAGTATAATTTGTCTTTTATCCCCATTATAGCCCGTGGCTAAGTGGTACAGTTTTGCATTTTTGTACCAGTTTTCTCATCTATTCTTTTCCCATCTCTCATGCACAATCTCTATCGACTTGCGCACCGGCTTACGGCAAATGCAATACACGCCTATCCCAAACAGTACCGCTGCAACACATAACGAAATCCCATCGCCATTTGAAAGCGCCATAAACCCAAAATAGAAGAAACCGACTGCATAAATTGCTGAGGATATTATACCCATTACAAAGCGCGACGTCTTTGTGCGCGCAATCAAACTCTGTTCCTTCTTACGCAACTCTTCATCGCTATAATGTCGACTACGACGTGTCGCTTCTATAGCCGCAATTATCACAGCTAACTCATCGTCATTCTTGCTCATACTTACATTATACTTCATCCATGCTATAATATATTTATGAGATATAAACTTCGTTGGCGTCTGTCCTAATCTCCATCAATCAATCTAATCTATAAAGGATAATTATGACAACTTCACCAACCATTCTCACCGGCATGCGCGTCAACAGCCAAATGACCCTTGGCAATTTTTTGGGTGCTTTACTCCCCATGGTGCGCCTCGCCAACACTCATAGTCAAAATTCGCATATTAACATCTTTGTACCAGATCTTCATTCCATGATCGACACTGTCGACGGGGAACTACAACAAAACCTCATTCAATCCCTCAAATATTATCTTGCCGCCGGCCTCGAACTCAACCAAAATGTCCATCTCTACCGTCAATCACGCGTGCCCGCCCATTCTGAACTCTGCTGGATTCTCAACTGCGTCGCCACTATGGGCGAACTTGGTCGCATGACTCAATACAAAGACAAAAGTGAAGGTAAAGATAGCGTCGGTGTAGGTATTTTCGACTATCCTGTGCTCATGGCCGCCGACATCTTACTCTACGACGCCACCTACATCCCCGTGGGCGAAGATCAATTCCAACATATCGAGCTCACCCGGCGCCTTGCCGAGCGTTTCAACCATCGCTTTGGCGAAATTTTCGTCATCCCCGCCAAACCCGAGGAGCAGGTCAAATTCATGAATGTCGAGAACGGCATCCGCATCCGCGATTTACAAAACCCCGAGAAAAAGATGAGCAAATCTAATCATGCCGAGAACAGCAAAATTATGCTTTCTGATGCTCCTGTCGCTGCTGCCAAAAAGATTATGTCTGCCACCACTGACTCAGTTGGCAAAATTCAATACGATATGTTTAACCAACCCGGTATTAGTAATCTCCTGCAAATCGAAGCCCTAGTGAATGATATTCCACTCCAGGACGTCATTTCTACTTGGGCCGGCGAAACCCGCTATGGTGACCTCAAGCAAAAGGTCGCCGCCAGTGTCCAAACTTTCCTTGAGACTTTCCAAAGCCGCCTTGCCACCATTAGCGATGAACAAATCCTAAACCTCCTGGCCGAAGGCGAAATTTATGCCAATCAAGTCGCCAACACCAAACTGCACGCCGTACAAACCGCATTTCATTTGAGGTAATCTCATGATTGTCACTGGCAAAAAATTCAGCAAACCCGAACTCTCTCGAGTCATCAACGGCGATACACAACTTGTCGCCGAGGAATCTGCTCCGGAAAAATTCCGCCTTGACCATCTACTCGTTGAGCAACATCCTGAATACAATCGTTCCAGTCTGCAAACTTTTATCAAATCTGGATTCGTCACCGTCGACGGAATAGCCGTCACCAAGCCGAATAGCAAATTTGGGGCAAATGCCAAAATCGAGCTCAATGTCCCGTCTACAGCCAAACTTCCTCCTCGCCCACCAGTGATTTATGAAGATGAACACGTTCTAGTGCTAAACAAACCGGCCGGATTACTTAGTATGGCTAAAGGCGAATATTGTCCTGAGCCCACACTAGAAGATTATGGCCTACTTGTACACCGTCTTGACCGTGATACTAGCGGCGTCGTAATTCTTGCCAAAGACCCAGCCACGCAAAAAATGCTCCGCAAGCAATTTCAAGATCGCAAAACCCACAAAACTTACTACGCTGTCATTGAAGGTCATCCCAAACTCTCCGAAGCCATGATCGACCTCCCGATTGCGCGCAACCTCAAGCGCCCTACCACTTTCCAAGTTGACCAAAATGGCAAAGCCTCGCAAACTTACTACAAAGTAATACAGCAAAACGATAAATACTCCCTGGTAGAACTCAAGCCAACCACTGGTCGCACTCATCAACTCCGTGTGCATCTTAAATATCTTGGGACGCCCATTGTAGGCGATGTCGTTTATGGTACACCCGATCAACGGCTATTTTTGCATGCCAAAGATCTAGAAATCACTATTCCTGGCACAGATGGCGGGGAACGTAAAATCTTTACCGCCGACTTACCGCCTGAATTTGCAGAAAAGGTAAAATAGAACGCTGTGTTTTTTGACGATATCAAACAACTGCCAAACATTGCCAACAAAACCAGTTGTGCGATCTTTGTCGTTCCGCCCGATACCGATTTGAGCTTACCCACCGCACTCAAACTCACTCCAGCCGACGACAAAAAGACCAACCTCATCACCGTCGAGCAAGTCCGCGAATTCATTGCCCTATCTAGTAACAAAGAAGTGCGTGATCGTTATTTCATCATCGCTCCAGCTGACGCCATGAACGAAGCCGCCCAAAACGCTTTCCTCAAAACCCTCGAAGAACCCAAGCCCTTCTGCCACTTTATCTTGTTGACCGAGCAACCCTCCGCCCTTTTGTCCACCATTCTCTCACGTTCCCAAGTTTTTTCGCCAAAAGTCACCAATATTCTAGATCGCGCGCCAAGCAGCGATGCTAAAATTATCAACTTCGCCAAACAACTCATTTCTGCCAACCCTCAAGACCTTCCCGCAATTGCTATTGAAATCACCAAAACCAAGACAAAACCCCGCGAGCAGGCGCTCGACATTGCCGCTACCGCCATTGAATTGCTCTATAAATCCTATTTCAAGACCAAAAACCCCAAGTTTCTCGCCAAACTTCCCAATTTCATTACTTTACACAAAAATCTCTCCAGCAACGGGCACATCAAACTCCATCTCGTTGCCGATCTAATTTAGTAGGTCGAGAAAATCTGCGACCAATAAGTCTTGTATTGTGAATTCGGGTCAAACACAAACCCAACCGACAAGTATTTGAAATCTTTGTTTAAAATATTGGCCCGGTGTTCCGGAGAGTTCATCCATGACGCCACCACTGTTTCTGGAGACACGGCAGCGTTACCCGCGTTCAAGTTCTCACCACTCATCCCGCCTGTTTGCGGAATCGGACACGCCGTTGACCAACTTGAACCATCTGGACGCGTATGCGAATATGATTGCATCAACTCTTTTGCCCGAGTATTAGCTGCACCCTCACATGTCGTACCCCAGCTCAGGGCGCTAAGGCCTTGCTTAGCCCGCTCTTTGTTTACCAAAGTCAAGACATCACGCTTCCACTGTTCCACCGGTGGCGCGATCACCGTCACCGTCAATTTATCATGGCGTTTACCATCATATGTACCAGCCGTAATCGTAGTAGTACCAGTCCCCACAATCGACGGATAACGGCAAGTCTCCGCACTGTAGCCCAACCAAGTCCGTGCTGTATTATAAAATCCCGCAATCACCGACGGATTACTCGACTGCCAATACATATCACCAAGGCCAGATAATCCGCCACCCACGCAAATATCAAAGTTTGCTGTCTGGTAAATCGTAATCGAATCTTCACTCCAGAGTTCTCCTGACGGTACCGAGCCACCACTAATACCCGAACCAGTAGATGTGCTCGTATTTGAGCTACTCGCACTACCACTATTATTAGTTGGCAAAGTTACAGTATTGCCGCCCACGCTCACCACCGGAGCATCTAGTTCATCATTTACCGGGTCAATCAATCCTAATTCTTCCAAATGCCCATTCACGACGTCATTGCGTTCTGCCACCACTTGGAACTCAATGCCACCGTTCAAGTTAATTGCACTAAAAATCATCACCCCCACAATCAAGATCGCCACTGCATTGAGCGACAACAAGATTGTCATCTTGGTCTGGCGAAGAAGTTTAGCCGTCATATCTAATCACCTCGCCCCCACTAGGCCCGAATATGTTTTTCCGAATCGATGACCGTAGCCACCAAATTAATCATCATCTCAAGCTGAATCAAGTCGCGACGTTCAAAACTTGACTTACCGAGCGGCTTGCCTACCACGATTTGCCCAAAAGCCTTACCCTTGGCATTGCGCAATTCTGCCACTGCCTTCAAATCTAAATCGTCTAGGATTTTCTTCACCTCTGCGTTTGGCTCCTGCCAGACCTCACCCCGCGCTGTTGATTTCATATGCGTAATCTGCAAAATCTCATCTGCTGACATCGCCAAAGACTTAGAACCATACAACTTCCCGTTAATAATAAACCCAATATAGGCAAAGTGTAGGTGGTCCGCCAAGAACCCAGCCAACTCACGCAAGTCAACATTACGCGTAGCCAACTTGTTTAACTTTTTAATTACGTAGGCGATGTCTACTTGCCCAACCATAATCATAGATCTTAGTGCTGCGCTCACCTCACGTACTACTGGCATTAACAAAACTACAATCACGATCATCAAAAAGTTCAGGACGAGTACTGATGCTGATGGATTTGGAATCTTAAACAACGTCGTAAAGATAATATAGAACAATACCATATAAATCGCCACACCAGCCAAACCCACTACGGCATAAGTAGCCATTTGCAGCCACCGCGATGCCACTGAAATCATATGATATTTCAAAACCGCATAAAAATACACCGCAATCGTCACACTAATAAACAACGGTCCAATCCAAATCAAACTATAATTGCCAAACAGCGGCAAAAATAAATCCGTCACTAAGGTAACTACACCCGTAATTGCAAAGCCAATCATCAACATCAGGTTGCCGTTACGTATACTTTTGTTACGCGTATGTCGAACTGTATATAACGAATAAAGCAAGAAAGCCGTATCTGACACCACATAGAATATCATATATACAGCATAGAATGCACCTTTCACCAAAGTCACAGTATTGCCAGTATAGGAAATTTCATACGACTCATACAATAAATTGTGATCATATATCATCAACACTGCGAGTACTAGCATAAACAATAGATCAAGAATCGTAAGAACCTTGCCACCCTTACGCCGCCAAGAAGCATAGCCAAGCATCCCAACCATCATAAACATCGGCGGGATATAAATACCATAAATACACCAAGTCGGGTCCGCTTCTGCATTAGTAAGTGCCAAAAAAACCGCAATCGAAACTGACCAAATTGCTGCGCCGAGCGTCGCGAAACAAAACCATGCCGAACGCATCCGGTCACTTTTCGATGCACCAATCAACGTTAAAAGTCCAAAAGAAAACGACAATATTGCTACTGTTATCAACAAAATTGAAATTAAACTCACAATAACCTCCTACAATGCTTATCCTCAGTTTATCATAAACCATTTTAGTACGTCAAGTTTTTCATAAAAAATCCCCCGGCCTGACGTATAGTCAAGCTGAGGGATCTTAAGGTCCTGGAAGTTCCGTTCTGGAAATTTAAGTTGTTATACCCAATTCCGGCACATCATCAAACATATCCTCTGACACATTCTTTCCAATCAAGAACATCTCGCACTTGGGCGACGCTGCTGCCTGCGACAAGCATAACGGATTGCCATTGCAAAAATCTGTCCGGTGGACCATATTCAGGCCCAAATCCCGACAAATTTCCGACATCTCCTGCGCGGCCACTTTCGGGCTTGGTGACGGTGTCAGTTTGTGTGGGTCGTTCGGGTCCATCGGCCACAAGTTAGTCAACGCTGAACGCACCAACGAACATTTTGCCGGGTCTGCGCCCATGGTCTGCAAATCACAAATAATAACACTGTTCTCGTCCGCCAACAAATATTGTGCCCGACTGATAAACTCAGCTTTTTCCTCCGCTTTGGAATAGTAGGACAGCATGCCAGTCATACGTACTACACGAAATAGCTTACGATATTTCCGACGGGCCATCACCTCAAGCGCATCGCCAATCTCATATTCGATGCCAATGTCATCCAAAGCACAACCGAAAACACCCGGCAGATATTCCAGCACTGATGCGTCCGCATCACACGCCACAATCCTCTGGTCATTCTTCCCAAGCGGATAACCATAATGTCGATATGCCGGCAACAACGCCGCTCCAGCCTCGAAAATACTGGGCGCACGCCTCAGCAAACTCTGCACCGAACCGTCAGTAACTCTGCGCGCTACATGACTCGGTTCCTGATGCGCCACAATGTAGGCCCAATCTTCTTTCGGAATCTTTTCAAATCCCTCAAAAGATACCGGAATCGCATAACCATCCTTCATCTCTAATGCTACAAAGAACAGCTTTCTACCCGTGAAAAAAAGATAGGAATAGAAGTAACGCGACTTGCATCCATGGTCAAGCATCATCTGTGTCAGACCGATACTGTTTTCAAAGCGCACCTTCATCTCCGGCCAAGTTTTTTCAATTCCGGCCAAGTCTTTTTCAAACTGTGCCTCATCGTCCACTGACTGACAATACTCAACCAAGTTTGTCCGTATCGCTTCCACCTGCTCCTGCGTCGGTTTCTTTCCACTTTTCGCCAAAATCGTATACGTAGTACTGTACTTCATCGGGTCAAACGGCGGAAAATCTTTGCACAACATCTCCCTGTTCAATGGATGCTGCATAAAAAACGTCTCTCTCATAAATGATAGACACCTCCTATTTTTGTTAAGCCACAAAGCCAAAACCACTATTAGTTTTGCCACCCATCGCTTACATCTTCCATTGTACTCAATTATTTGATTTTACGCAATATTGACCTCAATCCCGCTTGACCTTATCTTTCAAATGACTTACAATAAACTCAACAGATTAACGTAAGGGTTACAGTATGCCGTCAAAGAAAGCCAAACAGAAACTTATGAAGCGTCGCATTGGTTCCGTCGCGCGAGTCATTGCCTGCGCTTCCTTTTTGATACTAACCATTATCGGCGTCTCATCACTCGTTCGCGCTATGTCACTCGAAACCATCGCCAACGAGAACGGCATCCCGGCATCTTGGAAAGCTGCTTCACTAGGCAATCCCGATACGATTACCGTGCCAATCACCTATTGGGATCAGCGCCAAGAAGATTGTAACGACCCCAATCGCCAGTTTGAATGGTCACTCTGTTCGCTCTACGCAAAAGGCATCATTCGTAACGTCGTCAAAAGCCAACTCGGGAAAGACGGTTTACCCATCCCAACCTATACCAACAGCACCGATGCTTGGGCTGCATACCATGACGTCTTCACCGCCAATGTTGTTGGCCATGACCCAGTCCTCCCCACTGACAACTTTTATCGCTGGTTCCACGAGGCATATGACGCCAACGGCAATCAAATCTCCAAACAATATAACCGCGAAGTTACTTTCCGACGCACCGGCAACAACTCCTATGAATACGGTAGCAAAGGGACCTTCCCACTAGACGACGTCAGTTTTTCCAATGGTGATTCAGCCACTCAGACTGGCCACAATTTCCACTTCACTGCCCACATGCGCATTCCTATGAAGATTAGCGCTGACGGTAGCGAACAATTCTGGTTTAGCGGCGATGATGATGTTTGGGTCTTCCTCAACGGGCAACTCGTACTCGATCTCGGTGGTCTTCATATGGACACCGAAGGGAACTTCACTATTAATGCTAATGGCAACGTCGTATCCACCGTCAATAACGTTGCCGATCAAGCCTGTCGTCAAACTATCCTTGACCCACGCCAAATCGGATACAATACCTATAATAATCAAATCGAGAACAATTGTACTCGCAAACCAGTCACCACTACCATTAATACAGGCTTCAAACCTGGCGATGTCGTCAACCTTGACTTCTTCTACGCCGAGCGTAGCACCTCCGAGTCTAACACTCGTATTAATATCACCAACATGAACTGGCCAATTTCCGCCGATAGCGATGTCACCGGAGAAGTACTTGGGCAAATTGGTGACACCGACAACAAACTCGTCCAGTTTAATACCAGTATTTCCAACCGCGACCCGGAGAATAAACTCAACCTTGAACGCCTTGCTGCTTATATCGACGAAACTACTGCCGAAGGCAAAAACCAAGGTTTTATTCCACTCACCAGCGACACACTATATTACACAACCACCCCCAATGACAAAGATTCTTGGAAGCCGGTTGAAATCTCTGCGCCCAGCGGCACCACATCTGGATTCAATCTAACTACTCCGCTCACTTTAGCCCCGGCCGGTAGCGCTGGCGACACCCTCTACTTCCGTTACTTCGCCGAAACTTCTGGCCATACTGGCACCATGACTAGCACCGTCAGTTACTATACTACACTCAACGGCGCGGCTGGCGTAACCTACGATTACGACACTGTCACTTACGAACACAAAGTTATTCCGCAAGAATATAATATTACCATCAATTATCTTTACAAAGAAGACGGTACACCTGCTGCCGATCCTTATACCGAAACCCTCCCTTCTGGTAGCAAATTCAGTGTAGATTCTCCAGACATTGAAGGCTATACCCCAGACTACGCCAAGGTAGAAGGTATCGTGAGCGACGGCGACTTAATCTATAACGTCTATTACAGCAAAGTCATCACCGAAGAGCCCGCTCCCGTTGAGCCGACAGATCCAATCGAACCAGTAGAGCCTGAACCCACACCGCCCGAACCAGAAAATCCCAACGAACCCGAAATTCCTTTGCCACCCACCTTGCCAATCTTACCAGACTTACCAAATTCCGACATTATCAATGGCGATCTCACTTATCTTGCTCCTTTGGGCGAAGTTGCCTATGTCCCCAATACCGGTATCATCAGTGACGCCGTAGCAGCCGTCTTTGAAGTCAGTTTTGCCGAAATCATCCTCTCTCAAGGCATGATTATGGCCGTCTTACTCATCTTCGCCGCCTCATTCGCAACTTGGTTCTCATTCCGCAAATACATGAATCTGGACTTAGCGCGTAGTTATACTACTAGCAAAAAACCACACCCCAAAATGCCTGCCAACACCAAGATTGCACGTACTCGAGCCAATGCTCGCAACGCGCATGCCGTCCGGAGTGCCAAAAGTGCTCGCAAAACCAAAAAATAAATAGTCCTACATCAGAAATACCTTAGTTAGCGCTGAGGTATTTTTAACATGCTTACGCTTGCCGGAAACCATAATCTTTGCTATCATAGAGAAAGTTGTCCGTGGGTTAGGTCGATACAACTTTGTCAGTTGCTGAATCCGGACACAGTATTTAAACAGGAGATTTATGCGTATAAAGCCCAAGCATACTCAAGCTCGTCGTGAGCCCCAGTTTCCACCGGCGCCATGGCAAGAGTTTATTGAGATTAAGCCGAATCTTTAGTTTCGCACTAGCCCTATTTCTACACGAGATAGGGCTTCTTTGTTGTATAATATAGTTATGGATAAAACCGCTCACCCTGCCCAAACCATCTTCAAGCGTCTTCTCTCTGGAATCAAAGAATTCTGGCGCTGGCTACGTGCTGGTTTTCACGATCTCAAGGTTGCTTTTCTCACTGGTTTTACGCACTGGATTGACCCCAAACTCCAAAAATATCGTACTCAAAGACCCAGCAAACATACTCTCGCCCCAAAGCCCAAATTAACAGAGGAAGAAACCATCGCCAAGAATCATACTATCAAAGTTGAAGAACTTACTCCTCAGTCTACGACCGAATTTCTTGATTTACTAAAGCGTACTCCACGTTCGGTTTTGAGTACGCGCGAGCGCCATGTCATTGCCACAATTATAAATTTTCCCACTGTCAAAGTCTCCGAGATTATGTTACCTAAATCCGCCATCACCTACGTCCAAGCCGACGAGGTTCTTGGCCCGCTCACGCTCGACCGACTCTATCGCTCTGGCTTCCAACACTTTCCCGTACTCGACAAATCTCGCAAAATCATCGGTCTCGTTCATACCACCTCCTTCAATAATCTCGAAATCAAAGAAACGCGTCGTGTATCCGACATCCTCGACCCCAAAATCTGCTATCTGCGCGAAGATTATACCCTCAACCAAGCCTTGGCCGCATTTCTCCGCACCAACTCCTATTTCTTTCTCGTCATCGACCATTACGAGCGCATCGTTGGCATGCTTACATACGAAATGCTCGTCGATTATCTCCTTGGCGAGACTCCATCCGACAACTTTGACCACGACAGTGACCGGTTGGCTGTAGCAAAACGTAAATAATGCTATAATTAATCCATGGCTAAATCTCACGTTCAATATTCTTGCCAACAATGTGGCGCCGTCTACAAAAACTGGACCGGGCGTTGTAACAAATGCGGCGCTTGGAGTTCTCTTATCCAGCAATTTGACGAGAATAGTCGTGAGGAAAAATCCGCTGTCGGCCGTAGCCAATTGTCCGGCAAGCAACTGGATTTTGTTTCCATTAACGACCTAGAAGTTTCTGACGAAAAAGCCCGCCTCAGCACTGGCTTTCGTGATCTAGATACTGTCCTCGGCGGCGGCATTCTCCCCGGTTCTGTAGCCTTACTTGCCGGCCAACCTGGTATCGGTAAATCCACTCTGCTCATGCAAATCTGCGCCACCGTCGCCAGCGACCGCAAAGTCCTCTATATTTCCGGTGAGGAATCCGCTAGGCAAGTCAAACTGCGCGCCATTCGCCTCGGTGCCGATTCCGACAACCTAAAATTCGCTAGCTCCACTTCCGCCAATGACATCGCCAAAACGATTGAAGAAGGGGATTTCGATCTTGTTATCGTCGATTCTATTCAAACTCTCACCATTGCCGAAATCGCCTCCGCTCCGGGTGGAATTTCTCAAGTCACCAACTGTGGCAATCTCATCATCCGCGCAGCCAAAATGTCAGACACCGCCGTTATTATCGTCGGTCATGTTACTAAAGAGGGAACTTTAGCCGGGCCCAAAGTTCTAGAACACCTTGTCGATATTGTCCTCAATTTTGAAGGCGACCGCTACGGTGGATTCAAAATCATCCGCGCCATCAAAAACCGCTTTGGTTCCACCACCGAAGCCGCTATCTTTGAAATGAACCAATCCGGCTTAGCCGAGGTCGAGAACCCCTCTGCTGCGCTCCTGGCCGAACGCCAAAACACCGACGGCTCGATTATCCTCGCCACACTCGAAGGCACACGCCCCATTCTGGTCGAAATCCAAGCCCTCGTCACACCCACAAATTTTGGCTATCCCAAACGTACTGCTTCTGGTTTTGACCTCAACCGGCTCAATCTCCTCATTGCTGTAATCGAACGTCGCACCAAACTCAAACTCAACGACAAGGATGTTTTCATCAACGTTGTTGGCGGCCTCAAACTCCAAGATTCTGCCGCCGACCTCGCCATTTGCCTCGCGATTGCTTCTGCCGTAGCTGGGCGCAAGTTATCCGAAGATTTCGTCGTTTTTGGCGAAGTCGGTCTTGGTGGCGAAATCCGTTCCGCTTTTCGTCCCGACCAGCGCATTTCCGAAGCCAAAAAACTCGGTTTTGCCCATGCTATCGCTCCTGCCACCGTCAAAGACAAATTCATCATCCCCGTCCGCGATTTAAGAACCACTCTTATAGATTATGTCAATGAATAGAATTCTCGGCATCGATCCAGGTACCGGCATCTGCGGTTTTGGCGTGATTGAAGGGCGCAAAGCGATTGACTATGGCGTAATTTCGACTCCACCCCACACCCCACTCGCCGACCGTTTACTAGACATTTATGAGTCTCTCCATGAGATTATTAAGCAAGACCAACCCGAAGTGATGGCTATCGAGAAATTATTTTTCAAACAAAATATCACCACCGGTATTTCCGTAGCCGAAGCGCGCGGTGTATGCTTACTCGTCGCTAAACAATGTGGTTTACCCACCTTTGAATATGCGCCAAACCAAATCAAAATGGCAATTTCGGGCGACGGTCATGCCCACAAAAAGCAAATGCAAGAAATGGTGCGTCTGCATTTTGGCCTCAAAACCGCTCCCAAGCCCGATGACGCCGCTGACGCCCTCGCTGTGGCCATTGTACACTCTTTTGTAGCCAAAACCGACATCTGAAACTAACTCATCCCACTCCTACATACCTAATACAGTACTAAGGCAGCGGAGGGAGAAACCGTAGTAACGACTACTACCATACGACGGAGAAACGTTAGTGTTGAATAGCAAATCATATGCGCTTGTATTATTGACATAAGTACGTGATGACCACCAGAACCCGTTTTGTCCGACGTTCCTTAATACACCAGCCGTATTAGGCGGGTGAAAATTTCCGCTGCGCACGAAAAGAAGCGATCTTTACCTTATCACTTTTTATTTTTCGATAAGGCAAGATGATTCAAATAACGGGGGTAAAGCAAAAATTTTACCTTATCAAATTTTAAAAAACGATAAGGTCGCAAAATATTTAAGCAAGTAACATTCATGCGCAGCGGTATCCTTGACTTAACTGTTATGCTGACCTACCGCACTGGTGGCGAATGTGGTCAAGCGTGGTCATCGCGTGGGGCTTATCCTCATATAACCGGAACGGCTACGCTCAGCGACTACATTTTATATTTCAACAGTATCCATGTGATTCCATCGCATGGTCCGTATGAACGGTCAGCTGGCTACCCCCTCCGCTGCCTTAGTACTGTATTAGGTATGTAGGAGTGTATGGCTTATGGGAAAATATACAAAAACATCATGCCTATGCTTGCTAAATTTTTTCAAAGTATGCTAGTCTGAATATCAGAGCAAAAGACTCTTGTGTGAACTTTTGGTCGATGACTAATAGTAGTTTAAGAAGATAGAAAGGATAAGTATGAAGAAGGCTGCTTTATCTTTGGTGTTACAGTTATCTGATAGTACTAAAATAAAAGTTGTTCTCGATCGTAAGACCGGGAACAACTAACCTAAATTATGCTTCCATTCTAACACTGTTTTACAAATCGCACAAGCCACTCTTCTGCTCTCTTTTTATTCTAACCAATTCCTGTTTTCATGTTACAATAGTAACAACATTCAAGGAGGTTTATGAACAAAAAGGTTATTTATGGGACAATTTTCACTCTTAGCCTAGTGTTCGGTGGGTTAAATTTCACTCCCGCGCATGCAGAAGAAACTGTCACCGGGCATATCGAACTTAGTGATGACGTCAACGCTACATCCACCGAAAACACCCCAGTCGCCACCAGCGATGATATCGAAGTCACATCTGATGAATATGATATCATGCCAATTTCCGAAACCGAACTCGAAAAAGGCACTTCCGGCGAGCCCGAAGTCGTCTGTGCCGACGAGTCTGAACCAGATTGTAATACTTCTGACCCCACACCCGAAATCATCGAAGAAGACGGAGAAACAGAGGCCATCGACCCCGAACTCTGGCCCCTCATCCTTTCACTTTCCAGCCTTGGCGCCACCGTAGTTCTCGTCATCATCATTAATGTATTTGGACGCAAAAAATAAATGATTGCTCACCTCGCCGGCACCATCACTGAAAAGTTTCTTACCTCCGTCATCATTGATGTCCATGGAGTCGGCTATGAGCTACTAATTGCCACCCCCGACGCCGAAAAAATCAACCTCGGCGACGAAGTCAAGTTTTATACTTACCACGCCATCCGCGAGAATTCCGAAGAATTATTTGGTTTCTCTAGCCTAGCCGCCAAAAAACTCTTCCAAATGCTCATCTCTGTCAATGGCGTTGGGCCCAAAGCCGCCATGGCTATTCTCAGTCTCGGCAGTACCGAAGAAGTCCGCAACGCCATCGCCAATACCGACGCTGCTTTCATCGCCAAAGCCGCTGGTGTCGGCAAAAAATCCGCTGAACGCGTCATCGTCGACCTGCGCGACAAAGTCGGTGCCCCCAGCCACTATGGCGCCACCGACACCAAATTCACTCTCTCATCTAGTGTTGGTCCCGAAGACGAAGCACTTGACGCCCTCATCGCCCTTGGCTTCCCTCTCAAAGAGGCTTCTGCCGCACTGGCTAATGTTGATCCCAACCTACCCACCGAAGACCGCATCAAACTCGCCCTGAAACAGCGATAATCCCTCTTCCCAAATCAGAAAAACTATGCTAAAATAGACCTCAGTTGTAATATAAAAGGTTAAAATATGAGTTTCATAAGTTTGAAGAAGATTGGTGACGCACAGAAAAAAGCCGCTGTCGTCGATGTCCGCTCCGGTGATACCGTTCGCGTGACCCAAAAAATCAAAGAAGGCGAAAAATTCCGTTCACAGGTGTTTGAAGGCGTCGTCATTCGGACCGACCGCAAGAATTCTCACACTGCTCGCATCACCGTGCGCAAAGTCACCTCTGGTGTTGGCGTCGAGAAATCTTTCTTGATCCATAATCCTTTGGTTGAGAAGATTGAGATCGTGCACCGTGCCAAGGTCCGCCGCAAGAATCTGAGCTTCCTCCGCGAACGCTCTGGTAAGTCTGCTCGTCTCGCCAACAAGGCTTTTGACCGCAACGCCGTCAACAATCCAGTTGCCGATGAGCCTGTCGCTGAAGTAGCCTCAGAAGCCGAAGCACCAGTTGCCGAAGAGAAGGTAGAAAAAGCTGAAGCCGTACTTGAAGCTGAAAGCCAAGACCCAGAGACTCAAGCCGAAAAGGTTAACCCTAAAGGTCCAGCCGAACCAGCGGAATAGGCCTTGGAAGATCCCATTATTCTCGGTATCGATGAAGTCGGACGCGGCCCCTGGGCGGGGCCGCTTGTCGTTGGTGCCGTAATTTTGGGACCAGATTTTTCTGCCAAACACATTACATGGTTAAAGACCGCCCAAACTCTATCCGCCGAAGACAGTGAAAAACTTCACCTCTATCAAAACCTCGCCGATTCCAAGCAACTCAGCGCTAAGAAACGTGAATCTCTCGCGCCCCTCATCCAGAAATATGCCGCTGCCCATGCTACCGGATGGGTCTCTGCCACCGAACTCGACCACATCGGCCTTTCCGCCGCCCTCAAACTGGCCACCCGCCGCGCCGTCAAGCAAATTCTTGCCACCAAAACCCCTTTTACCGAGATTATCATCGACGGTACTGGCAACTTTCTCCAAAATACTCCCCTTGAATCCAAAGTCACCTTACTTAAAAAAGCCGATGCACTCATCAAAGAAGTATCAGCCGCTTCTATCATCGCCAAAGTCGCTCGCGACCACTACATGGCTGAAATTGCCACCCAATATCCCGCCTATGGCTTCGAGAAACACGTCGGCTATGGTACCGCCCTCCACCAAAAAGCCCTGCAAGCACACGGAATTTGTCCAGAACACCGCACCAGTTTTCGCCCAATTCGCGAAATTATTGCCCAAAAAGCATCAAATCCGGCTCAAAATGCCAGATCTCTATCCGATTTTACCCCAAAACCCACAAATACACCTCCAGAATCACCCCAGAGCCGCACTAAAACCACACCGCTATCCACCAGCGCCAAAGGTCAAATGGCCGAAATTGCGGTCGCTAGGCACCTTCAAGCGCAAAACCATACCATTATCGCCCATAATTTCAAGACCAAAACCTATGAAATTGACTTAATTTCTACCAACAATCGCCAGATTTTCTTTACCGAAGTCAAATATAGTCAAAATCCTACACAAGAGGGAACCGCCCTTGTGCGCATCACCCCAGAAAAACACCATCAAATGCAATACGCTGCAAAGGCTTTTCTCGCTAGTCACCCCCGTTACGCTGAGTTCCAACCCCTGTTAGCCGCTGCCAGCGTCAGTGGTCCCGACTATCAGGTCGAAGATTGGTTTGTCCTAGATTAACTCTGCTTAGACCACTCAACCCAGCAAAAACCAATTTCCGCAACAAATTCTGTTATTACTATTGACATTTCTAACATTGTGTGCTACAATGGAAATATAACCATTGGGATTTTTATGTCATAATATCTTGACACCCAACGCACATTGACATACTATCAGGAACTCTCCTTCTTTGAAATAGTTTTTTGGAGTTAGCATTGCTAATTTCGTCCAAAATTATTTTGTGGACGATGCGGCAATGTTAATAAAAGAAAAACAATAAAACAAAGAAAGAGAGGTACTACTTATGTACAAGGAAGTTACAAAACTCAACACTGACGAACTGGCAGAGTTCATGCACAATTTGCTTTTCGGTACGCCCGAAGAACAGAAGGCCGCACTCGTTGGCATCAGAACAACTCTGATAATAACTGGAAACGAGAAATGGCTGAACGCGCTGGAACGCTTACCCGATGACGCCGCCAGACTGGACTTTATGGCCGATAAAGTCATAGCGCAGCGTAAAAGCGAACATCAGGAAGAAATGGAAAACGCTGCTTATATCTTTAATGCGATTCAGAACAGCCGTGACGATTTCGAAACGGCTCTGAGCAGTATTCGGGGTATTGTGTTTGACTCCAGCAAGGTGACCGAGAGCGGAATCTGCTGTGATGCCAGTGGTAACTCAGCTGAGGATGCGTTCTATCAGTTAATGTCCGGCAAGGCTGTTGAAAAATGGAACATTACTAAATATCTCGATGCCAAGACTGGGTTGCTGAGCGACAAGGCGGCTGCCAACAGTGAGCTCGTCAGAGCGATGTATGTTATGTTACCCGCACCCGACAATATGCAGGTTGGGATTGCCCACACGGACACTTGTAAAGTCGGTGCAGGCATCAAGCGCGACATTGAAGCGCATCCGACTATGTTGCCGCGTTATGCCGCAGAAAGCGGGCAGGACAAGCAAACCGGCAATGATATCGGCGCAACTGGACGGTTCCGCGACATTATTGCTGAAGCCGCAGCAAACGCTCCTTACCCAGAATATGCCGACAGCAAAATGTTGACGGAAATGATTGGTAAAGGTTACATCCAGTGCGTACAGCATCTGATGATTGGCACACTGGAAGTTTTGCGCCACTTCGATGATACTGTTTTGTTGGCATTATCGGATGAACACATTAAGCGTTATCTGGAAATCATCTACAACGCCAGCGTCGTCGACGAAAGCGAACAGAAGAAAGTGTTTTCCGACGCCTGTCTGGACAACTATCTGGATGACACCGGCGCACCGCTGAACGGTATGGATGACAACAATAATGTTATCACGGGCAACACCAACACGCACGAAGCCAAAAGGAAATACCTTGTTTGGCTTGGACAGCAGGCTATCGCCAATCTGCACAAAGTATTGGTGGTCAACAACACTTCTGCACATGCATTGAAGAAAGAAATCATCAATACCTATGCCAAGGCAATGAATAAGTAATCTGAAAACACCTGATAGTATATACTATCCCTGGATTCTTCCTCGCAAGAGGAAGAATCCAGGGTGTTTTCGTTTCAGGCCAACTTTCAGCCTGGCATTTTGCTCAACGCAAATCCAAACCCAAGTTGTTATTTTGACACGTTAAACCGAAATTCCACCACGTCGCCATCTTGCATAACGTAAGTTTTACCCTCAGTCCGCAGTTTGCCTGCCGCCTTCACAGCCTGCTCACTACCCAACTCCACCAAATCATCGTATTTCATCACTTCGGCCGCAATAAACCCACGCTGGAAATCCGTGTGAATCACCCCAGCCGCCTCTGGCGCCGTCGCGCCCTGTTTGATCGTCCAAGCCCGCACCTCTTTTTTGCCCGCGGTGAGAAAACTCTGCAAACCAAGAGTTTTATACGCTGCCTTAATCAGCTCGCTCAGCGCATCTTCCGCCACGCCGTACTCCTGCAAAAATTCCTTGCGCTCGTCCAGCGACATTCCCGACATCTCGGCCTCTAATTTAGCATTCACAAACACTGCCTGGCTCGGCGCCACACTCTCGGCCAGCGCTCGACGCAAATCAGCGTCCGTCAAGCCTTTTTCGTCCACATTAAACATATAAATCACCGGCTTCTCCGTCAAATAGGGAATTACCTCCGCCGGTTCATTAGCTTTTTTGCGCTTACTTTCTACTTTTTCGCGCGTCTCCAGATCGGCCAACTCCAGCTCGGTCTGGATCACAGCAATATCATGCGCTGGATCCTTTGACCCTTCCGCCCGAATCACATCGCCATCTTCAAAGACGCGCACCACATGGCAAATCACCTGACATTCACGAATATGCGCCAAGAATTTATTGCCCAAACCTTCGCCCTTGGATGCCCCCTCCACCAAACCAGCAATATCCACAAACTCAACCGTCGCCGGAATCACCTTTTCTGTATCATACATCTTGGCCAAAACTTCCAAGCGCTCATCCGGCACTGGCACAATTCCCACATTTGGCTCAATCGTCGCGAACGGATAATTTGCCGCCAGCGCCCCAGCATTGGTCAAAGCATTAAACAAAGTCGACTTCCCAACATTCGGAAGCCCAATAATTCCACATTTCAACATAATTTCATTATACTACATTTTCGGCAGTTTTTATGGTAAAATAAGGTTATGATAGGTATTGCGGTACTTGTAGTGTTGGCGGTCTGGCTCGCCTTTTTGTATCCACTCGTCAAGCGCAAAGATACCGAGGCCCCACGTAGCGCCCGGTACGATATGCAAATGAAAAAACTCTGGAGTGCCGCCCAGACTTCGATGCGCGACCACAAGCCGCTCCGAGCCGAAAAGGCTTTGCTTACGATTCTCAAGTTCGACGAAAAAAACGCCGCCGCTTACAATCGTCTTGGAATTTTATATGCCAAAGAACAAAAATTTGACGAGGCCATTGAGTGCTTTGAGATCGCACAGTCCCTCGACAATAACCCCTCATCTCTGCACAACGTTGGGCTCATTTACCTCGAGACCGGCGCCTACGAAAAGGCCGTCATGGCCTTTGAGCAAGCCATCGAACTCGAAAACGACGTCCCTGCCCGCTTCATCGCGCTCGCCAAGGCCAGGGAACGTTTAGGTCAAATCAAAGGCGCCGTGGATGCACTGGAGAGCGCCTACAAACTCGACCATAGCACCAATACCCTCCGCCAAATCCTTGCCATTCACGAAGCCACCGGCGACACTGAAGCCCTAGCCGACACCACTGCTCGCATCGAAGCCCAAATTGCCGAAAACGCCATGGCCAAATCCCATGCCAAGCGCAGTCGCACCAACACCACCGTGCGTCGCCCCGCCACCAAGCGCAGCACCACTACAAGTACTGGCGCTCGCCGCAAACAAATCTAAGTCAAATTCTCTTTACTGGATGACGAATCACAGTCTTAAGTTTCTCGGGTGTTACACGCCGCGGATCGCTCAAATAAATTTCATGATGATAACGCGGATTCTGCATATCTAGTTGATAACCATTAACATCCATAAAGTCTTGCATCAACTGCACAGTCGCCGGTTCATCATCATAACTCCCCCGATGCATGCATTGCACACAGAGCCCTTCATTATAGGGCCAAAATTCTACTTTCGCAAAATCTTGCCGCTTTTTGCGCGTTGCCTCGGCTACCGCCCACTCAAAGTCCGCCCGTGTCACAAAATCTGGCAACCGAATCGCAGAGATAAACTCCATATCCTCCTTGCGACCATAGTCCAGACTATCAGCACCATTCTGCCACCAAAATCCTTCGAGCGGCGGCACGACATAATCAAAATATCCGTCAATTTTATGATCGCCCTTTTTGCTCATCTTAATCGTAAACGCAATCGCGTATAGCAAACCAATTGACTGCTTATACTCACCGTTTTCCTGATTTGGATCACCTTTGCCCCGCACAGCCAGATAATTCATAGCCGGTACTTCAATCAAATGCGGAATCGTTTTGGGCAAATAAAACTCTTTATATTCTTTCTTAAAATCAAATACCATAGCTATATTATAGTATGAAAAAGCCGAAAATATATGACCTCGACAAACAAAAATGTCCTTGACAAAATCAAGGAACATTTTCTGGTGCTGGAAGTAGGACTCGAACCTACGAAGGCCGAAGCCGAGAGATTTACAGTCTCTTGTCATTGCCACTAGACGATTCCAGCAATATTTACATTATAGCAAAGGTTGCAGTTTTTGACAAGATTTGTTAAACTAAGAGTAGTTGCCGTGTTAGCTCAGTTGGTAGAGCAGCCGCCTTGTAAGCGGCAGGTCGTCAGTTCAAGTCTGACACACGGCTCCACGAGAAGAACGCAAGCAAAAATGCTTGCATTTTTGGTTATGTTCGACGAGTGGAGCGTGGCTGAAAGCCACCGGCTCCATTTTTTGTTCCGTCACTCCTACATACCTAATACAGTACTAAGGCAGCGGAGGGAGTAACCGTGCCAACGGCTACCTGGGCCAGTTGAGGGCGTCGTTATAGTATTAGACGTGTTAAGATAATAGGCCGTTGGCATACTGGCGCCATCATAACGCTCGGTGGAGCCAGTACTTGACCATACAAAGGCTTCCTCTACGTATCTCAATATTCCAGACGACAAGAATATATCCCCGCTGCGCACGAAGAAGGGCTTTTTCTGATATTGTGCGACCTTATCGTTTTTTAAAAAACGATAAGGTCTATTTTGGGCTCTACCCCTGTTATTTGCATGACAAGACCTTAACAAAAATCAAAAAGTGTTAAGGTTTTCGTGCGCAGCGGGTGGCTTTATCCGTCAATCATGACTGGCGTATTTAGACATGCTGGTGCAGGAAGCGTGTGGTGGTCAGCACGAGGTACTGACACTCGTGCTGACGGAACGGCTGGTCCAAGTGCTTATGATTTGTATATTTATCTCAATACTATTAACCCATCACACTACAATAGCGATCGTTATGCTGCTTTCCCCCTCCGCTGCCTTAGTACTGTATTAGGTATGTAGGAGAGGGGGTATGGTATAATAACAATATGAAGTTAATTCTTTCTTCCTGCGGATTCAATAGCCCAGAAACCGTCACACAATGTCAAAAGTTCGTAGGCAAACCAACTACAGAAATTAGTTTTGGAGTCATTAACGAGGCTTACATCCCATACCATTTTGCACATGATTGGATCATCCAAGATCTCCTTTCCATCTATAACAATTTTAGCGACAACATTGAGTTCATACCTTTCACACTCCCGCTTTCCGAAATCCTACGCCGTCTCAAAGATAAAGACGTCATCTTTGTTACCGGTGGTAATACCTCTCATCTCAAAACAACCTTTGATCAAAAAAGTTTCTCTTTGGCCTTGCCCGAACTTTTGCAAGACAAGGTATATGTTGGTAGCTCGGCTGGAGCCATGATTCTTGGGCATTGCCCCACCTATGACACTTTGCTTAAAACCAGCGGCGACGATGATGATTATTCCGCCACAGAATATCTCAATTTAGTTGACTTGGAGATTATCCCACATCTCCACGGTCGTTTCTCATTACCTAGCGCCGATCAACAAATTTTAATTGAGTCTACGCATAAACAAATCCCAATCTATGGTTTATCAGACCATGCTGCTTTGATTATCAACGACAACAAAATTAATATAGTAGGAAAAGATTTTCGCATCGCCCAACACGGAAAGATCCTTCAACAATCCACCTAAAATCCCTGCTTTTTCTGCTATAATATACTCAATAACTTAACCATTTTCATCATGACTGCACCAAAATCACCCGAGAATCATTCCTCCGAAAACACTTTTTGCAACTACATCTTGATTTTCTTTGTCTGCGCACTCATTGGCTGGCTCTGGGAAGTTGTTCTATTTCTCTTCAAGACCGGCGGTTTTGTCAATCGTGGCGTCCTGCATGGCCCTTGGCTTCCAATCTACGGCTGCGGTGGCCTTGGCATAGTACTCCTACTGCGCCGTTTCAAAAAACATCCCATAGTAGTTTTCTTTATTGCGGCCCTAGGTTGTGGCCTGCTCGAATATTTTACCGGCTGGTATCTCGAGACTTTCAAACATCTCAGATGGTGGAACTACAGTGCCGAATTCCTTAATCTCCACGGGCGCATCTGCCTCGGCAGTGTCACGGCTTTCGGTCTCTGCGGACTCGCAATGATTTATCTCCTTTATCCCAACCTCATCAAACTTTTTAATCTCCTCAAACTCCGCCCCAAAAAGATCCTCTGTTTTGCGCTCGTTGTCTTCTTCTGTGCTGACTTTATCTACTCATCCGACGTCCCCAACACCGGCGAGGGAATTACTAACGAAATCACCCACCTCCAGACCGCTGAATAGGCTCAGTCAACTCAATTTCACGGTTTACAACCCAGTTTTTTTATGCTAAAATGGTAAACATTATGGCAAAGAAGAATAATACTAAACGCAAGTTGGTTGGTTTAGTGTCCGAAGAATCTGGTATTCGTCAGTATTACACCAAGAAGAACACCATGAACACTCCGGATAAACTAACTCTTCGGAAATACGATCCAGTTTTGCGCAAACACGTTGTGTTCACCGAGACCAAGAAAAACCTCGGCCGCAACGAAGTCAAAGAGAAAAAGCGCTAACCGGTCTCTCTCCAAAATACTCGTATCATCGGATACGAGTATTTTGCTACCAACTCAGCGACAGTTCAAATCGCCACACCCGCACAATAATCACCATTATTCAATCACCAACTTCCGAATCACTTTCCGAATCCCCCGTGGTTTTTCTGTGACAGTTTGCTGCTTTGCCTCCACCGGTTGCACCTCTACCTCTGCTTCTGGCACCGATTCTTGCAAATGCAAACGCTGCACCGGCACCACCTCATCCGCCGTTTCCTGCACGGCATGTACTGCCTGACTCGCCGTGCCACCTGTGCGCTTTGCTCCAAAGTTTACTTTAATCACAGTGTTATCAACCACTGGGCGCACATCTATATTGCCTCGATCGCGCTTCTTAGTATAGGCTCGCGAAATTTCCACCGCCTGAGCCTTCTTGACTTTTTCCGCCCGCGCCTTCAAATCCGCCAAAACCGCCTGCATGCTCTCTTGCGTTGCCTTTGGTTCACCCTGTAAATAATCTACCGCAGTCAACTTCCGCCAATCTTCGACAATTTTCTCATCCTCCGTCGCCAAGATCTCGCGCCGCAAGCCATACAAGGCCTTCGACTGCTCCGCCTGCCACGGTTGGCTCAACCATTTTGGTGGCAACATCTCCACCTCCGACTGTAACACAATCCCCGTTCCTTCAGGCGCAGTTACATCCGTCTCAATCGGCTCTTCACGCCAACTCACAGTTTCTTTGACCGATAATGCCATACTCGGCGTCTCTACCACACAAGCCTGCGCCGCCCCCACAAAATGATTACCGCGCACTTCCAACCAAGTCGCCACCAACTCATCAAAGAATGCAATGATACCTCGCTCTCGTTGCGCCCGAAATACCTCAGCATCAAGGTATAAATTCACCAAGTTCCCACGCAACATCTCTAGTTCCAAACGTTTCTGGAACTTTTGCACCGACAGCACCAACTTCTTTGCTTCCGAATCTTCAGATACCAGCTTTTCCACCAACAATTCTGAATCTGCCCCTGCAATCGCTGTCGCTAGCATCGTATTCTGGAACAACAATCGCAAATACCGACATTCCATTGCCTCATACACATGATTCGGGCTATGCCATCCCAAAATCGCCGGATTCCCACCAACCAACATCCCCGCAAAACCAAACTCTTCAGCCCATTTGCCAACTTGATCATTGTAAATCATCTCTGGCAAAGCCAAAATCCGCCCTTCTACGCCAAACAATTTCTGAATCTTCTCGCGATACTGTTTAACTTGAAGTTCTAACTCGTCCCGATCATAAAAGAACGTCAGAGAATGATAATATGGCTCTGCCACCAATTCCACTTGCCCAAGTTTTACCAACTTTTGCAAACGCTCGATCAACTTTGCGTCATATCGCTCTGCAAGTTCCAACCACGACCCAGAGATCACCAACGAAAACCGAAATCCCTTGTATTTTTGCGTCGTTCGTTCCAAAAACGCAAACAACGGCTGATAAACTTCAGCATTATCTTTTAGGAATGCGGCTTTACCTTCAAAATAGCCCTGCTCTTCACTTTCTGTTGGATTTTTCTGCAAGCCAAACGACTGGTGCAAACTGAAACACAGATGAATTACGCGCATGCTACCTCACTTCCTCTCATTAGTATATATTATAGCATAAACTTTGTGCCACGAAGTATTTTCTATATTCCCACTGCGCACAAAATCACAAAAACATTATGTCTATGCTTGCTAATTTTTTTCGATTTATGCTAGGCTGAAGAAATGAAACAATATAATCTGATTATTCCCATTGGGCTCAAACCTGAACCGGATAAATATGAGAAAACCATAGCGCGTCTTTGTGCAGAAAAGTTCCAAAGTGATATTTTGTTTGTTCTACGCGGTACCTCCACAACACCAGATATCCAGGTCGTTAAAACTAGGCAATTCTGGGAGATTAAAAACATAGAAGGGAACAGCAAGAATACTATTGAGGATAATTTGAAACGAGCGAGTAAGCAAGCCGACAATGTTATCATTAGTTTACTCAGAACCAAGATGACACCCCAACAGGCTGAAGTTCGTATCAGGTTTTATCTGAAACGTGCCCGCAAGAATCTTCGACATGTAGTCCTAATTACTAAACAAGGAAAATTTATTGATTTTGAATTTTAGATGTGGTATAATGAAAGCATTGAAGATGCATGCGTACCTGAATTGGCACAATAGGGCATCTTCTTTTTTGTCCCCGTGCGCAGCGGATATATTTATTTACCAAATGGTAAACTATGGTATGGCGGTATTGAAGGGGATTCTTGGTCACTATATGCTGACACCATTGGCTCATCCTATCTTCTTACATTCAACGCCAATAATGTTATAGCTACAACTTATTATCCACGTTACGATAGCCTCCCCCTCCGCTGCCTTAGTACTGTATTAGGTATGTAGGAGTTGAGTAAAGCAAAAGAACAAGTGAACTTGTTCTTTTGCTTTCGAGACGACGCTCATACCACAGAACGTAGTGATGTGGCTATGTAGGGAGTGTGGGGGTGAAGCAAAAGTCTACCTATAACCAACTAAAGTATGCTATAATAAAAGAGTTAGGGGCGTAGTACAACGGTTAGTATAGCGGTCTCCAAAACCGGTGATATGGGTTCGATTCCTGTCGCCCCTGCCAACACATATTATAATATAATCTTATATTTATAGCAAATAATGTACACTTTCAACTCATCCGATATCGATGCAAAATTTACCGAACTTTTGGCCACAGTTGAAGACACCAACTTGCGCGAAGCTATGCGCCGCCGACTCAAACGTAACTCACATTTAGTCGCAGGCGCAATTTTGGTTGACACACATCAAAGAATCTGCCTTGTACAAGAAGCCAAAGGTCCATGGGCCGGCAAATGGAATGTTCCACTTGGTCACCTTGAACACGGCGAGGCTATGCCTGTGGGCGCCAAACGTGAAATTAAAGAGGAAACTGGCTACGACATCGAACTCACTGCGCTCTTACCTTTGCAAAACGCTTCTTGCGAAAATGTCTTCCGTATACTCTACGTAGGCAAAGTTATTGGCGGTTCACCCGACGAACGCATCAAAACTGACACCTCTGCTGTAGAATGGTTTACCTTTGACGAAATCCAGCAAAAACTCGCTAACCAAGAACTCAGAGACATCGGTGCATGGCATGATGTATTACTATATCAAAACAGCCCACAATTACCACTAGACATCATCAAAGAGGTGGAGTATACCGAGTTATGATTTGGCTTCCCGTCGTCGGCAATTATGCCGACATTGATGTTTACGCTTCCATTATTACTTATGCTGATTTGTTAAATCAGCGCGGTAAGGCCGCGAAAACTTACATCCCGTCCGCGCCCAATTACAGCGTGCCAGATGAACTGCGTCTCCCCGAATGGGAAAATGCAGTTTTTGACTTTCAACCCGCCGACGAGGCTATCATTCTAGACATTTCTAACCCCGAGGCTATCGCCAAATTCGTCCCCGACCATCAAATTCTTGAGATCATCGACCACCATCCTGGCTACGAAGATTATTGGCATGAGCGTATCGGCAACAAAGCCATCATCGAAAAAATCGGCGCCGTTGCCACCTCAATTTTTGAATGGTGGGGCGAATGTTGGGATTATAATAAAATGTCACCCGAAATCGCCAAACTCCTACTGGGCGCCATTCTTGATAACACTCTCAATTTTAATGCCGATATTACCACCGAACGCGACCGCCAAGCCACAAACAAATTGGCACAAATTGCAAAA
>CAMUBZ010000012.1 GCA_947087275.1 uncultured Candidatus Saccharibacteria bacterium
TAAGTCCTGGCCGTTTGGCCAGGCAATTTTAAGTTTGACATTTTCTCATATCTGTGCTAACATTATTACATAATAAGTTAAACGAAACAGCTATGAGAGGTTTCCTGATAAAATCTCATAGCAAAGGGAAAGGAAAACCATGACTGTAGAAGTCGATATCAAGGCCCTGCTCGAATCTGGAGCACACTTTGGCCACAAAACTAGCCGTTGGCACCCCAAGATGGCGCCATACATTCACAGCAAGCGCCAGGGTGGCCACATTATCAACCTCGAGAAAACCGTTGAGGCTCTCGACCGCGCTTTGCCAGAAATCTCCAAGATCGTTGCTTCTGGCAAAAAAGTCCTCTTTGTAGGTACCAAGAAACAGCTCAAAGATGTCACCAAAGCTGCTGCCGAGTCTGTCAACATGCCTTACGTCACCGTGCGTTGGGTTGGCGGTACTTTGACCAACGTTGAGACAGTCAACCGTCAAATCAAGAAACTCCAAGATCTAGAGCGCCGCATGGCTTCTGGCGAACTTGAGGCTCGCTATTCTAAGCTCGAAGTGCAGCGTTATCAAGAAGAAATCGATCTACTTAACGAACGTTACGGTGGCATCAAGGATATGACCGAGCAGCCAGCTGCAATTATTGTTGTTGACGCTTGCCAAGACAAGAATGCTATCAAAGAAGCCAACACTCTAAAGATCCCAGTTTTCGCCATTACTGATACTAATGTTGATCCAACCAACATCGACTACGTGATCCCAGCCAATGACGATGCCATCAAATCGGTACAGTTAATTTTGGACTATATCATCGCCGCGATCAAAGAAGGCGAAGCCAAAAAAGCGTAATTTAAAGGAGGAATATGAGCGAAGAACTCAAAGAAAAAGCCAATGAAGTCAAAGCGATTTCCATTGAACTTATCAAAAAACTCAAAGAACTTTCTGGTGTTGGTTTAACTGATGCCAAGCAGGCCCTAGTTGAAGCCAAGGGTGACTTTGACAAGGCTCTCGAAGCCATGCGCAAGAAGGGAATGACCAAAGCCGAAAAGCGCGGCGATCGCGAGACTCGCGAAGGTATCATCGACAGTTACATTCACGACGGCCGTCTTGGTGCTATTGTCGAAGTTAACTGTGAGACCAGTTTCGTTGCTAAGACCGAAGAGTTCAAAGATTTGGCCCACAAACTTGCCATGCAAATCGCCAGCATGAACCCAGCATATGTCACTATCGAAGATGTCCCAGCTGATGTTCTTGAGGCCAAGAAAAAAGAATTCGAAGCCAACTTCCATGGCCCAGAAAATATGAAAGACCAAATCATTGGCGGTCAAGTCAAAAAGGCTTTCTCTGACAAAGTCTTGATGGAGCAACCATACATCCTTGACGATTCTATGACTGTGGCTCAGTTCATCAAAGAAGCCATCGCCAAAACCGGCGAAAATATCACTATTCGTCAGTTCAAGCGTCTCGAACTCGGTGTTACCGAATAATCCTAAAGCACCCCACTAGGGTGCTTTTTGGACACATTTTTATCATAAAGCCCAAGAAAGGATTACATCATGTTTGATGATACCGAATACCGCAAAGCCATGGATAGCGTCGTGGCGCGTTTTCAAGAAGAGATGAAAAAGGTGCGCACTGGCCGTGCTCATCCTGACATGCTAGCGAATATCAAAGTCGAGGCCTATGGCCAATTCATGCCTCTAAATCAAGTCGCTAACGTCACCGCTTCTGGTGGCACGATGTTGCTCGTCACTCCGTTTGACCCTAGCAATATCCAAAACATCACCAAGGCTATTCGCGACGACCAAGCCCTCAGCCTCAACCCATCCGATGACGGTCATGTTGTGCGTGTACCAGTTCCACCGCTCACCGAAGAGCGTCGCAAAGAAATTGTCAAAACTGCCTCAAGCAAAGTCGAAGACGCCAAAGTGGCCATCCGTAATGTTCGCGAAGATGCTCGTAAAGAACTCAAGTCGGCCGAACTTCCCGAAGACACCACCAAAAAAGCCGAAAAATCAGTTGATGATTTAACTAAGACTTATACCGAAAAAATTGATGCCGCCTTCAAAGATAAAACTGCGGAGATTATGGCGATCTAATGGCAGGCGAACTCACACATCTAGGTTTCATCGCTGATGGCAACCGCCGCTGGGCACGTTCACGTGGCCTGCCTACACTTGAAGGACATCGTCGCGGTTTTGACCGAGTCGATAAGATTGTTGATACTTTGATTGACACCGAAGTCAAATACGTTTCCTTTTTCGTCTTTAGCACCGAAAACTGGGATCGCAGTGAAGAAGAAATCAGCTATCTCATGGATCTGATTGGTAAGAAAATCGACAGCCTCACCAAAAAAGCTGAGAAGAACAACCTGCGCATCGTCCTAATGGGGCGCCCAGAGCCTGTTGACCCCAAATTATGGCAGCGGTTACTTGAGTCTGAAGCCAAAACCAAAGACAACACAGGCCTCACCGTCATCTTCTGTTTTAACTACGGTGGGCTTTGGGAAATCGCTGACGCTGCTAATCAAGCTATTGCCGCTGGAGCCCAAAATCTCACTCCCGAGACTTTCCGACAATACCTATATCATCCTGAGGTCCCCGACTGCGATCTCATCGTACGCACCTCCGGCGAAGAGCGCATTTCCGGTTTTCAACTCTGGCGGGCTGCCTATTCCGAATTCTGGTTCATCGAGAAAAATTTCCCCGACATCAACGGTGACGACGCTCTGGCTGCGATTGAAGAATTTCATCAACGACAACGTCGCTTCGGCAAATAACGTGAAAAATGGTCCTTAGGGGCCATTTTTCGTGGTACAATAAAAATAATTGTTATGGTGGAGAGCAAGCACCTTGATTTTTAGGAATCGTGCTTGCCTTGTCTTTATAGAAATAGGGGGACATTCTATGAGCAGTATTATGATTATCAGCGGCAATGAGCCGTATCCTGAATGCTTTGTAGCCGGTTATCGTACCGCATTCAATTGTCACAACGCCAATAAACAGAATGCCGAATATAATTTACAAACGCTATGGAGCGTTGACTACGATTTAATGCGTACGGCCATGCAAAAACAGGACGAGATGACAATTTATCGTATCCTCAATGGCTGCCTCAGCGAAAGCAGTCGGCTAGAATTTCCGTTTGTTGCATTTACGTCACCAGAAATGTATTTTTGGGCGCAAACTCTGCAACTCTATCCGGTACGCGGTCAAATCATCCGTTTAGTGTCAGCTATCAAAGCCTACATTTGTGAATATCTCTTGCCACAGAAGTCACAGGCTAAATTAGGAATTGTTGGCTCATCTGAGAGTGCCAAATTATTCTCGGAACTTCCCGACTACAGCGTTGCTACACGGCAGCTACAATATTCGTTTTGTAGCCCTAACGCACAAATCGTATCAGACTTGACGGCTTTACGCTACGCCAAAAAAACCGCCTGACATCACTCAGGCTCACCACGTTTGTCGTTCAGCCATTGACGACATTATCGAAAACTATCATGTTGACGGCATCATTCTAGCCGATTTAGAAGTCGAGCGTTGGCTCAAAAGCCAAAATTATCTCGAACATTTGACCGAAGTTGCGTCACATCAACGTCTGTACACTATTCAGTATGACCCGCTACATCAACAGAAAATCTTTATTCTTAGCGCTATGCAGGCTCTCATTTCGGGAATGGCTCGCGATTGTTCTTATTCACGCATTCCTGACCACAACTAATCTCATACTCCCGCACATCGTGACGGGAGTTCTTTCTGAAATGCCTATGGTATGATACAATAAATATCATGAAGATTGTATTTGGGATTTTACTCGGTATTATTATTTTGATGTTGCTCGTTGTTGCGCACGAATTTGGCCATTTTATCATGGCGCGCAAAAACGGCGTCAAGGTAAATGAGTTTGGCATTGGCTTTCCGCCTCGTGCTATTGCTTGGATACGCAACCCAAAGTGGCAAAAAGGCGACAAAACCGCAAAAAAATGGCTACGCCTGCCTAAATCCGAGTGGAACAAGCCCCAAGATACCCTGATTTTTAGCATCAACTGGCTACCGATTGGTGGTTTCTGCGCCATGGATGGGGAATCTGACGCCGACAAGCGCAAAGGTACTTTTGGCGCTACAAGTTTTTGGGGTAAGACTAAAATCCTCTTCGGCGGTGTCGTGATGAACTGGCTTGTTGCCGTTATCATTTTCACTATTTTAGCGTTCACCGGCATGCCACAGTTTATCAACAACCAATTTTATCTCAAAGATGATGCCCAAATTACAGGTGAAGGCATTACTATTGCTGAAGTTATCGAAGGCTCCCCAGCAGAGAAAAGCGGCTTCAAACCGGGAGATCAAATTATGAGGGCCTATGATCTTGAGCATAATACCACAACCATTGTATATCCCAGCGATGTCACCACCTTTGGAGCCGAACATGCCGGACACACTGTTGTTTATGTCGTACGACGCGACAACGAAGACCTGGAACTCATTACGGAGCTGAATGATACTCAAGCCGAGTATGTACTTGGTGTCTCTATGACTTCCGGCCAAACTTTCATCCGTTCAACTTGGTCAGCACCTATCGTTGGCGTCGGCACTACCTTGCAGCTCACTGGCGAAACCTTCCGTAGCCTCGGCGAGTTAGTTTGGAATCTGGTTTCGGGCGTTGTCCAGCAGTTCAGCCCAAATAGTGAAGTCCGCGAGGCTGGCCAATCCGCCATCCAATCTGCTGGTGATTCCGTATCCGGTCCAGTTGGCATCATTGGTGTAATTTTCCCAGCCTTCGCCGAAGCTGGCCCCACCAACCTTGCCTTCCTAGCTGCTCTAATTTCCGTTTCTCTAGCCTGTATGAATGTCTTACCCATCCCTGCTCTTGACGGCGGACGTTGGCTACTAATTGCCATCTACAAACTCCGCCGCAAAACCCTCACCAAAGAAACCGAGGAGCGTATTGTCTCGCGTGCTATGGTAGCCCTACTCGCCCTCATTGTCATTATCTCCATCCTTGACATCACGAGGTTTTTCTAATGGCTACTGCTAAAGCCACCACCACTCAGCCTCAATCCCGCCACAGAATCGACAAGACCACTGTCTATTTTGCAATCTTTGTATTAGCTTGGACGGCACTCGCCATGACTGCTAGCCAATATATTATTTATCCTATGTCTTGGGTGCTTGGTAGCAAAATCACGAGCCCTCTTTGGACTTGTATTTATTACATGTTCACTTATCTCCTAACTTTATTCCTGGTTATCTATATCCCGCCACGTTTGTTCAATCTCTATCGTCAAAAGCAAAATCCTTCTCGGTCTAGCAAAGCTAATCTTCTTGCTACCAATTCCACCGAACTTGGACTCCAACATCTCCCAACCTTTGTTGATATTGGCCTTGCACCCATTGGCTATGTCGTGTATATTATCGGCGCTAATCTCCTCACTAATATCATGACTATCTTTCCTTGGTTCCAATCTGACCAAGTCCAGGAAACCGGCTTTAGCTATTTTATCGCTACGGGTGACCGCATCTTAGCAATGATCGCTTTAGTCATTGTGGCGCCCATTGCTGAAGAAATCATCATGCGGGGATGGCTCTATGGCAAACTCCGTAGTCGTATCAAAGCCCCCATCGCCATTCTGCTCGTTTCTGTCCTCTTTGGACTCTTGCATGGCCAGTGGAATGTTGGCGTAGGTGTTTTTGTGCTCAGCGTTGTGCTTTGTAGCCTGCGCGAGATCACCGGCACCATCTGGAGCGGCATGCTACTCCACATTCTCTCCAACGGCATTGCCTTTTATTTACTCTATGTCGCCGGCTTTTAGGGCGCAAAACGTGCTATAATATATAGTATTATGCGTTTTAGTAAATCATTTGTCAAAACTCTCCGCACCGCCCCCAAGGATGAAACTGCGCGCGGTGCCCAATTCTTAAGCCGTGCTGGCTACGTGCACAAAGAACTCGCTGGTATTTACGACTACCTGCCACTTGGCCTACGTGTACTCGAAAACATCAAGACCATCATCCGTGAAGAACTCGACCGAATCGGTTGCCAAGAAGTATTAATGTCATCTCTTCAAAATCCCGAGCCTTGGCAAAAAACCGATCGCTGGGATATCAAAAAAATGGATATCTGGTTCAAAACCGCCTTGGCAGCAGGTGGTGAACTTGGCCTTGCCCCCACACACGAAGAGCCTATGACCAAAATGATGCAAACTTACATTTCTAGCTATAAAGATTTACCTGTTTACGTTTATCAATTCCAAACCAAATTCCGCAATGAACTTCGCGCCAAATCCGGCATCATGCGCACACGCGAGTTCTTAATGAAGGATCTCTATAGTTTTGCCACCAACGAAGCCGAGCATGAACAGTTTTATCATGCTGCCGAACAAGCCTACAAGCGGATTTACGACCGCCTCGGTATTGGTAACGACACTTTCCAAACTTTTGCTAGTGGTGGTGTTTTTGCCAAATATAGCCACGAATTCCAGACTCTCACCGACATCGGCGAAGATACGATTTACTACAATGCCGATAAATCGGTCGTTCTCAACGAAGAGGTCTTGAATGACGAAGTTCTAGCCGAGCTCGGCGTTAAACGCGAAGAGCTGGCATCCGCCAAGGCTGCCGAAGTAGGTAATATCTTTACGCTGAAGACCAAATATTCTGAGCCCCTCGGACTTGTCTTCAACGACCAAGATGGCCAAAGAAAGACCGTCCTCATGGGTTGCTATGGCATTGGTGTCTCACGCGTCATGGGCGTCATTGCCGAAAAATTCTGTGACGATCGTGGCCTAGTGTGGCCTGAGCAAATCGCTCCTTACAAATATTATCTCATCGGTATCGGCGAAGAGGGAAGCAAGCAAGCCGAAGCACTCTACCAAGGCCACGAAGATCAAATTCTCTATGATGATCGCAACCTCCGCCCTGGCGAGAAGTTTGCCGATGCCGAGCTCATGGGTATTCCATATCGCGTTGTAATCAGCGACAAAACTCTAGCCGACGGCAAAGCCGAAATCGTTAACCGTGCTACTGGCGCAAGCGAGTTGGTTGACCTACAAAATATTCTGTGATACACTCTTTGTAGTTATGAAAAAGACTGTGAATCTAACGCCAGCCGGTAAGGCTGAGCTCGAACAAGAACTAGCCGAGCTAATTGCGCAACGTCCAGCCATCGCCGAACGTATCGCTACTGCTCGTGCTTTTGGAGACCTCTCCGAAAACCAAGAATACACTGACGCTCGCGCCGAACAAAAAACCGTTGAGAATCGTATTATTGAGATTCAAGAAATCCTCAAAAACGCCGCCATTATCAAGGCCCCCAAGAAGGGCGACAAGATTACCATCGGCGCATCTGTAGTAATAGACATGGGTGGCAAAGAGTTTACATACACTCTTGTTGGCCCTGTCGAAGCCAACCCGCTAGAAGGTAAAATCTCCCACGAATCTCCCCTTGGCAAAGAGCTCATGGGGCGCAAAGCCGACGAAACTTTTGAGTTTAACGGTAAAAAGGTCAAAATCAAAAACTTAGTCTAAATTGCAAAAAGCGGTGCCATAGCAATATCAGCACCGCTTTTTTGTCCTCATCTTGTTCGCGTGACTGCTTCACCAGCGGTCTCTTCGAACTCTCTCGCCACCGACGCCTCATCACCGTCATGTCGCGCATACTGCATTTGCACAATATAGCGCCGCAAATCGTCCAAGTGGTCGATCTCAATTAGCAGGTCGTCAATGCTGACGAATCGCTTCACTACCAACCAATACCCGTCCTGGTAGTGTTGCACTGACAGCGCATGAAACTGCACGAGGCCATCTTGCTCAAAGCGCGAGTATTCCTCGTACCCCTTACTAAAGGGTTGCGTTGCGGTATCTGCCAACACCTGCGTGGCAAACGGCCCAAAGGTGTCCATTTGCCGGCAAAGATAAATCCCCGGCTCGCCATCAAGCGTCATTTTGCCACCGTAAACACCCAGATTACCCATCAGTTTCATTTCTTCCTGATAATACTCGGTATCCAACGCTGTCTGCATTGTACCAACACCCTGCTGCGCCAAAGTCTGCTCATAGGTGTGTCCGACCATACGGACTAACACTACAGTGCTGACAATCATGGCAAACGCCAGCGATACATAGCGTTTAATACGTTTGCCCGGCGGATCATAGCGCCAAATCAACCATGCCAAAGATAGCAATGGGCAGACACGCGCGCCAATTTGCCAAGCCTGGCGATGTTTTAGTTTAGGCGGCACCAACCCGAATAACGAAAATTCGGTATCACGTTTTACGGCAAGTATATCAACATGTAAATAAAGTAGCACTATGAAACAGCCAAACGCCACCATAATTACTGCAACCACCACCCAAGCCGGCATCTCTCGTACATTTTTTGAGTTCTGCTTCATTATAGAACCCTCCCTTCTATTTCTACAAAAAATGAGTCCAAATTATCAAAAGGACGCACCCTATCTCTTCTATTGTAGCACACTTTACGCAAAAAGTCAATACTAAGGACGCTTTTTCTGTCAAAAACGCCGAAATTATGCTATAATTTCTTTATGACAACTTTGAATGATTATCGTGACGAACGTCTACGCAAGCTCAACCAAATTCGTGAACTCGGCATCGACCCCTATCCTGCCAAATCCCATCGCAACACCAAGATTTCTACTATCCTCAACCATTTTGCCGAACAAGACGGGCAAACGGTTTGCATTGCCGGCCGCATCATAGCCATTCGTGCTTTTGGCAAGATTGCTTTCGTCAAAATCCGCGATTATTTTGGCGAAATCCAAATTTTTATGCAAAAAACCGACGATATCACCCCCGGCTATTTTGGTATCAAACAACTCAAGTTACTCGATACCGGCGATTTCATTGAAGTTGAAGGCCAAGTTGGTAAATCTAGCACTGGCGAAATTTCTGTTTTTTCTAATCAAGTCCGTTTGCTTACTAAGGCGCTACGTCCTCTGCCTGGCTATGACGGCCTTACTAATAAAGAAGAGCGCTATCGTCGTCGCTACGTTGATATGAATGTCAACCCCGAGGTGCGCGAGCGTTTGGTGCGCCGCAGCAAGTTTTGGCAGGCCACCCGCGATTTTATGAATTCCCATGGTTTTATTGAAGTCAATACTCCAGTACTCGAACACACCACCGGCGGTGCCGATGCTAATCCTTTTGTCACTCACATGGACGCTTTGGACGAAGATTATTATCTCCGCATCTCTCAAGAGTTACCGCTCAAACGCTTGCTCGGCGGCGGTTTCGAAAAGGTTTACGACATTGGTCCACGCTTCCGCAACGAAGGTGTCGACGATGAGCATCTGCCTGAACACATCGCTTTCGAAAGTTATGCTGCTTACGAGAATTACGAAAATGGCATGGATTTGTATGAAGAGATGATTAAATATGTCGCCAAAGAAACTTGGGGCACGCTCCAATTTGAAGTTGGCGGTTTTAAGATTGATCTTGACTGCAAGTGGCCCCGCATCAAATATGCGGACCTGCTGCGCGAAAAGTTTGATATTGATGTCTTTAATCTTGACCGCGCCAAGGCGCTGCAAATTCTCAAAGATAATGGCGTCAAAATTGACCCTAGCGTTGCCGACGGTCGTCTCATCGACAATCTCTGGAAACTCATCCGCAAAACTTCCGCCGGTCCATACTGGCTCATCGAGGAACCATTAAGCCTTAGTCCACTTGCTAAAAAGTCCGACGATAATCCACTTGTCACTCAGCGCTTCCACCCTATCATTGCTGGCACCGAAATGGGTAATGGCTACTCCGAGCTCAACGACCCGCTTGATCAGCTCGCGCGCTTTGAAGAGCAGCAAGCCATGCGCGACAACGGTGATGACGAGGCTCAGATGCTTGACATGGATTTTGTCGAAATGCTCGAATATGGTATGCCCCCTGCCTGCGGTTGGGGTAATTCCGAACGCAACTTCTGGCTACTAGAAGGAGTTTCTGGCCGCGAAGCCGTACCATTCCCAATTATCAAAAGGGAGAAGTAGTCACAGAACCTTACTCCCTCCTACATAGCCACATCACTACGTTCTGTGGTATGAGCGTCGTCTCGAAAGCAAAAGAAACGAGTGAACTTGTTTCTTTGCTTTACTCGACTCATACATACCTAATACAGTACTAAGGCAGCGGAGGGGGAAACAGCGTAACGATTATTGCTGTATGACGGGTGAATAGTATTAGTATCAAAGTGAAGGTAGTACGCGTTTGCAATCGACGAGTACGAACGCGTACTACCAGTAGACGGCAAGGCGACTCGCGTACCTGAAAGTGCCGGCAGTGTTCGCCGGATTGAAGTGCCGGCAGTGTTCGCCGGATTGAAGTGCCCGCTGCGCACGACACCTTAACACTTTTTGATTTTTGTTAAGGTCTGGTTATGCAAATAACAGGGGTAAAACTAAAATTAGACCTTAGCGAATTTGAAAAAACGATAAGGTCACATGAGGTTCAGGCTTGCCTATTTCTTGACTGTTTTCGCCTTGATTTCAGGATGTTTATAATGCTTGACTAGTAGATAAATAGAGGCGCCCGCGAAAATTATGTAAATCAGATAGCCAATACATAAGAAAAACAGCCACCATGGGAAATTTGCAGCATAACTCATGTCATGTGGAAAGAGCAATCGCCAGTAACGACTAATCCGGGCAAAAGTGCTAATATTCTCTAAGATATGGCGTGAATAGACTGAAGTATAAAGAAAAATCGGCAAAGCAAGTGATAGAAAAATCTGAGTATAACCCCAACCGCGATGCTGAAAATATAGTAATTCGCCACCAATCACAACACCTAAAACCGCAACGAGGACAACTAGCCAATCAAACGCGCAGAAGTTTGTCATCGGTACGAGAAATGTGAATAAATCTACATACATAGTAAACCTTTTTCTGATTATATCATAGTTTTTCGTGCGCAGCGGGTATATTGATTTAAGAACTGCTAGCACTTTAAAGGGCACAGTTTTTAGCGGATGTTGGTGGTCTTCATGGCTAGAAAGCGCGCAGAATGCATATAATCTTGTAATAGGAAATCTTACTGTGCAGCCATCCAATAGCCCGCGATTCCTCTCTTACGGTTACCCCCTCCGCTGCCTTAGTACTGTATTAGGTATGTAGGAGAGTGTATGGCTTATGGGAAATATGCAAAATATCATGACTATGCTTGCTAAATTTTTTCAAAGTGTGTTAGGCTTACAACACGGGCAAATAGCAAATTGACATTCACATCAGTAGCATCTGGGGAAAGGAGGTTACTATGGTAGTACTACTTTGGCGTTTACGTCTTGAAGTACGAGTGAATCCATTGGTTCGACTCAACTTCGTCAAAAGGCGCAACAAAAAAGTTACCACTCGTCGCAAGACGAAGCGGTAACTAACCTTTAGTTAATCCCATTCTCGCACAAACAAGGGACTGTGTCAATCCCTGCTTTTGCCCGATTTTACAAAAATAACCATGATATAATCAAACCATGAAACATCAAATCGACATCATCAAACAGTGCGTAGCAGATTTACTAGGGCGAGACAATACCAGCCACGGTATGGATCATATCGACCGCGTCCTCACGCTAGCGCTCAAATTTACCCAACAAGAGCAGGCCAATACCGACCTTGTTACGATTATTGCCCTATTGCATGACGTCGACGACTACAAACTTTTTGGTCGCAAGGCTGCGGTTGACCTTCCTAATGCCAGCCGCATCATGCTCGAAGCCAACATTGACCCGGGAATCCAAACACAAGTTCGCAACGAAATTCACCAACTTGGCTATAGCAAACGTCTCCAGGATATCCATCCGCAAACCCTAGAAGGCCAAATCGTCTCTGATGCCGACATGTGTGACGGGCTAGGTGCACATAGTATTATCCGCACGTTACAATACGGATTTGCTCATAACCGGCCAGTGTTCTGCAAGACTAGCCTACCTAATGGCTGCAGCACCAAGTCATACACCGATAACAATCTTGCCGATACCAGCATCAACCACTTTTTTGATAAGGTCCTCCGTCTAAAAAATCTCATGCTTACCCCGTCTGGTAAGCATGAGGCGGAGGCTCGCCACAATTTCACAGTAGATTTCTTACGCCAATTATTCCAAGAAGAAAATGCCACCGCTTGGTTAGAATATCTGGATAATTATCTCACAAAAAATGGAGGCACCGACCGGAAAACTTCGTTTGCTGCGCAAACTCAGCGGCTGGGCGTCGCCTCGGAAGACGCCAAATAAATTTGCCGTTTTCTCTCGCCTCCTACAGCCTAGACCCGGTTCCCGGTTCTTTCCGCTCTCCATAACCAGAATAAAAAATTGGCCTCAAGGCCACTTTTTTATTCTGGAGGCACCGACCGGAATTGAACCGGTGTACGCGGTTTTGCAGACCGCTGCGTCACCACTCCGCCACAGTGCCATACCTACCCTCATTTTATCATAAAACCCCCACAACACCAAGAAATTATGCTACAATCGTAGTAATATGAGTGGTAGGGTAATGATTGTGGGTACTGGTAATGTTGGTGCAAGTATTGCATTTGCACTGCTCAACCAGCGCACCCCCGTAAAAGAACTAATATTAACCGATATCAACCAAGACGATGCCGAAGGCGAAGCGCTAGACCTCAACGACGCGCTCGCCGTTGCACCATCTTGGCTCAAAATCAGAGCTGGCAATTATGCTGACGCTGAAGACTGCGACATCTGCGTACTGACTGCCGGTGCCAACCAAAAACCTGGCGAAACTCGCCTTGGTCTCTTACAAAAGAACGCCAAAATCACGCACGATATTGTCAGCCAAATCATGGCGTCCGATTTTGACGGCATCTTTATTGTCGTTTCCAATCCAATGGATGCCCTCACCTACTTAACTTGGCAATACTCTGGATTACCCAGTGAACGCGTCATCGGTACTGGTACCATCCTCGATTCGGCCCGCCTTCGCCTGCAAATCGCAAATCGCCTACAAGTCCACCCCAAATCTGTCCACGCCTATCAAATCGGCGAGCATGGCGATAGTGAGTTTGCTCTCTGGAGCAGTGCCAATATTGGCGGGGAACCCATTGTAAACCTGCTATCCGACAATCAACGTTCCGATATGGAGACTTTCACCCGCGAAGAAGCCTACGCCATCATCGAAAAGAAAGGTGCCACCCATTATGGCATTGGCGCTTGCACTGTACACCTTATCAACTGTATTCTCGGCGACGAGCGTCGTGTCTTGCCCGTCTCCAACCTTGACGACTGCAACGACGCCTACTATGGCTTTCCTGCCGTCATCGGACGCGAGGGAATTATCCGCCGCCTCGAGCTCAAACTGACCGAACCCGAAGGTATCAAGTTGCAGCAATCCATCAACATCATCAAAGACACTATCAAGCAAGTGAAGGAGTAATATGCCAAAAACCCTCAAGAAGCCAAAATTCCTTACCCTATCTTTCTATTGTATCACACTTTCCATAATATGTCAAGCATTTTTGCCAATTTTTAGCACTCATGCCGCTACTGCCTCTGTCAATAGTTTTTATTTCAAGAATTATCAAGCCGATTATTATCTTAGTCAAGCCGATGATGGTACTAGCCGTCTGCGCGTCGTCGAGGAATTTACCGCCATCTTTCCCAGCAGTAACCAAAACCACGGTCTTACCCGCGTCATCCCATATACCAACCAAGATGGACAAAACCTCACCATGGTCAGCGATGATTATCTCGAAATCAACGTCTGGCATAATGGTACAGAAGAGCACCCATACAAAATCGAAGGGGGTGATGGTTATTTCACTGTTTACCTTGGCGATGCCAGCACCTATGTCCACGGTGAACAAATTTACAAATTAGAGTATGAATTTCGCAACGTCATTACCAAGTTTGACGAAGACGGCAAAAAATGGCAAGAACTTTACTGGGATACTAATGGCAATGACTGGTCGCAACGCTTCGAGAATGTCGCTGTCAACCTACACTTCGAAGATTCAAAGATCGCTTCAGCTTTCACCGGTGATGCCTGGTGTTATGTTGGGCGTTACGGCAGTAGCGACCAAAGTCGGTGCAAGATCACTCAGTCTAGTGATGGTCTAACCTTTACCGCCAACAAATTAAGCGCCCGCGAAAACCTCACTTTTGACGTTGAGTTCCAACCCGACACCTTCACCGTGCCCGGTCAACGTTATGACTACACCGTTTTCTTCATTTTTATCATTGAGTTGCTCATCACTATCGCAATCCTGATTGCTTTCTTCGTCTGTTATCAACAATCCAAAGCCAAGCGTGAATATTACCAAGGTCTCTTTGTTAAACCCGAATATACTCCGCCTCAAGGTTTCTCTGTCGCCGAAATGGCCGAGAACTACATCAAAAGCGGCTCGCTTGGCAACAGCAAAGTTGCTACCCTTATGGAACTCGCCGTCAAGGGCAAAGTCGAAATTCGCAAGTTAGAGAGCAAAACCAAACTCGGCAAGACCAAAACTATGTGGCGCATCCGGGTCAAATCCATTGACCTCTCGGCCGAGCAAATTACTATGCTCCGAATATTAGCTGGCGGCAAGACTAACATTAGCGTCGGCGATGACATTGAGGTCAAAACTCACACCGCCACCAATAGCCTCATCAAACTCGGCCAAGATTTCGCTCGCCAAACCCGCGACGCTTTGCGCAAGAAAGGCCTTATGGAATCCAACCCCAAAGCTAAAGGTTCCGCTGAACCAAACGCCAAAAACCCCTGTGGCGTACTTGTTGCAATCACGTCTGTCTTAGCCTTTATTAGTATTTTCATCAACATCTTTGTGCTTGACGACGATGTTAGTTATCGTGTTATACTCGGAGGCACACCCCTCGTCATCGCCGTCTTTGCCTTACCTTGGTTAGCCTTGATTATTAGCGTTATACTTAGTTCCAAACTCAGCCCATATTTCACTATGACCGAAAAAGGTCTGATGTATTCCAAGTACCTCGATGGGCTAAAACTCTATATCAAGATGGCCGAAAAAGACCGCATTGAGTTTCTTCAAAGTGTCAAAGGTGCCGATACCTCACATCAAGGCATTGTCAAATTGTACGAAAAACTTCTACCATATGCCGTTATCTTTAAACTGGAAAAGAGTTGGCTAGGCGAACTCAGCCGTTACTACGAATACAAGGATGTCAGTGCCCCAACTTGGTACTTTGGTGTTGGCGCTTTCTCTGCCCGCGATTTCAGCGCCGCTATGCTCGCTGCTAGCAGTTCTATTGCCACCAGCACCACTCACTCCACCACCAGCAACTCCAGCTCTGGCTTTTCTGGAGGTGGCGGAGGCGGGTTCTCCGGTGGTGGGGGTGGCGGAGGCGGTGGCGGCGGTTGGTAGATCCAGCCCATACCCACAACTATCAACTTTCAGTTTTGTGCTATACTATTATTATGTTAGATATTAATTTCATTCGTGAACATCAAGCCCTCGTCGAAAGGTCAGCCCACGAAAAGGGTTATCAAGTCAGCATTCCAGACTTACTCCAACTTGACGACCAACGCAAGACCATCCTGCAAGAAGTCGAGGCTCTACGTCGCGAGCGCAACGAAATTGCCAACCAGATGAAAGGTGGCAAGCCTAGTACCGAACTTATTGCTCAGGGCAAGGCTATCAAGGAGAAACTCGCCAGCAAAGAGCCAGTGCTCACCGACATCGAACAGCAACTCTCTAGCGCTATCAAACAAGTCCCCAACATCATTTTTGATGATGTTCCATTGGGCGGGGAAGAATGTAGCGTTGAAATCAGCAGCTGGGGCGGTAAAAAGTCCAAAGGGGTAGACCATTTGGATTACGCCACCAAACGTGGCTGGCTTGACTTTGAGCGTGGCGCCAAGGTCGCTGGAGCCAAATTCTACTATCTGAAGGACGGTCTCGCCCTACTCGAAAACGCCCTCTTGCAATTTGGCCTCAAAAAAGTCACCGAACATGGCTTTCATTACATGACCGTACCCGACATGGTCTCCAGCAAAATCCTTGAAGGTTGCGGCTTTAATCCACGCAGTAGCGACCAAAGCGATGAATATTATATCGAAGGCGAAGACCTTGCAATGATTGCCACCGCCGAAATGCCTCTCACAGGCTATCACATGGACGAAATCATTGACGAAAAGGATTTACCACTCTGCTATGCGGGCTATTCCGCCTGCTTCCGCAAAGAAGCTGGCACCTATGGCAAATACACCCGTGGTCTCTTCCGCGTACACCAATTCAACAAACTTGAGATGTATGTCTTCTGCCTTCCTGAGCAGTCCAAAGAACTCCACGAGCAAATCCGCGAAATCGAAGAGGAGATTTGGCAAGAAATTGGCATCCCATACCGCGTCATCAACATCGCCGCTGGTGATTTAGGCGCCCCTGCTGCCAAAAAATACGATATCGAATACTGGTCTCCAGTTAACCAAAAATACCAGGAACTCACCAGTTGTTCCAACTGCACTGATTTCCAGGCGCGCAGTCTCAATATTCGTGTGCGTCGCGAAGATGGCACGATCGAAGTCTTGCATACACTCAATGGCACCGCAATTTCCTTGGCTCGCACCATGGTAGCACTCATCGAAAATTATGCCGAACCAGAGGGCAAACTCAAAGTCCCGGCCGTTTTGCAACCTTATCTTGGCGGAGTCACCGAACTCTAAATGGCCGATGATGTCAAAACTAATCCCGAATCCACCCCACGCTCCAAAAAGCGATTTCATTTTCGTTCCGTCGTCAGCCTTGCCAACCGCAAATTACCCATTCGCTTTGCTGCAATCGTCCTCGCTAGTTCTACCCTAGTTTCCGCCCTCCTTGGCATCTTCCGCGACCGTCTGCTTAATTCTTATTACCTCGACACCTACCCCACCGGCATTGACGCCTACACTGCCGCCTTCACCATTCCTGACTTCCTATTCTTCCTTTTAACTTCAGGGGCTCTCGCCGTCAGTTTTATTCCCGTTTTCAATCAACGTCTCTCCACCGGCAACAAAAAATCCGCTTGGGAACTCAGCTCTAGTTTGCTCAATCTAATGGCCATCATGACGCTCGTTGCATCCGTGCTGATCATGATTCTTGCCGAACCTCTAGTACGCTATATTGTTGGTCCAGGTCTTGATGAATCCGGTACCATCCTCGCAATCAACATGATGCGCGTCATCGCTATCAACCCATTTCTTTTTTCGATTTCTACGATTCTTTCTAGTATCCAGCAAGCCCTTGGCCGTTTCATCTTTTATGCACTTGCACCAGCCCTATACAACGTTGGTATCTTGATTGGGATAGTTTGGTTTACTGGCGGAATCAACCTCTTTGGTTGGCAAATCTTCGAAGGTGGTATTATGGGTGTCGCTCTCGGCGTTGTTTTTGGCGCTGTTCTGCAAGTCATCGTCAGTCTGGTAGGGCTCTTCGGGCTTGGGTTTGATTACGAATTCAAAATCAACTGGAAAAACCAAGGTTTCCGCTCCGTGCTCAAACTTCTCCCCGCCCGTTCATTGGATCAGGGAATCGACTACGTTAATACACTCGTCACTACCAACTTATCATCACGTATGGGAGCTGGTGCTTTACGCTCCTACAACCAAGCCTATAGCCTTTCACAAATGCCGGTTAGCCTCATCGGTGTCGCTATCTCCACGGCCTTCTTTCCACAACTCACCGAAGAACTCGGCGAGGGCAAAGAAACCAAATATCGCCAAACCTTCCGTACCGCTCTTGGCACAATCATCTGGATTGCACTACCAGTTGCTGTCATTGCCTTTTTTGCTCGTGGTTATGTCGTCAGCTTCATTAAAAACGGTGGTGACCCCTTGATTTCGTCAGTACTCGCCACCCTCATTATTTCCATCATCGCTAACTCCATCTTCCATATCGCTGCGCGTGGTTTTTATGCTCACCAAGATACCAAAACTCCATTCTACGTCTCTATCGGCACTGTCGGCCTCACTATCATTCTGGCAATCATTTTATCTATAGTCGGCTGCGGTGTTGAAGGTCTTGGCTGGGCTCAATCTATCGGCACCATGCTCGAAGTCGTCATCCTCATCATGCTCCTTCAAAAGCGTTCCAACCACAAACTCCTCGACCAAAAATTCTGGAAAAATACCTTACGCACTGTTTTCGCCACTGCCATCACCGGCTGTGTTGCCTATTCACTCACCAAATTCTTCCCATTCATGGCCAGCGACGACTCTATTTTTATGGTCTTTCCGAAGTTCTGCGTTATCACTATAGGCTCACTTATTGCCTACCTCCTTGCCGGTTACTTCCTCAACCTTGAACAAGTTCAGCCTATTATTGGCCGCCTCAAAAAGATTTTACTCAAAACAAAATAACCGTGCTATAATAGGCTCATGAATATTTTTGAGGCAATACTTTTAGGATTTATTCAGGGAATCACCGAATTTATTCCGGTTTCTTCCTCCGGACATTTAGAAATCGCACAGCACATCTTCAATATCCAGTCTAGCGATAATTTCCACCTCTTTCTTGAATTTATTAACCTCGGCACGCTCTTGGCGCTTCTCATTTATTTCCGCAAACGCATTTGGCGTATCATCAAAGACGTCTTTAGTAACCGCAACTACAAACTAGCCATCAATATCGTCATTACAACCATTCCAGCCGGTCTTGCTGGCCTTTTGTTGTCAGATTTTATTGAGAATAACGGTTTCTTTTCTTCATTAATCACCGTCAGTATCGCTATGGGCATTGTTGGTCTTATCATGATGTTCATTGATCGCCTACCGCATATGTCCGAACTCAAAAACGAGAATCACCTTACGCCTATCCGTGCTCTCTTCATCGGTTTATCTCAAATCTTTGCTCTTATTCCTGGAACTTCGCGCTCCGGCACCACAATTATCACTGGCCGCCTCGTCGGTCTCGACTCCGAGTCCTCAGCCGAATACTCCTTCCTCGCTTCCATTCCTATCATGTGTGGCGTTTGTCTCAAGATGTTCTTGTCCAGCACCGGCCGCGACTACTTTGCTGCCAATATCGGCATCCTTGCATTATCCAATCTCATCGCTTTTATTGTTGGCCTTTTTGCCCTACACTATCTCTTGCGCTACCTCAAAAAGCCACATTCTTTACAAACCTTCGGCCGCTATCGTGTAATCGTCGCCTGTCTCGTCCTCGGCACTACGTTAATCTTAGTCTAATATGCAGCGTCTATCACTTATTATTAGCGAAATTTACAACAAGTTTCTACCTTTAGCCGACAACAGTCAAGTCAAACTCAGCCTCGACTTTCCCGATACCACCCAAACCGTAACCGACCCAGAGGCTATCAAGACCGACCTCGAAACCCAGCTAAATTCCGCCCTCAGCCGTACTAAAAGTGGGGAGATTACTATTGCTGTCCGCAAACAACAAATCATCATTACCGACACTGGCACTATTCTTTCCAAACCACTTTGCGCGTTCATGTCCAATTCTCGCATCCAAGTCAAGTCACGCATCGGCTTTGGTACCACTGTCACTATCCAACTAGCATCCTCCGAGCCAGAATCTCCCAAAGAATAACTTGTTTTATCTAAACCGCCTGTGCTATAATAAGCATAAGTATGGAAGGTACATGTAAACTCAGCCCATTTTGTTGGTCGCGGCGCGCAATTCGCGTCTTTGTAGTCGGTTTTTTCATGATTATGCTTCCGATTTATCTTTATATTGGTTTTCAACCAGCCGTTTCTATCGAAGCACTCAGTTACCCCGAACTCAACATCCCCAAGATCTCACTCACCACTCCGGTTGAGCCCCTACAACTTACCGATCATCAACTCATCGCTCCAGGGAATATCGCCGGCTCATACAGTTCCAATCCCAACAAAATCCTAATTATCGGACATTCCTCCACGGTCTTTCGCAATTTATCCCAAACCACAGTCGGCGACACATTTACATATAATGGCCAGGGATATCGTATCAACTCCAGTGAAACCCTCGAAAAATCCATGATTAGCATGCAGGAAATTCTTGCCCCAGTTGCTACCAGCACCATCGTCATCATGACCTGCGCTGGCGAACCATTGCCCAATCAAGACGCCACTCATCGCCTCATTCTCACTGCCACTATCGCCGACTAATCAAGCAATCAGAATCACCGCGTAATACGTCGCAAAGAGCGCCAACATCATCGCTCCCTCAATACGATTAATACGCTTTGTCGAAACTGAAAAGATAAACAGTAACACCGCCGATGCCACCAACATTCCAACATCAATCATCTGGAAACTTGCCGGCGTAATTGTTCCAAAAATTGCTACTGGGATTCCCAAAACCACACAGATATTAAAGATATTGCTACCAATAATGTTACCAACTACCAAATCTTGCTCATCTTTCCGCGCCGCTACAACCGTCGTCACAAGTTCTGGCAAACTCGTACCAAACGCAATCACCGTCAAAGAAATCACACGCTCGCTAATTCCGATTGCACTCGCAATGTGTGATGCGCTATCTACAACCAATTGGCTTCCGACCACAATTCCAACTAGACCAATCCCCACCAAGAGCAACGACTTACTCAATTTATATTTTGGCTTCACCTTTGAATTCTTCTCGCGCTTATTTTTCGCCAAAGTCACCAAATAATATAAGAATACCGCGAAGAATAGCAAAATCACAATCGCATCTGCCCGCGTAATCTGATTCACTGTACCATTGCCCAGACTAATATCCAAGAACAATACTGCGAGCAACGTCGAGATCATCATACAGAGTGGCAACTCTTTTTTCACCGTATTATCTTTGATCTTAATCGGCCGAATCAAAGCGGCAATTCCCAAAATTAGCAAAATATTCAAAATACAGCTACCCATCACGTTGCCGAGCACCATGTCGGTACTACCGGAAGCCAACGCCGACATCGAAACTGCGAATTCTGGCGCACTTGTACCAAACGCCACAATTGTGAGACCAATCAGCATTTTAGAAATTTTAAAGTTTTCGGCCGTACTTGATGCCCCCTCCACAAACACATCTGCACCTTTAATCAAGAATACAAACCCGGCAACCAATAAGATAATACTTAGAATCATTTTTATTTCAACTGTTTATTTTGTTAAATCTACACACATTTTAGCACAGAGTTATGCTATAATCAATATATAAAAAGGAGGTGGATGCAAAAACATAAGGCTGGCGTCATTATTGGTAGCAGTATTGGAATCGTTATTCTAATTTGCGCAGTATTTTTCTTAGCGCAATATTTTACTGGATCTGGACTTTTCCATCAACCAGGTGTCATTACATTTGCCGACAATGTTCCGGCCAAGCAGCAAGACCTCATTAACTCCGCTTTCAATAATGCAGAAACAGTAGCCGAACTTGATCAAAACGTCACAATATCTATCAAAACCACGCAAACCTTAGAGGCTGGCGAAAATACACTCCTCTATAGCATTCTCGTACCTGTCACTGATTTCTATGACAGTATCAACTCTATCTCAACAGAAGAACTTGACAATTATAAACTAATCTCAGTCCTCGAGCTTACGCCCAACCAAAAGTTACTCGCACTTGATGATAATTATTATCTTGATACGTTAGATTCTGGCGCCATCTTTGAATATCTCGTTTTCGAAGGACTTCCTGAGGATGTTGTAAAAATCACAACACTTATTCAGCCTGAACTTCCCGAATTTCCTACTCACGACACCGTCCTCACCTTCGCGCAAACTGGCGTTACTGCACTCTCGCGCGGTATGAATGCCAAACTCACGCAGGTTGGCGATGCTACTTACTTTGCTGAGAATATCGGCGAGTTTCTCAGTAGTTTTGACCTCACTCATACTAGCAACGAGTCCTCATTCACTACGCTAGCTACCGACCGCAATATTTGCTCAAAACCCCAAATGATTGATGTACTCACTGCTATTGGCCTTGACATCGTTGAACTCACCGGCAACCACAACCAAGATTGCGGCGACCAAGCCGCTCTTGACACCTTGGCTCAATATGCCGAACTCGGTATCCAAACTGTTGGCGGAGGCGCTACTGCCGAACTTGCCGCCGTACCTCTAGAAATCAGCGAAAAGGGGAATCACATCACGTTCCTAGCCTACAATATTTCCACGGGCGGTTATACCCTCGATGCTACTCCTGGCGCAAATTTTTACACTAAAGAGAAGGCTCAGGCTGACATCGCTGCTGCCAAGGCTCGTGGCGATACGGTCATTGTCGATATACAATATTACGAATGCAATAGTTACGATAATACTGCCGACAGCCGCATTTGTGACTACGCCAACTCGGCCGCAGGCGACCAAATTGGACTCTTCCGCGAGATTATCGATCTTGGCGCCGATATCGTCGTAGGCACTGCCGCTCACCAAACCCAAACTTACGAACTCTACGGTAATGGTGCAATTTACTATGGTCTTGGCAATCTCTTCTTTGATCAAATCTGGTGGCCTGGCACTACGCGTAGCATCATCCTCGTACACTATTTCTACAACAACCAACTTGTCCAAACTCGCATTGTCCCCACCATTTATGACGAAACTATGCAAACGCGGCTCATGGATAGTACTGACGCAACTACCTTCATCGACCGCCTTAACCAAGCGAGGCCAAGACAATAATGGGACGTATGATTAGTAAAAACTGGCTCCGTCTCCTTCTCATCTTTTTGACCGCTTTTGGCATCACGCTCATTGGTGGCGTAGCCGTCAAAAGTCTATTACACTATAATTCTACCAATCAAAATGAAACTCCGGCAGAAGATCCTCCGACTTCTTCTAATGATGGCATTCCAGAAGAAACTATAATTACTCCTGACTTTATTGACTTGCAACCCACCGTTGATAACTGGCTCGCCACCGCTCCTGGCAACGTTGGACTCATGATCTATGATTTGGATAATAATCAAGTCGCGGCCGCGTCTAATGCCGATCGTGTCTTCAATACAGCCTCCGTTTATAAATTGTTCTTTGCCTATGACGGTTATCGGGAAATCGACGCCGGCCGCGACGACGGCACAGCCGTACTCGTAGTTACGCCTGACAAGGGCGAACTCAGTGTTTCGGCATGTCTAGATTTGATTATCCGCGAGTCTTACAACGGCTGTGCCGACCCTCTGCGCGCAGATCCAGAACGTTATGCGCGCGCGGAGGCCCTAGTCACCGACCTAGGGCTCACCCACACCTCTAGTGCTGGCCTCTATTCCAGCGCCGCCGATCTCACCGAACTCATGAAACTCTACTGGCAGCATCCTGATCTCAGCGCCGAATCTTGGGCCGCCATTCAAGATTCTATGCTCAACCAGCCTGCTACCACCTACAACTGGCGCCAAGGTTTGCCTTCTGGCTTTAGGACTGCCGAAGTTTATGATAAAGTCGGCTGGAATTATACTGGTAGCTATTGGTCCATTTATAACGATGTTGCCTTTCTTGTTTTTCCCGAGCAAAATCGCCATTATATTATGGTCGTACTCACCGAAAATTTCCCCACTTATACATCTATCACTAACCTCGGCACCATGATTGAAACTATCATTCTTGCCAATAATACAACCGACAATTCAGCCACAGAAGGCGACACACCCACTAGTAATCTAGAATAATTCCCACTTTGCCTCAAATATGCTATAATCAAAGTAATTAGCAAAAAGGGAACTAAAATGAAATATCTCACTATTTTTCAACTGGACGATTTTGAATCTGCCACCAGTTTCACCAGCAAAAAAGACGCCACCGAACACATCAAAGCCTGTGCTACTGCCGCCAAAACCAAGGCCTTCGAAAACAAAGAAAGTGGCTCGTACTTACTCGAAATCACAACCAAAGACGGTAAGTCACACGAACTCAAGGCTACTATTAAGCCTGTTGACACCAACATCAAATACGAACTCACCTACGAAAAGAATGGCCAAGCCGAAGAAACCACCTACTACACCACGCGCAAGGCCACGGTTGATCAAGCCAAGAAGATTCTTGATGAGCTTGGTTATGATGCAGCGCCTGCCGAAAACCGCGCCGGCAAATGGGCTATCAACAATCCCGAACAAAACCTCACCGTCAATCTGAGCGCCAAACTCGTCGTCATGGGTAGCGAAGACGAAAATGTTGTGGCAAGTTACGATTCGGCCGATATGCAAGCCTTTTGCAAAAATTTCGACCAAGAAGTCACTACCCTCGCCGCTGCCAATCAAGTCGAAAATGCTGAACTCCTCAAATCTGGTCGCAAAAAAGGCCTTATTAACCTCGGCGTTGGCGCCGCTATTGCCATCGTCGGCGCGCTAATCTCCTACGCTTCTTATAGTAATGCTAAGCCTGGTCAAACCTATACCGTTTATACCGGAATTATCGCTATTGGCGTAATTGATGCCGTCTGTGGCTTGTACTATCTTATCAACCCCAAAGCCACTCTGCCCAAAGACAAAAAGAAGAAATAATCCCGCTCCCTACCCAAAATAGCCTCCAAATCGGGGCTATTTTGCACTAAATACGATATAATAACCTTATGTCTAACTTCACCGCTTATCATCTTGACACTCTTCCGAAATTCTTTGATTTTTGCCGTAATTTGGAATACGGTTGGGTAGACGCAAAAGGGCGTAAGCATCATGGTCCCAATAATAGTCCCGAATATCATCTACAAACTCCCGACGAAACCCTCCAGCGCCAGATTGGCATTTGTTGGGATCAAACTGAACTCCAACGCGCCTGGTTTACTGCGCATAATTACGAAACCACTAGCTACCTCCTTTTCTACCAATTAGCAGAAAGTTGGCCTTCACATTCAATTCTCGTCTATCGCGAAGGCCACCAATATTGCTGGTTTGAACCCATGTTCAATACTACCGCCATCTATTATTGTGGTATCCACAAATATGACAGCCTTGAAGAATTACTCAATCATTTTCGGACTAAATTTGTCCGCAATGGGCGCGACTCCGGATTTTTGCCCGCCGAGTTTGATTTTGACAAACTCAAACTATACGCCTATGACAAGCCTACCTTTGGTATTACCGACACCGAATTTTTCACCCATTGTCAACGTGGCGCAAAACTCCAACTCAGCGTATAATAGTTTTATGACCATTCACCACCGCTACCGCGCTCGTCGCCTCGTGGCCGTTTTGACCACTATTGCTGGCCTCATCGGCATCATTATCGCACATCCTAGCAATTATGAGCAACAAGTTGAAGCTGATGCTAATACTACAATTACTACCAATGGCATCAAATCCAACCCCAATCTTCTTGCCACTACCGTACTCGAACAGCTCGAAATCAAGGGCCGCGCGCCCAAGACCGGCTACGAACGCACCGCCTTTTACTCTGGCTGGCCCAGTGTCGACGGGTGTAGCCTACGCCAGCGCATTATCAAACGCGAACTTGGTGACTCTGCCACTTTAGCCGACGACCAGTGCACAGTAACCAGCGGGGAATTTGACGAACCTTATACCGGCTCACACTTAGTTTTTTACCAAAAATCCGACTTGACGACGGGCATACAAATCGACCACATTGTAGCGCTCTCGGATGCTTGGCAAAAGGGCGCTCAATATTTTGACACAGAAACTCGCTACCAAATTGCCACCGACCCACTCAATCTGCTTGCCGTTGATAGCAAGGCCAACCAAGGCAAATCTGATGGCGATGCTGCGACGTGGCTCCCCGCCAACAAAGCCTTCCGTTGCCAGTACATTGCTCGTCAAATTTCCGTTAAGTATAAATACAGCCTTTGGGTCACGCAAGCCGAACACGACGCCATGGCAAGAGTCCTGGAAACCTGCCCCAACGAACCCGTAGTCGGTATCGAACTCACAGAATCATAATTAGAGAAAGGACAATATGAATTTAGAAATCGAAGCCACATTTATTAACATCGACAAAGACGCATTACGTGCGCAAATCAAAAAAGCAGGTGGCAAACTCCTGCAAAAAGAAACTCTCATGCGTCGCACAATCTTCGAACTACCTGGGACACAATTTGCTCGCGTGCGCGACGAAGGCAACTGCATTACTATGACTTATAAAAATGTCGACAATACATCGCTCTCCGGGACAAAAGAAATCAATCTCAAAGTCAATGATTACAATGCCGCAGTCGAATTCATGGTAGCTTGTGGCATTGAACTAAAAGCACACCAAGAAACATTGCGCGAAGAGTGGGAATTGGACGGAGTCGAATGCGATATTGATACCTGGCCTTGGTTACCCACATATATTGAACTTGAAGGCCCAAGTGAAGATGCAGTTACAGCCGTCGCCCATAAACTAGGCTTCGATATGGCCAATGCTCATTATGGTTCAGTTGACGACATCTATATGCTGTATTATGACATCGCAAGTACCGACGTTATCAACCGCTGCCCAGAAATAAAATTCACCCCCGTACCAGAATGGCTGGAATCGCATAGGCGACCTAATCCCCCACAAAAATAGCATCACCCATTGAGCGACGCTAAATTTGGGAGTCTCATAATGGATAATATCGCCCACGCTCTACACGGGCGATTACCTTTGCTGTCGGCAGCAACTGCATGATTTTCTTCTCCGAAAACGCGCGGCAAGAAAATATATCCAACTCCATACACTCACCACACTGATGTGCTGCAATATGTGATTCCATAATTGGCTGCAAAATTGCATAATCTTGCGAAGAGCCATAGCTTAGTATCTCGCACAACGGGTGCATTTCAATTGCGTTCATTACATCATATACA
>CAMUBZ010000013.1 GCA_947087275.1 uncultured Candidatus Saccharibacteria bacterium
TGTAGCTAGGTCGGTCGTGATTGTGTTATGTAAGCTTAGAACACAATGTAGCTCGCAAGAGACGCGACAAAGCTTTGACTTTCGATGAATTGCACAACTAAGTTGTTAAGCCAGACACCCGAGAGGGTGTTTTTTGTGGGTGCTTGACTTTTCGGGGGGGGGGGGGGTAGAATTAAATGAGAGATGGTGGGATAGTACATTGACAGGTATTATTCCAAAAATTTTGCTTATCATGGAAGGGGGTGTAGTCATGTGACTGAACCATCAGTCACGTAGGGAGCGTTGCGCTGAATTATTGTTGCTCAAAATGCGTGAATTAAAACGCAAACCAACTGCTGCTGAGATGAGGGATGATTCGCGCATGCCTGATCCGAATGACTACGCCTTCTATTGGCGGTCATTTGATGAAGCGGTAGATACGATTTGGTTGCAAGCAGATGTGCAAACAGAAAAGAGAGCAGTAGTACGAAACTTTGCCAAGATGGGAGGGATAAAAATGGCAAAAACTAAGCAAGAATGGTTAGACTGGTTGTTGGAATCAGGCGGAGGCGAGCTGCCAAACTACGTGGTGTTTAAAAGAGAGCACCCGAGCGAAGCGGCCGAAGTTTTAAAACTTTTTGGAACGTGGCACGGCGTTGAACTAATGTCGCAAAATCAGGAGAAGGGTGCACAGAGTTCGGAACGAGTAATACCTCCGGAACGCGATCAACCGTTGCAAAAGGCAGAACAGCAGAAAAAAGCACAAGTCAAATCGAAGGTTGTTGCGCCAATTATTACTGAGGTAGAAGCGGCGCAAATGGTTGTAAGAGTGTATGAGTATTTGCATTTGGAGGGCCGTTTACCGTCACAGAACGAGATTAATGCATATAATCGGCAGTATCATGGTATTTCGTATGGAGTTTTATTGGACCGTTTGGGGCCCAAAGATGAATGGGCGCAGAAAGTTGCGCAGGTTTTGGGTGTAGAGATGATGGATAAGCTAAAAGTGGCAAAAGTTGAAACAAAGGGGGTGCATACTATGGAACAATCTAGTCAAGAGAAACGGTGTGAAGAAGTTGAAACCAAAGAAAATAAGGTCGAAACTTCGGCAAGTAACTTGTGGATGGCGTCTGAGGTTTTAGCGAAGGCGCTTGGCCCGGGTTCGATTAAGTTGCGGGATGTAAAATTGACCGTAGAACAGGATGGAAATAAGTATTCGGTCAGAATCCGGCAGTTGGAATAAACCTATGAATATAATGCCCCGAACGAAAAAGGTTTGGGGCGTTGTAGTTTTTTAGGAAAAATATGCTAAAATATAAATAATGAGCAAAAAGCCAGTGAAAAAACAAACAAAATCAAAAAATAAAGAAAAATTGCAAGAAATAGCACCATCCGAGCCAGCTCAGGTGATTGATTTGGATGAAGAGGCGGTGGCAGTAGGTGAAGAAATACCAGTAGAGTTGGTAGAGCCAGCACATCAGGGGTTGGGGATGCGGCTACATGCTGTTAATGTGCGTTTTCCGTGGCTGAAGGTGGCTTTGTTGGTTTTGTTGGCGGGTAGTGTAGCATTTGGGGTGGAGGAGTTATTGCGTCACAATGTGAGCCAGCCGATTGGTATGACGACTGAGGTAAACGTGGAAACGAACGAGCCAGAAGAGCAGACGCCGGTGCAGCCTGAGAAAAATAATGTGGGCATGTCAGAAGAAAAGCCAGCGGAAGAAACTCCCGAAGTGGACGAAAAACCAGAAGTCGAGCCACCAGCACCAGAACAACCGACTACCCCTGTGACTCCTACAGTACCGCAACCGTCAACCGGGCGGAAGCTGGTGGCTTTGACTTTTGATGATGGGCCTTCAGCAGCACAAACGCCACGCTTGTTGCAGATTTTGCGTGACAAAAACGTGAAGGCAACTTTCTTCGTAGTAGGAAATATGGCGCAGAGGTCTCCGGATATTTTGCGCCAAGAAGAGGCCGAAGGGCACGAGGTGGCAAGTCATACAATGACACATGCAAACTTAAATAAATTGACTGTGGAGGGAATTAAGTGGGAAACTGCGGCGATTAACGGAGTGTTTACCGATATTTTGGGACATGGGCCGAGTTTGACGCGCCCGCCGTATGGCAATATTAACAATAATGTACGGGCTTACGTTAATCAACCGCTAATTTTATGGGCAGTAGATCCAGAAGACTGGCGCTATAGGGATGCTGCGATAGTGCGACGCAATGTGGTGAACAATACTTTTGATGGGGCGATCGTTTTGATGCATGATATTCACGCGACAACGGTAGATGCGGTGGCGGGGATTATTGATGACCTGAGAGCGGCGGGGTATGAGTTTATGACAGTATCAGAGTTAGCAGCAGCGCGAGGGGTCGTGATGCAAAATGGGGCGGCGTATGGAAGTTTTCGTCCGTAAAGAGCTATAAATAGGCTTGATTTTTGTGCTGGGATAGGTTAGAATGGAAGTTAGTATGATTTGCCGGCGGGGATATAGCTCAGCTGGTTAGAGCGCGTCACTGATAATGACGAGGTCTGTGGTTCAAGTCCACATATCCCCACCAAGCATGTTAAGATGGGGTAGTAGCTCAGTTGTTTAGAGCACCGCCTTTGCAAGGCGGGGGTCCAGGGTTAGAGTCCCTGCTACTCCACCACGATTTTGAGATTTTGTCAAGCAGTTCATCGCCAGATGGCTGTTTTTTGTTGTTTGGACTATATAAACCTACAAAAAATCACCCTAAATTGGATGATTTTTGAAGAATAGGTAACTTTAAGCAACCTCGCAGTATATTCTGCTCAAAGTTATTACTATTTTATCTCACCAAATGCATAATGTCAAGCCTAGTTTTCCACCATAAGTGGAAAAGCCCAAATGAGCGTGTTCGGTTTTGAAAAATAGCCAAAACATGGAATTTTGGAAAAACAAGAGGAGAATTTTTGGCCAAAATAACAGAGGTAAGTATAGAATTATGACACATTTTTAGCAAAAACATATTGACAAAACTGAAGCGGTATGCTACAATGGTAGCAACATCCGGAAATCGTGATGATAAATAGCATGATTTCCATGGGTGGGAATAAGAAATAATTTGGTGGGCAGAAAAAGGAGACTATAAGATGTCAGGAACTAAAGCTGGTGGTCTGAAGGCTGCCGCAACTAACCGTGAGAAATATGGCAAGGAGTTTTACTCCCAAATTGGCCGCAAAGGTGGTCAAAATGGTCACACTGGTGGCTTCGCTGCTAACCCAGCCTTGGCCCGTATTGCAGGTGCTAAGGGTGGCCGCATTTCTCGCCGTGGCCCGGCTAAAAAGGCTGCTTAATTTAAGCATATATAATATATAACTAAAATTGGCTCGGCCCTTAGGGTTGAGCCATTTTTTTGACTTGATGTATAATGTTTGTATGCAGGAGCTAATAGAGAGGTTGCGGGAGGATTATCCGAATTTGCGGTTGTGTGAGGGGAAAAGATTTTGTTTTCGGCCACCACGGACCATTATTTTTGTACTGGGGTCGGACAAAGTTGAACAAAATTCTGATGCGTTGCAGTTATTACACGAAGTGGGGCATGCTTTGCTTGAACACAAAAATTTTGCGACCGATCCAGAACGGCTCAGGATGGAGCGGGCGGCATGGGAGAAGGCGCGGGAATTGTGTGAGTGTTATGGGGTGTGTTATGATGAGGAGTTTGTGGAAGAGGAGTTGGATACTTATCGAAATTGGTTACACCAGAGGTCACGTTGTCCCCAGTGTGGTTTGACGCGTTATCAGACGATAGATGGAAAATATCATTGTCCAAGCTGTGAAGAATAAGCATAAGTATAACATATTTTGACATTTTGTGGATTGGCAAGCGTGTTGAATGTGGTATAATTGAGAAAAATAAGTGAAGGTAGGATCATGGCTTGGGTCAAGAAACGGGTAAAGTCAGTAGGAATTGTAGGCGGCGCCATTTTGGCGGTGTTGGCATTATGCGTCTTAACTTTGACAAATATGACACGCGCATCGCAATATGCGATTTCAAGTGAGGAGATAGTAGATTTTTCTCCGGTGAACCAAGAGAATGAACAAATTGCTTATCTGACGGATGGCGAGTGGTTGCCAACTTCTAAGGCGGGTTGGGGGACTCTACTCAAGGATACAACGTCAAATGGTACGAAGATTTCTTTGAATTATGACGGTACGGTGTTGACTTTTGATCGGGGTGTGTGGGCGCATGCGACTTCTAATGTGGACTTTGATGTGCGGCCATATAAAGACGAATATGATTATTTGTTGGTGTATGTAGGGTTGAATCGTACAGCAAATTCATCAGGAAATGTGAAATTTACTGTTTATACGAGTGACGCGGAGGCGTTCCCAAGTGGAGCGAATGCTTGGCAGGTGTTGCCAGAGATGGATGGTGAGGTGTTGACGGTGGCCTCGGGGGCTAAGTTCCTGAAAATTGATATCAAAAATATTAATTATATTCGGTTTTATGCTAACTCAAATGGTTCTAATGGGAATGACCATGCGGTATATGGTGATTTGAAGTTAGTTAAGGCGGATTATGGTGCGAATGATAGCATTGTACCGACGGTCGAGCAACTAGACGCCAAAATTCGAGATCAGTTTGGTGGTTTGAGTCTGGATGATTTGGAGAAAAATCCAGACTATCAGATTACCGTGTTGCGACGAACTTTGATTGAGCGGATGACGCGGACAACAATTTTGAGTTTTTTGCATGAGAGTGCGGCGAATTGTGACGTGTTTAACTGGCTGTATAATAATTTAGAAGTTCTGAAGATGTATATTAACGGTGGGCAGTTGTCGACCAAGGGAACTTATGCGCAATCTTTGGAGGTTTTGGAGGAGTTATACCATACTTATAAGAATGATTTGGAGGATAATACTCCACTTTCTACGACGCAAGGCACGAGGGGGAATTTGTATCTTAGGATGATGGTTACACTTTCGCTGACGCACTCTGAGCATGTGCGTTTGTGGGTGCGAGATCGAATTGTGAATGATGCTGGGCAAATTGTTACAGGTGAAGAAGTGGATAGTGACAACATTTCACGGCCAGTGGATCGTTATGCGGTATATAAACGGATGTATCTGGCAGGGAAGTTGAACACGCAAATTTTTGAACAGCTTGAAGTTGAAGAGATGCGCTATGTGATGGAGACGATGATGGGGGATGATGAGGTGGAATGGATGCACGATTGGCTGGAATATAAGGGGCGTGGACCATACAGTTATCCGGCGATGCCATATGCGAATGCTGGGTATTGGCATACTGATGATTATGCCGAAGAAAATCAAGCGCAGATTACCGAAACGTATCGGTTGGATGGCCAGGCTTTGGGGTTGGGGAATTATACAATTACGAACAAAAAGTACCAGCCGCATTTGTGGATGATATTGAAGTGGGGTGGCGTGTGCTGGCAGATTTCCAATGTGGGGCAGAATATGGCGTCAGCGTTTGGTGTGCCAAGTACGACTTTGGGTCAGCGCCCAGACCATGTGGCGCATGGGGTGTATCAGTTAAATCAGGATGGTGATGCATATTGGAGTTTGATCAACAACGTTTATGGTTGGACGACAACTGATTATGTAAGTTATGATGGTATTTATAGTTATCGTTATAGTAACGCACCACGGCGACATATGAATGACTGGGGTTTCATGTATGATAGTAGGGGCTATGTCTATAAATATAATGGTACCTATCTCTTGTTGGCACAGGGCGCGATTAACGATTATGGCAACTATTTGAAGTCGCATGAGTTGACTTTGTTGGCGGAGACATATGCGGACGACTTAGATAAACAAGAGGAGATCTATAATCGGGCGCTAGAAGTGCAGAGTATCAACTTGGACGCTTGGCTTGGACTAATTCAGGTATATAAGACGCGTTATGCTGCGGTAACGCAAAGTACTGATGGAGTGAGCAAGGCGGACCAGGCGTATTTAGAACTAGCAAAACGCATTACGGAGGCTTATCGAGCGTACCCAGTGCCGATGTATGATATGCTACGTTTGTTCTCGGGCCAGATTAGCGATCCTGCGATTAAGGCTACAGTTTCAATGATGCAAACACGTACGCTGCAGGCGGCGACTAAGTTGACGGCGAGTGACTCGATTCAGGCTTCGGCACAGGTGACTATGGCAAAGCATCTGCTAGGGATTATTGATTCGCAAGTAGCGACCTTCTCTTTTGATGGTGCAGACGCAGGCAAAATTAAGTTGAACGAAAAATATCATGGTGCGGCTTGGGAGTATAGTCTGGATGGCGGACAAAAGTGGTCGGCTGGAGAGGACCACGTTGACTTTATAGATGTTGACACTTATAAATTGTCGGATGATGAGATTGCGCGCATTACGGCGGAGAATGATATCAAAATTCACTTCTCCGGTGTGCCTTGGACTGAAGAAAATTTTTATACAATTGACATTGTGAAGCAAACTTTGCCAGCAACTCTGTACGCTAATGATTGGGAAAATCGGGTGATTGGCGTGAATGAGAAGATGGAATGGCGCTTGAGTGAGAATGATGTGTGGACTTCGTACCGGGAGTCGTCGCCAGAGCGTTTGGGTGATGTGACAGTGGAAGTACGCGTCGGGCGTAGCGGTACAGGTTTAGAGAGTGATTCGGGTAAGTTTACTTTTACGCAGGATGAGGATTCTGCAGAGCGTAAGTATTTGCCGATTGCGCATATTAAAGTGGCTAGCGTTTCCAGCCAAGCGACGAGTAATGGTGGCAATGCGGCTTACGCAATTGATGGTAATATTAATACACGGTGGCATTCTGATTGGAATGGTAATGATAAGCAGAAGTTTATTGTCTTTGAATTTGATCATGATGTATATTTGACGGGTATAGATTATCTACCATCGGGTGCGAATGGGCGGATTTTGCAGGGGCTGATAGAGGTGAGCCAAGATGGTGAAAATTGGAAAGAGTACGGCACAGTTACTTGGGACAATAATGATAATTGGAAGACATCTACTTTTGAGGCGACAGATTGGGCGCGTTATGTACGAATTACCGGTAAACAAACGTCAGCAGTAAGTAGTTCATCGAACTTCATATCGGCGAAGATGTTTAATTTCTATGAAGATTCGACTAGGAGCCAACATATTTCGGCGGCAATTGGTTATAGCACGACAGATCCAACAACTGACGATGTGATTGCACGCCTGATTAAGCCGACTGATGATACAGTGATTACGAATAATGGTGGTAGTGATACCTATGTATTTACTGAGAATGGTGAGTTTACCTTTGAGTTCGAGGCGAATGGCCGAGCGGCGACAGTAGTAGCGCGAGTGGATTGGATCGATCGTGAGGCTCCAACTGGGAGGATTGAGTTTTATTGTGCGGGAACTGGTGAGAAACAGAGTTGTGCAGCCGATAAAGGTAAGACGAATCGCACGATTGAGGCACGCTTGGTTGTCACAAATGAAGCGGATGACGTAACCGTATTGAATAATAGAATGTTTGATGAGGCAGTGGATGGTGCTGACTCTGATATGAATCAGCAGTTGCGCGACCCATTTGTATTTACCTTCTTGCGCAATGGTATTTTTAGATTCATGGTGCAGGATAAGGCTGGCAACATTGGTGAAATTGAAGCTGTGGTGGATTGGATGGATATGGCGGCGCCAAAGGTGAAAATTGAATATAGTACACGAGATGAAACAGAGGATGTGGTTGTAGCCAAGTTGGTTAAAGTGGCGGCAGAGGATGATACAAGTGCTGGCATGGGCGTAGATGAAAACACGAGTGAATACTTTACGCCAATCGAGAAAGAGTTATATGATGAGAATGGTTTGCAATATGATGAAGACTTTATCGTAATGAATAATGATGGATCGCCGGAGTATACCTTTACAAAGAATGGAGAATTTGTCTTCCAATATCGTGATGAGGCTGGTAATACAGCGATGGCGTTGGCACGGGTGGATTGGATCAAGGAGACTGAAAAACCCAATGACCCTGGTACCCCTGACGTTCCTGATGTGCCAGAGAATCCAGACACTCCAAATATCCCTGACACTCCTGACCAGCCGAATGTGCCAGATGTGCCGACTATTCCGGATAATCCGGGCGGATCAGAAGATAAACCTGGTGATTCTGATAATGAATCGGATAGTTCTAACAATTTGCCAGGAGGCAATACTGGTGGGCAAGTGTCTTCAACGGTTGGCTTGCCAGAAGGTGCGAAGGCCGAGAATCATAAGTTGCCGTTGACGTCTGCTTTAGTGAACAAATTTGGTGCTCAGAGTGAATACTTTAGATTAACTTTTATGGATGCGTCGGGTAGTACAGTTGATGCGGTTCCAGAATCGGTTACAATAACTATCAGCAAAACCAAGAAATTAAAAGGTGTTTATTTGGTGAAGGCTGATGGTACGACTGAGTCAGTGTCATATGAACGAGTGGATGATACGCATATCTTACTCAAACGTCCAGTAGCAGGTGATTATCTTTTCGAGTACGGAAAGGGGACATCGAAAGATGATGAGCAATCCTCGCCGATTATAGAGGGGGAATTGCCAAATACGGGTACTGGTGTGAGCTCATGGTGGTTTGTAGTGGGCGGTGTGGTTGTGGTTGGCTTGATTGGCGGTGGCATGATGGCTAATAACCGTCGGCGCTAGAGATACCTCTAGACAGTAGAGAAGAAGTTTGTTATAATTAGGGATAGATTTCGGGTTCGTTCATAAGTCTCAAAATACTTGGGATTTTTGAACGAACCTGGAGAAAGGATAATTATAATAATTATGGCAAAAGCCAAACTAACAATGGATGAGTTGCTGGCGGGCGCTGATGAAGGTATCAAGCGGGCAGCAACTGGCGAAACTGTGACCGGCAAGGTCTTATCGATGCGCAAGCACGAGATCTTAATTGATCTTGGTGCGCGTGGCGTGGGGGTTGTCCCTCGGCGCGAGGTGAGCTTTGCTCGCAATCTTAATATTGGTGATGAGGTGTCGGCCTCTGTCATCGAGTCGGAGATGGGTGATGGTAGCATCTTACTATCTCTTCGTAAGGCTGCAAAAGAGAAGGGCTGGGATGAGATTCAAAGCCGGATTGACGCTTCGGAAGTAATCGAGGTTACTCCGTTTGACGCAAATCGTGGTGGTTTGTTGGCGGAATATGAAGGAATTCGTGGTTTCTTGCCGGTGAGCCAATTGTCAGCTGAGCATTACCCACGCGTAGGTTCTGCTGATAAAGACGAGATTTTGCAACGTCTTAACTCTTTGGTAGGTCAGCCAATGAAAGTACGTATCTTGGATGCGAATCGCAAAGACAACAAGTTGATTTTCTCCGAGAAAGAAGCCGTCAAAGACGGTTTGGCGGAGCGCTTTGCTGAGTTGCATGTTGGTGATGTCGTGAAAGGTGTTGTGACCGGTGTAGTCGATTTCGGTGCCTTTGTAAACGTTGACGGCGTTGAAGGCTTGATTCATATTTCTGAGATTTCTTGGGAACGCGTGAATAACCCAGCTGATTACGTCAAGGTTGGCGAAACGGTCGAAGCAAAAATTATCGCTATCGACAAAGAGCGTTTGTCGCTTTCAATGAAGCAGTTGACTGAAGACCCATGGTTGTCTGAGGTAGAAAATCTGAAGAAAGGCGATGAAGTTGAAGGTACAATTACCCGGATTACTCCATTTGGTGCTTTTGTGCAGATTTCTTCTGCGGTAGAGGCTTTGGTGCACGTATCAGAACTCGGTAACGGCTCCGATGCTGACCCAGAGAAGGTCTTTACCTTGAATGAGCGCAAGAAGTTCCGCGTGCTTGATATTGACCGTGAGGGGCGGAAGATTAGTCTAACGATCGCTTAATCAAAAAATAGCCCTACGGGGCTATTTTTTGTGCTTGCGATTATCCAGGATGCTAGTTTCATAAACTACGCGTGAAAACTCCTCAATAATGGTCTGACGGTCGAGTTTATCGGGTTTGGTAATGCGAACAAAAGGAAGATGGGCGCTTTGAAAAAACTTTTCCATATCCTTGGGGTTGCTACCGAGGCTACGATCGGAGTTTTTTCCTTCGTCCAATTTGACGGCACAAACTGGACGTAAGGTTTGTTTGTTACAAAAGACAAAGTCAACGGTTTTGTTTTCGATAAAACTGTAGGCCTCGTAACGGTTCTGGTTGCCAACTTTGTGATTCAACAGGGAAGAAACGTCAACTTGAGGGATAATGTAAAACCTTTGGCCAAAGATGTCATTGAGGAGTTGGAAGCATTTGCGTTCGGTGCCAGTCATAAGGCTCTTCTTGGGGCGGTAACGACAATGGCCCATGGCTTCTTGACGTCGGCGACGAGCGGCAATGCCAGCCAGAATCGAGACAATCAAAAAGGAGACTGCGGCAATTCCAGCAATGATAATAAAAATAATATCCATAATAACTAAAAACGAGACCGTGTAGGCCTCCTTTTATCTTTGTGGCTCCCCGGACTGGACTCGAACCAGTAACCTCGAAGTTAACAGCTTCTTGCTCCACCATTGAGCTACCGGGGAATATCAACTTACCCTATGATTATATCACATTTTCTACAAAATCAAGGCAAAATATGATAAAATAGAGGGAATTGTTATATAAATCTAATAAAAATAGAAAGGAGCGGCAATGAGTGCTGAGAGCGCAAATGGGGCGGAAAAAGTAATCCGGATTGCTGGCTCGATTACAGTAGATGAGTTGGCGACGGCTTTAGGGTTGTCGGTGACAGCATTGATTGGGGAATTGTTCAAAAACGGAATTGTAGCCACGATCAACCAGCGTCTGGACTTTGAGACGGCGGAGATTATGATTGGTGAGTTGGGGATCGAAGGGGTGCGTTTAGAACGAAAAAACACCGCTACGCAGACTTCAGAGCAACGCCGTGAGCTGAGCGATCATGCGGTGCCGCGTCCACCAGTGGTAGCAGTGATGGGTCATGTGGATCATGGTAAGACGAGTTTGTTGGACAATTTGTTACATAAAAAGACTGTGGAGACTGAGGCTGGTGGCATCACGCAACATATTTCTGCCTATCAACTGGAGCATGACGGGCGTAAGATTACCTTTTTGGATACTCCAGGCCATGAGGCATTTGCGGCGATTCGCCAGCACGGTGCAATGTTGACGGATATTGTGGTGATTGTGGTGGCGGCGGATGACGGCGTCAAGCCGCAGACTATAGAAGCGATTAAATTCGCACAGGGTGCAAATGCTAAAATTATCGTTGCGATTAACAAGATTGACCGTGAGGGGGCAGATGTGCCACGGACGATGGCGGATTTGTCAACGCACGGTTTGCAACCCGAGGAATGGGGTGGCGATATCATTATGATTCCGGTTTCGGCAAAAACTGGTGAGAACTTGGAAAAATTGCTGGACAGCATTCTTCTGATTGCAGATGTGGAAGAACTAAAGGCCGATGTAGATATTCCGGCTGAAGGTTTGGTGATTGAAAGCCATATGGAAACAGGCAAAGGCTCGGTGGTGAATTTGCTTGTAACTGGTGGGGAATTGAAGGTAGGTGAATTTATTACCGCTGGTGGCAGTTACGGTAAGGTACGAACAATGGTTGACTTTAAGGGTAAACCAAAAGGGAAGGCTGGCCCATCAACACCGGTGACGATTACGGGTTTTAAGGAATTGCCGAATTTCGGTGATCGCTTCTTGGAGCAAAAAGATGAAAAGACTGCACGTAAGGCTGCATTGCTTTATGCTCAAGGGGCCGCAGATGAGGCGGCTAGTGCTAATGTTACGAGCACAGACTTGCTGAGAATGATGAATGCCGAGGACAATTCAAAAGTCTTTAATGTGATTATTAAGGGCGATGTGTTGGGCTCGGTAACCAGTGTTGTAGATTCGTTGAAGCTGATTGATACAAAGGGAGAAGTGACGCTTAATATTGTAGCGACAGGCGTGGGTGATATTACTGAAAATGATGTCTATATGGCCGCTGGTGACGAGAATACCGTTATTTATGGATTTAACGTGAGCGTTCCGACGAATATTTCTAAGTTGGCGGCACGTGATGGCGTGGCGATTCGTAATTATCGTGTGATTTATGAACTTTTGGATGACGCACACGATAGCATGGAGAAGTTGTTGGGTGAGGAAGTTGTTGAGACGGACATGGGCGAAATGAAGGTGATGGGTGTGTTCCGCGTGACTAAGACAGAACTGATTGCTGGGGGGCAGATGACGAGCGGACGTTTGGTGCCAGGTGCATTGGTACGCGTGAAACATGGTAAAGAGGTGATTGGTGAGGCTGAGGTGGAAAGCGTGCAAAAAGAGCGTATTGATGCAAAGGAACTAATTGAGAATGAAGTTGGTGGCTTGGCAATGAAGACTGATAAAAAGATCAATTTGGCGGTCGGCGACCACTTAGAGTTCTTTGTACGCGAGAAGCGTCAGCGTAAGCTGGGGGAATAGGGTAACAAAAAATGAGGCTCTCGGTGAGTAATCTCCGAGGCCTTTTTTTGTCGTTTGTGCATTAAATTTATCATGATGTTGTGTAAATCCAAAGCATAAAAGTCTTGACATACCTATTATGCTTTGAGATAATAAAAGTTAATAAGGTCATGTTTATAAAATAAGGTCGTAGAAGGAACAAAACTACATGAAACTAAATAAAATTACCAAAAGAAAGTCTTTGGGATTGGTGTCATGTTTCGGCGTGCTGGGACTGCTAACAGTCATGATGCTGTGTCCAGTTGCCCGAAATGATGTGGCAGCCGAAGGTGAAGTAACGGAAACTGGGACAACTCAGGCTCGTGTTATGCTCAAGCCAGTAATCTCAGTGTCCTTGGGTGCACGTGTTGATGTGGAGGCAGTGCCGACATCGACAGGTTCATTTAGCTCAAATTCAATGGATTTGACGGTGGCAACCAATAACAGCTCTGGTTTTGCCGTGTTGTTGAACGGTGTTGATGGGACTGATCTCGCAGCAACATCTAGCACAAATACAAATTCGATTGCCTCGATTAGCGCCGAAGCTGATCAGTCGGGTTTTGCTAACAATACTTGGGGTGCCTATGTGGGTGAAGCGGCTCCGAGCACTACTACCAAATACAAGCCTGTGACAGAGACGGCTTCTCAGATGACTGTGACCGATTCTGCGAACGCTAAGATGACTTATAAGTTGGCTTTCGGTACCAAAGTGAATACCGATATCCCGGCCGGTACTTATCAGCGTGAAGTTTTGGTGTCAGTGGTGGCTAATCCGCTTGAGGTAGATAGCCTTTCGAATATGACCTACATGCAGGATATGAATCCTGAAATCTGTGAGCATAGTTCAGAGGGTGAGACTACACAACTGATTGATAGCCGTGACGGTAATAAGTATTGGGTAGCTAAACTCAAAGATGGTCGTTGCTGGATGACGCAGAACTTGGCGTTGACGTTTAGCACTGTTGCTACGACGCAGCCAGATGGCACACGCTATGTTAATAAACTGACGAGTGCTGACTCAGATATCGCTCAACAGAAGTTTGATACGGTGACTGGCGCGATGGTGGATATGACCGGTGTTGCTACTGAATGGACTACCTCTAGCCCTTATCCTTTGAAGGCTTCTGAGTTTACTGTTCCGTCTGCGATTTCTAATCCTCCACAGACCGATACGCGTTCTTGGAACTTGGGTAAGTGGGTTCTTGCCACTCCACTTCTGACAACATCTTGTGGTGATGTGAGCAATATTGCAACTTGTACCAAAGTAGGTTTCGTCGATGTGTCTAATACAGAGAAGTTTAAGCCGGGATATGTTGCTGCAACTGGTAACTGGGCTGGTGCGAATGCCACAAATAACACTTTAGTTGCTGTGAACTGTACTGAGTGGTCTGGTTCTGGCACATCCAAGGTGTGTACCGCAGGTACTTATGACGAACATTACTTGATAGGGAATTACTATCAGTACAATACAGCAACTGCTGGAAGTGGTGGTACGATTACCAATGCTGATGCTAAGAATAGTATTTGTCCTAAGGGTTGGCAATTACCAACCGCAGGTAGTCAGGCAGATGGGAAGAGTGGTAGTTTCCAGAA
>CAMUBZ010000014.1 GCA_947087275.1 uncultured Candidatus Saccharibacteria bacterium
GAGCCGAAGCGTACTAAAAGATCCATCGCCTTTTTATGCTCAAGTCATCGGGTTTTTATCTTGAACTGACGTAAGAACCGAGAAAGTAGATGCTTGCATTTACTTTAGAGGTGACGCCCGTCAGCAACAATTTTCTACGAAAATTGTTGACAAGAACCGTGATGACTTGGTATACTTAACTAGCAATCGGTGCTCGACACCGAGACGTTTTACAATTTTCGTTGCACACCTTATGGACATCAATAGCGCATCAGGACGCGATTTGGTGCCCATAGCGCTGGGGAAATACCTGTTCCCATTCCGAACACAGAAGTCAAGCCCAGTCGCGGCGATTATACTGCCACAAGCGGGAAACTAGCAAGGTGCCAAATTATACGAGTAAGCCACCCCAACGGGTGGCTTTTCGTTTGTCTTGAAGTCATCACAATATCACTATATAATATATACCAATGCAAGACAAAGTCCTTCAATACCTCACTACTATCCCCAAAGGTAAAGTTGTTACTTACGGCCAAATTGCCGAAGCTATTGGCCACCCTGGCGCCGCCCGTGCTGTTGGCAATGCCTTACATAACAATCCCGACGGAGATAAATACCCTTGTTACAAAGTTGTCAACAGTAAAGGCGAACTTTCTGGACGTTTTGCTTTCGGCGGCATTACTGCACAACAGGAGAGACTGGAGGCTGACAGCATTGAAGTTTGCAATAATCGTGTCGACTTGAGCCAATATCAGTTTCAACAAGTGTTATAATATAGTTATGGAAAATATCGAGAAAATTATTGAAAATTTGGTGGACCGTCAGGAAGTTTGTTTCTTGAGTTTTGTCAACGATGCTGGTTTCCCAACCACGCGCGCCATGCTTAACCCACGCAAGCGCCAGGGGATTAAGGAATTTTACTTAACCACGAATTCGGCTTCGCAAAAGGTACAGTCACTTTTAATCAACGACCATGCTGGATTATATTTTTATGATCGCGCGACCTATCGTGGCGTAGCGTTCACTGGTACGGTTGAAGTTTTGCATGATCAGGGCATCAAGAATGAAGTTTGGCGTGACATGGACACAATTTTCTACGAAAGTAATACGGATCCTGACTATTGTGTACTCAAGTTTACCGCTCAAGCCGCGCGATACTATCAAGATTATACCTCTACCAATATTGAACTCTAGCAAAGGTATAATATGCCGGAAACGCCTACCTATGATCTCGACCCTTCTGTCACGCCCGCGATGCGCGAGCAACTTTTACAGAAGCTAAAAACTTTACCCAGTAGCCCCGGAGTTTATTTTCACAAGAATGCCGACAATGAAGTTATTTATGTAGGCAAAGCAGCCGTACTCAAAAATCGCGTACGGCAATATTTCCACAAGACCGAAAAGGATCCAAAAACTGTAGCCCTTGTCCGTGAAATTGCTGATACTGATTGGATTGTGGTCGATACCGAAATGGATGCCTTATTTCTCGAGTCTGAGATGATCAAGCGTTATATGCCCAAGTGGAATATCCTTCTGCGCGACGACAAAACTGTCAGCTATGTTCGCATTGATCTCAAATCTGAAGTACCATATGTGAGTTTTACGCGCACGCCACAAGACGACAAAGCCACTTATGTCGGCCCGTTCTATGGCAAACTCGCCGTAGAGAAAGCCCTGCGCATCTTACGCAAAGTTTTCCCATACTATGATAGGCCCTACGATGGTAAAAAAACTTTAAATACCGATCTCGGGCTGACGCCAGGCATCGAAGTTGGTAAAACTACACCTCAGGAATATAAAAAGAACTTGCGTAAACTAATTCTTTATCTTGAGGGTGGCCGCCACAAGTTAATTAGCGAACTAGAAAAACAAATGCAGCAAGCCGCCAAGGCCGAAAATTTTGAGGAGGCCGCCGAAATTCGCAAACAATTGTTCGGCTTGAAAGAATTGCAAAAGAAAATCGTCTTTTCCGACAAGGAATTCTTAGATATTTCTTCGGACCAAGCCTTGGTAGATTTGCAAATGGCTTTACGCTTGCCCGAACCGCCTCGCCGCATCGAAGGCTATGATATTTCTCACCAGTCTGGCACCAATGTGGTTGGCTCGATGGTAGTTTTTGTCAACGGGGCTTCAGACCGCGCTGAGTATCGCAAATTCAAACTGCGCCAGCAAAAGAATGATGACACCAAAAACTTGCACGAAGTTATCGAGCGTCGGCTCAAACATCTCGAATGGCCTTTTCCGAATTTGGTCATTTTGGATGGCGGCATTGGGCAAGTCAACGCTGTCAAAGATTTATTAGCGGAACACAAAATCGCTGTGATTGGCCGCGACAAATCCGGCGATCATACCCGTAATGCTGAGGTGCGGATTATCATTCCGCAAAACGACGGTTATCGAACTCTGCATTTACCATCAGGTTCGCACATTGCTAAACTCATTGCGCGCATCGACGATGAGGCTCATCGGTTTGCTATCACCTACCACACTCTACTCAAACGTAAACAAATGCTCAAATAACCATAAGCGTGATATAATATAGTCATTATGATCAAGAAACAAATTCTCGTTTTTATTATTCGCTGGGCAGTTTCTAGCCTTGGCATGTACTTTTGTATTACGTGGTTTGGTCAAGTCAATTCTACTGAAGCCTTTTCCGCTCCGTGGGTGTTGTATGTTGTGGCCGGCTTAATCTTCTCGATTGTCAACTCTATCGTCAAACCACTAGTCAAAATGTTCGCTTTACCCCTCGCCATCTTAACTATGGGGATTTCTACGCTTGTTATCAACACTGCGATGGTTATCCTCACGATCTATCTTTTGCCCGGCGTAGAAATGGACTTCTGGGGCGCCTTCTGCTCTAGTTTGATTCTGAGCGTAGTCAACGCCATCATGACATTCTTCATCAGCTAGCCCAGGCTTGCTTTTTCCGCCCAGTGGCGTATAATAAGAGTATGGAATTGGGAACATTTTTTCAGAGTTTAACTTTTGTATCAGCAATTTTGACGATTTTGCTTATTCTTTTGCAGCAGCGTGGCGCTTCGTTGGGTGCTGGTTTTGGTAGTTCCGGCGAACTTTATACCACGCGCCGTGGTCTAGAGCGCTCATTGTTCAACGCCACCATCGTTTGCGCCGTGGTTTTTGTGATGTCCATCCTCTGCTTGTTGCTGGTACCAATGTCATAGGGGCGAGTTTAACTTCACTAGATTATGAAACAAACTTTCAAAAAGCGTGGGCAAAAAATCGCAAAGAAGTGGGAACGTTTTTCTGAGCAAGCACGTGAAGACAGTCGCGAGCATATTAAAGAGAATCTCATTAGCCGTTTGCCGAACGCCCGTCGCGTGCGCCTTTTGATGTTAGAATGGGGTTTGTTGATTATCGTCATTCTCTCACTGGCATTAACTCAGGCTTTTTGGTATGCCCAGTCTTATTCGGTGCAGGCCTATGTTGATGGTGGCACTTATATCGAAGCCACTACTGGCAACGTCAACTCACTCAATCCGCTTTTTGCCACTACCAACAGCGAACGAGTTCTGTCTAAGCTCATGTTCTCCACGCTGACGACCATCGACTATTCTGGTCATGTTGGCCTCGGTTTAGCCGCATCTGTCACGCCAGATAGCGACGGCAAGGTGTGGACAGTCACGCTCAAAGATGATCTCAAATGGTCTGACGGTGAACCAATTACTTTGGACGATGTCTTATACACTATTGAAGTTGCACGCGATAGTAGCATCAACACCAACTATGCCTCTAACTTCACAGGCGTCAAAGTTGAGCGCGACGGAGAATCTCTCGTCTTTACCCTGCCCTCATCGTATGCTGATTTTGCTGCTACTTTGATTGTTCCAATTTTGCCCGCTCATATTCTCCAGGACGTCCCGGCTAGCAAGTTACTAGAACACAGCTTCAGTACCAATCCGGTAACATCTGGAGCATTTAGTTTTAATGCTACTCAAAGCCTCGCTTCGGGTGGCGAGAAGATTATCTATCTTACGGCCAATGATAATTATTACAAAGGTGCACCTATGCTCAATAGTTTTGCTGTGCACACTTATGCCTCCACAGGTGATATCATCACCGCCCTCTCAAATGGCGAGGTTACTGCTAGCGCCGAACTTTCTGCCGTGGATGGAGATTTACTTTCTTCGGATTTGATTTATGAAAAGCAGACTACTATCTCTAATGGTGTTTTTGCTTTCTTGAACACCACAAGCGGGCTACTCTCGGAGACCAATATACGCCAAGCCGTGCGCCAGGGAATCAATATGAAGCAAGTGCGTTCGGTCTTGGATAACGAGCAATCGTTAGACTACCCAATTTTGCAGTCCGAAATCGAACTGAGCAATTATCCTGAATTGCCAGAATATGATCTTGAGGCTGCCAAATCTACGGTTGCCGCGGCTGGAATTACTGGCGAAACCTTACAACTCGCCACCATTAGCACCGGTTATTTCCCCGAGTTGGCTTCAGAATTTGAGGCACAGCTCGAAAAAATCGGCTTTGACGTGGAAGTATCTATTTATAATCCTGGCCAAGAATTCCTCATCAACGTGGTGCGGCCGCGTAGCTATGATATCTTGCTCTACGAGATTGAACTTGGCCCCGATCCAGATCTTTTTGTCTATTATCATTCATCGCAGGCTTCTGTCTCTGGCTTGAATCTTTCCAATTATCATAGTTCGCTTGCGGACGATTCTATTTTGGCGGCTCGCAGCACCATGAATGAGAGTTTACGCATAGCCAAGTACGAGACTTTCTTGCGCCAGTGGGTCAATGACGTCCCGGCAATTGGAATTTATCAAGCGAGTCTCACTTACTATTTCAACAAAAACGTGCGGGCTTTCTCCGAAGACGACCGTCTCGTCTATGCTACTGACCGCTTTGTGGATGTTGAACACTGGGCTGTGAACAAAGCCCAAAAGAACCGCACTCCGTAGTCGCCCTATTGACAAAATGCTTATGGTGTACCATACTGCTATTATCGCCTTGTATAGGCCAGGCTTTTGATGTATCAAAATAGTAGATTTGTGGTATAATTGTCTCTATGAGAAGTCTATCTAATGCACTAAACCCCGAAATTGGCAAAACTGTTCAGGTATCTGGTTGGGTGAATTCCCGCCGTGACCATGGTGGACTGATTTTTATTGACTTGCGTGACCATACTGGCATCATCCAGTTGGTTATTACTCCTGATACTCCCGAGGCTTTTGCTGTGGCCGAAGGGTTGCGTGATGAATTTGTCATCTCTGCGACTGGCCTCGTGCGTGAGCGCGCTCCTGAGCTCAAGAACCCCAATATCCCCACAGGCGGCATCGAAATCGTGGTTGAGAGTCTTACCTTAATCAACCGCTCTGAACCTCTCCCGGTCAATACACATGATGAGGGTGACCTTTCTGGTGAAGAACTTCGTCTCAGATATCGTTATCTTGATTTGCGCCGGCCATCCATGCAAAATATCCTCAAGCGCCGCGCTGAATATTACCGCGTGCTGCGTCGCTACATGGACGAACACGATTTTATCGAAATCACTACGCCAATCTTGGCCAACTCTTCGCCAGAAGGCGCGCGTGACTTCCTTGTGCCATCACGTCTGCACCCAGGCCAGTTCTATGCTTTGCCGCAAGCGCCACAGCAGTTCAAGCAACTTTTGATGGTTGGTGGCGTGCCACGTTATTACCAAATCGCACCCTGCTTCCGTGACGAAGACCCGCGGGCTGACCGTCTCTATGGTGACTTCTACCAACTTGACTGCGAGATGTCCTTTGTGGATGACGGCGAGGTCGTGCGCCAGACAATGGAACCCCTAATCAAACAATTAGTCACTGAATTTGCTGGCAAAGAGTTAATGAGCGAAGAAGTGCCCCGCATTCCGTATCAAGAAGCCATGGATAAATACGGCATCGATAAGCCCGACTTGCGCTACGGCCTTCAGCTAATTGATCTTACTGCTGCTCTTAAAGATTGTGAGTTTAAAGTCTTCCAGGCCCCATGTGTCAAGGCGATTCGTGTACCCGGCGGCAGCCAGTTTACGCGCAAGCAAATCGACGAATTCACCGAACTTGCCCACAAGAATGGTGCTGGCGGCTTGGCGTATATCATGTATGAGAATGGCACCGTGCGTAGCCCAATTGCGAAGTTTCTCAAAGAGGAAGAATTGACACAAATTCAGAATTTGACCGGTGCCCAAGATGGCGATGCCGTATTCTTTGGCGCTGATGACCGCGATAAGGTCAATAAAGTTCTAGGGCAGATGCGTATCGCTTTTGCCAAAGCCCTCAATCTTGCCGACGAGAACAAAATCGCTCTTTGCTGGGTTATTGACTTTCCGTTTTACGAATGGGATGATGGCGCCAACAAGCTTGATTTTTGTCACAATCCATTCTCGATGCCAAAAGGCGGTCTGCAAGCATTGCGCGAAACTGAAAACAAACTTGATATTGCCGCAGACCAATACGACATGATCATGAACGGCTATGAAATCTGCTCCGGTGCCGTGCGCAACTATAACCCTGAGATTATGTATGAAGCCTTCGAAATTCTTAACTACGGGCATGATGAAGTAGCTAAGCGTTTTGGCGGTATGCTTAACGCTTTCAAATTTGGTGCACCTCCACACGCTGGTTGTGCCTTTGGTATTGACCGTATGTTCATGGTGCTCGAGAACCTCACCAACATCCGCGATATCGTCGCCTTCCCCAAGAACGGTTCCGGCGTGGATTTGATGATGAACTCACCTTCGTCGGTTGATGACAAACAGCTCGAAGAGGCTCATCTTGCTATCCTGCCCGAAGACGAATAGTTCTGTGCTATAATTGTCTTATGGTTTGTGTTGCTGCATTTATTATCCTATGCCTTGTGGGGGTTTTCGTTGCATTTCTCAGCATTTTTCGGCGCGACATTGGTAAAAAATATTGGGTCGTCTTCAAAAAAGCCTGGGGCTGTGTCGGCAAAAAAGTCCGTCTGCAAAAATGTGAGACTAATTTCAAAGACGACGTCAAAAACACTCTACTTAGCAAAGTTGTCCTAAAACATCCAACATGGGTTAAGCCACTTGGTGTAGCGATTGAAGTTAGTGCGGTTTTGATTGTCCTAATTACGGTCTGGTCCTTAGTCGAGGCGATCAAGGCGCTATTGGCACTCTGGGTTTTTGGCACCTGTAATGTCTCCCAGCCCGCCAATTGTGCTCTCGGCGCCGAAGTTTGTGGCATTGACGCCGCCGAACCCTCCAATCCTATTGAATGGACGGGTCGCTGGTTCTCCGAATGGGGCGAAATTTTCACCAATATCCCCGACAAGTTCCGCAACTGGGACGTTGAGCAGTATCTGGTTGAGCCATACGGTTTTGCTGCTGAATACCAAGACGGCAAGCCACTCGCTCTCGATATTTTTGACCCCGGATGCACGATTTGCATGCAATCCTATCGTAACCAAAAGTCTACCGGTTTCTTCAATGACTACAACACCATCTTAATGATTTATCCGATCCAACTTCCCGACGGCGGCTACAAGTTTAACAACTCCGACTTGATTGCACGCTATATTCATGCCGCAAATCTCTCTAAGACCGATTATGCTGGTAAGATTATCGACCGCCTGTTCACTGCTAGCAACAGCCAGGGGATCAACTATCAGTCTGCCTTTATGAGTATGTCGCGCGCCGATGCAGAGCAAACCTTGCAAGCCTGGCTCAAAGACTTTGGCGCTAGCGCAAAACAAATTGCTAAAATCGCGGAATTAGCAAGTAGTGATGATGTCACTGCGATTATGGAACAAGTCAAAACTATGGTTGAGGATACTATCCACGTCAAGGGCATCCCGACTTTAATTTATGACGGAAAGAAGCATAATGGGCTTTATCGGTAAACTGATTGTTTTTCCGTTCAAGTTGGCCAAATGGCTGATTCTTTGGGCTATCGTCACCTTTGTCTTTGTTGTGTTGTTCTCCACGCCGGTAGAGGGACTTTCTGAACGTCAACAAAGTGCCATTTCGCAAAACTGCTCTACCATCCAACAATCCCTCAGCCAACTGCAAAAAATCGATTCACGCACGCGCACCTATCTTGGCACAACTTACGAAACGATTGCCAACCGTTTTATTATTCCTCTCAATTTACGCCTCGTCAAAAACAACCTCTCAACTTTATCTGATATTCAGACTGATTTTACTGTGCAGCAAACCAAGTTCCGGGAGGCCTACACCGATTACATGCGTGAACTAGAGTCACTGATTGTCTGCGACTGTAAGAATAACCCCGAAGAATTTTACCAAAAGTTAGTCACCACGCGTGAGAAGCGCGCTGTTTTGCGCACGATCACCGAGAAATTATCTGCATTGTCCACGCAGCAATACGCCGCCGTATTAGATTTGAGGTCTAGGTTATGAGCACTACTCGTGGCGGTCGCAATCTAGCAATTTTGGGAGTGGGCTCAATTTTGTTGGCTATTATCACCACATCAGTCAGTTTGGCCATGTATCGTATTTCCGGTGATATTTATCTGGACCGTTCACGCCCTGGCTACCTTCCCGACGAAGAAGAAGTTGAAAAAGACACCAACATCACGACGAATTTCACCTTTTCCGATAGTGGCACCTTGACGGCTGAGGACTTGGATGAATATCTTAATGCCTTGCACACTCTGGACTCACGTCTCAAAAACTTTGACGACCCTTATTCTCCAGTCCCACTTTCGGATGAATCTCTCGGTATACCAAGTGAATTTGCCGAGGAGACTGAACGCCCAGAACTCCCCGAAGATTTCTCGTTTTAGCACTACAGATAGCGCCTTCCACGAGGCTTACTCCTATACTAGCACAGATTACTAGAAATGTCAAGCACTAGCGTAATTAGCGAGCGTCTTCACTGGCACTGCGTGGCGCATGCACGAACTGCGTTGCCGCAGATTCTTGATTGCCTGGAAAGACCAATTTGCGAATCCAAGCATCCGCCGGCCCAGCCGACATCAACAAAACCAAATATCCTTTTTTGTGCCAATCTAGCAATTTTGCTGCCAAATCGTCGTCTAACTCCGCCGCCTCGGCTATTTTCTTGTTCTCCAATTTTGCCACAAAATCACTTGGCTGCAAGACCTTCAATTTTGGGTCTTCTCGAGTCAAAAAAGTCGGCACCCAGTATAGTTTCTCTAGCCCCTGAAACACTGGAGCATACTCCTCAACCAATTCTACCTGTCGGCTGTTTTGATGTGGCTCATACACGGCCACCACGCCCTTCAGCCCACGCCGCTCAGCCTCTTCTATGGCAATTTCTACTGTGGCTGCCACTTCCTCGGGATGATGCGCATAATCCGAATAGTACCCCTCCGAAACTTGTTCAAAACGCCGTCCCACGCCCGGAAATTCGTTCATCAACTGCAATAACTTGCGCTTTTGTAATGCCGAAATCTTCATCAGGCCCTTCGGCTTAGGCATAATGCGCTGGATCACGTCTAGCGCCAAAGTTGCATCATAGCGTCGGGCTTCACCTGCCAAAGTCAGACCTGAGTCGATTTCATCACCATGAATCACGGTCTCGCTCTGACTTTCAAACTGCCGGAAAGCCTCCTGGTAATCCTCAACCGTTGGATAGATATCTGGATGGTCATACGACACCGTTGGAATCACCGCCAGCCACGGATGGAACGCCAAAAAATTCCGGTCATACTCATCTGCCTCATACACAAAATACTTCGACTTAGGATCATAATGCCCAGCCTCCGCAAACGGCAAAGTGGTGCCAATGATATAAGATAGTGGAATCCCGAGCCTCTGCGCCATCCAGACGATCATGGCCGTGGTTGTAGTCTTGCCATGTGTCCCGGCTACGGCAATCAACTTGAGTTTTAGCTTCTTAAGCAAATAATTTAGCAACTCATCGCGCTTGGAAATCTTTAACTTTAATTTTTTGGCCATCAGTAGCTCAGGGTGATCCGCCGGCAAGGCCGAAGTATAAACAAACCAATCCACGCCGTCATTCTTGACGCGCGCCTTCAAAAACTCACCATCTTGCGTGCCCAGACAAATCTGAATCCCGTGATTCACCAGCTCATTGGTCACAGCCCCACCTGCCAAATCCGAGCCAAACACCGTCATGCCCGCGCCCTGCGCCATCAGCGCCAGCGGACCCATGCCAGTCCCAGAAATACCAGATATATAAATCTTCATAGGCTTATTATAGCACAAGATGTATGCTATAATAGGAGCAATATGGGTGGTAAAAAATCAAATCATGTTCGCCGGCTGTTGCGCAGTTTTGGCGCCGTGCAAAATTGGCAACTGATTTTGATCCTCATTCCACTTTTATTTGTTACAGCTACGCTTTTACGCCTCGACCATTTGCGCATGGCCGAACTGCGTGATGAAGTCCTCAAAGCTGATGAGCTGGGCGACGAAACTATCTTGCAAGAAAAATTGCTTGCTCTGCAGGAGTTTACCTTCACACATGTGGTGGTCAATCTGGCCGAGCGTAATGGCGTTCAGCACATTATTTTTGGCACTGGTCCATTCTATCTGGAAGGGCAATATCTCCGTGCGGCTAATGTGGCCATCGCCGAGGCCGAGAATAAGCTCGCCGACGATAGTAACCCCAACGGCAATATTTATGCTGCGGTTTCGGCGATTTGCCGCCCGCAGGCTATTGCTAACGGCTGGGCCTGGAATAGCCCAGGTTACCTCAATTGTTGGACGACCGAACTCGACAAGTACCCTGCTTCCGAAGAACTCAACTCGCAGCTTACCGCTGATATTCCGTCCACCGAACTCTTCCGCTATAACTATGCTTCACCCATTTGGGCGCCCTCGTGGGCTGGCTGGGCTATCTTGGCTTGTGTCATTATTGCGGCAATTGTAGCCATCCGTTTGGTTATCTGGTGCGTTTTACAGATTTTCCTCTTATTCTTAGGCAAAAACTAAAATTGGTTATGATTTTAGGGGTTTTCAGAGAAAAACCCTTGACGCTCCTCTAAAGTTAGCATAAGATAGAGATATAATAACTTAAGGAGGGACCTCATGGCCTACGAACATACCAACAGTAAAGGCGTTACCTACTATCTGCACAAGAAAGAAGTTACTTTGCGTGGTGGCAAACCACAGACTATTTATTTCTTCACCAAGACCGCTGAAGGTAGCAAGGGTACCCCATGCGACTTGCCTGCTGACCGTGAAGTAAACGAGAACCCACGCAACGGTTTCTTGACTTTGAAGAAAAAGGCTGCTTAAGGTAAGCACGCACTAGAATATATTTAGGTACGAATCCCCACCTCTGGATTTGCAGGGGTGGGGATTTTGTTGCTAAAAAGAACCTCGTGGTTTTGTATACTTTTACCTTCTGTATAATAAATATTATTACTATTGACAAAAACGATAATGTGTGCTACAATGGTCTCATAATGATAGATTATTAGCTGTCATTATGAGACCATTGTACAGGCGAAGCCCTGTATACAGGGTATTTTTCTTGCGAAAAATACCCTGTATACAGGGTATTTTTCTTGCGAAAAATACTTCTCTACATTATAGGTCTGGTACGTTACCAGCGCTTTTGAACGCCGTAACTGCCTGCTTGGTGGCATAGAATACATAATTTGTTGTGTGTTGTGTGCTGCTAAGCAGCAAAATCTCATTGTTGACAGGTTCGCTATGAACCCCACCAAAAGAAAGGAGATTTGTATTATGGCAAATCAAAACAAAATTAACCCGCAGGCACTCATCCCCGAATATTGGCACGGTATCTATGTTCCTACCGAAGAAGATTTGGTCTTTATCGGCAAACGTAACATTGAATACCTCAAGCAGTATTGGCGAGGCCAAGAACGCAGTCTGGCGAAACAGGTAAAGGAGGCACAAGCCGACATTGACCTGTTGGCTGGTAAGACTCCCGAAGACATTAAGGCTATGGCGACCAAATATGAAAATCCGGAGTTCCCGAGCATCGGCGTTATGGCCAATAGTTGGGGGAACGATCCTGAACCCCTGGATGCCGACTCTATCAACCGTGAGCCCGGTGCCACGACATTTAATGTCTGTGGCTGGTGCGAACATTGCGGTGGCGGTACTTGTCGTTATGGTTATCACATTACAACCTGCTGCCCGCTTATTCCGCGCCAACTTGGCAACGGCGAGACTTGGGGAGGTAATGATAAGTTTCGCTTCAACACTCCTTGTGCATTGGCAAATGGCACACAGGAACTGTTGGATACCTGTGTTGAGCATCTCAAAGTCCGCAAGGCTAACCTTGTTAGTCGTAAACAGCAGGCTGGAACATATGCAAGTTATTTGGCAGAAGTGATGGTTAGGGCTGATGATAAGCCATATTTTGCCTATCATCGTCCGCATGACTGGTTTAATATCGACGACCCGGTAATGTTCTTCACTTCTGAGTTTGACACCGTTCTTCCCAACAAGGCCAACCTTTTTGTATCAGGTAAAGTCATTAATGGTTATCGTCATCATGACGGCTGCGTTTCAGTTTGTGCCGATGAGCCTTTCCATAGTGGTGAATATTGTAATGGTTGTGGTAGTGGTTTCGGAATGTCGCGTCCCGAAGTATTGCACGTCTGGGAATACGAATATCTGAAAACTCACCCTGATTATCTGAAGGTGTGGCTGCGGTGTTTTAAAGTTGAGAATAAGGACTTCGATAGTCAAAATTTTACTAAAGCATTGTTGGCCTGATTCGACTTTGATATGACAAAAGCGCGAATACCCCCTATATAGGGGGTATTTTGCAATCTTACATTCCTAAAAAGATCGGCACCGAACCGCGGCGTCAAAAAGGCAGCGGAGGGAGAAACCGTTGTAACGGTTATTCGGGCCATTCGACGGGTCCACGCCAGTAGCATTAAAGTTGAGGTTGTAAGCGCTAGGCGTAGCCACGCCGTCATATCGCGTACTAGAGCCACGCGACGACCACCAGTAGCCGTTGATGCCAGCGTTCCAAGACTTACCGTCCGCCGGGTTGAGGTTCCCGCTGCGCACGAACGTTACCCCTCAAAAGCCTAATCAAATAGCCCCGAAGAAAATCACCCATGCAACTATCGTAACTAGGTGCAGGTCTAGAAGTTCGCTTTCTGAGTGGCAACCGTAGTTGCCGGGCGTCTAACCTCCAGCATTCCTCTGAGACACTGAGAGGGGAACTTCACGATCTTTAGTAGGAGGACTGCCGGCTAGCGGAGGAGTGAACTCTGGCTGCCCTTAGTCCCCGTGGACAAAATCCATATCCTCATTCTAACATCTTCAAACCAAAATAACACCTAGAAGGTGTTATTTCCATATCATTGCTTGGTGCACCTGACTAGACTCGAACTAGCACAGCTTAAAATCGCCACTACCACCT
>CAMUBZ010000015.1 GCA_947087275.1 uncultured Candidatus Saccharibacteria bacterium
AGTGCCCTTATGTACCTTTTTATGCATTGACTTAACTAGCAATCGAAGTTCGACTGCTAATGTCGTCTTACAATTAGATTCTTCATTTCTGAAAAATCTTTTCATCGTTGTCTCAAATTGTTAATCGAAATTTTGGCGCAAAGCAACCTTGGTCTTCTTTTTGGAGAAAGCCAGATAGATTACCTCGCATGATTTCTATCTTAATACAGAGGTTGCTCTTCGCAACGTGTTTAACTGTTACTCAGTATATCGCACCTATTTTACAAAGTCAACACTTTTTTTGAAGATTTTTCGACTTTTTTGGGCGAAGCCTACATAACAAGGGCAAAATTTCGCATCACAAGAGTGTTAAATGTTTATTTTTGTGCACTCTATACCTTCATTGTAGCACACTTTTGTGAAAAAGTCAATAGTTTTTATGGCTAAAATGTTTGTTTTTGTCAAACAGGCCTATCAGTTGCTACATCTCATATATGAGATGTGTTAAAATAAAGAGGATGCTGGTAAGTAAGATATTGGAAGAAATTTGCGCCAAACTAAACGCGGCAGGCGTAGACTATTATGTCGTTGGGGCAGTAGGGGCATATCTTGACGCTAACCTTCCCTTTTTGCGCAAGCACGACGATCTTGACATATTAGTTAATGAAAACGATGTTAATAAGTTGCCGGCTATCTTTAACGACATGGACTTTGATTTTTACGACAACCGCACAACAAGTACAAAAGTGCTTAATTCTTTAGGTTATACGGATGGTGAGCATGAAGTATATGCGCGACACCGGGCGTCTAACTTTCATATTGGGTTTTTCTTATTCTATCGTGATCGAGAAACTTACACCATTGTTGAATATTATCAGGAAAATCGTGTTCAGAAAAAGCTAGAGAGAACACTCCCTATTCAATTCTTTGACTTGCAATATAATACACGGCCAATTCTGTTTCATGGTATACCGCTAAAAACAGTGCGCAAGGAGACAATTTATAAAAATAAGGCAACTATGAGGCGCGATAAAGATATGTTTGACCGTCAGCAATTAGAGCCAAAAATCGATTATGATATTTTAGGTCGGTTATCTGGGTTACATAATTATAGGGTGACAAAAATTAGTGATGTTTAGATTATGACGTCGCCCTCAGCAGTATCGCCAATTGCGAGAAAACGATTATTCCATGGTTTAATCGGCGATCCGTCCAAGCTACAGCTATATATTAAATAATGTTGCTTTTTGTCTGGAGTATCCTCGGCGGTATATTCTTCACGCAAAGGCATGGCCTGGTCATATAATGATACGGCCGGACGACCGGGAAAATAGGTCGTGTCGATGCGGAAATATTTATATTGTTGTAGTCGCTTAGCGTAGTTGATGGTGTCAAGCAGCACTTGCCGACCAAAATGCTGACGACGGAACTCTGGCAAAATGGCAAACCAATCCATCCAGAGACTTTCGCCCTGATCGTAACCTGGTTCATCGGAGTCAAAAGTAAAAACTCCGGTCAAACCAACTAAATTATCGTTATGGTAAACTAGCCAAGAAATATTACCAACATCTTTTGGCTGCAACGGCTTGGCAAGATAATCTGCATCAGGTTCTTCGTTGGGCCAAATACGGCGTATGATTGCTAAAGCGATATTCAAGTTAGTCACATCGACTTTTTGATAAGTTAGTTCCCCGGTTTGGCTTTGCATTTTAAGACGCTCGCTTAATAACTTTGTGATTACCGTTGACTATGTAGGCATCCTGGTTGTTAAGAACAATCGTTTCTACGCCCATCTGAGTAAGGTGATCTTTATAAAACTGAGTTTCCTTACTATATGCTTTCTGGTCGGCGTGAGGAATAATATATTCTTCAATGAGACCTAGCCCGTCCGTGATAGCGGGCGTACCATAATATTCTTGGATGGTTTCAATTCTGAGGTCGTCCCGTTCATAGTTTTCGATATCTTTTGATGCAACCATTGCGCCTGCACTATATCCGGCATACACAACAGTATCTTCTTCCAAAAGCCGACGAATAATATCGTCCATACCACTAATCGCCATAGCCGTACCTAAGAGAAATACACTACCACCGGTACAGCAAATTAACCCTGGGTTATAATCCGACACAAATTGAAATAACTCCGTTGGATCCTTAGAAAAATATTGACGCAAATCAAGTTCAATTGCATCAAATCCGGCATCCTTCATCATGGTGAGTTTGCGCGCAACGACTTCTGCTTTTGTCTTTGAATCTGCATAGTCGCGTGCATTGGCGATAAGCAAAGTTTTGCGGTTCTCACCAACAAGTTCGCGCAAATCTTCGGCGAAATCGCCTAAATCTTGGCTGGATAGAAAGAGTTTCATGGTAATTTTCTCCTTAATTTATTGGTGGGTAAATTTTGATTAAATCGAGTGGGGCCGTGATGCCAGAACGTAAGTTGTGAATCGAGCCAAGGACAAGTTCGGGTGAACGGAGTTCGGACTGCATGGTGCAAAGTTCTTCGTAGGTAAACCAGCGCGTGGTGGAAATCTCGGGCGAAGTAAAGTTCTCTACGTCATTAACAATTTTGGCTGCAAATACGACGACAAGGAAAGTACTGGCTGGGTCGCCCATGGTGCCAATTTGGCAAATTTTCGTAAGTTCAACATCACACCCAGTTTCTTCTTTAACCTCACGAATAGCACCTTCGATGATAGTCTCGCCCAGATCGACGTGTCCACCGGGTGCGCCCCACTTGCCTTTACAATTATCAACGTGGTTTTCGGCTTCTTGCACCATAAGATATTTGCCGTCACGTTCGATGATTGCGCCGCCGATGATGTGATTTTGCATGCTATAGTTTCCTTTCGATAACATTGATTGTGTCTAAAGGCATAATCTTACCATCATGATGCATAGTTAGCGTATGAATAATCCATTCTGGCGCCCGAAGTTGATCGCCCAAGGCGAGCGCCTCTTCATATGTAAACCATTTAGCCTCAAGAATTTCACCTTCTTGAGGCTTGACATCGCATGTCAAGAGTTTGGTCGCAAAAACAAAATATACAGAAGGCTCATCCCGGCGTTGACTCGTGATGCTACAGATTCCAGTAAGCTCAACGTCACAATTTGTCTCTTCCTTAATTTCACGTATCGCACCTTCAGAAATTATTTCATTTGCATCAAGATGCCCGGCCGGCAAATTCCATTTACCATAGCATTTTTGTTTTGATTCTTGTACCAAGAGATACTTTCCGTCTTTTTCAACTACACCGCCAACAATAATAGCCATATATATTATTCTCCTTTCACCAATTCTTGAAGTTTTGCTTGGACGCCGGCAGAATCTTTAGCAATCAAGGCCAAGCGGGCGTCGATATCGGTATGGGCAATTTTGAGAGTACGGCTGAGAATGGGGTCGTCAGATTTTTTGTTGAAGAAAGTGTAGAATTTTTTGGCCTCATCTTCTGTACGGATGGTGCCCGCGGCATAACGCGGATAGTCCTCAATCGACTTTTCGCCAGTGAGCTGCTCGACATCATCCCAATGTGTAACTAGCCATTCTAATGCTTGGTCGCGAGTGCGAGCATTGCGCATGAGGTGAACAAAGAGAAAAATATGATTTTGTGGGCGCACGATTGCAGGTTGCTCAAGGAGCGCCAACAAACGCTTGAGATGCGCGGGTTGTTTGGTGACGTCAGTGAGAGTATATAATATATCGTCTTTAATTTCGGGGTCAGTTTCGATAGCATAGCGTTCTAACCACGGCTCAAAGACTTTGTCTTCGTCAAAGTATAACTTGGCGGCAAGAATCGGCGCGCGTAATTCTGGGTCAAGTTTACTGAAATCGTCTTGATAAAGGCTCGCAAGATGACGCAGGGTAGGTTCATACTCACTATAATGGGCGATGCCAAGCAAGATATCTCTTTGTGTGGTTGAATCTACATCGTTTAACTTAGAAAAATCAATATTATCAAATTGCTTTTGCAGGAGTTGGCGGAGATAGGTTTTGTAATTTACTTCCGCGGGAGAACTGGCCGGGCAAAAAAGTTTGAGGTCGGAAATCAACATTGCCAGAATATTCCACACTGCTGCCGAGGTATCATGAATAAACTCTGGCAACAAATCAAAGAGCGAGTTGGAAGCAACGTCGGGAGTTTTGGCGAGTAACTCGCGATCAATCAGGAGGCGTAGTTTTTGCTCGCTACTCAGCTGTTTGAAATTAGCAATTTTGACGCGGAAATCTGCGTCGTCTAAGTTGATAAGATAATGTCCAGACATATCATCGGTGACTTCGGGTAAAGGCCAAACGGTGTCGTCAGTACCGCCAGTAATGAGAAAACGGTGTTGCTGCCAATCGTTCCCTTGCTTATGCAAAACTGGGTAACCCGGTTGCGTAATCCAAGCGTGCATAAAATCCTTGATATCAAAATCGGCATAAGGTTGCAAAGAGTGCCACAAATCGTCACCGACAGTATTGCCGTATTTGTGCTGATCAAAATAATCACGGATGCCTTGGTCGAATTTATCCTCTCCCATCAGGCGAATCAGCATAAAAATCAGGTGTGCACCTTTGGCATAAACAATTGCACTATCAAACAAGGTGGCAATTTCTGCCGGATGATGGACGGCTTGTTGCACTGACTGCACGCCGGGTAAACAATCACGCTTGAGAGCAGCAAAACAGTAGCCAGTGAAGAAATCTTGCCAAATATTGAAATCAGGATAAAGGGCGTTGGTAGCAAAATATTCGATCACGCTGGCAAAGGATTCGTTGAGCCAAAGGTCATCCCACCACTGCATAGTGACGAGATTACCAAACCACTGATGTGAAAGTTCGTGCGTGACAGTGAGGGCAATGCTTTGTTTAGTTTCGACCGTAGCAGTTTTGTCGGCCAGCATCATGGATTCGCGGTAGGTTACCAAGCCCCAGTTTTCCATGGCGCCAGCTTCAAAGTCGGGCAAAGCAACTTGGTCGAGTTTGGCAAGTGGGTACTTTTCTTGAAACTTCTCGTCATAATACTCAAGCGCACGAGCAGCGGTGTCGTTGGCAAAAAGTAGAGATTCGACGGGTTGATTGAGCGCACAATATGAACTGACTTTGACACCATTTTTATTGACCGTGGAAACACTTTGCAAAGGACCCACCACCCAAGCCAAAAGGTAAGTCGACATGCGTGGCGTAGTAGCAAACTCAAAACTCCCATTAGTTTGTTGGATAACTGGAGTATTAGCCAAAACTACATCATGGGCTGGATTATAATCTGGCACAATGAGACGCAGACTAAACTTGGCTTTGGCGGCCGGCTCGTCGATGCACGGAAAAGCCTCGCGCGCATAATGTGATTCAAATTGTGTAGCGACAAGGCGCTGTTCTTTACTATTGAAGTCGTAAGTGGAAAGATAACAACCCTGCATGCTATGACTAAGTTTGCCACTAAAATTGACTTTGATAATGAGCCGATTATCGTCTTGACATTCATCAAGAATGGAGCGCATTTCCGTTGTAACTGGAATTACGATAGCGCCATCATTATATGCAAAATCGCAAGCCATATAACCGTATTCCGCCGATGGATCTTCGTAATCTGCGATGTATGGGCGCCATTCAACTTTTTCAATTTTAAGGCCAACGGCATGTAGTTTGATGCTATCACCATGTAGTGAACCGGAAACTTCTACTTTGCCTTTGAATTGTTCGGTATCGCGCCACAAGCATTCTTCAAGGCTATAGTGGCTGGGCGTAAAATAGTCAAGAAATCTTTCCATATAACTATTATAACACACGAGAAACTCGGGCTCTAGGAGCCATTACTCTCATTGTAGCATAACACAAGCATTTTGTCAATAACTAAATCACGCGAGAGACTTCTTCGAGTGTGGTTTCTCCACGTAGTGCCGCCAAAATTCCCTTTTGCTCTAAGGTCAGCATGCCGTGGGCGCGAGCAGTATCTTCGATGGCGCGCGTATTAACGTCTTTGACGTCGCCACGTAGATAAGCCTGAATATCATCAGAAACCACAAGTTGTTCCATGAGCACGGTGCGGCCTTTATAGCCAAATGGAACTTCCTCGCTTTCGACTGGACGATAGAGCGTGATATCATCAAGTTCCACATCAACGCCATAGAGTACGTCGCGAATATAGCTAGCAGTGGAAGCATCCGGCTTGTAGGGTTCCTTATTGTCGGCGAGTTTACGCACGAGGCGCTGTGCCATGAGTAAACGAATCGAACTAGCAAAAATCGGATTAGTGCCGATGAGGTCAATCATACGCGCAAAAGCTGCCGATGTGGAATTGGCATGGAAAGACGAAAGCACAAGGTGACCCGTAATGGAGGCCTGGATCGCGGTACGCGCCGTGTCAGCGTCACGAATCTCACCTACCATCACGACGTCAGGGTCAAGACGAAGCACCGAGCGCAGACCTTCGGCAAAGGAACCACCATCATTGGTGTGAATTGGAATTTGTGTGATACCAGTGATGCCGTATTCGATTGGGTCTTCCAGAGTGATAATCTTGCGTTCGGAGGTATTGAGAGCATTGAGAATCGAGTAGAGCGTGGTGGATTTACCAGAACCAGTAGGACCGACCATTAGCACGAGACCGCGCGGGTGAGAAATGATTTCTTGAATCGTCTCAAGTTCAATGTCGGAAAGGCCGAGTAGGTTGAGGTTGAGCAGACTTTCGTCAAAGTTGAAGAGACGGAGTACGGCGTCTTGACCATACATAGTTGGCACGGTTTCGACACGGATGTTCAGTAGGTGTGAAGAACCGTCACGGTAAATATCTTGTTGCATGTGACCGGATTGTGGTTTGGTAGAAGCGGCAGAGATGTCGGCGCGGGAAGAAAGTTCGCCCATAATAACGCGATAACGATCTTTGTCGATTTGGGCTACAGGATGGAGCATGCCGTCGACACGCATACGAATGCGAATTTCGTCGCGCAAGTTTTCGATGTGGATGTCGGAAGCGCCGAGTTTATCGGCCTGATCGACGAGGAAGTCAAAAACTTTTTCGGAAGAAACCTGGTTAAGCGTGCGACTAACTTCGGCAATTGTCTCAGAATCGCCTTCTTGGGCAATTTTGATGTCGTCATAGTGGACCTGCTGGGGCGGGTCGTAGCGGGTTATGAAGGTCTGAAAGGCAGAATTGGAGATGAGGAAAAAGCCGACGTGCTTGCCGTCTTCAGAGTATTGCCGGCGCATGTCTGGAAGCAAGCTATTGGGAGTCTGGCTGGTCACCATAAAACGGAAAGGCGTTTCTTCGTTTCCCTTTTGTAGCGGGATCATGAAGTTCTTGCGCATGGTTTTGACATCAAGGACGTCTGGGACAAGCGGAATAGTATTCTCAAACTCGCGCGTGTCAAGGTATGGCAAGCCAAGAATGCGTGCCCGGCTCCGGGTGGCCTGTTCTTCATTTTCGCGCCGTTTGCGCTGGATTTCAGATTCGTCCATTGTTTATGATTGTGCCCACTTTATGCTTATGGATATATTATAGCACGTCCGATTTGAGTTCGGCGAATTTTGCGGTCATGGTAGGGTTACCACGGGTGAGTTTTTTAATGGTGAGGTCATCAGCTTTCTTGTTGGCAAGACGCAAATTATCTTCTGAGCGTAAAAGATTCTCTTTGGTCTTTTGCAGGTGTTCGATAGTTTTGTCGATTTCTTCAATGGCCGATTGAAATTTGCGGGACGCCAATTCATAATTACGAGCGAAGCCATCTTTGAAGGCATTGATTTTATCTTCAAAATGCGTGATATCGATATTTTGTTCGCGCACCAATGCTAACTCGGCCTTGTATTGTAGGGAGTTCAGTGCAGCGTTGCGCAAAAGCGTAATCATTGTGATGAAAAATTGCGGACGAATCACATACATTTTGTCAAAACCGGACTGAAAAGAAACATCCACAATTCCCTGGTTGTACAGTTCGTTGTCGGCTTCAAGCAACGAAACCAGCACAGCGTACTCACAATTTTTCTCGCGACGGTCTTTGTCGAGTTCCTTGAAAAAGTGTTCGTTTTTGTGCTTAGTAGCGGTAGTTTCGTTTTCATTTTTCATCTCAAACATGATGGAGATAATTTCGTTGCCGTGCTCGTCGGTCTCACGATAAATGTAATCGCCCTTGCTGCCAGTAGTCTTGGAGACAGCATTATCCTTTTCAAAATAAGCGCGCTGGAAAGCCGTAGGGCGAAGTTTGTTAAACTCGGTTTCACAGTGTTGCTCCAAACTTTCGCCAATCATTTTGGTGGACATCTTGGCCTTCATGTCTTTGTAATAAGCAATCATTTCATCCTTGCTGCGCAACTCGGCATCATGCTGTTCTTTGAGCGAGGTGATTTGGAGTTTTTGCTCGGTTTCTTTGTTATCTAACTTGCTTTTGAGTTCGTCGCGCTCTTTTTCTACGGCAGTGACGGCCTTAGTAACAGCTAATTCTTGCTCGGTCTTGGAACTAGCAATTTGTGATTCCAGTTTCGCAATGGTTTCGGTGGTTTGCGCCTGTAACTTAGCAAGTTCGGTCGAATTTTGAACTTTGAGCTCGGAGATTTTTTGGTTGGCCTGAGATTTGAGTTTGACGATTTCGGCCTCATTTTCGGATTGGATTTTGGCAAGTTCAGCATCGCGCTCGGCAAGTTGCTTTTGCAAGGTTTCTCGCGCTTTGGTTTCAGCTAACTTGATTTCGTTTTGTTTTTCGCGCTCAGCTGCAGCAAGTTTTTCGTGGACTTCTTGCTCGATTTCTTGCTTGCTGATTTGATTAAGCAGGCTGGCATATTCACTTTCGTCCACCGAAAAAACTTTGTGGCAGTGCGGGCAGGTTAGGTCGTGGTTCATCAAAAATCCTCCAATATTTAACTATAATTATAACAATTTTTGATATTTTTTGCATAAAACTGCAATTTTCTATTGACTTTTGATGCAATCTGTGATATAATGAGAGAATAGGGTGTAATTTGATATAAAATACTTCGGTTTGAGGCCCAAGGACTTTTTCCGGGGGCAAACGAGGATTTTTATTACACAAGCCACGCTCAATACTAATGATGCGCGCTTCCTGCGCTGTGAACAAAAAATATATGAAGTTTTGCAAAGAATGCTCGGCGAACGGCGACGAGATATTTCTCCAACAGAAATTTGCAAAATGATCGGGATTTCGAGAACGACGTTTTATGCACATTTTGGCTCTGGGAATATTGTGCAGCAATACGAACTGAGGCTAAAAATGCGATTCCTGAATAGTTTGCCCAAGGCTCGGCTGCGCAAAGAAGTGATTTTTACTTTATTGTTGAAGTTCGTGCGCAAAGAACGAGGGTATTTTGAGGCTACGGTACTGAATGCGAATTTTTGGTTACTAAAAGAAATTTTTGCTGAGCTACAGCCAATACTGGCGAAAGGGATCACACAGAAGACCTATGATATTTATGTGATGCAGCAAATTGCACTGATCGCCAGTTTGGTGCAATACGAAAAATGTGCGGAAGAAAAGTTGGAGGCTTATGTGCGAAAGATGGTATATGTGAATGTGATGCGAGTGGACTAGGATGGAGCCTTGCGTTGAACTTTGCTTTCGCGCCACCATTTGGCAGCGCCATAGATGTTGATGAGAAAATAGGCGACGCTGGAGGTAAACATCATAGGCGCCTCGGCGCTGGTGCCACCAAGCAGAATAATCGTCCAGATAGAAAGATCGAGGGTGTTGTTGATAAGCCAAATCCACCAAGACTCGGCGTAGCGCATGGTCATCAGGATAATACCACAAAGGTTGACGCAGTTGGAAGCGGCGTCAAGCCAACTCAGACGTTGGCTTGGAATAAGGCTGAGAAGATAGCCGACGCCAAGGCTACCGATAATGCAACCGACAACGACGATAATGGAAGTTTTGAAGGTGAATTTGCGGCGTTTGACCTCGCCTGAAGCGTCAGAATGTTTGCCCCACTGCCAGAAGCCCCAAAGCGAAAGCGGGACGCCGGTGAGAATGTAAAAGCTAGCCGAGCCAAAGAGCTGGTTTTGGAAGGCGGCGTAGCCCATGAGAGCATAGTTGATGATGCCAAGGATGTATTGGATACGGCGGCCTTGCGTGGCGAAATAAGCTGAAGTGAGACTAGTGAAAAGAATCGTGCCACCGAGGACGACGTCATGCGAAAGGATGCCCAAAACGATGGAGAGAAGGAGGGAGAGGAGAGTGATGATGAGGGTTTTGCGGGAGTGGTGCATGGTTATATTATACGATATAATTAAGATATGAGTATCAACGGAGATTGTCCATATTGCGGTGGACATAGCACGGATGCGGAGTGGGACGCCTGGAGTGGCGAGTGCCAGTGGTGTGGGGAATTTGATGTGGAATGGAGCCGCAATGAGGATGACGAATCCGAAGATTCAGAAGATGACTTTGAAGAAGATGGCTACGCGTACTTAGATGATGACTAGTTTTATGGTATAATTATATGGTACCCGTAGCTCAGCGGATTAGAGCGTCTGTCTTCGGAACAGAAGGTCGCAGGTTCGAACCCTGTCGGGTATACCATTGACAAAAAAATGATTTATTATTTTATCTTTAGAAAGTTTTTAAGGGTTTTCTTATCTTTTGTCTTCCACTCCGTTAAACCGTTAGCGTTGCGGCCCAGCACCATTGCTGCTGCCGTTGATGGTGACGAGGCTAAGTAGTTTTTAGTAAAAATATTATCCGTGATGAGACCATTATTGTGCAGTTCATTCCATTTTTTGCGCAGCGAATCGGAACTCTTGTCGCTAAAACTATCTACACTGCTGGACCCCTTCAGCACGACAAAACCTTCGTTAGTAACGATGCCATTAGCCGTTAAGCCACTGTACGATTTTGGTAATAGTATCGTAAAACGTTCTAAATTAGGGAAATTGTCGTCAATGAGAGGAGCAAAGATCTTGTATCCAAGAGCGCCCATAACACTGACTGCTTTCTGTGCAAAATCATCTAGCGCAGCTTCGTCTGCCTCAGAGAGACTTGATTTTGTTGGCGTACAGCTATTGATAACGATGCAGCGATCCGCTTCTTTTGCTAGATTGTATAAATGATTTTCCAGATATTTGACATGCGCTTTATTAAAAGCATTTTCCTTTTTGACAAATGCAACACATGTATTCCAAAAATCTTCTTTGACGTGTTGCATAAGCCGAGCATATAAGTTCTCTGCTTCCCCGATATAGATCTCTGTATCATCTTCCCCAACCAGGATATATACGCCAGTATATTGTAGGTCAGCTCTTTCTTTATATTCTCGCAATTGATTTTTAGCAATCTTAAATACTTTGCCGTCCCAGTTCGCAACATCACAGACAATGCAACCCGTAGGATCGCCTTTTGGCAAGAATAGCTCAATCTTCCTTATACTCATATTACTTCTTGTAATTAAGAATACCACATCTTGCAGTATTTGCACATGCCTCAAATATTTCGTAGTTTCGTTACGGCAAAAGAACCGTTGGTGTCACATGAATACAGCCCCATAGCGATTTGAGCCATGGTGTAATTCCAGGGCGGCGCACTGACGTTCCGACCCAAAGACTGACTACTGTTAGTAAGTTGATGATGAAAATTCTCAAAGAGGGTGTCAAAGAAGTAAAGAGAAAAGCGCAATGGGCTATTTTTAAAGCACGATTGTAAAAGTAATCAGATCATCATCCTTTTTGTGCTTGGCGGCCTCCTCGAGATCTTCTTTAGATATCATAACGTGTGTATCTCCATGCTTAGACATATCTGCTAGCGCATGCAAATTGGCTATCTTACGAGCAGTGGCTCGAGCGTGTTCCGTCGCTACAATGTTAGGAATCATATTACTAGCATTGTCTCATGTTGGGAGGAGTTATGTCAAGTAGCGGCGTAGGCAAACTACAAGTCGCGCTTAGTTTTGATGATACTAGTGTCTTGTTATAGTCCCCTGACAATTTGAATCATGGTATAAT